>NZ_BAAHBH010000003.1:0-760589 GCF_054776815.1 Spirosoma gilvum | reverse complement strand
GCAATCAGAAGCAGGTCAAGATTCACTGGCAGTTCACGGTGGACAAAGCCAGAGATACCATGAACAGCCAGTATGTGAAGGTCAATCCTGAAAACCTAAAATACAAGAAAACTTAGTTTACAGTGTACTGAATACATTGTAATTTAAGTCTGCTTGCATTTCTCCTCCACGTTCTGTGTCCTCACAGAACGTTCATCCGGTAGGCAAACCAGGCTGGCGCTCAAGCGGTCTGTGCGGACACAGACCGCGGGGAAGGCTCTCGTTTGTAACATTGGAAAAATTAAATTACACTGTACTGAATGCACATTACCTAACTGTCTTCGCCAATACGAAACAAAACGTTCTCTGTCAGGTTTTTCCGATACTCAACAAAACACGTTTAGATTATGCCACGAGGAGACAAATCGGCCTATACCGATAAGCAAAAACGGCAGGCCGAACACATTGAGGAAGGATACGAGGATCGGGGAGTGTCGCACGAAGAAGCAGAACGCCGGGCCTGGGCAACGGTCAACAAAGAGTCGGGTGGTGGCAAAAAAAGCGGCTCAGGCCGTGGTCATCACTAAAACGTATAGCCATAGAAAAACCCCGTCAATCCAATCGACGGGGTTTTTGCTGTTAATACCTTAACTAACCTTTGGTGTAGATAGTGTCTTACTGAAACCTATTTGGTGGCCGATATAGTGAAGACTTCACCACTACCATCTTCGCCTTCCACGCTAAGTTTATTACCATTAATTTTAGCAATCACATTGTTGTTGTAGCGCAGCTCAACGGTTCCGCCGGTCTCGACTACCGATACATTGCTGGCGGCATCATCGGCATAAACCGCATTGTTCGACTTCAGCAACAGGTTCATTTTAACCGACACTGTCGTAGCCGACTGGCGCGTTACCGTAATTGTCCCTTTCAGATTCGTTTCGCTGGCCGGATAGGTTTGGCCACCCGTTGCCAATTCGGAGAAGGTATAGGTACCAGCTACCCGAGCACCCAGATCGGGGTTCAACTCAGTGCCTGATTTCTTACAGGCCGATAAAGAAGCGACGAACAGGATCGCCAGAAACGTAAAAAAGCGGATGGAAAATCGTGCGTTCATAGTATTTGTTGTTTTTGGTTATAAGAGGCTTTTGATTGCCGGTTGCTGCCGGTTTGATGATACAAAGGTGGCAGCCAGGCAGCACCTGCCGAAGTGAGTTATGCATCAACTGTCAAAAGAGAAGTCTCAACAGGAAAATCCGCCGAATGAACCGACAGACGCAGTATGGACTATTTCTGTTTTACCACTCGCGACTTTAAATCGACAAATGAGCCAATATATGTTACTAAATAAAAAGAACCCTTATTTACAGTATCCTTCCTGACTAAATCTGTTCAAAGAAAATAGGGGTATACCTGCTGGCTTTTTGAGGCTAAACGCATAACTTTCCTCCCCATAAATTGAATGCACGCCCACCGAACGTGACTACTTCCGATTCCTCCACCCTCTTTCAACGGCTCAGTCAACTCACTGATCAACAGCTAACCGACCCAGCTTTCTCACTGGATCAGCTTGCCCAACAGATTGGCCTGAGTCGCTCGTCCATGAACCGACTTGTCAAGCAGCAAACCGGCCTTTCTCCTTCCCACTTCGTGCGCCAGCGACGGTTGCTTATGGCCCGTCATCTGCTGGAAACGACGGATGCCAGGGTTACGGAGATTGCCGACCAGGTGGGTTTTGGCACTTCACAGGAGCTGAGTCGTTATTTCGCCGATACATTTGGCTCCTCGCCCAGCGAGTTTCGGAAACAGTTAAGTATATCTCCCGGCGAGGATGCTGCTGTATCCAGTGTTCCATCGGTAGTACCACCCACTCCGTCCAAGGTTTCGAATCGCCAGAAGTGGGGGTTGGTAGCGGTTGGTCTGTTGATAATACTGGGTCTAGGTGCCTGGCTTTACCGCTACCGATGGCCTAGTATGGAGGATGCCCCCGTCGCGTTGGCGGTGTTACCCTTTGAGCATCTAGGGCCGGATAGTAGCGCGTACTACAGTGAGGGAATCAGCGAGTCCCTTCATGAACTATTAATGAATGTTGACGGACTGAACCTGATTTCGCAGACGGCCACCCGCCCCTATACTCGTCTTCGGCAGCCTCTTTCTCAGATCGCTCACGAATTGGGGGCCCGCTATCTGCTAATGGGTCGGATACGCCTGGAAGCCAATCGCGTGCAGGTAATGGTCGAATTGGTGCTGGCCAGCCAGAACCGGACGCTTTGGAGCCACCGGTATACAGGCAGCCCTAAAGAGGCCATGGGCTTTATGGATCAGATCGCACGCCAGGTAACGTCTCAGCTTCTCCAGTCTCTCTACTCGTCTCATCAGCTGACGGCCAAGGTTCCCACGCAAAACCCCGCTGCCTATAATGCTTACCTGAAAGGCCAATTTTTACTGCGTACCCGCACGGAGCCCGAACTGGTTGCCAGCCTGCTTGAGTTTACCCGTGCCATTGAGCTGGATAGTTTATTTGCCGATGCTTACGCCAGCCGCGCCCAGACTTACTATCTGTTTGCGGAGGAAGAGTACCGACCCAGCGTACCGAACCTGCAAAAAGCCGAAACGAATGCGCTGACGGCGATCCGACTTGATGCCGAAAACGGCATGGCTTATGCTACGCTGGCCAATATCTACCGAGCCCGGAATCAGTGGGAACAAGCCTTGACGGCCTACCAGATAGCCCTGCGCTTCCGGCCCAACGATGCGCTAATCAATTACTGGTACAGCATTTCGCTACGGTCCATTGGAAAGCTCGACGAGGCTATCCGCTACAGCACCAAAGCTATAGAACTTGACCCGGTCCACCCGGTTATTCTGATTGGTCATATTGGCAACCTAAGTTATGCCCATCGGTTCAAGGAGGCACAGGCGGCCATTGCCGAAGGTCAGCAACTGCATCATCAGGTGCCCTCCTGGTACTGGGCTACGGGCTTTTACTTCATTAACCGAAAGGAGTATGCGCTCGCATTGGCCGAATTCACAAAGTGCTATCGACTCAACCCAGCCGTTCGTTCGTACCGGGCGATGATGGCCTACTGCCAGAGCCAGATTGGGCAGCAATCGGCGGCCAAAGCCTGTCTGGACAGTCTGCCAACCACCCCCGAACAACTCCCTAACCGGGCTATTGTGCTGGCCGGACTGGGTGAGTCCGAAGCCTGTTTACAAACCCTCGAACAGGGTGCCCGCGTCGGTGAACTCCCCAACTACCTGAAGGTATCTCCGCTGTTTGTCCAGTTTCGAGCCAACCCCCGTTTTCAGGCTGTACTCCGCCAGGTTGGGCTTTAAATTGGGGCCTGGACGCAAATTGACCAAATACTACACAGGCTGACCAAATACTACACAAGATTGGTCGGTTGTTACACAGCGATTGGTGAGCGCACAACCAGTTTTGTACCCTCACCAGAACCCGTATGAATCCGTTACCTTCTCTGTTATTGCTGGGGCTGCTGGCCTGCCACCGTTCCGCCCCCGACCCGCCAACCAGCGAACCGCTGAGCATTGCCCCACCCAGCTACCTGATACTGGCCCAGCGGGCGCTGACGGCCCAGGCTGACCTCGATACGGCTACCCTGGACCAACTGCTGGCCGACAGCATTCGCATCGAACACCCCAACGGCTCTTCTGAGCGGCAGGCCAAAGCCCGGCTGCTGGCCAGCTGGCAGGAAGAGTTACGGAAGACGGGCGTGCTCCGAATGCGGTTGAGCGACCTGACGCACCTGCCCATTCGGAGTCGGCATCCGCTGGCGCTGACCGGACAGGCGGGTGTCTATGTCGTTTCCTACTGCCAGGCCACGCTACTCTACCGCGACGGGCATACCGCCAGGCAGATATTGCACAACTGCTACCATTTCGATACCCGCCAACACATCGATTACATCCTTTTTTCGCCTAACCTATAAGACCTATGCCTTGCTCTACGAATTCGGCCCCAAAGTACCCCATTCCTGTGAGAAAGGATTGTCGGGCTGGGTAGCTAACCCAGTTTACCAACCTTGTTTCAGCCCTTATTACTCACTCATTTTCCATTAGCCCTATGAGCACTCTACAATCCTTTTCCTCAAAAAATAGCCGTTCCCGGCTTCTGACCAAGACGACCCAGACTTTTTCTCTGAACCATCTGCTGCCTGACAGGCTTCTGCTAATCACCTTCCTACTGCTCATAATCAGTATCCCGACATTGGCTCGTCCATCAGCCAAACCCAAACTCCTCATCTTCTATTCTGAAACGTGCCAGTACTGCCAGCGATTAGAGGCATCTCTACAGCAGAACCCGACCTTTCAGAAGGCGATGCAAAGTCAATACGACGTAACGTGGATTGACATTCATTCTCCTCAGGGTCGCCCCATTTCCCAGCTGTGGCAAGTTCAGACGGTGCCGACCTTACTGATCAATCAGAAAGGAGCCGATCTGACCCGGATCAAGGGTTTCTCCAGCCTGGAAGACCTGAAAGCATCGCTTTTTGAGGCTAACACCTCCATATCTATGGTCCCACGCCGGGCAGCCACTGATGCTCAAACCCGACGGCTTGGTTATTGCGGAGATGGTATAATTGACACCGACCTCGGCGAAACCTGTGATGATAAGAACTCCAACAGTGGAGATGGTTGCAGCGCTACCTGTCAGATTGAAGGGTGCAATGTAACCCGGTTGTATGTGAAGGCGAATGCCAGCGGAGCCAATACCGGCGGAAGCTGGACCGATGCCTTCACCGACCTGCAAAGTGCACTTAGCTACACCTGCACGCACAACCTGACCGAAATCTGGGTAGCTTCGGGCACCTACAAACCCACCTCGGGAACCGATCGCAGCATCAGTTTCAATATGGAGAACGGTATAGCCATCTATGGCGGCTTTGCGGGTAATGAGCACAATCTCAGCGACCGGCCTGCCATTAACCCCGTTTCGGGCAATCCCAGTAGCAGCACCCTGAGTGGAGATATTGGGGTTGTAGGCAGCAGTAGTGACAATAGCTACCACCTCATAAGCAACAATGGTCTCAACAGCAGTGCGATGCTTGATGGTTTCGCCATCGTTGGGGGCAACAATAATGATTTCGGCGGGAGTGGCGGTGCCATCTATAACTCGAACAGCAGCCCCATGCTGATCAACTGTAGTTTCACGGGTAATCAGGCATACAATGGCGGGGCTATCAACAACATAGGTAACAGTATTCCCACGCTGACCAACTGTAGCTTCACCAGTAACACGGCTACTAACGGTGGGGCAATTTTTGGTAACGCTACGTTGACAAATTGTCTTTTTAGTACTAACACGGCTTCTCAATCTGGTGGAGCCATTTATGCGAGCAGTAATCTGAGCGTTACCAATTGTAGCTTTCAGGGTAATCAGGCTGTTGGGAATGGAGGAGGTATCCACAACGATGGCAGCAGTATTCCCACGCTGACCAACTGTAGCTTCACCAGCAACACGGCCAATAACGGTGGGGCAATCTTTGGTAGCGCTGCATTGGTTAACAGTAGTTTTATCAATAATACAGTTTCTCAATGGGGAGGAGCCATTTATGCAGGCAGCAGTCTCAGCGTTGCTACCTGTAGCTTTCAGGGTAATCAGGCTCCAAATGGTTTTGGTGGAGCCATTGTAGGCAATGCGACACTAACGAACAGTGTGTTCTGGGGAAATGGAGGCACCAAAACTTTAGAAGGAAGTACGTTTACGCCCACCTATTGTCTGCTGGACAACAACAACAATGTGAATTTAAGTGGACCGGGCAACCTCATAACCACCTCTTCACCCTTTGTGAGCACCACCAGCGTGGCCCTCAACGCCTGCGCCCCGGCCATCAACGCGGGTAACCCCAACAGCCAAACAGCCGCCACCGGCCCCTACTCGGGGACAGCCCTGCCCCAATCCGACCTGGCAGGCAACCCCCGCATTGGGGGCGGACGGGTGGACATGGGAGCTGTAGAGTTTCAGGGGACACCCAACTACCCCGTTGCTTTCACCCTCAGCCCAGCATCCGGTTCGGCGGTGTGCGCAGGCAGTAGTGTGTCGGTACCGGTGGGGCTGACGGGGACGGTCAATTCGTATCAGTGGTACAAAGATGGGTCGCCGGTTCAGAGCCAGACGGCCGCTACGCTAAACCTTCCCAATGCCCAGACCGCCGATGCGGGCAGCTATTCGGTAGTCATAACCGGAGCCTGCAACAGCCTGACCAGCACCGCCTTTAGCCTCAGCGTCACTACGCCATCAAGCGCTACCATTGCCTATACAGCTTCACCCTTCTTTACCAACCATGCGCCAGTGACTGTAACCCAAACGGGCACCGTCAATGGTACCTATACGGCCAGTCCTTCTGGATTGAGCATCAATGCCAGTACTGGTCAGATTACGCCCGCCAGCAGCACACCCAACACCTATACGATCACCTATACCATCCCTGCCAGGGGTGGATGTCTGCAGTTTACAACGACAACCAGTGTTCAGATCCAGCAGTTGCCGCCCGATTCCGATAGCGATGGTATTCCTGATGCTACTGACAACTGTCCGTTTATTTTCAATCCAGCTCAGATTGATTCCGATGGCGATGGAGTTGGAGATACCTGTGATAATTGCGTGTCCGTGGCCAATCCTACTCAGGCAGATTCGGACTACGATGGGATCGGCGACGCCTGTGATAACTGCCCATCCGTTTCGAATCACAATCAGGCAGATTCCGATCATGATGGAATTGGGGATGTTTGTGATCTCTGTCCCAATGGCCCGGTTTCTTTGTCGATTGGAACCGTACCGACAATTTGTACCGGTACCAACTTAACCATACAGTACAGCAATGCACAGCAGAGCCCCAATCAGTACTCGGTTCGGGTAGGGGCAAGTCAGGCAATGCCGAATTTCGCAGCGATTAATAACGCCGTGCTGGGGCCAAACTCCTTTTCTATCAGTATCCCAGCCAATACTAGTCCAGGTACCTATAATTTTATACTAACGGTTAAGAACGGCAGTTGTACGTCAGACGATTTCCCCTTTTCGGTAACCGTAAATGCCCCGATAGAAATTACCCTTCAACCTATATCGAATACTGCCGTGTGTGTGGGTGCAACCGCCACGGCCACTGTCAGTGTATCAGGCACTGGGCCTTACACCTACCAATGGTACAAAGATCAAACGCTATTGGCCAGCCAGACCTCGGCTACCCTCACCCTGCCAACCACGCAGACCGCTGATGCAGGCAGTTATTCGGTAGTGATCACTGGGGCATGCAACAGTCTAACCTCGTCGGCCTTTAGTCTCACTGTCAACAGCCTGCCCACCATCGAGCTGACCAACAACGGCCCATTGACCTGCGCCCAGACGACCGTGACCCTAACGGCCAGCCCTGGAGCCAGCACCTATCAGTTCGGCCAGGGAGCGAACCAACAGGGCGGCAGCTCGGGCAACAGTGCTACGGTCAGTACACCGGGACTCTATTCGGTGACGCTCATTACCAGCAACGGCTGTTCGGCAACCGCTACTACGACCGTCTCGACCAATACGGTATTATCCATCTCAGCGGGAGCCTCGCTCGCCATGGCCAATGTAGGTGTAACCATTAGCCTGACCGCTACGGGAGCCACTACCTACCAGTGGAGCGCCCCGGCCACCGCTCTGCTCACCTCGTCAGCCGCCAGTTCAGCCGTCTCAGCCAGCCTGACCACCGCCGGAGTACAGACGTTTACGGTGGTAGCTACTTCGGGGGCTTGCAGTCAATCGGCGCTGGTGAGTGTAACAGCCCTGGCTGGGCCCGATCTGTCGGCCATTATGAGCCTGCCCGATGCCAACTTCCCCGCCGGAGGGAGTAAAGGGCTGCTCATTCAAGTACAGGAAGTCAATGGAGCCGTTTCCAGCGGGGCTATCGTCATTACTATCACTGTACCCACTGGCTACAGCGTCAGCTTCGATAACACGCTGACCAGTATCGATGTATCGGGAGGCAGTACAGTCATAGTCCAGAACAACAAGTGGCATATAAGTAGTAATGTGGCCAATCAGCAGGTAAGTTTGGCTATCAATGGAGGTGAGTCGGTCGGAGCCAATGCAACACTAAATCTGGGCGTTACGATTACCCGGACCACGGCCAACGCAGGGAGCACATCCAACATTACCATCAACGTGACCGACGACGGGAGTGGGAGCTATGATGTCAATCGACTCAACAACATCTTTGCCCGCATCATCAGTGGTTTATAAATCAACCATTCGAGCGCAGCGTGACATTAACAATAAAGTTAATGTCACGCTGCGCTCAACTATGACTGACAAACAGCGACTGCCGATATAAGTTATGCTTCAACAGAAAATCTGCCGAATAAACCGACAGACGCAGGATCTACCTTTACCTTCCTGATTCATAACCAACTTCGATCAATTCATAACTCAAAAGCCGCAATTCAGGCGAATTCAGATTTCAATGAGGTGGTCTACGGCCCAATTTTGGACCAAACAAATACGAACACCTCTTATGAAACCCCTCTACTACTCTGCATTGATCGCAACCCTGGTAACGATTAGCTTAACAATTCTGCCAACTTCACACACCCTGGCGCAGACTCCGGGCAAAAAAGTCCATTTCGGCCTGAAAATCGGCGCCAATTTTTCGCAATTAGATAATCTGAGTTTTTCGACACCACGTCTGATGGAAAACGGCATGCCTGTGCTGTCTGGCGGCAATGTGGTGTATGATTTCTTCCAGCAAAACCAGTCCCGCTCTACGGGTATTGTAGGTGGCGTTTTCGTTCGATTTGGAAATCGGTTCTTCGTCCAGCCCGAACTGATGCTGTCGTCAAAAGGCGGACAGTTCGACATTATTCGGCAGGGGTTGGCAACGCAGTCTGTCAATGTCAGGGTAACTACCTTCGACCTACCCCTGCTCGTCGGTTTCCGGCTCGGCCCCTTGCGCATCAATGCCGGTCCTGTTGTTTCATTACCTCTTGCAGAAACGAACAGCCTATCCGACTCTTTCCAACAATATGCAGCTCAATCGCTGAGTGAAACAGCCAAACAGGCTACCTACGGGTATCAGGCAGGTATTGGCGTAACCTTTGGCGGCCTTCAACTCGACCTCCGCCAGGAAGGTAATCTATCTAAAATTTTCCCGATGACCTACAAGGACCCGGCCAACGACATTCGGTTTTCCTCGAAAACAACTGCATGGCAGTTGACGGCCGGATTCAGTTTTTAAACATTGCACGACGTTACTTTATAGGATTCTCTAAAACAGGCAACCGGATTCGTTCGGGTTGCCTGTATTTAATAGAATGTCATCTGCCCCGGTGGTTTGGCAACTGGTTCATCAGAGTCGTCAATTAAGCACCGAACACTACCCGTTGTACATTCTCTGTAGGCCGCCATGCCAGGAAGGCTGTACTTTGGGGTATGAAAACGATCACACTTATCAACTGGGTTATCGTCGGTATCTATTCCGTCTTGCTCCTGTTTGTGCTAATTCCCTCTACCTCGCAGCAGGATGCGGCTGGCAAAGGTATGGCCGCTGGACTTATCTTTCTGGGCTTTGTTTATCTGGCTCTATTGTCGGGGTTAAACCTCCTTCCCTACTCGTTTGCCCGAACCACGGCGATGGTTCTTGGTGGGCTTCCCCTCATTTTGGTTTTGCTCAATCTGACTGTCAGCCCATTGATTTCTAACTATAAACAGAAGTCGTATGAAGCCGAAGATATCGCTCGTGGAAATGGGTCCTTCTATTTTCAGGATAAAGCCCGCCAGCAAGTGGCCGCAGCTATTGCCAACCTAAATGTGGCCGACCTGAAAGTAGCTCTTCAGCAACCACTTCCGAAGCTTAATGAGTCGGGTGTTGAGCATACGACTCTACTAGATTTTGCCGCCTTTCAGGCCACGCAGACGCTTTCTCCGCAAATCCTTCAATGCATGGACTTATTAATAGCCAAAGGGGCCACGTTCGAAAATACAGACAGCCTCCATACACCTACGCCCTTTCGGGTGATGGAAGGGCCAACGGAGCTTCTGAACTGGTTTTTGAAGAAAGGAGCGAACCCGAATATGAAAGACGAAAAAGGGCAGCCCCTCCTGCTTACCGCTTTGTACTCGGGCAATGAGCACCATGACAAAACCAAAAAGGTAGCGTTGCTATTGGATCATGGTGCCGATCCAAATGCCAAGCCTGCTTACGATGAACTCGTTATTGAAACATCGCCCCTGATTTTTGCCGTCGATAATGAGCTATGGGAAATCGCCAACTTGCTGTTGGACAAAGGTGCGAATCCGGCTTATATCACCGAGAGCGAACGCTCAGCATTGAAAGCACTGGGCTATAGGGAGTCGGTCTATACAAATCATGGCCAAGCTCTGCCTGCCGAACTACTTGCGTTTAAAGATCGCCTGGTTAAACAGCTTGCCCAAAAATGAACCTGTAGGTTTTTAATCAGCTTACTCAAACGCAAAGCAGGAGCTTCAAAGAGGCTCCTGCTTTGCGTTTTCTGTCTGTTGGATGCTGTTTATCGGCCGGTAGTGAAGACCGATGTGCGCCGTATTGGGCGGGCCACTGTCGTCTCCATCCCCAGCAACCGGGAGCGCTGAGCGCTGAAAATCGTGCGGAGTTGTCGTGTTGTTGTCATTGTCTTTGTTGTTTTTGGTTTTTAGAGGAAGGTAAACTTGTCCATTAAAATTTAGCGGTTAGCCCTAGCTTGACGGCCGAAACACCATACCCTACTTCAGCAAATGCGCCGACTTTGGGGCTGAACATAAAGCGTGAACCGAGGTGGAGACCTACCCAAACGCCACTGTTATAGCCGCTGGAGTAGTAATAGTAGTCTGAGTAGCCTGAACCTGCATACCGGAAACCCAGCGATGCGCCAATGTACGGGTCGAAGCTGTTCGATTGTACATTCAGGGCTTCGCCCAGGTGATACGAGCCACGGGCACCGAAATAAACGAAGTTATATCCGCTGGAGTAATAGTAATTGTAGTGGTAGTAATCGATAGAGCCACCAACCGAAAAGTTGTTTTTCACGTCGGCCTCAACCGATACACCCACCGGGAAACCACCACCGTAGTACGTTGCTAAACCAAGGCCCAGGTTCACGTACACGTTCTTATGCCCACGTGAGTAAGTTGTACGGGGGTGTGCCGGAGCCGAATGAGCTACTGGCTGCGGACGGGTTTCGGCCTGACGAGCTACTGGCGCTTCCTGTGCAGGAGCCGCAGCGGGCGCTTGCTGTTGTGGCCGAGCTGTTGCAGGGGCAGCCGTAGCTGGCCGAGCTGCCTGGCTGGTGGCTGGCCGACTAGCGGATGAAGAAGGTCGAGCCGCTGGTTTGACTGCTGTCCGACGAACGGGTTGTTGGGCAAAGGCCGACGTAGCCGAAAGAAGAATAGTTAGGGCAAGGGTTGCAAATTGGGTAGTCGTTTTCATTAGTCGTTGTTGTTTTTGGTTTTTCTTAAGGAACGATACAAACCTACAACAACCCACCCCCTACGATCCAGCGCCAACTGTGTGAACTGCGAAAAGAACCCGCTGAACTGTGCTGGAAGGTCATTGAAGCGGTGGAGCACTTTTCCGTCGACTTGTAGTCTAACCCGTACTATGAGCCGATCATACACCCCATCAGCCGCTAAATAGCGGAGGGCAAATGAATACAGGCTGGTTTTCGTATATTTGTTTACCCTCTTGAGAACCAACTATTTCAATTAATGACGTACGAAGCCTGGTCTCCGCTCTTTCTGGGCATGGTACTGGCCATGTTGTTGGCGAATTCGGTGCAGTGGTTTATGTACCGCGAGCGCATCTATGGCATTTATTCGGTGTACACGCTGATCTGGGCGGTTTACTTCACCATCAACCACTTTGCGTTACCTTACAATATTTCCAATTTTTATAAGCTAATCCTTTCCTACTCAGGCTATATCCTTTACCTGGAGTTAGCCAAAATCTTTCTCAATCTGAAAGAACGGCCCAAACTTCTTCGATGGATCGCCATTGTTCAGGGATTGCTGGTCGCTTATTGCGTGGTTAAGACCTACATCTATCTGTTTACGGATTTCTGGCAGACCAAACTGCACACCATCCTGCTTCAGCCGGTTCGGTTTGCCCTGCTATCGGTTGGTGCCTATATCGTGTACTCGTTTTTCCGGTCGAAGGATATTGTTGCGCGATTTTTTGTGGCGGGTACGGCGTCGTTGTTAGTCAACCACGCCATCACGACCATCCTGCTGATTCATTCGCCAAATATTAGCGTTGATCTACCCTTCTGGCAGCATCCTGATTTGTTCGTTCAGACGGGCGTCGTTCTCGATCTCATCTTTTTTTCGTTAGGTATTTCGTATCGGCACCGACGGGAAGCGGTCAATAAAGCCGTTCTGGAAAAAGAACTGGAACGCGAACGGGAGCAACACCATCGCGAATATCTGGAAGCGGATCTGGCATTACAGAAAATGCAGCAGGAGAAAACCGAAATGCAAATGCGGGCTTTACAGAGCCAGATCAACCCGCACTTTCTATTTAACGGTCTCAACACCCTCTCTTCGTTGATCGATGAAAACCCTGGCCAGGCGGGTGAATTTGTCGATGAACTCTCGAAAGTGTACCGCTATCTGTTACGAAGCAACGACTCCGAACTAACTACATTAGGTGTTGAACTAAGCTTTATCCATTCGTATTTTCACCTGCTCAAAACCCGCTTTGGCAATTCGGTCCGACTGGAAATCGATGTGCACGAAGCGTATAAAGATTCATTACTCCCCCCTCTGACGCTACAGCTTCTGGTCGAAAATGCAGTCAAGCATAATGTCGTGCTGCATCAAACTCCACTTCATATTCGTATCCGAACCACAGATACCCAACAGTTGATCGTCGAAAATACGTTGCAACGGAAACGGATTCGGGTTGAATCGAACGGCGTAGGGCTGTCGAACATTGCCGACAAATACAAACTTCTGCATCAGTCACCACCACTCATTGAAGAACAGGATGGCTGGTTTCAGGTTACGCTGCCGTTACTAATGCCCCAATCCGTTCCGGCCAATTCCATCAACGAAGCGTAACAAAAAAACCTGCGCGCAATTGGCCCGCAGGTTTTTATTAGACAGCTAAAGGTGTACTGCCAAAGCAGTTACTTAAGTAAAAGTAGGTATTTTTTCTGGTACTGCCAAAGAGCCGACTACCCGGTATGGTCTACTTTTTCACAAACTCGCGGTGATAAGCAGCCCGATACAACTCTTCTTCGGGGAGGCTCTTAAAATAATCGTATGTGATGCGCAGCCCCTCTTCCCTGGAGACCTTTGGCTCCCAGCCCAGAATAGCCTTGGCTTTGGTAATATCGGGCTGACGTTGCTTCGGATCATCCTTCGGCAACTCTTTGAAGACCAATTTCTGCGTTGTCCCGGTAAGCTTGATGATTTCTTCGCCAAACTCCTTAATGGTAATTTCGGACGGGTTACCGACATTAACCGGATAGGCGTAATCGCTCAGGAGCAGCCGGTAGATTCCTTCTACCAGGTCATCGACATAGCAGAACGAACGGGTCTGACTACCATCACCAAATACGGTCAGATCTTCACCACGAAGGGCCTGCCCGATAAAGGCTGGCAATACCCGGCCATCGTTTAGCCGCATACGGGGTCCGTAGGTGTTGAAAATCCGAACGATACGTGTTTCCAATCCATGATAGGTATGATAGGCCATGGTCATGGCTTCCTGGAATCGCTTGGCTTCGTCGTACACACCCCGAGGCCCTACTGGGTTCACATTTCCCCAATATTCCTCATTCTGAGGATGAACTGTTGGATCGCCATAGACTTCCGATGTAGAAGCAATCAGCACCCGGGCATTTTTGACCCTTGCTAAACCTAAACAGTTGTGAATTCCCAGCGACCCTACTTTCAGCGTTTGGATGGGTATTTTCAAATAATCGATCGGGCTGGCTGGCGAGGCAAAATGCAGAATGTAATCCAGTTGACCCGGTACATGGATAAACTTAGATACATCGTGGTGATAAAATTCAAAATTGGGCAGATGGAATAAATGCTCGATGTTGCGGATGTCCCCGGTGATGAGGTTATCCATCGCAATCACATGATAGCCTTCCTTAATAAACCGATCGCAAAGATGCGACCCCAGAAATCCGGCTCCGCCGGTGATGAGTACACGCTTCATTTAGGTGAATGTAGAATGAATAATGTACAATGTATGGCTAAAATAGCATTATACACTATTCATTGTTCATTATACATTATTTAACAGGTTGTTCAACCGGTGCCAGAATTGGCTCGCGACCGATTGAATAATAGGTGTAATTCTGCTCCCGCATCTGGTCTAGTTCGTATACGTTCCGGCCGTCGAAAATGACTTTGTTCTTCAACAGCAGGTTCATCTTTTCGAAATCGGGCGTACGGAACAACGGCCATTCGGTAATAACTACCAGCGCATCGGCATCGTCGAGTGCGGCATATTGCGTGTGGGCGTACGTGATCGCGTTACCGATCTGGTCGCGTACGTTATCCATAGCTTCAGGGTCATAAACGGTCACTTTGGCACCGGCGTCCAGTAAGACCCGAATATTATCCAGAGCCGGAGCTTCGCGGATATCGTCGGTATATGGTTTGAACGCCAGCCCCCAAATAGCAATCGTTTTTCCTTTCAGGTCACCACCGAAGTGATTCAGGATCAACGGCATCAGCTTGGTTTTCTGCTGATAGTTTACCTCCATGACCGACTTCAGTACTTTGAAATCATAGTCGAAATCCTGAGCCGTTTTAGCCAGCGCCTGTACATCTTTAGGGAAGCAGCTACCGCCGTAACCGATACCGGCAAACAGGAAGCGCTTACCAATCCGGCTATCGGTACCAATACCCCGGCGAATATCATCGACGTTTGCGCCTGCCCGTTCGCACAGGTTCGCAATTTCGTTCATGAAGGTAATTTTCGTTGCCAGGAACGCGTTAGCTGCATATTTGGTCATTTCGGCCGACCGTTCGTCCATAAAAATGACGGGGTTTCCCTGACGCACCAATGGGGCATACAGCTTGTTCATTACCCCCTTCGCCCGTTCCGACCGAGTACCAATTACCACCCGATCTGGCTTCATAAAGTCTTCAACGGCTACGCCTTCCCGCAAAAATTCGGGGTTCGAAACCACGTCAAAATCAACTTTGGCGTTATCGGCAATATGGGCATGAACTTTCTCGGCCGTTCCAACGGGTACCGTACTTTTATCAACAATAACGGCGTACTGGCTCAGAATAGGACCAAGATCGCTGGCTACTTTCAGAATATATTTCAGATCGGCAGAACCGTCTTCGCCAGGAGGAGTTGGCAGAGCCAGGAAAATCACCTCAGCGCCTTTGATACCTTCTTCCAGGTTAGTGGTGAACGACAAGCGGCCTTCTTCCACATTACGGTGAAATAACGTTTCGAGACCCGGTTCATAAATAGGGACAATACCGTTATTTAATTTCTCAACTTTTCTAATATCAATGTCAACACACGTAACCTGATTGCCGGTTTCAGCAAAACACGTTCCTGTAACGAGACCTACGTATCCGGTTCCTACTACTGCTAATTTCATAAAGTATAGTTAGCTTATTTTTTCAGAAGATTTTATAGACGTTTTGTTGATGTCTGTTGTCACAAAAATAGGAGTTTTTTAATAACTCCCCCTACCCCCTACTTAATAGTGATTAATCGGCAATTGGTTTATTTTTAAACAATAGCCCCCTAAGTGCCTGTTTCTTTGATTACCCGTATGCTACTACATAACCCAAAGTGGTATCTTATAGTAAACATAGCGCACTTTTTGCACCATATTTCTCCAAAATACCCTTGAAAATCAGACTAGAAATTGATCTTAATACGGTACTAAAAAAGGCTTGCCTTAGCGCCGTATTTTTCCTAAATTCCTATTGAATCGCTTCATCACGCGACTTTTTTTTATGACAAACGAAATTGTAGAAAATCAAGAATTAATATCCCAATCCGTACGTGAACTAAGCGAACGACTCATCCGCCCCTATAGTCGCCAATGGGATGAAGCCCAGCATTTCCCGTCCGATTTGTTTCATCAACTGGGCGAACAGGGCCTGATGGGCATGCTGGTTCCAGTGCAGTATGGAGGGGCAGGATTAGGCTATCGCGAGTACGTTACGGCCATTGTTGAACTGTCGCGTGTCGATGGATCGGTTGGGCTGTCAATGGCGGCTCACAACTCACTATGCACCAACCACATCCTATTGTTCGGCAACGAGAATCAGAAACAAACGTACCTGCCTCGGTTGGCTACCGGCGAATGGCTTGGCGCCTGGGGGCTAACCGAGCCCAACACCGGTTCTGATGCGGCCAACATGCGGACAACCGCCACCCGGGATGGCGATCATTGGGTACTTAACGGGGCTAAAAACTTTATTACCCACGGCAAAAGCAGCGATGTAGCCGTAGTGATAGCCCGTACGGGTCCACCCAATACCCAACATAATGCAACAGCCTTTGTAGTGGAACGCGGTACGCCCGGTTTTTCGGGCGGACGTAAAGAAGACAAACTAGGTATGCGGGCTTCCGAAACCGCCGAAATGTTGTTTGAGGATTGCCGGATTCCCGACAGTCAGCGCTTAGGAGAAGTGGGCGATGGATTTGTTCAGTCGCTGAAAGTGCTGGACGGCGGTCGCATTTCAATTGCCGCCCTAAGTCTGGGCATTGCCATAGGAGCCTATGACGCAGCGCTGGCCTATGCTAAAGAACGGGAACAGTTCGGGCAGCCCATTGCAAACTTTCAGGGCATCAGTTTTAAACTGGCCGATATGGCTACCGACATTGAAGCGGCCAAATTGCTCACCTATCAGGCTGCCGACCTCAAGGATACCGGCAAATCCGTTACGAAAGAGTCGGCTATGGCTAAATTATTTGCGTCGGAAACGGCCGTACGAGTGGCCAACGAAGCGGTACAGATTTTTGGCGGTTACGGTTATATAAAAGATTTCCCGGTCGAAAAATTTTACCGGGACGCCAAACTCTGTACGATTGGCGAAGGAACAAGCGAAATACAGAAAGTAGTGATTTCGAGGCAGATATTGAAATAGAAGGGAAAAGGAGAAGGGAGGAAAGAAGAAAGGAAATGCGTTAGTCAAATCCTTTCTCCTTTCCTCCCTTCTATCCTGTCTCTTTAAACCGTACTGCTACGCCCTTTGATTAAGGCGGCAATACCCAGAATAATAACAGCGCCTACAAAAGCCGTCAGGATCTGATCGACTAGACCGCCATCGCGGCCAAATATCCAGCCACCGACAAATCCACCGGCGATACCGAGCAGGATTTCAGCGAACAATGAAAATGAAAACCGTCTGAACACAAGGTCGGCCAGCCAACCGGCTACGGCACCGACTAAAATTGACACTAAGATTCCCATGACTTTTATCGTTGAGTGAACACTAGTATTAGTAATAAAACAGCTATATAACTCCGCCCTCAACGATTTGTTTGCTTTTTATTCCAACCACGGCCAGCATCCGACCTGTATTTCCATTTTCGGCCCGGTAGGAAAAATAATCCCTGTTATTGGTAACTGTTGAAAATGAAGAGATTTCGATCTGTACTTCAGGAATTCCGAACTTGAGCAAAAGTTGTGCATTGGCCTTTTTGAGATCAATAAAACTTTTACCCGTCTGTTCATCTCTTCGTTTGAAAGCGGCCTCAAACTGGTCGGCTACTTCCGGGCCGACTTCAAAGGAGCATTCATCAATGCACGTTCCAACATAGGCAAAACAATCGGCAGCCTCGGTCCCAAATTGCTCCTGCATATGAGCCAGCGTTTTTAATACAATCTGCCCGGCTGTTCCACGCCAGCCTGCATGAATAGCCGCAACAGCCTGATGTCTGGAATCATAGATCAGAATAGGTACACAATCGGCGACCGTTACCCCAACCAGCAGCCCTGGCTTATTCGTGATAAGCGCATCATATCCATCATAGCGCCCCGCTTCGGTAGCATACAGAACATCCGTACCATGCACCTGATACGACGAAGCAAAGTGGTCTATATCGGCACCAATTGCAGCAAAAAAACGGCGTCGGTTCTCTTCTACATTGATAGGCTCATCGGCGGTATTAATACCCAGATTGAGCGATGCAAAAGGGGCCGGACTGACTCCACCATGTCGGGTACTTTCGGCAGCAATAAGGTTTTTAACACCAGAAAACAGGGCTGGTACGTGGTAAGAAGTCGCCAAATGATGGATTGATGAAGTCATGTTCAGACAGATTGCTGAACAAAGTTGCAAGCTAACGACCAGCAATCCAACTGGACCGTTTGCTCAATCGGCCCTATTTTCCAACCACTCATCCAATCGGCTAACCGTTCCAGTAGTTTGCATTACATAGTACCATCCACGGCCTATATCTTTGTTTCACCAATCGGGAATATCCCGACCTGCTTCGAACAAAACATAAACAACATACTACAATGAAAACGAACATCAAATCCTTCGCATTAGCTCTTTCACTGGGCCTTGTTTCTACAGTTTCTCTGTTTGCCGAAACCAATCCCGGCACCAAAGCCGCTCATGCAGCTACCTTCAAAACCGGTATCTATACCACTGTAAGTGGCAAACTCAATGTTGCGCTTGACAAAGAAAAGGGGGGACCTGTCGATATCCGTTTAAAAAGCGCTGATGGCCGCGTACTGTATAATTATCGTTTGGGCAAAAAAGAACAAGCTTACCGGACTCAGTTAAATCTGAGTGAACTGGAAGACGGTGTTTACCAACTGGAAGTGACGAACGGTGCCGAAACCACAACGCAGTCGGTAACCCTTTCAACCCACAAACCTACCGTTGCCAGCCGGGTGATTGCTGTACAATAGTTTCTTTATCACATCTGACAATTAAGTTAGCCTCTGTCCGCTGGATGGGGGCTAATTCTTTTTAGCAAAGAGCGTATGGCCGGTATCCTATGTGATGAGATGCGTAAAGGCTTCTTTTCCAATAATGTAAATACTCAATCCAAAGATTATCCAGCCAAATAGCTTACGCAGTCGATAGTCTATCATAAACTGCGATACATACGATCCAATCAGGATGCCTACTACCGCAAATGCCGTAAACGACAAGAGAAATGACCAATTGATAGCTATAGCTTTGCTATCACTTATGAACCCAATGAACGAGTTGGCCGAGATGATCACTAGCGACGTACCAACCGCTCGTTTCATTGGTAAACCGCCGAGCAAAACCAATGCCGGAATAATCAAAAACCCTCCACCGACACCGACCAGTCCTGTCAAAACACCTGCCAGCAATCCAACTAGAGCGGTATAGGGGTAGTAATAAAACCGGACTGGTTTATCGGCCTGAAGCCTATTTCGTCTGAAAATCATGGATAGCGATGCGATGAGCATTACCCCCGCAAAGAACAGCATAAACGCCAGGGTCTTATTGATCTGATAAGGTGTATGGTTAAAAAGAGGGTCAGGAATAATTGGAATAAGGTAACGGCGCGTAAAAAAGATAGCCACAAACGAAGGTATCGCAAACAGGAGAGCCGCCCGGTAATTTACCTGCCGTTTTCGAACATAATTGACCGCTCCAACCAATGACGTAGTTCCTACGACAAACAGGGAATAGGACGTTGATACAAGTGGGTTAACCCCCAGCAGATAGACCAGCACGGGAATGGTAAGCATGCTGCCCCCTCCCCCCATCAGCCCCAAACTCAGGCCAATTAGGATCGAACATAGAAAGCCAACAATATGCATACCTGTCATCTTTCCGTTGCTCATTTATTGTTATTTAGTGGTCATTGATAGTCATATTTTGTCATTAACTGTGGCGTTGAGCATGCTACCAAATGACGATATAATGACCATCAATGACTACTGAATGACCACCAGTGTGTTAGCCGGCAAAAATGTAAGCGCAGCCTTTCTCCTGTGCCCGTCCCAATGCCCACACACCCGACGGAACAACCTGAATACCTGGCAACAGGCCAGACAGCCACTCTTTCTTTATGTCTTCCGGTTTCATATTCATGCCCTGAGCTATGCCAGAGCTATAAACGGTCATGGCTACATCGCAAACACAAAATTTCACACCACTTGCCTGCAGCTCATTGATCCCAATCGCCACTTCGCCCACGCCTGGCACGTTGAAATCGCCCGGTTTAGGTTTGGCAAATGGATTTCGGATAGCCGGTTTGCCCGTGGCTGGGTCGTTGGCTTTGAACACGTCGCCAAACTTGTATTTTTCCCACAGGCGATCTTCAAAGGCATAGGGAATGGCATCGTGCCGTAACACAACGACTACGCTGTTCTCCGACTCTGGTGTTCCGGTAGCGCCGTTCGTGAGCAGAAAAACCCGTGGCCAGGCAAATGGCATAATTTCGTGCGGACGGGTAGCGTCAAAAACAACCCGATGCTTTCCTTTGATGGTATTGAACCAGGCATCGGCCGAATCCATACTACTTTCCAGCAACGGCTCTGCCTGTACCGATTGGGGATTCACCAAAGCAGCTACACCCAGCGTAGCCATACCGGTGGTCAGGGCGCCCAAAAACTCCCGACGGGGTGTCGATTGAGGATCATCAATTGGCTTCATAAATTTTAACGATTTAAGATATACGTGAACAGTAATTGCGTTCTATAGCGCTCTCTTTACCCCGAAAATTTGGGCAAAGAAGTAGCCGTACGGCAAACCAGATCGTTTGTCGTATCCATCCCGGTCAGGACTCCTCACCGGTTAAGCAGCTTTACGTATAGAGTGGGGTTGAGCGCGTGGAGCAGGTTGCTGAATCATAAGCCTATCTAAGTTATAACATCCTGACAGACAATCACTAATCCATTGAGTGAACGGTTATATTTTTCATCCCAGATCTAACCATGCTGTTAGTCGGTTTCAACTCGTACAGGCCTGATATTCTGATTTACCCGAAAGAAATTGGTCGGATCATACGTGGTTTTGATCGCTACCAGTCGGTCATAGTTAGGCCCGTAGGTCGCTTTTATGCGGTCTTCGCCTTCTTCCATCATAAAATTGATATAAGCCCCACCGGCACCATGCGGATGCAAATCCTGCCAGTAGTTACGGGCCCAGTTGGTAATCAGCTCATCGTTGGCAGCCTCAGGATCAATCCCGACAATCACCATGGCCCAGGTTGCATTCCGGTAACTCCAGGCTGTTGCGTCGTTGCTTATGCGGGCAGCCGCCCCATTTACGGGATACAGGTGCATGGTCGAAAGCATGGTCGGAATTTTCTTCGCATGTTGCAGGTGAATATCAATCGCTTCATCGGTAAGTTCATTGACATAATCGGCTTTCCAGTACGTACGTACCCCCGGAGGAACAAGTGCGTCGAACATGCCTTGTAAGACGGGCACCGGCAAAGGCCCGACCAGATCCAGCGCAGGCGTTTTAACAGCCCGGATGGGCGCTAGTACATGATCGGCCTCTTCGGCCGGACCGCTGTAACACCACAGGATACCACACATTTTCTTTAGGTGTAAGTGCTCAGGGAACGGTGGGCCCGGTGGCACAACCAGAAACGCAAACCAGCCATTGATTACATCGGGGGCCGTTTTGATATACTCCCGATACCACTGCATAATCTCTTTGGCATCCTCCAGTTCATACAGGATTGGCCCCGCTAGTACGGTACTAATCGGATACGCTTTAAACAGAAAGGAAGTAACGATTCCGAAGTTTCCTCCACCACCCCGAATTGCCCAGAACAAATCGTCATGCTCCGCGGCTGACGCTTTTACAACCCGGCCATCGGCCAATACAACCGTAGCTTCGAGCAGATTGTCGATGGTTAGTCCACAGTGGCGGGTCAGGTAGCCCAGCCCACCACCGAGCGTCAACCCCGCCACTCCGGTGGTTCCGTTGATCCCGGTTGGCACTACCAGCCCATAGGCGTGTGTAGCAGCATCCAACTCCTTTAATAAACAGCCTCCTTCAACCCGAACTGTCTGCTTCTCCGTATCGACCTCCACCTTCTTCATGCCCGACAGATCAATAACCAGCCCGTCATCGCAAACCCCCAGTCCGGCACCGTTATGGCCCCCTCCCCGAACCGATACCAGCAGATTCTTCTCGCGAGCATAGTTTACCATCGTTACGACATCGTCAACACACGTACAGCGAGCAATCAACGACGGACATTTGTCGATCATGCCATTAAATACCTTCCGGACACTATGATAGTCAGGATGTTCCGTGTCAATAAGCTGACCTTTCCAATTTGCGATCGTTAAGGTTTCCATGGAAAAAGGGTTTAATTTATTGTTGATGGGAGTGTGATCAATGGTCGATTTCTGAGTTCATAAGCTACTCATCAGCTTTCACAAGGGAAATTGGCAATTACGTAGACACTGGATAAGCAGGCCCATTGGGTTAGTCGAAAAAATCAGGAAACGGAAACACAATATCGTTTCCTAGGGAAGCAACTCTTAGTAACCGGTATTACCAGTATGATCGGCACGTAGTGCTGTTACAATACACGCTAAATAGCCTGCTTCTGTTTACGATAGTTTAGGGGCGACGCGCCAAATTTCTCTTTGAAAACCCGACTAAAGTGAGCCGCATTTTCAAAGCCGCTTTCAAATACGATATCGGCAATACTTTTTTCAGTCGTATTGAGCAGCGCTTGCGCATGTGCCAGTCGTTTCTGCATCAACCATTGGGCAGGCGTGGCATTGAAGAGACTACCGAATTCTCGTTTGAACGTAGCCAGACTCCGATTAGAAATCCGGGCGTATTCGCTGAGCGAGAGGTTATACATGTAATTAGCCTCCATCACGTCGCAGAGCGATGTCCGGGGTCGATCGGTCAGGCTACAGAGATAGGCTACCAATGCCTTATTTTTGGGGTTGATAAGCAAGGATGAAAAGAATTCTTCAAACCGTTCTTCCAGTTCACGTTCGGTGGGAGGAACGGCCTGCTCAAAAAAGCCTACTATCGTCTGCACAAAAGCGAGTGTCGTGCTACTGACGGCCAGTTCGATAATGGGTTCGGTTGCCTGAATGGTGATTGATTGCCCTCGATAGAACTGCCGAAAGCGCTGGATCAGTTTTTTCAAATAAGAATCGTGAACATAGAAATTTATCGTCCGCAATTTCTCCCCTAAATATAATTCCTGTAACAAGCCCCCCTTTTTCACAAATTCCAGATTCCCCTCCGTAAAAAGCCAGGTTTTACCCTGCCGATGGATCCACTTCTTTCCTCTTAACACAAATGTCAGATAGCTGTGCGGTGTAAATGTATCGGCAAACTGCTGCGACTGAGGGCAATCGTAATACGCAATCAATAGCTCTTTGCCCGTAAACTGCCGGTATATTTCCGGCTGGTAGGTCAGGAAGTCATATACATTAGTCATGGTGGCAGTGGGGCTGATAAGTGACTGATTAACAAGACAAATATATTTCCTATTAAGCACATGCTTTTTGCTATGCGGCTCATTTTTTTGTCTGTGAAGATCAAAATAGCTTAAGGCAACAATTTGCCGATTTATCTCAATCCACGTATCGATTCTGAATACTCGAATCCCAGCTTCTCTATACTTACAATGCATCAATTTATTCTATATTCAGGAAATTTTTTGCCCCGTAGCGTCTTGCCATCGGTTTCGTAACCCCTAACTGACATTACCTTGATTGCGCCTTCCTATTATGATTACACAACCTATTAGTTCTCCTACTCCTTGGGCCGATGCGGCTTCGGATGCAAACTTTTGGTCCACATTAACCCATACTTTACTTCCTCCTTATGTAAATACCTGCCGGTGGTTTGCGGGGAAAGCCCGACACCAAACCGGCTTTTCGATACCAACCATCCATACTCTTTCACTTGCCGATGGCGATAAGGCTTATCTGCTCATTCTACAAGCAAATTATGCCGATGGTATTCCTGAAAATTATTTGTTGCCAGTTTCCTTCATTACTGACCATACCGTCGTTCAGTTCGCTGATATTCCCGAAAAAGGCCGGATTGGCGAGGTAATTTTAGGCGGTCAGCAAGGGCAATTGATCGATGCCATTTACGACGAACGGTTCCGACAGGCTTTATTCGAATCCATTTATCAGAACCAGGTCATCTCTCAGGCCGATGGCCAGTTAACCTTCAACCGGGGGAAAGGGCTCGACGAGGGTGACGATACGCTTAGCTCGCATGTGTTACCCGTTGACTCGAGTAACTCGGCCATGAGCTTTGGCGGAAAATACTTTCTCAAGCTCTACCGTAAGCTCTTTCAGGAAACCAACCCCGAAGTAGATATGGTGGCGTTTCTGACGGATGAGAGCGGCTTTCCGCATATTCCGGCATTTGGCGGCAGTATCATCTGGCAACGGCCAGACAGCCCTGATATTACGCTGGGCATGGTACAGCGAATGGTACCAAATGATAAAGATTCGTGGATGCAAACCGGCGACCACCTCAACGATTTTCTGTATGGTGTGCCGAACCGGATGTTTGCCATTCGGGAAGATGTATTTGATAAAGTGGAATTGCTGGGTCGGCGAACGGGCGAGCTACATTGTGCGCTTTACAAACCGGGAGCTGATTCGGATTTTGCTCCAGAGCCTTTTACGGACGAGTACCGCGAATTTCTGATCAAACGCTTCGAAGACCTGCTCGAACGTCGATACAACCTCCTGATCGACAACTATACCAAACTCGACCCGCAGGCCCAACGACTGGCCTGGGTATTTATGGAAGCAAAAGAAATGATCGATCTGTTCATTGCCGACTTCCGTATTCGTCCGCTCGACTCACTACGCGTGCGCATCCATGGCGATTATCATTTGGGGCAGGTCCTGGCCGTAACGAGAGAACACTCAGGTTCCGATTTTGTCATGATCGATTTTGAAGGGGAGCCCGAAAGCAGCATCACGGAACGCAAAATCAAACACTCTCCGCTGAAAGATGTGGCGGGTATGATTCGGTCGTATCACTATGCGGTTTCGGCCAAGCTCTTCAATTCGGTTGAAACAGAAGGGATACGACCCGAGCATTTGCAGCGGGTATCGGATCGTTGGTTTTACCTCATCCGCGATACATTCCTGAATGCTTATTTCGAGGTGTTCGGGGCTCCGCATCCGTTGTTTAAAGACAACAGCGAAATCAATTTTCTGCTCCTGATCTACCTGCTCGAAAAGGCTGTGTATGAACTAGGCTACGAAATCAGTTACCGTCCTTCGTGGGTAAAAATCCCGTTGAAAGGCATCATCGATGTGATCCGTGAAATCGAAAAAATCCGCCTGAGCGATGGCCATCACCTGCCCCATATTTCGATGCTACAAACGGGATTACTACAGGATAGATAACAGACAGGAGCCTGGGAATGGTTTTATCTAAACTCGTTTTTACATCCCGTCCCGTTCAGGCTGTTAGTTATTGACCAAACGATACCTGATAACAAGTCTGGATAGTACTGCCTTTTGTATTCGGGTAGTTTTGCAGCATCAAATCTGACAAGTAACAACCGAATACAACACATATGATGAAAACGACAAACTACATTCGCACTAAGCTGAGCAACGAACGCTCACGAATATTGGGTATGGACTCTTTTGTTTCGCGCCCGGTACGCCGAATCGCTACCTTCAAAACTGGACGATAAGATTATAGATTATCAATACTCAACAAGGCCCGGCTCTCGCTGGGCTTTTGTGTTTCGTGTATTTTCGTAGCCATCGTCAATAAACCCACTTCGCAGGGCTGGATTCTTTCACATTCTAAGCGAAGGCCTTTGACCCTCCTACTTTTTTTCTAACTTTCCGGCTCTGATTACGTTCACTAACGGAAGCTTATCAGGTTGAACCTATGGCAAAACGAAAAACAACGACGGCCACGTCTCCTACTCCCGACACAGACCAACAGGAAACCCCTACTCCCACGAAAGCGACAAAAACTAAAAAGGCGCAGGAAGCCCCAGCGCCACCTGCTCCGGCTGAACACCCTCAACCAAACGGCCCTTATTCCCGCTTTACCGACTTCGACATTTACCTATTCCGATCCGGAAAGCATCATAAACTCTACGAGAAATTCGGCTCGCATGTAGTTGAGCACAATGGGGTAATTGGCACTTACTTCGCCGTTTGGGCACCATCAGCTCGTTCTATAACGATCATTGGCAATTTCAACGGCTGGAACAAAGGCAGTCATCCGATGAGTGTTCGCTGGGATTCGTCGGGTATCTGGGAGCTATTCATCCCACATATTGGTCGTGGCGAACCCTACAAATACTTTATCATTCACCAAAGTGGCCGGGAGCTGGAAAAAAGTGACCCCTATGCTCATTTCTGGGAATTGGCGCCCAAGACCGCTTCGGTTATATGGGACACCTATTACGAATGGCAGGATCAGGACTGGATGGCAAGTCGCTATGCAAAAAATGCACTCAACGCCCCCATTTCGGTTTATGAAATGCACTTGTCTTCCTGGCGACGTGACCCCAACGATCCCGAACGCGAACTAAGCTACGGCGAAATTGCCGACGCGCTGGTTCCATACGTACAGGAAATGGGCTTTACCCATGTAGAGTTCATGCCGGTTATGCAGTATCCTTATGAACCTTCCTGGGGCTATCAGATCACAGGGTACTATGCTCCCAGTAGCCGTTTCGGGACACCGCAGGATTTTATGCGGCTCATCGAACGTCTCCATCAGGCAGGTATTGGCGTCTTGCTGGATTGGGTTCCCTCGCACTTTCCGGGTGATGCCCATGGGTTATACGAGTTTGACGGATCGCATCTGTACGAACACCCTGACATGCGTAAAGGCTACCATCCCGACTGGAAAAGCTACGTATTCAATTATGCCCGGCCCGAAGTACGCTCATTTCTGATTAGCAACGCCTTGTTCTGGCTCGACCGTTGCCATGCCGATGGTCTGCGGGTCGATGCAGTCGCGTCGATGCTCTATCTGGATTACTCACGCAATGCCGGCGAATGGGAACCCAATATATTTGGTGGACGTGAAAATCTGGAAGCGATTTCACTCTTTAAAGAGTTGAACGAAGCGATCTATAAAGACTTCCCGGATACCCAAACTGTTGCTGAAGAATCAACGGCTTTTCCGGGTGTATCGCGTCCGGTATATACGGGTGGATTAGGGTTCGGTATGAAGTGGATGATGGGCTGGATGCACGACACCCTGCGGTACTTCGAACGCGATCCAACCTACCGCAAACACCACCAGGACGAGCTGACGTTCAGTACGATCTACGCATTTACCGAAAACTTCATGCTACCCTTGTCACACGATGAGGTTGTGTATGGAAAACATTCGTTGATAGGTAAAATGCCAGGTGACGAATGGCAGCGTTTTGCCAATCTGCGGTTATTGTTTTCGTATATGTTCACCCACCCAGGCTCCAAACTGCTGTTTATGGGTGGCGAATTTGCGCAGAAGTCCGAATGGAAGTTTAGCGCCAGCCTCGACTGGCACCTGCTGGAGTACCCAATGCATAAAGGTATGGCTGCCTGCGTAAAAGCCCTTAACCAGCTTTACCGAACAGAGCCTGGTCTGCATGAGCGGAATTTCAGCGCTGATGGTTTTGAGTGGATCGACACAACCGACCGCGAAAACAGTGTGCTTACCTATTGCCGCAAGGGTGAAAATCCCGACGATACGGTCCTGATTGTGCTCAATATGACCCCTATTCCACGCACTCATTATCGGATAGGTGTACCTGCTCCCGGATCTTACAAGGAAATTTTCAATAGCGACGCGACCGAATTTTATGGAAGTGGGGTTTTAAACACGGCTTTAATTGCTACCGAAGATCAACCCTGGCATGCTCGCCCCCAGTCGATTCAACTGAATCTCCCTCCCTTGGGTGCTGTTGTGGTAAAAGTGGTGAAATAAGCGCAGGAAGTACCGTAAATTAAGTCGATTCGTTCAATCGTTCTTTAGTTACGGTACTTCCTTTACCACGCCACCATTTCCTCCCCAATACCATACATACAACAACGCTAGCACCCCCAAACAACCAAATCCATTTCCAGGAATTAAGGAGTGGATCAGCCTTACCGATCAGAATAAGGCCAGCCCATTGACTGGGTAATTGGTCCGAACGGGAAGCTGTTCGGTAGAATTCCAGTTTAGCTTGCTGGAGGGCTACATCTTTTGGAAGCCCATTCAGAAGCTGTTGATAAAACAAATCAGTGATAAACGCTCCATAGTGCAAGGGGTCTATGTGAGTAAATAATCAACAATCAGTATAATTTGTCGAAGTTTAAGCCAACAAAGGAAGCAGTGTTGGGTTGATAAGACTAAGATAACCAAGAAATAACATTCTTAACGTTCTTATATTGTTATGTAAGAACACTGTTTAATTCACTATTCGAACCGCCGGATTTCCCTACATGAATAAAGTACTGACCCCTCTTTTGTTCCTAATTTCCGTATGTAGTTTTGCTCAGTCGCCGGTATCTGCTCGCCTTAGTAGTGGGTATGATGTGGGCATGGCTTATGCAACCGACCATTATAATCCATCAATTGCCTACTATCAAATGCTCAATGTGGGCGAACGAAAATTATTTTCATTGGGCTGGACAGCACGGTTGGGCGCATTTTATGGCGATAACCTTAATTACTATACGGCCCCCGCCCGCCTGACCCGTGGCAAATCGGGCTTCGCGGCTATTGGGGCTCCACTTATTGAAAACAACATTGATACCATCCGCTACGATTACGTAAGCATGACTTCGCTCAATATTGGCATTCGGGCGCAAATCAATCTGGGTAAAGTTGAATTAGGAGCCAGCGCCGATCTACTGGGGTTAGCTATCGGGAAATCGCGAATAGGTCGTTATAAATCCTCAACTGGCCAATTTGCCCTTCGCTCCGCTTCAGGAGCCGATTCCGTAAACGTATATTTCCAGGGTAACAACGTATTCCAGAAGTCATCGCCAAGCCACTTTAATGTGCGGTTGCTAGGCGATAACGATGTAGGAACCCTGGCCACTGAAGTTTTTGCCCGTGTTCACCTTACCCAACGCCTGGCTGTCAAGCTGGGTTATCAATGGCTAGTCACCGAAACAAAAACCGAGAACCGTGATGTCATTGCCGACAATAATCGGTTCCGCCACCGAGCTGGCATGGCTTATTTAGCCCTGACGTTCCCAGTCTTTTATTAATGATTGAATGATAGAATTGTTGAATGATTGAATAGGGTTAAGCGTTAGCTTTTCAATCATTCAACAATTCTATCATTCAATCATTAGACTTCAATGGGCTTCAAATCAAAATAGGTCTGAAAAATAGCATCACCAATGGCGTTCGTGCGCGTCTGGAAGTTGTCAAGGTATTGGTGCAAGCCTGTTTTGAAGATATCGGCGGTTTCAGTGAACTCAATATCGGTTCTTAGCTTAGACAGCTTACGTTCGGCTAAATTGCCAAAGCCCTGGGTAATATTATTTCCCGAAATTTCGTAAAGCGATAATTCAGCCTGGCGGATACAGTGTGCCACTGCCCGTGGAAACATTTTATCTAAAATCAGAAATTCAACAATACTAGCCGGAGTTAAGGAACGATACTGTTGACGATGCATATTATACGCACTAACAGATTTCAACACAGCCGACCAGATCATTAAGTCAATTGTGGAGCCAACCAACTCTATTTCGGGTAACAACGTAAAGTATTTAACATCCAGAAACCGGGAGGTTTTATCGGCCCTTTCCAAAAAACGCCCTAATCGGCCAAAGTGCCAGGCTTCGTTACGTGTGATTGTCGCATCGATAATTCCGTAAAATAGCTGAATACTATTCCGAATTTCTGTAAAAAAATTCTGCGTTTGCGACTGCTCCCACTGCTGCTTGGGCGACGTATCCCGTACCATCAGATAAAACGTGTTCAAATGCTCCCACATCTCTTTTGAGATCACCTCCCGTATAGTCCGGGCGTTTTCGCGGGCATCGCTCAGGCACGACACTATCGAGTTAGAGTTGCGCTTATCGAACGTCATGAATTGAATAACATTCTCGCGTGTAGGCTCTGAGTAATACTTTTTAAATGACTCATTATCAGCCGTTGCGGTCAATAAAGGTTCCCATTGCTGGTTAACATTGGGCGGCAAATCAAGAGCCAGATTGAAATTCACACTCATGAAACGGGCGTAGTTTTCAGCACGTTCGATGTAGCGGTGCATCCAATAAACAGAGTTAGCAACGCGACTCAGCATAACATATAAAGTTGGGGTAAATCCGGGTATTACCAACAAAAATAGGGATCAACTCCGATTAATCAAGACGTTAATACAAAAGAAGGTACTTTAACCAAATTATTATTTAAAATTAGCAGCTACACTCGGGTTCAATTATCTACTATCCGATACAAAGGATTAAAATTCACCTTAACGCAACCATCATTATACCTGTACCGTAATAGGTACATATGGCGAAATTCTTGTCCATATGAATAAATAAAGCTTTTACTCTTATGAACACTTTTCGATACATATTACATTCTGAAGGGTATCAGGTAGAACTATTTAGAAATCAAATTTCCTATAAATACTATGGTATTTATAAAATAGAAAAACACCTTTTATTTACCTACTCGCTTATTGGCTTTATATTAGATATTATATTACTTAGATATGAAATAAGCTAGCAATTCCAGAACCGTTCCACTCAAGCCTGTGTCCTGAACCTAAACAAGAAACGGTTATGAACTTACTAAGCGACGAAATAGCTACTTCTGAAAATAATAAACAGGCAATACTGAATATATTAGCCTATTCTGATATTTTCAACTACCCGCTTACCAAGCAGGAAATATACGATCGTGGTATAATAGACCACTGTGAACTTGACAAAATATTATTAAATCTAATTGCAGAAAAAAAGTTATTCAAATTTGAAGAGTTTTACTCATTGCATGAAGATTATAAAATAATTCAATTAAGAAAGTTACGCAATAGGAGATCTGAAGAATATCTAAAAACCGCCAAATTAATCATAAAAATCATTAGGCATTTCCCGTATATAAGAGGAGTATTTTTATCAGGTTCAATTTCAAAAAATTGTATAGACAAAAACAGCGATATTGATTATTTTATTATTACGGCAGCAAATCGTTTATGGATTGCGCATTTTTGCTGTAGTATGTTCAGAAGAATAGCACTGTTAAATAGCTCAAAGTTTTTTTGTTATAATTACTTAGTAGACGTTAACCATCTGTATATCGATGAGCAGAGTCTTTATACAGCAATAGAAATAAAAAGTTTAATTCCTTTATTAGGCTATCATTACTATGAAACTATGCAGAAAGAAAATAAATGGACAAATAAATATTTCCCTAATTATACCAACCATATTGACATTGATATAGCTAAATCGCAGCCGTTAACGCAAAAAATAGTAGAATATTTTTTCAACAATAAATTTGGCGATTGGTTTGATAGCTGGTTATTAAATTATTCTATCAGAAAACGTAGACGTAAGTTTAAGTCATTACTATTTGAACAACCACAGTATTATATTGACTTACAGAAACATGTGGCCAAATCCCACATAACTGACAAATACCCTAAAATAATGAAAGAATATCTCTTAAAGATTGAGCGGAACAAAATTTAAGAGGTAAGCCATGAAAAAAATACTCTTTACTAATGCTTATTTCTACCGCTTCGACAAAAAGCAATGGGAAGCACAAAAGCCGTATCCTCCTTATGGAACGATATTAGCAGCAGCCATTATTCGAGAGGCAGGTTTTGAGGTTGATGTATTCGACGCAAACTTCATTAAGTCTCCAGAAGAAATTAGCCATAAACTAAGTACCTATAAACCAGACTATCTGGTTATACTAGACGACAATTTTAATTACCTAAGCAAAATGTGCCTCAGCGTGATGCGAGAGGCATGTCTGGACTTTATTCGGTTGGGCAAGGCCGCCGGATGTAAAGTACTTGTAAACAGCGCCGATGCTACCGACCATTACGATAAATATCTTCAGGCGGGGGCTGATGTTGTCCTATTGGGTGAGCCCGAACAAACACTGCTCGACTTATTAAAAATGGAGTTAACTAACCTGGAATGTGTTCAGGGAGTTGCTTTCAAAAAAGGAGAACAAACCATAGTAGTACCAAGATTGCATACTCTTCCTGCCCTGGATACATACCCAATGCCAGCCTGGGACCTGGTTAATTTAAAAGACTATAAAACTATTTGGGAAGGAGCGCATGGGTATTTTTCATTAAATATAGCCACTACCCGAGGGTGCCCTTTTAAATGCAACTGGTGTGCTAAACCTATTTATGGAAACCGCTATAACTCTCGTTCACCACAGAAGGTAGTCGATGAAATTAACCTGTTAATGAGCAAAGGAGCCGTACATTTCTGGATATGTGACGACATATTCGGCCTTAAACCAGGCTGGGTTAATGAATTTAAGGAAGCGCTAACAAGGAAAAAGCTGAAGCCAAAATTAAAAATTCAGTCAAGAGCTGATTTACTGTTGAAGGAAGATAGCATACAGGAATTAGTCGACGCTGGACTTAACGAAGTTTGGATTGGTGCAGAAAGTGGTTCTCAAAAAATTTTAGACGCCATGGACAAGGGAATCACACTGACTGAAATTGAAGCATCAACTCGGCTATTAAAGAATAAGGGGGTAAAAGTGGCCTTTTTTCTTCAGTATGGTTATTTGGGTGAAGAGTGGGAAGATATCCAACAAACTCTGGCTATGGTAAAAAGACTTTTACCCGATGATTTGGGTATTTCTGTTTCCTACCCATTGCCAGGCACAGGTTTTTATAACAAAGTAAAAACGCAATTACAGGAAAAGCAGAATTGGGAAGACTCGGATGATCTGGCTGTTATGTATGAAGCAAAATACCCAGCTCATTTCTATCGCTTACTTCATCAATATACACACTGGGTTCATAGAAAAGAGCGCCTTATAAAAAACTGGAAAAAAACGCCAGCGACCCTCTTTGTAAAATTACCCTACCTTTGGCTAAGGGAGCAATTCTGCATCTTCAAAATGAAACCCTTGTTACTGCCTAAATCCTAATCAATAAGAATAAAGCCCATATACGTTAACCAGGAAAGATATTTACTTAATCTTACTAACATGGATACTGATTTAAATACTGAAGCTACTATAAAAGCCTTTGATAAGCAATCTATTATCTTCGATGAACTGTACAGACAAAATATCATTATTCAATACAAACGCGAACGTACAAGAACTAGCCTAGAAAAACACCTGACAAAAGGCAGCTCAATTTTAGAATTAAATGCCGGCACAGGCGATGATGCACTTTATTTTGCTCGAAAAGGGTATCATGTTCATGCCACTGATTTATCAGAAGGGATGCTCTATCAATTGAAGAATAAAATTCAAAACGCAGGTTTAGAAGAAAAAATCTCGGTCGAAAAACTCTCATTTACTGACTTAAATCACCTCACAGATCAGGGCCCGTTCGATGGCGTTTTCTCAAATTTTGGTGGTCTGAACTGCGCCAACAACCTGGAGCACGTGTTAGAGACATTCCCACGTATAGTAAAGAAAGGCGGTTATATAACATTAGTGATTATAACGCCCTTTTGCCTATGGGAGTTTATGCAAGTATTTACAGGCAATTTTCGCATGGCCTTCCGAAGATTATTTAGCAAAAAAGGAGCGAAGGCGCGTATAGAAGGTGTAGATTTTCTATGCTGGTATCATAAACCATCCTCAATTATCAACTACTTAAAAAATGACTTTAGATTTGTCAGCTTAGAAGGACTTTGCACAATTGTTCCACCTTCGTATATAGAGAGTTTCCCAGTTCAGCATCCGACGTTATACAAGATAGCAAAAAAGCTGGAAAATTCCCTAAAGGATTATTATCCAATAAATAGAATAGGTGATTATTATATCCTAACATTGCAAAAGAAATAATTTGCTATGTATTTCGATAAGAAAATAAAAAAGCTAATTAGCAAATGGGTGTGGATTCCATACACAAAATTCTATTTATCGAAAGATCATCAAGTAAAAATAGGCGAAATTAAGATAAACATACCCGTCGGTGTTTTTCACCCAACTCTATTTTTTAGTACGGAGTTTTTACTTAATCATATCAATACATTAACGATTGAGTATTTCAGAGCTCTGGAATTGGGAGCAGGCTCAGGACTACTAGCTGTAGCAATGGCAAAACGCAATGCATTTGTTACAGCCTCAGACATCAGCCTAAAAGCCTGTGAAGCTGTTCAGCAAAATGCCAAACTAAATGAAGTCACTATCGAAGTAATACATTCGGATTTATTTGACGATATAACATATACTCCTTTCGATTTAATTGTCATTAATCCTCCCTACTATCCCCAAGATGCGCAGTCAGAAGCAGAACTGGCCTGGTACTGTGGAAAAAACTTTGATTATTTTCAGAAACTATTCTCCCAACTATCCTCATTCCTGTCGAAGGATGGGCGCGCTATTATGGTACTCTCGGAAGATTGTCATATCGATAAGATTAGCCAGTTGGCAATACAGTCAAATTTGAACTGGGAGAAAACAGTAGCGCAAAAGATCAAAGGTGAATGGAATTATATTTTCACAATAACCTCTAGCCGTTAATGAGCAATGTTTATTCAAAAAATACAATCGCTCAATCATCGAGTGTATCCACAACACAACTTTTTTTCACCTAAGTGGATTGTCCTGGGGGTCAATAACATCTGCAATCTGCATTGCAAAATGTGCGATGTGGGTACAGAAAGTCTGAATACAACATTCGCGCAAAATTTAGTGGGAACAACACCGCTAAATATGCCTCTCGAATTGATAAAAGATATTATCAATCAAACTGCCATATACTTTCCGAAAGCCAAAATTGGGTATGCTTTTACTGAACCATTGATTTATCCCCATTTAATTGAGTCGTTAGCTTATGCAAATACCCATGGTTTATATACTACGGTAACCACAAATGCACTGACCCTGAAACAAAAAGCACAGCAGCTTGTCGATGCAGGTCTAAATGAATTATTTGTCTCACTTGATGGGACGCAGGATATTCACAATGAAATCAGAGGGAATAAAAAGTCATTTCAGAAAGCAATAGAAGGCATTGAATTAATCAGCTCGCTAAAAAATAGCCCTAAAATTACGCTTATCTACGCATTGACCGAATGGAATATTGACTGTATGATTGATTTTCTGGACTATTTCAAAACTAAAAATATCTATAAAGTCGGGTTCATGCATACGCAATTTACTGATGAGCACATAGCTGAAATTCATAATATAAAATATGGTGATCTCTATAAAGCAACGATTAGTAATATTCAGGAGTTAGATTTTTCTAAACTAGACTTGAATAAGTTATTAGCTAATATTAATTACATTAAAAAAACTACTTATCCCTTTAAGGTTTTTTTCAGCCCAGAAATAGCCTCTTCGGAAGGACTGGATAGTTATTATAATCATCCTGAGAGGCTGCTGGGCCGATACTGTCATGATGTATTTAATAATATAATGGTTAAATCTGACGGGAGTGTTATACCTTCTCATGGACGATGCTATAATTTAACCGTAGGTAACATTTACCAGAACAATTTAAAGCAGATATGGAACTCTGCTACATTCAACAAATTTAGAACTGACATTATGCAGGCTGGTGGTTATTTCGATGCCTGTAGCAGATGTTGTAGCGCATTTAATGGCTATGGAAAGAAAAAATAAAATACTGCTTTTCAATCCGTTTGTCACCAAATATAAAGCTCGTATCCCACTATCAATATTACAAGTTGCTGCGTCTGTATATGGTAGCTATGAATTTGTCATTGTCGATGGAAATCGTGAAAAAGATTCATGGGAGACAATAAAAAATTATTTAGATACGGGTAGCTTTCGCTATTTCGGATGTACTGTAATGCCCGGACCGCAGCTTCGGCAGGCTATTCCGTTTACCAAGCAGATTAAACACGACTATCCAGATATTATAACGATTTGGGGAGGATATTTTGCTTCAAACCAATATAAGGTTTGTATAGAATCTGGTTATGTAGATTTTATCGTGAATGGCATTGGCGACCTGGCTTTTCCAGCTTTACTGGATGCGTTGGAGCAGAACTTAAATCTTCATCAGGTTGATAATCTAATTTTTAGAGAAGACAGTAAAATAGTTGTTACGCATAAAGTAAAAACTATTGATATGGATAACCTGCCCAGGCTGCCCTATCAGGAACTTGAAAAATTTTATCCTGTACAATCTTACTTTGGCAAAACACACTTGGGGCGAAAAACATCTTTGTACCATAGTAGTTTTGGGTGTCCGTTCACCTGCTCTTTCTGTGGAATTGTCCCTATTTTCGAAGCCCGTTGGAAAGGATTTTCGGCCGAGCGGCTTTATCAGGAAGTAAAATACCTTAAAGACGCATACGGAGTCGATTCTATAGAGTTTTGCGACAATAATTTCTTTGTTTCTGAAAAACGTATTCGGGAGTTTTGCCAGTTAGTCGAACCTGAAAAAATAAATTGGTGGGGAGAAGCCCGGATTGATACCGTCGATAAATTTTCTGACGATACGCTGGCTCTGATGCAAAAATCGGGCTGCAAAATGATTTTCTTTGGTGCAGAATCAGGTAATGAAGATACGCTTAAAGCGATTGATAAAGGAGGTACGCAAACGGCTGATCAAATGGTACGATTTGCCCGACGAATGGGTAAGTTCAGTATTATTCCCGAATATTCATTTGTATTAGGTTTCCCTGCCGAAACAGACGAAGCCGTGATGAAAATGATTGACGATGAAATAGAATTTATAAAAAAAATAAAAGAAGCTAATTCAAATACAGAAATAATTATTTATGTCTATAGCCCGGTACTTACTGAAGGCAGTGATTTATACGAAAGAGTGAAAGCCACAGGTTTTCATTTTCCCGAAAAATTAGACGACTGGCTAGAGCAGGAATGGAAAAGCTTTGATTTACGAAAAAACCCACTTACGCCTTGGTTAACAGCCAAAATGATTAATAAAATTAGAAACTTCGAAGTAGTATTAAATGCCTATTACCCCACCGTTCAGGATGCTAAACTAACTCAAAATCAGCGTAACCTTATTTCTAGATTGTCATCGTTTAGGTACAAAAATAATATTTTTTCATTTCCATTAGAATTAAAGTTTTTACAGAAGTTCTGGCTTAAGTATCGGCAACCTGAAATTGAAGGGGCAACTATGCAATAGCTTATAAATAGCGGGCAAAATTAATTGAGTAATTCCATATACAATTGGCTATATTTCTCGCATTGACTTTCCAGTCCATGTTCTTGACTCCATTGTATCCCTTTATCTCTAAGCTCCTGGTATTTCTGAGGATTCTCGATTAGCTGAAATACCTTATTCGCTAAACCCTCAGCATTACCTACATCAACCACCGTTGTAATTTCACCTGACAAATCATCAAGTATACCTACGCGAGTTCCGCATACAACTACGCCAGAAGCCATTGCTTCATTAGCTACCAGCGCATGGGCTTCCGAAAGCGATGTAAGCAATAAAAAATGCGCCTTTTGCAAAAACGGGGTTAGCTCATTATTCAACTGGCGGCCGTAGAAGTTGACTGTATCGCTTAAGCCCGACTCGTTTACCAGTTCCTGTATTTCGCCCTTTAGTGTGTCAAGCCCAACGATATCTAATTTAGCCTCTATTCGCGAACTAATTAGCTTAAATGTCCTGAGCAGTGTTGGCAAATCTTTTACTCTGTTTATATCGCCTAAATAAAGAAATTGGTAAGGGTTGGATAGTATTTTTTCTGCAACAGGGAATTTGCCGTTATCTATTCCAAATGAAATAATTTCCAATCGCTTGTATCGTGTATTTTCTTTGATTCTTTTCGCGTGATTTTGGGTTTGAGCAACAATACAATCCACATGAGCAGCTATGAACTGGATAAGCTGTTTTTTATATCTGTTCCGATAAAGCCCATATTGAATGTCTGGAATATTAGCTGTTTCACTACCAATAAATGTTAGTATAGATTTAATATTGAACAGTTTACTGGTCATTAAGGACATTAGTCCAGATGGGTAGGCCCAGAATCCATGAATTAAGTCAAATCTTTTCAGGCGGTGTAGCTTTATGAACTGTAACATCAAATAGCTTAATTGCCAAATAGTACTTCCACTACTGTTAGAAGGAGCACTGACGATTTTATAGCCTTTAGGCTGGTACTGATCATCGACCTTAACAAAAGAGAATACAGTCAAATCGTATTCTTTAGCCATATATTCACATAATTCAACCAGCCAAACACAGCCCTCTAATTTAAACCCCACACCTACCCCACCTTTGATAATAAAGGCAATCTTTTTTTTCATCTGTGTAGTACTAATTGTTCAGCGATAGTAACAACTTGCTCAGGCAAATATCGGCTAAGACAAAGCGGTACGTTATTCCACTTACAGGTAGCTTCCATACAATTACCGCAAGGCAAATCATCTGAATTTAAGATGACAATATGGCTACCATTTTGTGCGCTTCTATTTTTATCTGTAGAGCCAATTAAAGCAATACTGGGTATTTTTAAAGCCCATGCCATATGCAATAACCCAGAATCTTCAGATAGCATAAAGTCGGCTTTAGCCACAATTTTCAAGGCTTCGGCTAGCGTAGTTCGGCCAATCAGGTTGATTAATGCATGACCCAGCGACTTCTGCAACAGCGCTACTTTTTCGGCTAGCTTCGAGGTACCTAATACGATGACCTGATAATCGGGATAAGCACTTAACCAGATTTGTACGAATTGACTATAGTTTTCTACTGGCCAGTTTCTACTTGAAAATGCACCTGCGGGGTTAATAATTACTAGTTTCTTCTTACCATCCCACCCTCCTTCTACCAGAATGGCCCGCGCATTATCGTCTGCTTTCAACTGAAGATACGGATGATCAAACCTATCCAGTAAGCCACTTGCGTTTATCGCTTGTAAATTTCTATCAGACGCTGTATAGGCCGTAAACCGTTCAAACTCAGCAAAGGCCCTGGGAAACAGTAGTTTTCGGATTAACGCGGTATAGGACGTCATCTGCAAATCTAGCACGACACTGTATCGTTTAACTAATAGCTTTGGGAGCAAGCTCAGTAAGCTTAGTAATTGCTTCCAGCTTTTCTGTGCATCTGTGAAGGCGATCACTTCGTCGACTGCCCGCAAATTCCCCACAACCTCTACCTGACCAGCGCGCGTCAGAAAATCTACGCTGGTGAATGGATATTGATTTTTTAGTTGCTGAACAAAGGGAAAGGTGATAATGACATCACCGATGGCTTGTAAGCGAATGATTAAGATGCGGTCAGGGGGTTGTTTACCTTCCCATCGCTTATATCTTACGGGCCTGTCGCGCATTTAGCTTTGCCTAATGAATCAGTTAAGATAAGCATTTTCCAGGGAGTTGATGCAATTACAGGGTAGTCCTTTACCCTGTGTAGGATAAATAAGCGTCTATGCCTCTCAAACTGAGCCTTACTCGATTGCAGCTCTGTCTATTTAACTTAATCCCTCATATATCACAAAACACCTAGTTACATATAGTAAACTTTTCAACCATTTAATACAATTAAAAATTGTTTAATTTATATTCTACTTTATATATTTGATTGATTATCCTTCTACCACTCTATGAACACTTGCTCTTCCAATTAATACAAGTGTAAACAACAGTTCCTCGTTACTGACTTTTTCATTTCAATAACCTTTCGAGTTCATGGTTAAACCTCTACTCATTTCACAGGGGATTGCCTTACTGCTTGCTGCATTTTCAGCCAATGCGCAACGTAGCATTCCCGCTTCGGGTTCTGCTGTCCAGTCATTTTCACCGATGAGCACAGTCGATAATTTACCGGCAAACTGGAGCCGGTTACCGAATGGAAAGAGTTTGACAGCTCATTTTCGGAATGATGCCGGACAGCCAATTACCACCCTGTCGGTCCAGTTCCAGCTCCCTTCTAGCCTAGTGACTGATACATCACTTACGCTCGACTGGTCAACAGATGGGCTTTTGTGGACAACTGTACCAACGGCTGATAGAGGTTCTCCTGCCAGCCAACAGCGACAGATCACGATTACTGGCCTACAACTTCAGCCGAGGCAGGACCTGTTTCTGCGCTGGCAAAGCGCATCGCAAAACGTGGCCTTAACCAGCGTTCAACTACTGGTACCCCAGGCCGCCAATATAACGGGCACCCTGTCGGTCTCACTCACCGGTGACAACAACGCCAATGGTCAGATCAACCCGGGTGATAAACTTACTTATACAACGACCATTACCAACTCTGGCGACGCGACCGCTACGGGAGTTAACCTGACCAGTCCTGCGCCAGCCAATACGACCTTGGTCAGTGGTAGTCTGAAAACCTCCGCCCTCGCCCGGCCGGATAGCTATACAAGCCTGATTAGCACGCCCTTCAATGGCAGCAGCGTGCTGACCAACGACTTTGGCTTGCCATCCACCTCGGTTAGTGCCTTTGGCCCCTCAGCCAATCCTGCCAGCGTAGTCGCCAATGGGTCAAATACCGCCACCTCCAATCAGGGGGCTACGGTCCTCATGCAGACCAATGGCACCTTCACCTACACCCCTACCGGCAGCTTCGTTGGATTTGATCAGTTCGGCTATACGGCCGCTACCAACACGCCCCCCACGGATGCCGCCATCGTCACGGTTCGGGTGGGTACACCCGTTACGGCCGTAGCTAATTCCTACACCATCACCGGCAACGTAAGCAATACCCAACTGGCCGGTACGGGATTACTGGTCAATGATACGGGCGATCAGAAGGTGGTTAGTGCGGTCAACAACGCAACGGCCAACGTCGGCGTGGGCGTTACCACCGCTCAGAGTGGCACCGTGACGGTGCAATCGGATGGAAGTTTCGTCTACTTGCCCCCACCGGGCTATACGGGAGCGGACAGCTTCACCTACACAGCCAACAACGGCCTCAACCTGCCTTCCTCGGCCGTAGTAAGCCTCACCATTCAGGACATGACCTGGTTTGTAAACAGTGGGGCTGCTGCCGGGGGGAATGGCACCCTGAGTCGGCCATTTAATACACTGGCTGCTTTCCAGGCGGTGAACAATGGGAGTGGCAACAACCCGGCAGCGGGAGACAACATCTTCCTATACCCGGGCAGTTACACGGGTGGGGTGAGCCTGTTGAACACGCAGAAGTTAATTGGAGCGGGGGCTACAGCCAGTCTGGCCAGTATCGCGGGCATCACGCTGGCTCCGGGCAGTGCCAGCTTGCCTGCTACAGGCCAGACCGCCCCCACTATCAGCAATGCCTCCGGCAATAGTGTCAGTTTAGCTTCGGGCAACACGGTGCGGGGGCTGACGATAGGCACGGGTTCGGCTAACGCGCTGGTGGGCAACAACTTCGGCACGGTAACGGTGGCCGACCTGAGCATCAACACAGCGGGGCAGGCTCTGGCCCTCAATACAGGCGCCGTCTCAGGAAGTTTCAATTCGGTGAGTTCTACGGCGGGCACTAACAATATCGCGCTGACTACCCTAACGGGCAGTTTTAGCATCAACGCGGGTGTATTGAGCGGGGCTAGCGGCTCCTCGTTTAGTGTGAATGGGGGTTCGGTGAGTGTGACCTATAGTGGTAACCTCTCGCAGACCAACAATGCCCCCATGGTCAATGTGGTGGGTGGCCATACAGGTACGCTTCTTTTCCAGACAGGGACACTCAATGCCACGAATGGAACTGGTCTTCAGTTCGACAATGCGGACGGCACCTATACGTTCAATGGCACGACGACTCTAAACGGGGGGGATGCCGGGATCGATATCACGAATGGCTCAGGAGGTACTTTTGCCTTTCCTTCCACGACCATCACCAATCCGTCGGGAGTGGCTTACCGGGAAGATAGCAGTTCGCCTACGGTAAGTTTTGGCAGTACCATCCGAAAGGATAATAACAGTAACACGGCTATAGACATCAACGCCAAGTCGGGCGGCACAACAACCTTTAGTAATTCCATTACCGCCAATACGGGCACAGCCAATTCCATTGATCTGACCAACAACGGCGGGACGGTCAGTTTCACGGGTGGCAGTCTTACCCTGACAACCACTAGTGGTATAGGCTTCAATGCTACGGGGACCTTTATAGTGAATGTGAACGGTTCGGGCAATAAGATTAGTAGTGGAACAGGAGCAGCGCTGAACGTTGTCAATACAACCATTGGTGCCAGTGGACTGACGTTCCAGAGTGTAGCCGCTAATGGAGCCGCCAATGGGATTGTGCTCAACAATACGGGTTCGAGCGGAGGACTGACTATCACCGGAACAGGCACAACAAACGCTTCGGGTGGAACCATTCAAAATATTACAAATCGAGGAGTAAGTATTCAATCATCAGTAAGTATCACACTGAAGAACATGCAGTTCACCAACGCCAACATGGTCGATGCCAGTCCCTGTGGTGCGTCGGATAATACAGGCTGTAATGCGGCTATTCACCTTAATACTGTTACTAACGCAACCCTCGATAATGTAGACATTACGGGCACTGTCCAGAATGGCATTAACGTCCGGGAAGTAAGTGGCTTCAAATTACAGAACAGCACCTTAACCCAAACCGGGGCAGGCGGGCAAACTGAAGAAGGCGGCTTATATGCGTTAAATCTGTTCGGTACGGCTGAGATAACCAACTCATCACTTACGTTCCCGGCCGTGCGCGGTGCCGTCATTTATAACACGAGTAAAACACTGAGCATGACTGTCGCGGGTTCTTCATTTAACGATACGCAAACGTCGGCGGTAGGTGCGGATGGATTTGAAATGTCGAGCTTCGGTACATCCAATACGACATTGAGTATCACCAATTGTTCATTTCTACGGGACAAAACCAATGGTATTCAGTTTATAACCGAAAACAGTTCGATCGGGAATATTACGGTATCTGGCTGTACAATTGACCCAGAGAGCGTGGGCGGTGCTGGATTGGATATTGTCTCAAACGGCACGAGTACCCTGAAGTACAAGATAATAAACAATCCGAATCTTAAAGCCCGCCTTATTAATGTCGTTAATACGTTTGCCATGGGTAACTCAACCATGGAAGGTCGTATCAACAATAATGTCATTACGTCACTGAGTGGCTCGGGCTCGGGCATACGGCTCACAGCTCAGGAGAATAATACAAGCCACATAGCCGAAGTTCTGAGTAATACAGTCACAGGCGTCTCGCTAGATTATGACATTGTTGCTCAGGCAAGACAGGGAGCAGGCCGAATGGATGTTACGATTATGAACAACAACCTCAGTATGCCCGCATCGAATACAGCCGCTTATAATATAGCGGTTATTTCCGGCGCATCGAGTAGTACGTATACGAATACAATGTGCGCACGTGTGGCGAATAATGTGGTTTCTCCGGTTCCTCCATCGCCCTTACAAGTCGGAAATTTTCAGGCAAGAGCAGCAACGGCTTCGCACACTTTACACCTACAGGGGCCTGGTACTACGGCGGCTACCTACTGGGATAGCAATGGAAATACACCTACGACAGCCACCGGCACCGTGGTTAGCCAAAGCGGCTCAGGTTCGTTTACCTTTAATACACAGACTTGTCTTGTGCCGACTAATTGACGTAGCAATGGCACAGGCCTTAGTGTTACTACTAGTGGGCTTATACAAACGATAGATTCAGTAAACCATTTTCAGTAAACTTCTTTCCTAAATGGGATCGAATAACGTAAGTACAGGACATGAAACGACTTTTTCCCCTATTTCTTAGCCTACTAACGGGCTATTCGGCCTTAGCTCAGCTAAATCCTTTGGCTATTGGCGATATACCAGCTAGTAAAACACTGGTTATCAGCTATCAGATCACCATCAACAATCCTATCAGCGCTACCCAGATCAGCAATCAGGGTGTCATTAGCGGTACCAATTTCTCGTCGACATCGACTAATACCACCAACACCGCACTGATTCCATTCCCGGACCTGTCGCCCAACCTGCTGCTGCCCCAGAGTAATTTTGGTGTTGCTCCTAATAACGTTCGTGACTTTGTAGTCAACATCTTTGAGGCCGTGGGTCAGCCAACGCCCCCCGGTAGCGTGAGCATGACCATTACCGCTCCTACTGGGTATACGCTCTCCTTCAACACCGCACTGACCAGCATCAATGTGACCGATGGCACTACAAATCCAGTGGCCGTGGAGAATAGTCGCTGGAGTGTGATGACTCAATTAGCTGGTCAGCAACTTTCGCTGGTGATCAATTCGGGTCAGAGTATTGCAGCCGGAGGAACGGCTAAGCTTGGGTTTACCATTACCCGAACGTCGGCCAACTCGGGCTCTGTATCCAATATTACCGTCAATGTAACAGACGACCCTTTACCTTCTTACGATGGCAACTCATCCAACAACGTTTATGCCCGAATTATTAGCGGTTTATAGGCAATTTTAGCCTATTCCTTCCCGTCTGTCAGTTTTGGAATTTCCTGAAGCTCCGATTAGTGCTTATTCATTGGCAACTAGAAATATTTGGTGTGAAAGGAGTGCATGTAAATGACAGGAACAAGCTGTTTTATGCTTATAAGCTTATTTCCTATCCGACCTGTTAGCTATAAACATTGTGAATCTTTGCCGACAAAGGAGCAAAAGCTGTCGTTATCAATGTAGATAGAAACAGTACATCTAGTAGCCAACTTGGTTGATCAACTTTGCGAAGAAAATTTTAGTTGCCCATACCTTATTTTTACAATTCCGCAGAAAAAGCGTAGTTTTGTGCCATTGGCTTTATGGTGTAATGGATAGCATCACAGTCTTCGGAACTGTTGGTTGGGGTTCGAGTCCCTATAAAGCCACCTAATTGATAAAATCCTCGTATACGATCTGTATACGAGGATTTTTCATTTCAATATCGCTTCAACATCCGCTCCAGGCTGTGCAGCTACTAGTTACCCAAAACTCGAAACGGTGGTCGAGCAGTCGATGAACCGAACCATTAAGGTGATTGCGGCCAAACTTGATTTAAATACAAAGGTCTGCTTTCACTGGGCCAGGCATACGTTTGCCACTCGGTTCTTACGACATGGTGGCAGACTTGAAGTGCTTCAACAATTACTGGGTCATAAGCATATTGAAACGACGATGATCTATGTCCACGTCGATAAGGAGCGAAAACGAGAGGAGATAAATCTAATGCCGGAATAAATTATAAATTTTACAGCAATTAATTTTTGTGATAAATTTTATTTAACTCACGGGAATAATAAACAGAACAACTATCATAAAGGATTTTTACAGTTTGATATGAGAGAGACATACCCGGCCCATTTTTAACCTCATTCTCAATCTTCTTTTTAATAGTATCTTTTTTCTCATAAGGCACTACTACTTCATAGAAAAAATTTGTTGCATGCAATGATTCAGATTCTTTAACCCACATATCGAATAGTTTTTTGTTCTTATAGAGTACAGGGTTATCTAGTTGATTAGAAAGAACTTTCCTTACTTTTTTTGACCATGCTACATTCCCAGACCAAGTATCCAAATCATCATGATTCAAGAAAAGTAGATCATAAATGTCTTGCATAGACAAACTAAAACGCATGAGATCATATAGACTTTTATTATTAACATTTTGTAGTTGGTTATTAAATTGACTTTCTGAAATAGCTAATTGTCTTTTACTAACTCCTTCTAATCGCTTATTCAAATCAATTTCTTCTTTCGACTTTCGTTTTTCAAATTCAAGCTGAAGTTTCAAGATTTCATTTTGCTTGTCAGCTAGGATAAGATTTGTTTGAAATCGACTTTCCTCCCTTATCGAGTCTTCTCTTTCTTTTTGAGCAGTACGTATAGAATCACTCCTATCCTTTTGGGTATTTAAGTCAAATTGCTTATTAGTCAAATAAATTTGAATACCAATCGCAATACAGGAAATAATAGTGGTCGGAATTACTCCAGTTAGTGCAGCCTTGCCAGTTACAGTCTTATAGAAAGGATTCGCCATATCTCTTTATTGCTCACTTAAAAATAAGTCAAATCATTGTACTTTTCAAAGATACCCTCTACTCCGCTCGCTTTAGCAAATTGCTAATCATTCTTAGAAGTTTTTCTTAACATAAAATCGCTTCTAAGACGCCCCTTGAAATCGTCCTATGGGCTGGACTTTCAATTGGCATTTTGTTTCTGTCTTTTTCCAACTATAAATTAAAATGTACGCTTCGGCCTATGGAAGTCAATCAACAAAAAAGCCAGTCCTCAAGTTGGGGCTGGCTTTCGCGTTTTCTTAACCTAAACTAAGTCCGTAATTATGTATGATGTATGATATAGGATGTATGAGATTTCACTGTAGTAACCTACTTCATATATCCTACATCATACATTCTCTATCAATTCTGTCCGCCTACCCGGTTTTGTTCGGCCGAGGTAGCTGAATTGCGTTGCCGAGCGCTTTTTACGTTCTGGTTGCCGAAGCGATACGAGAACGTCAGCATAATCCGACGGCTTTCCCAGCGCGACAATACCCGGAAGTTAATGTCCTGTACAGCGGCCCGGCCATTGAATTGGTTCAGCCAGAATGGGTCGCTCACGTTCAATTTCAAACTACCCTTGCCTTCCATCATTTTCTTCTGTACACCCAGGTTGAAAGCACCCATTGGTTGTGCCCGGTAGAAGCCATACTGCGATGCTGAATTGTACCAGCCCGACACTTCTGCCGATACGCTTTTGCTCAGGGTGAAGTTCTGCGAGGTGTACAAATTGAAGGCGCCAATCTTCACTTCGTAAGGTGCTCCTGAATAGAACGTCTGATAGTGTTGGTAGTAGGCATTAATGTTGTTCTGCATCCGCCACCATTTCGTAACCGTTACCGGGAAGCTCAGATTCAGGCTCAGGTTGTCCATGTTACCGAGGTTTTCCGGAGTCACGTAGGTGATGTTTTCCGAAGCAATCTGCCGGGGAGTTTCGCGGTTGATGAAATCCGACGTACGGCTGAAGCTCAACGAAGTCGTAAAGGCGTTTTTGAATACGTGGGTCAGTTCAACGGCGTTGGTGTATTGTGGCCGCAGAAATGGGTTACCTTTTTGGTAAGTATACGGGTCCAGATAGAACACGAACGGGTTAAGGTTCTGGTAATCGGGCCGGTCGATTCGGCGGCTGTACGAGAAATTCAACACGTTGTTGGTATCCAGTTGGCGCGACAAAAACAGCGTTGGGAACAGGTTGAGGTAGTTCCGGTCAACGGTTTGGTTGAGCGTTACCGATTCCCCAATTGAGTGGGTATGTTCGGCCCGTAAGCCGGCCTGTACTTTCGTCTTACCCAGTTTGCCAGCGTAGTTAATATAACCGGCGTTGATGTTTTCATCGTATTTGAACTGGTTCGAGCGGCTGGCATCGGGCAACCATTTTTTAGTTTCCTGTTGCAGCGTATCGTAGATCGTGTTATTGTCGGCCTGTACGTAGCTGCTTTTCAGCCCCATCTCCCATTTACCTTTCTTGGTTGGCAGAACATAATCCGTTTTGAAAGCCATGATATTGATGGTCGATGGCATGTTGTTCCGAACATCCTGGTTCAACCGATTAGGCACATTAGCCGCGTTGGTGTACGATGTGCTCAGGTTGTTGGTGTTCATACCGCCGTAGTGAACGTAATCGGCATCGATGGTCCACTCACGGCCTTTGCCCATCTCGTATTTGTAGTTGAGGTTCGTCGTAATGTTCGACATTTTGTTCCCCATACTGGTCTGGGTAATCGCCTTGCTGGTCAGTTGGCGATTATCATTGCTGATCATGGTGTTGTTCTGACCAGCCGACTGCCAGTCATTCGAGAACCCGTTGACCAGTACGCCAATTGTACTTTTCTGGTTGATGAAATAATCCATCCCTGCCTTATACGAATGCCCTTCAAACTGGTTCGGCCGGAACGAAAGCTGATCAAAATACGTGTTCTTGCCATTGTACGGAATCACCCGGTTCAGCTCATTGCTTTGGGAGCTTTGGCGATTGGTATAGCTATAGTTGCCAAACAGGTTGACTTTACCCTCGCGGTGGTTCAGGTTGATGGATGTGTTGAATTTCGGCAGATCGTCGCGTGCACCGGTCAGGCTTTTGACCCAGCCATAACCCGTGCCGATGATGAAGTTTCCGTTGGTGCCGAAATTCTTATTTTTCTTCATCTTGATGTTGATGATCCCTGAGTTACCGGCCGCATCGTATTTAGAGCCGGGGTTGGTGATGATCTCAATCGACGCAATGTTGTCGCTAGGCGTATTTTTCAGCAGGTTCGATACTTCCTGCTGCGATAGATAAGTTTGTTTACCATCGATGTATACGATAACCCCCGCTTTCCCTTTCAACTGAATCTGGTCGTTCTGCCGGTCGATGGTTACGCCGGGCGCTTTTTCCAGCACTTCTAAAGCTGTATTGCCACTGGCTACAATGCTATTTTCAACGTTCATCACCGTCCGGTCAACCTGCTGTTCGATGAACGGTTTTTGAGCTATTACCTTTACTTCGGTCAGATTTTTGGTTTCATCCGTCATAGACAGCATCGGCAATTCCAGAGCTGGCTGAGCTTCATTGATGTCGAACGGTACACTATACGTTTTGCGATAACCAATCTGCTGAGCGGCTACCAGGTAGCGACCGGCTCCTACGTTCTGGAAAGCATATTTCCCGTCAACATCGCTGATCGATCCTTTTACCAGCGTAGAATCTTTAGCTTTCAGCAGCATGAGGGTGGTAAATTCAAGGGCTTTTCCAGCCGAAGTACCCACCTGACCACTGATGGTACCCCGGGTTAAGGCCTGACCAAACGTAGTTGCCAGGGTCAGCAGGCTAAGTGTGAGGAAGGAAAATATCGTTTTCATAATATATGTTGTTAGTAGATCGCTTGTTTCTTGTGCTCCAGTACATTGCAAAGGTAGGTAGTGGGCATCGCAAAGTACCTGTTCTTACACAAGCGGTCTTAACAGTAGGATGAGTGGATTTTTATTGGGGATTGGTGTCTTGAAGAACGATATTCGATAAAAAGACACGCGGAGAGGGGGAATGTTGCACGCTACTATCAGGATTTAGCGGATTTATGGACCAATCTGACTTTAGTTCTATTTTCTCTTGAAATGAGAATCAGGTTAGTCCACAAATCCGCTAAATATTTTTAAAATTTCAATCCGACGGTCCAGACGCTGGCATCAGGGCCTTTTCCGTCTTTAAAAGGACTGTTGGGCTCGTACCGACCAAACAATTTGGCATGGCCCCGGTAACCTAGTTCGGCTGTCCATCCCCAACGAACCGAATTCAGATTGAACGCATTGTGGGTACGAACCGACGATCCACCTACTGGCCTTACTTTGGTGTAGCTGTCCAGGCGAATACCGGCATACGCACCCGCTGCCACCGAAAAGCCCGATTTGAAGGACAGGTTCAGCATCATGGGCAAATTGAGTTGCGTGGTCACCAGCTTCGACCGGTGTAGATCAACATCCGATTGCTCGATAACTAACTCGTTGTTCTGCTTGGTCAGCATATTCCGGCCTTCGAACATAAAGTTGTTCCAGGCAACTTCAGGACCTGTTACCAGACGGAGCTTGGTAGCACCACCGACAGCTATGGGCACCCGCATTTGCCAGCCAAGGGCAATGAAGCGAGACCCAATAGGCCGAAATTCGTAGCCTGCTGGAAGGGTACCACCAAGTCCATCAATACCCACATAGATACGCAGGTCAGAGCGCACCCGTTCGTAAGAATGGTACCTGGTCGATTTGATGCTGGGGGTACTTACCAAGGTAGAATCGGTTTGGGCAAACGAAGCCGTCGAAGCCGCAATCAGGGCAGTGGTGAGGAGGTGTTTGAACGTTTTCATAGTGGTTGTATTTTAAAGATTCAGGGTTTAGGAACAGAATTCGATTAAGGGTTCAGGCGATGGTCCGCATTAGGTTGTATTCGTTTTGTGCTATTTGACTGGTAGATGTAAGAACCCATATGGCAGGTTGCACAGGGTTGAAAAAATTTTAGATTTTTTTTCGCATGGAATCACCCATCAAAAACAACCATTTAATTATCAGCAGTTTAGCACTCACTATTTTTCAATAATTAGCCGTTTATAACAAAAAGCCTGTATTGCCTTATGGGTAGCTCTACATAAGGGACGGATCTACCCGAGCGGATAATTCACGGTCGACCGCTATCGTTATTTGGCAAAACGACAGTCTTAAAAACTCATACCTGTCGCTGAAACTTAGACTTGGTCCGCCGTCGCAGTTGATTTATGGTCGGACCGCAGAAGCGGATAATAATCGTTCCGGCGACCTGATTGGGATTGATGGCTGGTTTGGGGCTGAGTGGGTGCAAACACCCAGATTCCGACTTGAGACGAAGTACTGAAGCCTTCATGGATCTTCTTCAATGAGTCCTGGCGGTTGCTCAACTCTACTGCTTACATTTGGTCTGTAGTAACCTGGCATTCGTCCCTGGTTTTCAAAAGTAACGATCAGATTAGATCAGCAATAAGACAGTTGTACACACCACTTAAGCAGGCCTTGTCTACGTATAGTACTAGCGCACTTATGAAACAGTTGATTCCTACTTTACTGCTTGTTCTGATCACGGTCGACTTGCTTGCCCAGACGGCTCGAACGAAATCCATCCTTATCAACGATGTGAATGTCATTCCAATGACTGCGCCCAACACGGTTATCTATCATGCGCGGGTGGTGATCACGAATAATCAGATCGAGTCGATCAATGGAGCGGTGGTCAAAGACGCTCTTGTCATTGATGGAAAAGGCAAATGGCTCATTCCTGGCCTTATCGATATGCATGTTCACCCACCCGCCGATTTCTCCTTCAAGCCTGGCCTGCCAACCCAGCCACCCAGTTTTACCTTCAACACGCAACACCTGATGACACCTTATGTTGCCAACGGGGTGACCACCATATTTAATCTTAATGCCAGCATGGGCTCTTTTTTGCAACGAAACGAAGTAGAAAAAGGCTACGTGGTAGGACCTCGCATGGCTCTGGCGGCTCTGATTAATGGGGGGAGTGGGTCAGGACGGATGGCCAACACGGCTGAAGACGGTCGTCAGGCCGTTCGCGATGCCAAAAATGAAGGCTACGAGTTTATCAAGCTTTATTCCCAACTGAGTACCGAAGCATTTAGTGCCATTGTTGATGAAGCCCATAAACTGGGCTTAAAGACGGTGGGCCACATTCCAGATGCGTTTCAAGGGAAATTCGAGCAGGCCTTTATCCCCCATTTCGGCATGGTGGCCCATGCTGAGGAATTCTCCAAACAGGCTAAGGACTTCAGTGAGGAGGAAGCCCGTCGTTTTGCCCAGTTGTCCAAAGCAAATGGAACCTGGTTATCGCCTACGCTGACGACAATCGTTCGAATCGCGGATCAGGCTCGTTCACTAGATGGTTTAAAAAATCTACCTACACTGCCATTTGTGCATCCACTACTCCAAAGTAAATGGCTAACCGCCAATAACTATAACCGAAATACCAGCCCGGAACGAGTCGCTTATTTCAACAAGCTTATCAAGTTTCATGGGCTGCTAGTACGAGCCTTTAAGGAGGCTGGCGTGCCAATGGTAGTGGGAACAGATGCCGGGGTGTCGGGTGTGGTGTGGGGATTTTCGTTGCATGACGAATTAGAGCTGCTGGTAAAAGCAGGTTTGACGTCTGAAGAAGTGCTGGCTTCCGCTACCCGATTACCGGCCACCTGGTTGGGACTGGAAAGCGAAGTGGGTACGATTGAAGCTGGGAAATTGGCTGATCTGGTTTTACTGGATGCTAATCCGCTAGAAAACATTGCCAATACCCGGAAAATAGCGGGCGTTTTTGTCAATGGGCGCTGGCTAGCCAAAAATAAATTAAGGGCCATGCTCAGCGAACTGTCTAACTGGAACAAGGCCCATAAAGATCTGTTCGATTGGAAAAAAACAATGGGAAAGTAATGGAGGGTCTATTGAAGCTATACTACGGGTAACTTCAGCTCCGTAGAACTCCCTCTTAAGGCAACAGGAGGCTTTCGTAAAAACAATAGCTCGGTAATGCGATTAATGATGGACCGTAGGAATGATGGGTAGATAAACAATAAATGTGGCTCCCTGCCCAGGTTTACTATTGGCGGTGATGGCCCCACCATGATTAGCGACGACTTTCTCACAAATAGCCAGCCCGATACCCGTACCGGCAAATTCATTACGCCCGTGTAATCGCTGAAAAACCTGGAAAATCCGGTCGATGTACTTCTCATCGAAGCCAATTCCATTATCCGACACACTGATCCGGTGATAGGCATCCACCGACCGCCCCGGACGAACCGCCGTAGGTAGTTCGTGTGCCTTTACCCGTTCGGTCTGAATCTGAATGAGTGGAATCGTGCCCTCTTTCTGAAATTTAAGCGAATTGCTTAGCAGGTTCTGAAACAGTTGCCGCAATTGAGACTCATCGCCCGATACGGTTGGGAGTGCAGCTACCTGCACCTTTGCTTCGGACTGCTCAATAGCAAACTCCAAAGTATCTATTACTTCTGCAACAACCCGGTTCAGACTCACAACTGCGGTCATTTCCTGACGCGTCGATATACGGGAGAACGTCAGTAAGTCTTTAATTAGCAACGACATTCGGGCGGCTGCGGTCTGCATCCGCTCCAGATAATCGACCCCATCGCCCAACCCTTCGGCATGTTGCGCCTTTAGAATATCGCCAAACGACTGAATCTTCCGAAGCGGTTCCTGTAAGTCATGACTGGCGATGTAGGCAAATTTCTCCAGATTCTCGTTCGACCGCCGAAGGTCATAGTTGGAAGCCATCAATTGTTCCGTACGAGCCTGTATCTGCTCTTCCAGGCTAGCAGCCAGTTGTTTCTGTTCATGAATGTCCGTAGCTGTTCCTACCCAGAGGAGTAGGTTACCCGATTCATCACGAATTGGGAGTGCCCGGTTCAAATGCCAGCGGTACATGCCATCCGATCCACGACGGTATCGGTTTTCGACAGCAAAAATAGTCCCGGTAGCCAGTGCCTGCTGGAAGGTTTTCTGCGTTAAGGCCCAGTCGTCGGGATGCACAGCGGCTTCCCATCCCTGGTTTTGCGATTGGTCGAAATTAAGTCCAGTATAATTGTACCACCGCTGGTTGTAAAAAGTAAATTCACCTTCGGGGGTGTTGGTCCAGGTCATCTGCGAAATAGCTTCCAGCAGCGTCCGAAAACGAAGTTCATTGGCTTCAATAATCCGGCGAGCCTCAACCTGTTCGGTCACGTCGATAGCCATGTCCATGACTGCATAAATCTCGCCAGCGGCATTCCGAATTGGCTTATAGGTAAAGTTGAAATAATAGGTCCCTAACTTACCATCGACCAGCAAATCGGCTTTAGCCTCATGAGCGCTGTATTCGACCCCCGTTTTATAAACAGTATCCAGAATTTCGAGAAACGGTTGTCCCTTCAGTTCGGGTAACGCTTCGGCCAAAGGCAATCCCGCTACATTGCCTTTTCCCCAGAACTTCAACATAGCCTCGTTGGGCATATCGATAATCATATCGGAGCCAACAAATAGACTAATGGCTACGGGAGCCTGGGCGATAAGATTCCGAAAACGCTGCTCGCTTTCCTGCAGGGCTATCTTCGCTTTGACCTGGTCTGTCACCTCTGTAGCCACAACCATAATCCCGCTAATTTCTGCGGCCGAATTATGAATAGGGGCATACACAAAGTTGAAATAGGCTTCTTCCAGCTTGCCCTTCCGATGCAGCCGAGCCTGGGTTTCGGTACCGTATTGGGCTGCTCCTGTATCGTATACGACTTCGAGCAGTTCGATAAACCCCTGCCCATCCAGTTCCGGTAGTGCTTTGATCAGCGGCAGGCCAATGATGCTGTCATCTTTACCCCAGATTTCGAGCATGGACTTGTTGGCGGTTTCGACAACCATTGTACGCCCATTCAATATACCGATTGCTACCGGGGCATGCCTAATGATATTACGAATACGCTCTTCACTAGCTCTCAGTTTAGCTTCCGACTCAATCCGTTCGTTGATGTCGTGAGCAATAAGGATGATACTCTGTGTTTCGTCCTGGGCATCGGCTACCCGCGTCACATTCAACTGCACCCAGCGTATCGAGGAGTCTTTATGGAAATAACGCTTGATCAGGTTGAAGTAGGGACGTTTGCCCTGCACTACCTCTTCAAAAAGCTGGCGGTTCCAGGTCCGGTCGTCGGGGTGGGTTAGTTCAAAGCTATTTAGCGTACCAAACTCTTCGGCACTATAGCCGAGCAATTTGGAATAGGCTTCATTGACCAATGTAAAATTGGCTTGTGTATCCACAAAAGCAATCCCAGTCGAGGTATTGTTGAAGGCAATCGAAAAGCGTTCTTCAGCCTCCCGGAGCGCTCTGGCTTTCTCCGTCTGTTCCGTCACATCCAGCACGATACCCGTTACCCCAACTGGCTTTCGATTCGCATCGAACTGATACTGACCTATTATTTTAACCCAATGAATGGATTTGTCGATCCAGATAAATCGAGCTTCGTAATTAATAGTACCGGTCTGTAGCGCAACTTGATGGGCTTTATCACGAATGGGTTTATCGTCGGGATGGATGTGTTTGATAAAGACACTCCAGCGAATGTTTTCGCTGTCATCGCCAAGCAGGATACGGCCAAAAGTTGGGGAATAGCTGATCTCGCTCGTCAGCAGGTTGATCATAAATGAGCCGGAGCCAGAGCCTTCCAGGGCAATTCGGGCCTGCTGTTCGGATAAAGCCGCTTTTTCTTTGGCCAGCACTTCCTCGGTAATGTCTTCGGCAACGCCAGAAAACCGGTACGCTTGCCCTGTATCGGTAAAATGAGTTTGCCCAATGAAGCGCACCCAGCGAAGTTTACGGTCGCTTTCGCCAATGGTTCGGAAACTCATATCGTAACTCCCTCCCGATGCCGGATTCAACGCCCATCCTACTGCCTTTTCAACCCGATCGCGATCATCTGGATGGATGAACTCCAGCGTTCGGCCGTACTGGACAGCATGTTCGTCGATAATTCCACACAGTTCCTGACATCGGTGGTCCCACTTCACAACTCCCGACTGAGGGTCTAGCTCCCAGGTGCCTAACTGAGCTGATTCTAAGGCAAATCGCAGCCGTTCTTCACTCTCGGCACGGGCCTTTTGCAAGGTAACCTGTTCGGTTATATCCTGCATCGACCCGACCATGCGTATGGCTTTGCCATCGCGCCGGAGAATATAGCCCCGATCCAAAACAGTTGCATAGGAGCCGTCAGCTCGCCGAAACCGATATTCGTCCGACCAATTGCTACCTCCCTGATCGATAACCTGTTGAATACCCGACACGATCCGCTCTTCATCATCAGGATGTACATGCTTCGACCAGGAATCAAACCCATCTGCATCCTCACCCTCCAGACTGTAGCCAAACAAATGAGTGTACCCTTCGTTCCACCAAATTGTATTAGCATCGAGGTCCCAATGCCATACAGCATCGCGTGTGGCTTTACTTAGTAGCTCGAACAGCTCACTGGTCGTTACTAAGTCGGTGTTCAATGGTAAATCGCCCTCAACCTTGTTAAGCATCCTCGTACTAACTAATCCGCCAAACAACGCGTTTGGTCTGTTTTTATATCGGTAAAGGCGCTGCCCGAGCCAGTTCTCAAACCCTGTTTCGAAATTAACAACTTCATATATTTATTCAACCAATAAGTTACTAATTGTGTTATTTTTCACTTTGGTATAGCAACGTTTATGCTAAGCACGGCCCTATTGTTGGGCCATTCAGATAACCTCAGCCGATAAACTGAAGCAGCTCAAACCGATTGCCAAACGGGTCGCGAAAGAAGAACCGATCCCGTCCGTCTATTTCAGAAGAGTATTCAACCCCAAGGCCTTTCTGCTGAAGCATTTCTTTCGCTTCGCCAAGATTGCTTACCTCAAAGGCTGGATGCCGTTTGGAATAACTGCTTCCTGCTTCCTCACGAACATGCAGTTCAATATCGCCCATCTGAAACCAGATAGCTCCGCCCGGATGGCTTCCCGGAATTTCGGTTAAGCCAATAACATCTGTATAAAACGTTCGGGCCTCGGCCGTAGCACCCTCGGGGATACAAATAAGAACGTGATCTAATCGCCTGAATTGAATCATATCTAATTGAGTGATTGCGTGAATTTAGCGATTGAGTGAGTATTGATTACACAAAAAGTTCGCTCAATCACTCAATCGCTAATTCACTCAATAAAATTGAGGAGGTGGGTTTAACGTCAGGTTTTGCCGTTGGTGCCAGTAGGGGTAAATGGAGGGCACTTCGCTGGCCTTATCCAGCTTTTTCAGCTGATCGACGGTCAGGTGCCAGCCAACGGCATCGAGGTTTTGCTTGAGCTGCTCTTCATTTCGGGCACCGATAATAATGCTCGATACCGTAGGGCGCTGCAATACCCAGTTGAGCGCCACTTGAGCCATCGACTTTTCGGTTTCGGCGGCTATTTCCTCCAGAGCATCGGTGATGCTGTAAAACGTTTCTTCCGAAACCACAGCCTGCGGTACTGGGCTCCCTCCTTCTACCACCCGGCCTTCGGTTGGTTTGGGTTTGTTCCGCCCGTATTTTCCGCCTAACCGACCACCGGCCAGCGGACTCCATACCAATGCGCCTACCTGCTGATTGATACCCAGCGGCATCAGTTCCCACTCATATTCACGATTTACTAGTGAGTAGTAGACCTGATGAGCTACGTAACGATTCCAGCCGTATTTCTCCGAAACAGCAAGCGATTTCATCAGATGCCATCCCGAAAAATTGGAACAGGCAATGTACCGTACTTTCCCACTCTGCACGAGATCGTCCAATGTTCGCAGGGTTTCTTCAACGGGTGTATTGCCGTCGAATCCATGCATATGGTAGATGTCGATATAATCGGTTTTGAGCCGCTTCAGACTGCTTTCGCATTGCCGTAGCAAATGAAAACGCGACGATCCCTGGTTGTTAGGGCCTTTCCCGAACGTAAACGTTGCCTTGGTCGAAATCAGTACTTTATCCCGCAGCCCGGTCAAGGCCTCCCCCAAAATTTCTTCGGAAAGTCCCTGTGAATATACATCGGCGGTATCGAACAGGTTAACCCCTGCATCCAGGCAAAGGCCAACCAATCGCCCGGCTTCTTCTACCTGCGTGCTTCCCCAGGCTTTAAAAAAGTCGGTACCTCCGCCAAAAGTGGCCGTTCCAAAACTCAATACCGGCACATTCAGACCGGACGCCCCTAATTGTCTAAATTCCATAGATACTGGTTATACTACGTTTGATGAACTGTATGGTTATGACCGACTCTATTCGTAGCTGCAATTTGCAAACAGGTTCTAGTTAAAGAAGGCGAAACGTATGAAAATTTAATACAGAGAATTTCTGGCTACATTATATGGCCTATTTATTCCCTGCTGTTCGGCTGTTGGGTACTTGATAATTTATTCAGCTATAACAAAAACTAGTATTATTTCTCTGTATTCTCAAATAGTAGACTGATTATCAGACCGCTACCTCACAGTATTATCTAAAGAATTGCTTGAACAATTTATGTTTTCACTGCAAAAAGCAAGGCACTTTTTGCACTTTATCAATATTGACAAACTTTCCAACCGCTTCCTTTAGTTATTTAGCATAGATAACAGATGCGTTTTAGTCTTCGAGTTCAATTCGCTTATCAATTAGTATAGAGTACATCTGTTTCGAACGATTGCTTTAGATTCTGCTGGCTGTCAATTACTTATTCCATACGCCAGGCTACTAAGACCCAGCAGCGGCTTCCTGAAAATAAGGACTTAACGTACAGAAATCATGAAATTCTTATATACATTAACCCATATCGATAAACCGACCTTATTCTGGTTCAATCGCTGGATTACGACCCAGTTGACCTCTATTCGTTTCATGGATCGATATGCGCCAGCCGTTGCGGGCTTATCTCGAAGCGCTACGCCCTTTGGGATCAATTAGCTCACTGCCAATCGCTAAGCGTTCCTCAAGTTGTTAAATCCGTTTAGGCTCTTCCAATCAAGACATCTTCAGTGGCGAGTGACGGCATCGCGATGCGTAATCGAATGTGCCGATGCATCGACAGACGGCTATTCGACGTACCTGTCCGCTCGTGGTTCACTGTAATACGTCCCGATTGCCTGGATCGAGTAGAGCACTAACGGCTACTCCCCCATTAAACTTCACAACACATGAATCGTTTTTCAGTCATATACCTGCTCAAAAAGCAGTACCATCATATTGAATGCGCCACCCATGCCGAAGCTGATGCTTTATTAGCCCAGTTGTTTACGCAGGATGGCTACCGACCGATTGGCGTGTACGACGCCAAAACCGAGCTCTTTTACTGGGAGCCTACCCGCCAACATCAGTACGACAAAGCCAGTATTGAGAAACAGGGAAAGCTGGCAACCCAGATGATTCGAATTGCCCAAACACTGCGCCAACGCGCTGAAGCCCACGAGCTACACGCCGATTCGATCTCTCAGTTACTTCACATAGATGAGTACTAACATTTCTCCCATTCATCATGCAAACCAACACACACGAAACATTGAATGCTCTGCCAACCTTACTGGCTTACCCTGGTTTTCTGGCAGGCTACCAAACTATAGACGAAACGGTCAACGACCACTTATTCAGCAATTACCTTCGTGCGCTTATCCAGCAGGATATGCTGACCTCGGCCCATATAACAGATCAGCCGGAGGAGTCGATTGAAGCGTTCATTCAGCAGTTTACAACCAATGCCGATTCGCTGGCCAGCTTATGCTCCGACGGTATTTCGAAGCTCCCGCTGCTGCTATTACCAACGTTGCTGGATGCGCTGGCCAAAAACGGCGACATCCATCGGATGGCTTTTCTATTAGCTGCCTATGGGCACTATCTGGCTGCCAACTGCGATGACACGGGGACCGACTATGCGCTAGCACAGAACGATTTTCAGCATGGCGACTGGGCCAAAATCACCAGCCCTGACGCGCTGGCTTTTTTACAAATTTCAGCATTTGCTTCGGCCCGTTTGCACAACTACCCCCATTTCGTTGCCATGTACAAATCGTATCGGACGCAGATTGCCAAATACGGGGTCGTTTTTCTGTTGAAACAAATGGCCTATAATCAGTTGGCACTTCAATAGAGCAAACGCAATGAACAGCGTTTTGATGAAACAAAAATCGGTACCGAAAACACTCGGTACCGATTTTTAAATACGTCTGAATCCCTCTAAAAGGCTGTTCAGTACTATTCATCGTTTATCATAGGTTAGCATAAGCTCTACGGTCGCTTCTGTGTTACTACAGAACTGTACGGTTATATTGATTTGTTTGTCGGAGATAAAGTGGGGAGTCAACCAACCATAGGACGCTCCCCACATTAAACCATATTACCAACCTAAAAAGGTTCGGCAATTTTTGCCGACTTCATTAAAATTCACTTAAAACTGACACCCGATAGTTTATCAGGTTGTAGCTGCCTGTTCAGATCAGTTCGGCGGATGACCTCGTTGACTGACGGATATTTTTCAGAATCAATTGTTCTGAAACGATGGGCGTAGCGCCACGCTGCGTTGCTACATACGCCCCTGTAGCGCAGGCAAACTCAAGTGTTTTGGCTGGTGTTTCCCCCTGTAAGGTTTTGTACAGAAAAGCGGCCAGAAACGAGTCACCTGATCCGATCGTATCTTCTACGTTTACCGGAAAACCTAGTTGTTCTGTAAATCCTTCATGGTTCAGCAGAATTGCTCCGTTTTCGCCACGCGTTACACACACGGATTTCAGCTTGAAGCGATCGCGCAGGAACTCCATGGCCTCCCGTTCGGACAGTGCCGACGTGTACCAGCCGACGATCTCATCCAGCTCGTGGTGATTGATTTTCAGAATATCTGCCTTTTGAAGCAGGTACGAAACCTCCAGCGGATTGTAATGAGGGGCTCGTAGGTTCACATCGAACACGCGCAGCGCTACCTGATCGAGTAACTGGTGCAAGGTATTCCGTGAGGTCTGACTCCGGGCGACCAGACTACCGTAAACCAGAATTGATTTTTGGTACAGCGAACTGAGCGATGCATCGTACTGGATGTAGTCCCAGGCTACAGGTTGTAATATCTTATATACGACTTCGTTACGGTCGGTAATATTCGCTTTTGCAACTCCAGTCAGGTGCGTGGCTCCTAATTGAACATAAGCCGTAGGCAGATGCTTCTCCCGCAAAAACTCCAGCAGTTCGCGGCCAAGATCGTCGTTGCCAACGCGACTGATAAGTTGGGCATTCATACCGAAATTGCGCAGGTGAACGGCCACGTTCATAGGGGCACCACCGGGTTGTTTGCTTGTCGGTAAAACGTCCCAGAGAATTTCGCCAAAACAAAGAATAGGTTGGTTCATGGAGGAAAAGAGTTAATGGACAACAAAGGTTTTTTCGATCTGTTCCAGACTTGTACCTTTCGTTTCAGGCATTAGACGTAAAACGAACAGCAGTTGTAACACCATCATGACCGTAAAGAAGAGGAACGTGTTTCCCCCGCCAACCTTCTCAGCCAGGTACGGAAATGTAAACGTAATGATGGCGGCCATCAGCCAGTGGGTAAAACTACCCAGCGCTTGTCCGCTGGCCCGCACTTCATTCGGAAAAATTTCGGAGATAAATACCCAGATCACCGCACCCTGCGAAAACCCAAAGAATGCAATGTAGCCGAACAGCAACAGCGGCACAGTCAGCCCATTGAAATCTTCTGTATAAAACGCCCGAGCTACCAAGGCTAGGGTAACAATCAAACCCACCGAACCGATTTTCATCAGGGTCCGCCGACCAAATCGATCAATCAGATTCATGGATATCATGGTAAAAACGAGATTGATGAAGCCAATACCAGCCGACGACAATAAGGCCGAACTTTTACCCAGGCCCGTCATTTCAAAAATTCGGGGGGCGTAATAAATAATGGCGTTGATGCCCGATACCTGATTGAATACAGCAAATAACACGGCGAGCAGGATAGGTGTTTTGTGCGTAGCCGAAAACAATCGGGTTGAGCCTTCGGTATGATGATTACTCTGCTGAATGGCCACCATTGTTTTTTCGGCCGAATCGGCATCAATCATCTGTAACACCTCAAAAGCCTGTGCTACATCGCCTTTCTTCAGTAAAAGCCAGCGTGGACTTTCGGGAATGTTCAGCACCGATATCAGAAAGATAAGTGAAGGAAGGGCCTGGATTCCCAGCATCCATCGCCACGATTCGGCACCAATTCCCTGTAACAAAAAGTTCGACAGGTAAGCGATCAGAATGCCCAGTACCACATTGAACTGGAACAACGCCACCAGCCGACCACGCGATTTAGCGGGCGATATTTCAGTGATATACATAGGAGCCGCCACCGACGAAGCGCCGACGCCCAAACCTCCCAGAAATCGAAAGAGTAGCAAAACGCCCCAACTGGTCGCCAACGCTGTTCCAAGCGAAGCAACCAGGTATAGAACGGCAATCCAGAGCAGCGTTTTTTTCCGACCCCATTGTTCAGCCGGAATACCACCCAGCATCGAACCCAGTACGGTACCAATCAGCGCAATGGACACAGTTAGGCCATGTTCCCAAACATTCAACTGCCATAAAGACTGTAATGATTGCTCAACCCCTGAAATAACTGCTGTATCAAAACCGAAGAGAAAACCACCCAACGCGGCCGTAATAGACCATAGAAAGATGCGTTGTTTCTGACTCATGCTTACCGAAATGAACCGGGTTTAGGAGCGATTCATGAGTCAAATGTAGACAGGAGATTATGTGCTGGACTTGCGAAATCTGTTCAAAGATTTACAATTTACAGGCAAACTGTTAACACTCTGTTTATTAATAGATTACAACAAAATACAAGTATACTTTTTGCGAATATGTTACAATGATTTTAACTTTTGTTTCTGCCGGATTTCGCCATTCGCTACTCAATACCAATCCTGTTATGTCATTCTAAAACTTACCTCTGTACCTCAAACCGATACCCTACGCCATGCACAGCAACAATGCGAACCGCTGGATCGTCCTGGAGCAGTTTTCGTAAGCGAGATACAAATACATCGACGCTCCGGCCTACAAAAACCCCTTCATCTTGCCAAACCGATTTAAGAATCAACTCCCGTTCAATCACCTGATTCGTATGATCAATAAAAAACCGAAGTAACTTGGCTTCACGATAGGTCAACTGGTGATGATTAGCTCCCGAAAGCAGCGAAAGCGTTTTGCTATTGAAACTAGACGACCCGAAGAGCATTGACGCATCCGGCTCCTGACTTGTAGTTGGTATCTCGATAGACTGATCGGCTGGTGTCCACTTTCGCCAGACCACATACCCTAATCCGGTCAGGCCAATGCCTATAGCCAGTACCCACCAGGCAATTATGGGCTGCGAAACCTCTTCTTGCCCAGTATTGAAGGTAACCTGTAGCGTGTAGCAACCTGCTTTCTGTTTTCGTCCGCCACAAGGAACCTCACCCGTTCCGATCAGATCGTTGACATTGTAGCCTAATTGCAGTTCTCCATGAGCGCAGTCCAGCACCGCAACATCGTAATTCTCCTGAATGGAATGAACTGCAAAGGACTCCTTTATTAGTTGGGGAAGCTTGTTATAATCAAATGCGTGGTTCAACTGGATCATAAACGTCTGCGCATCCCGCTGTTGAACAGGTAAAATTCGGGATGTATCATCGCCCGCTTTTTGTAGCAAATGGTGCGCTGTTCGGCGGAGCGCCAGATTAACTTTTCGGGCAAAATGCGACTTCTCAGTTGCCGTAGCGGATGGTGTCAGTCCGGCAAACAGTATAATTAGAACCCCCGAAAGCATTAAGGCTATCGTTGTAAATAGCCGAACCGACTTACGCATTCGTGTACATGTTAAATGGAGTATACAGGTTACGGCAGGCTGACGTATCATAACTTTTGCGTCAGCCCACCATAACCTGTATACTGTAAATTTACATTAACATCCTGGCGAAAACCAACGGAAAAGCCAATTAACTCCCTGTAATCGAATAACTCGTCGGGCTGGTTTATCCATTGGCCGAACCGGGTCAATTACCAAATCGTCTCCTGGACTGGCTAGATCCATCACAGTAGCAATATCGTGTACCTGTCGCCCCTGATCCGACTCCTCTTTGTGAATAAGCGTTCCATTCCGATACAGGTACATACGGAACGGGATTTTGACGGCTTCTTCCGACGTTGGGTCGCCCAAAACCAAAGCCAGGTGGCCTCGGCTATGAATAGAAAATACGGTCAAATCCAATGGCTTTCCATTCAGGATAAGCGGATTGGTATAAAAATCCGGCTTCTCTTCCGCTACCGACACACGAACAGTTGCTGGCATTATCTTCCAGGACGTAAGCCCAACCAGACATACTATAACCAATAAGAATCTGTAAGTATTCATTGTAAAAAAGCTGAATGGTTAACGGACAAGAATTTCATTATGCGGCAGTGCGTACTGATTATCGACGGTAAGCAGTACGATATGGTCACCTTTCCGGCATTTGGCCAATACGTTTTGGATGTTCACTCGTTTGACTTCCCCTTTCGAATACCTTGTCAATGTCTGGCTATTCTTATCACGTATCGCCACGATAAAAGGGATCGGCTCAACCGCTTTACTTTCCGTAGGCGACAGATCAACGGTATTGACAGTCAGCTTACCCGTTGCTGTAGCTGAAACACTACACTTCCCCTTGGGTGTGTATTGATCCACAATCATTTTATTTCCGAGAAAAGCCGCCGAACAGTTGTTGAAAGCTTGTTGCCCGAAGCTAAAGGTTGAAACAGTGCAAACCAGTAATGCGATAACTAGCGTGTTTTTCATAGCAGTTAATTTTTATCCGTACCGAAGCAAATGTAGAGCCACTCCCCAGACACTGTGATAAAGCCTTGTAAAAGCTTGTAAACGAATTGTAAAACTTGAGCTTTTCTCAAAAAGAAGTGCATCCTACATTTTCTACCTCTAGACAAGCACCTGAAAGTCAGACCTTAAAAACAAAAAACTGTCCATTTACGCTATACACGCAGATGGACAGTTTTTATGAATTGCTCAGGCGCTTTTTACTTCTGAGCGACAGGCTTTACATAAAGTTGCGGCTTGGGTGTAATGCACAAGGTCAGCCAGGTACGACGAGCCAGCCGGAAGAAGTAAGGCGTCAACAAAACCAGCGATGGTAGCATGACCATCAGGTAATAATCCAGATCAACCTGAAAGCCCTGAACGAAAATGAAGAAGGTCAGTAAAATATAGATGGTATAAAACGCATAACTGACAAACATCGACGTCCAGTAGAAACCTGGTTCGGGCATAAAGTTTTCACCACAATGTGGACAGTGGTCATGCATTTTATCAAAGTTTTTGCTGAATGCACTCTTCGTCACAAAGAAATCGCCCTGATGGCAACGTGGGCATTTATTAAAGGCAATGCTGTAGAATCGGCTGTTGGCAAACATAGTTCTGGAGCAAAAAGCAGTCAACTTATCGCTGCTTAGTAGCTGTTGCTCAGGCAGTTTTTATGTTACAAAAGTAGCGCCTAACCCAGTCTGCCACTAATACAAACCAAGCAACGTATGGTACAAATCAACGATCAACCAAAAGCGACTGTCTAAACTCAGCGGGCGTTTGGCTTGCATGCTTCTTGAAAAATCGAACGAAATAAGACGGATCATCAAAACCCAGTTGAAAACCAATCTCCTTGACCGACTGGGTCGTATGCGTAAGCAATCGCTGGGCTTCAATCACCAAGCGCTCATGCAGTAATTGGCTGGCCGTTTTACCAACTACTTTCTTACAGATGTGATTCAGGTAGTTAGGGGTCAGGTTCATCTGATCGGCATACGTACTTACCTCCCGATGCGTCAGAAACTGGTTTTCGATGAGGTCCTCGTACGTTCGGATTCGATCATACAAATATGTATCCCCTCCGATCCATTGCTGATTATACAACCGGTTGGCCGTCTCGAGCAAAATATGCAGATACGACAAAAAAACCTCCGCCCGGTTCGTCCGTTTATTCTCGTATTCATCATACGCATTGGCTACTAACTGGCTAATCAACGGTTGTTGCTCGGTTATCTCTAACAAGGGTTGATGCTGATGTGAGTGATAAAACGGATACTGATGCAGTCGATTCCCAAACCGCCCCCGGAAGAAGTTGGCATCGAAAAACAGATTATACCCCTGAATATCGGCCGAAAGCTCCCAGCTATGCACCTGACCTGGTGTAAGAAAGTAAAGTTGATGGGCTTTAACGGGATACGTCCGAAAATCGATGGTGTGTGTACCACTTCCTTTTGTAATCCACATCAGCAGATAAAAGGTATGCGAATGAGGCTTGTCGATCCCCTTAACCTCCTTCACCAGCTTTTCCAGCCGCGCCATATAAAAGAGCGTTTCCGGCTCATGAGCCGGAAACGACTGGAGCTTATAAACGGGGACCGATGCGGACATAGTCTGTTTTTGAGCGCATAATAACGTAAATAAACGGGAGCCCCAAATTGATTAATGTTCCATACGATCAGGTGTGGGAGCGATTAATGACTGTGTGGGCCTTTAAGCCATAGACTGGCAAATTCCTGAGCGAAATCTTCCAGTTTCACCTTTCCCAACGTTGGTTTGTGGCGGTTATAGTCCTCTAGTAAAGCCCCGCTGTGTAGAGTGGTACCTAATTCCACAAAGTTTGTGATAACGTGGGCAGGCATACCTCCTTTTTCCATACCGTCCTTCATTTGCTCAGTAGTTAGCATAAGCCACTGTAAATCTGGTTTCCCAATGGCCGCTCCTACTACTTGAGCGATCTCGCTGGCCGTGCGCTCATCGCTGGCTACGTAGCGGACGGTTTTACCCGTAGCTGGTTTCACTAACTCCTCCGCAGCTACAGCCGCAATATCAATTGGCGAAACCAAGGCTATCAGGTCATCACCAGCATAATTTGCCCCCATAAAACCGGCTCCTTTAATCATATCGGCAAAACCAAATAGATTGTAGTAGAAGTAACCTGCCCGCAGATGCGTAATGGCGACCTCAGACAGTTCGTTCAAAATTTTTTCGGCATGATGAGCGCCAAGAATGTAGCCCGTGTCTTTGTCCAGGTGCGCTCCGTAACTACTCAGATTTACGACTCGTTTTATGCCTGTTTGAGAAATTGCCTGAGCGTAGTTGTTACTGATTCGGCGATAGTATGCCACCTGATCTATCTCGGCAAAATTGGGAGGTACCATAGTAAATACAGCGTCGGCGCCCGCAAAGGTAGTTATCAGAAAATCAGTATTTTCCAGTGAACCAATGGCAGCCTTTGCCCCCAGCGCTTCAATAGCTTCCCGCTTTTCGGGATTGCTGCTAATAACCGTGACAGAATGACCTTTCTGAACTAACTCTTCAGTGAGTGGTTTGCCGATATGCCCTAACGAGCCGGTGATTATAGTATTCATAACGATTTCGCTTTTGTTTGTCAGGCAAAAGTCGATACGTCAGTGTTGGCTTTTGTAGCCGAATCTATGGTTGTTGTAGTCGTTTCAGTAGTGTAGTCAATTGAATGACTGACGAAATTCCAGGGGTGAGAGGGCTGTTTTGCTCTTGAATAATTTACTGAACGACTGTGAATGTTCGAACCCTAATGCAAAGGCTATTTCACTGACCGACAAATCGGTTGTTGACAATTTCTCTTTCGCTTTTTCGATCAGTTTATCGTGAATGTGCTGCTGGGTGCTTTGCCCGGTCAATACGTTTAGCAGGGCACTCAAATAATTGGGCGATACGTTCAAGGATTCGGAAATAAACTGGACAGTAGGTAGTCCGTTTGTAATCAACGCATCGCTATTGAAGTAGTCTGTTAGCAGGCTTTCCAACCGATCCAGAATTTGATGATTCGTGATTTTTCGGGTAATGAATTGCCGATGGTAAAACCGGTCGGCATAGGTCAGTAGTAGCTCCAGCTGAGCGATGATAACGCTTTGGCTAAATTGATCAATGGGTGAATGATATTCCTGCTGAATTCCCTGCATAATACCGGTAATGGCCGTCTCTTCTTTCTCGGAAAGAAATAGCGCTTCATTGACGGAGTAGTCAAAATACACATACTGTTTGATCGTTTTGGCCAGGGGTGTATTCCATAAAAAGTCGGGATGCACGAGTAACATCCAGCCCGATTGCTGCACGGGTAAATCGTTATCGACCTCAATTCGAAATACCTGACCAGGCGCCACAAAGAACATAATGCCTTCGTTGAAATCGTATTCCTGCTGACCATACTTCATCCGGACATTGGGATTCCGCTTTAGGGCAATGGAATAAAAATCTTTTACCAGGCTGATGTCGCTGGCGTGTGCCTGCCGAATGGTTGATAAATTGACTACACTAACGAGCGGATGCTCTGGTTTCGGCCAGCCCCTATTCTGATGAAATTCCGCAATGGTTTTAAATCGACGTGGTTGTGTATTCGCCATAGTGATATGCCGTTTTGTCGGCTACGCAAAGGTCCGTATTTCGGGATTCTGAGTTGTAGCCGAATCTAAGGTTGTTGTAGTCATTTCTTAAAGTCAAACGAATGCACAACTTCCCGAAAGCTTCGAGTCGGCGGTCTGCCGCTGCGGGCGCGTAGACTTTCGGGAAGTTATCTATATCTATCATTTTGACGCAATCGGCACTTTCGCAAACCGACCCCAGGCTACAAATGCGGTCATCAAACCAAAAACGATATTAACGCCAGTCACCGATGCTTCGCCCCTTACAATATGGAAAATACCGGCACACAGCATTTGGATGATTATGCCAACAGCGGCTATAGGCGTGAGCTTTGGCTGAATGCGTAGCAGCGAAGGTAGTACTAAGCCAATCGCCCCTAACAGATCAATGATTCCGGTCGCTTTTACCAGCGCTGTCGGAATCTGACCTGTCCAGGGCCACATAGCCGATAATTGATTGATCGGTTGAGCTAGTTTCATCCAGGCCGCCCAGATAAAAGTGATCGCTAAACCAGTTTGGGTTATCCAAAGAGCTATATGAATAACTCGCGAAGGCTTTTGTTGATATACCATTCTACAGAGATTTTGTATGAATGGAACAAAAGTATTTTCCGTTGCCTTCTGCAAGAAAGTACTATCCCTATCGGCTGATACTAGCCAACAGGGTAGTATCGCCAAACAAAACCTGGGAAAAGAACATGTTAACTGGAGAGGGTTGCCCTAAATCGATGCTGTCGATCAACGATGCGTTAGAAGCTGTGGAAGGAAAATGGAAGCTATTGATTTTGTTTGCCTTGTCGTCCGGTCCCAAACGGTTTAAGCAACTGGCTAAAGAGGTGGCTGGAATCACAGATAAAACCCTGTCGAAGGAGTTGAAAAGTTTAGAGGAGAATAAACTGATCATCCGTAAGGTATACGATACATTCCCGCCAACAGTCGAATATTCTATAACGACACACGGCATGTCGCTCGAAAAAGTGGTCGACGAGCTGCATGACTGGGGCTTAACGCATCGCAAAGAAATTATCGGTAAATAACGATCCTCTTCGTGCTGACAGCCCTTTGCCTTCCCTGAAAACAAGCCTACTCTTACCTTAGCCTTATACACATTTATTCGCTTGTCATAGCCAAAAGTGCAAAAGACTAACTATCTATTTTTCAATTAAATCAACCGTTTAATCAACTTTTTCTGCTACTTTTCGTTAACTACTTATACAGCCTTTCTACTGATCTGGCGGTTGGTTAGAAAGGCATTATCTTATGGGTAATTAAAAAATGCTGGCTCTATTTGGGGTCAGCGTTTTTGTTTATGCTGTTTCGGTAGCCGCCCTAAAAAAGTACAACAAGGGCCACTCATAATAAAAGAAGAAGCCAACTACTACATTTGTATAGGGATCCGTAAGATCAAGATGTGGTGGTTATTGATCAACGATAAGTAAATGAAAACCCCTTACCGAAAACCTAGGTAAGGGGTTTTTGACTACCAGGGGCTTGGTACGTATACTCTTACTTACCGTGATCACAAACTTAGTGTATCCATTGACGGTACAAATGATCAATTTCAGGCAAAACCCTGATAAAAATCATTGCAAACAATCCATTCTCAGTTTTGTAGACCTCTTTACCCTACAAAACTCACCCATTATCAATCCCGATAGCAGTTCAGTAAAACCTTTGGCGTGATACTGCCAATCTTTGTCCGCTTTGTCCGTCATCGAACAAGGCTTGTCCACTAGTGGACAGTAAGCCAGACTGGCACAAAAGTTAAACTTCTGATTATCAATAGCTATCCTCAATTGGCACAGGGTTTGAATTTAAGATGGCATACCAGTAAACAACATCTTAAACGCTAAACATAACACGACCATGTTACCATTCATGACCAACCTTGCCGCTTCTATCCTAATCAGTGCCTCTACGCTGCTCAATCCAACCACCCCTAAAACCCTTTCGTTTGATGCCAGTGCCTACGTAACGGTCAACCACGAAATTCGGGTAGCTGTCCAGAAATCGACCGATACGCCGGTGGTTCTCCTGCTGAAGAACAAGAACAACAAAGTACTCTATGAGCAAAACATTGGTCGCAAAGAAGCCAAATATGCCGTCAAGTTGAATGTAGAAGAACTGGCTGATGGGGAGTATGAGTTGGAGATCAAGTCGTCGGAGGGGAGCATCATCAAGCAGTTGAACCTATCCACTCAGCCGGTTCAAAAAACCAGTCGCACCATTGCCATGCAATAAGCGCAAAAAATTATAGACAAGCGTATAAAACCCGGCCTATGTCGGGTTTTATTGTTTTTATTCAATTTTGCTGATGATAATGTTTAAACGTTTCCTAATTAATCTAAAGCCGTACATTTTTTGTCATTCCGACCGAAGGGAGGAATCTCAAAGATATTCATTAGTCAAGCTTGAGATTCCTCCCTTCGGTCGGAATGACAAAAAATATACTCATTTCTAGCTTATTTTAAATTGTTTAAACAGCCTCGATATATAGGCACAATGCCGTAAAGACGCTCAATAATCGTATTCATTTCCTGACGATCTAATGACAATTCATATAGCTACCCTCAACGATCTAGACGAATGGCTGCAACTAGCATTGTCGCTCTGGCCCGACTCAGATGCTAATGAAATGAGAGAAGTTTTAAGGGACATCTATCACTCGTCCAAAGAAACCGGTTTTCTGGTTCGAGATCCCCAGGGAATAGCCATTGGCTTTATGAATTTATCCCTACGCTTCGACTATGTACCGGGTGCCACCCAAAACCCCGTTGCTTTTGTCGAAGGAATTTATGTACGGCCTGCGTATCAGCAGCATGGTATTGGACAAGCTCTTATTGAAAAAGCGGAACAATGGGCACGGGATCATGGCTGTATTGAACTGGCATCCGACGTTCTGCTCACAAATTCGGTTGGTGAGGCATTTCACAAAAAAGCCGGTTTTGAGGAAGTGGAGCGCGTTATTCAGTTTATCAAAACGTTATAACCCTTACCGATAAATGGATCAAAGGAATCGGAAAAGCCTACTATGGCTAATTTTATAAGAAACAGTAAACGGGCTATATGAACAAACAGGAATTAGCGCTTCGATTGGCGGCCATCCCTATTCCTCAAGACGCTTATTGCCTTCATGGAGGCCTACCACATGAAGCGTATTGTCTCAATCAAACCGACGACGGCTGGGAGGTATATTACAGTGAACGGGGCAGTAAAACTGGGCTAACCTTCTTCTCAACCGAAACCGATGCCTGTCAGTATCTGTATCATTTAGTGCGATCAGACCTTTTGCGATGAGCATAAGGCTAGCGCAGCAGACGCGTTCCTTTAAAAATACAATATCTTCAAATAATCCTTTTATATAAAAATATTCGAGTGAATTTTCTTAGAATAATCTTAATGATCAAACATACCGTTCATCGCTGCTTTTAGTAGCTTTAACCCCTTGTTTACGCAGTTAGTACCATTTCATTATCTTAATCCTGAGGTGATTCCCCATCTTTGTCTCAGTCATTCACAAACAACAACTACTAATGAAAACGAACTTAATGCATATTAACCGGCCCCCTCGCCCACGGGTTATTGAAGTGGGAGGCCCATTGGTTGGGCTCCGTGGCCGTAGCGTTTATCGGATGCGCGTCCGCTAAATCGTGCCTTTTCGTGTGGCAAGCTCCCTGTGGTATATGGGAGCTTTTTTTGTGCCCGCCGATGAGCCAGGCAATAGAGCTAGCTGCTTAATGCTCAGCACCTGAACAAAAGGTCGGCGCAAAAACAGATGATTAAAATGAATCGGGAGTTTGTCGGAAGCGAATTTGGGGAATGGTCACCGTTTCATACCAGTATGATCGTAACTGCTCGACATACCTTTTCCAGTCACCGTAGGTAAACGGTTTATTTGTAAATGCATTCGCTCCCCGCAGATAGGATTCCCGCGCTTTACTTTCCTGGATACTTGTCGAAAGCACAATAACCGGCACTAATTGACCGAACGGTTTTTCGCGCAGCAGTGATAAAAAATCGAAACCAGTTGAGTCGGTTTGGAGGTCAATGTCAAGCAAAACTAACCGAAATACTTCCTTATCTACATTGGCAAGACAAGTAACAGCCTCGGTAAAATTCCGGGCATGGACGATTATAGCTTCAGGAAAAACACGCTCTGCAACACGCGTTAAAATATCAGCTATTGCAACGTCGTCATCAACTAAAAGAATGGGGAATGAACCGGGCATAAACAGGCATATACAAGCAAAATTAATAAATTAAATAGTTTTACCAGAGTGTGTAGATAGAGCTAATGGCTATAAGCTGCCCTTTACCGAATCGACACAGATTGTTATGAGCTTCATCTGATTCGAACAGAACGGCTCAATCTGGGTCTGTTTACTGCGGTTCTTAATCGTTTTTTGCCCGTTCAATTTGTATGATTTTACTCAGCATACCCCTGGAATAGTCTGGTATTCATTAGCTTAGTCAATCATTGGCTAATCCATTACATAGATGCGCAAGAAAACTATACGTTACCCAAATCCCTGGCCATTTTTGCTGCTGATTTTCTTTGCTTTATTACTTATGAGTTCCAAAAAGTTATGGGATTATCGGGGCACTCACCGTGTAGTTTATCAATCCTCCTCAGTCCGTTCTTACTGATTTTCCTCATCGATCAACCAGTAGTTGGCGTAAGAAGAGTTGGCCCAAAAGCTCATCGGGGTGTTAGGGCAACAAGGGAAGCAATACTGTAAAATGATCCTCCTCTTCCCGAATCTCAATCTCGGATTGCGTAAGCATTCGGTACTTAGCCGAGATGTTGGCTAGTCCGACTCCATTACTGGCATTACGGACATTTTTACGCTGGAGATTGTTGCGTACACGTAAATGCCCGTTGGTGGTGTCAATTTCAATCAGCAAAGGACGGCTGGCTAAGACCACATTATGCTTTACGGCGTTTTCGACCAGCAATTGGAGGGTCAACGGAGGGAGCGAATGGCTGAGGTAATCTGGTGGTATTTCTGTTCGGATAGTAAGGCCATCGCCATGACGAGTTTGCAGCAAGTGAGCATACGATTCGATAAACGCCAGTTCGGTACTCAGAAAAACCAGTTCGCGTTCATTCGCCTGTAACAGATACCGGTACATACTCGATAGCTCATCCACAAACTGGCTGGCCTGCACCGGCGATTCTTCGATCAGGGCCGATAATGCATTCAGGGAGTTAAACAGAAAGTGTGGATTTACCTGACTTTTCAGCGAATTGAAGCGGGTTTGCCACTGAATTTTGATTAGCTCTTCTTTTTCCCGCTGGATGTGCCGCCACTGATCCACAATATACCAGCCTTCATAAATACTGAAATAAACGCCGTGGTAAAACAACTGAATCCCCAGCGAATTGAGGTAATCAACGGTGCCCAGCCACCAGGTTGGCCGCGAGCCCAGCAGAATATGTAAGCCATATCGGGAAAAAACAGCCGCATTAACCACCACGGGCGTGAGCAGTAACCACATCAGCAACCGTTGTTTGGTCCGTTCCAGGCCTGGCAATCGACTTTGTGTCTCGCGAATGACCCACCGATTCAACTGCCAGAACGCCCAGCCTGCGCCTAACCCAACCAGCGTCGACTGTATGAGTGCCGGTGTAGACGAAGTAAGCCAGAACGATGATCGGAAAAACAGGTTTCCGAACGCAAACAAACCAATCGGGCCCAGCCAGCGCAGGCGGGTGTCATTGATGGGCGTCATGATCGACTTCCCTCCTCAACAGTCCATTTCTGGTCAGCCAACTCGAATCGGGTCCATTCGCTCCCCAACGATTGGAAGAGTAATCGGGCCGCCATCAGCAAGCTTACAGGCCACGCAGACACAGGTAGTAAAGGGTTCATATTCGTAAATCGCACGGCAAACTAACGACTAATCTTCTCTCGGCCAAGTCAATACACAGATAAAATGCGAATGGCTTATTAAGCGTAACGTATTGGTTCTCTATCTATCAATCCGAAAGAAATCATACAATATACGAACAATCTTAGATATGATTTAACACTCACTCTTTATGCACCCATTTAATCGACTCTGGCGGGCAGTTTGCGAACTTTTACGACTTCAACCCCTACTCATGCTAACCCTTTCATTAATCAGAGAGTTACCATGCACACAACGTTTGAAAACTTTTATATACACCCAATGGAATACCTTGTCCTCCTGCTGTATGGACTGGCACTACTGCTCTTGTTTATCTACAATTGTGGTCAGCTAAGCCTAATTTTTATTTACCTGCGATCGGAGCGTAAACGTCGGCAAGCCCCGCTATTGAATAGACCTGTTCCAGAAGCTGAACTACCCAGAGTAACGGTTCAGTTGCCAGTCTACAATGAGTTGTACGTCGTAGAACGACTCCTGGATGCGGTGGCTCAATTACAGTATCCCCGGCATAAACTCGACATTCAGTTACTGGATGATTCGACGGACGAAACGGTTGACTTAGTCGCCCGGAAAGTGGCCGAACTAAAAAAGCAGGGACTAACAATTGAACAGATTCGTCGAACCGACCGAACGGGCTTCAAAGCGGGGGCGCTGGCCAACGGACTTATCGATGCACAAGGGGAATTTATTGCCATCTTCGACGCCGATTTTGTTCCTGATCCAGCCTTTCTGCTCAAAACTATCCCCCACTTTCAAGACCCGCAGGTAGGGATTGTACAAACCCGCTGGGAACACCTGAACGAAGAGTTTTCGCTCATGACTCAACTACAGGCTTTTGGGCTGAACGCGCACTTTACTGTCGAACAAAGTAGCCGTGATGCTGCTGGTTTATTGGCCAATTTCAACGGAACCGGGGGCGTATGGCGTAGGCAGGCCATCATTGACGCAGGCGGCTGGCAAAGCGATACCCTTACGGAAGACCTGGACTTGAGCTACCGGGCACAATTGAAAGGCTGGAAATTTGTCTATCGCGAAGACATTGGTTCACCCGCTGAACTGCCAGTCGCCATGAATGCCCTCAAATCGCAGCAATATCGCTGGATGAAAGGAGCCGCTGAATGCGCCCGAAAGCTAATCGGGCGAGTACTTCGTAGCCCGGATTTGTCCGTCTGGATCAAACTACACGCTTTATTTCACCTGTTCAGCAGTGCCACCTTCATTCTCGTACTGGTATTGAGCGTACTGAGTGTACCCCTGCTTTACATTCGCAGCCAGCATCCCGAGTGGGAAAATGTCTTTTTCATTATCGGCTTATTTCAGGTCAGTTTACTTATCCTGATTACGTTCTACGGTATTCCATTCTGGCTATTGAAACCAAGATCCAGAGTCCAGTTCATCTGGTATTTTCCGATGTATTCGTCGCTGATGATGGGCCTCTCCCTACACAATACCATTGCCGTCATCGAAGGATATCTGGGCCGAAAAACTCCGTTTGTCCGGACACCAAAGTTCAACGTTCGACAGGCTACCGATGGCTGGAAAACGAATAAGTATGTGAACCGTCAACTGAACTGGCTGACCCTGGCCGAAGGCGCCCTGACTATTTATTTTCTGACCGGTCTGGCGCTGGGTATCTATACCGACGATTTTCGCATGTTTTTCCTACATATGATGCTCGTCATGGGCTTTGGTATGGTCTTTTTGTATTCGCTGACCCAAACCAGCCGTCGATCTGAGTCTGTTCAGGCATAATCTGCCAGCCAATTATTACAAAGGAAACTGCTCGCTGAATTGTGGCGCGGCTGGTTCCGCGTTTGATAAACAGCCGCTTGTATCAGTCGTGCCACAGTATAAAAGTCACTCGCTACATAAGCTTAATGCCTGCTTCCTTAAACTGGCGAATCAATTGCTGCAACAATCGGCTTTTCATATCCGCTTCGTTATAAATACTTCGTATCCACACCCGAGTTGTCAGCTCAATGCTATCTCCCCCAACGGACGTGACCAGTATTTCGGGCGGGCGATCCGGGACGGCACCCTCCTGCTGCGTTACGGCTTTGGTAATAATGTCGTTAACGACCGTCAGATCGGTTTCCAGATTCACTTTCAGCGTAAATTCTGTTTTCAGATACGTCTCGCTCGATGTCCAGTTGACGAGTCGGTTCGAAAGCAAATCGCCATTGGGAATAATAACTTCTGAGCCCTGCACGGTTATCATCTTACTCGATCGAATACCAATGTCGCGTATTCGGCCTTTTTTATCCGCCAATTCAATGTAATCACCAATCTGAAAAGGTTTCTCGAAGATCAGAATGATGCCCGATACAAAGTTGCTGACGATGTTCTGCATACCCAGCCCAATGCCCACACTAAGTGCCCCAAGCACCACAGTCAGTTTATCGATCGATAGCCCCGACGCTGCAAAGGCCAGCAATACGCCGGCAATCACAATGACTAAACGGGTCAGGGCCAGCACCGAACTGATTCGATCGACCTGTCCATCTGTATTTGGCAATTGACTTTCGCCAAAGAAGAGACCTATGTTTTTTTGCAGCAAACTCGACAGGTAAATAATCAGTGCAAACGAGAGTACACTACTTAACGTGAAGGTGATGCTGCCAAACGTTCGTGGTCGGGTCAGGATGTGGCTGAAGAAGTTATAGATACTGTCGGCAACACCCAGGTTGATACAAAATACCAGTAGCCAGATGCCAACGGCCAATACGACCAGACCCTTTTTGAACAACCGTTGAGTATGATTGACATTGACCCGCGAAAAAAGTCCGCCCGATGAGGCACTAAGCTTGACCTGGAGTTCCAGCGCTTCCAGCACAACCTCAATAAAAACGCCCAGACCCGTAATCTGTACCAACCCAATGGTACCCGTGATCGTGAACAGCTTGGCTAAACTAATTCGACCAAAAATATTGAGCATAATAGCCAGTCCCTGTAGCACCAGATATAGTTTGACAACCGGGCGAATGATACGCTCACTAACGTCCTGATGGCTAAGTCGGCGGGAAAAGACGATGCCTATGTAAAAGAAGGCAGCATTTAGCAGAATTAGCCAAAGCCGCATGAACAGGGTATCGCCAATCAGCGGGTTGGTAACAATCAACATCACATAGAGACCAGCATTTAGTAGCCACATGCTCAGATCGTGTTTCGAAAAACGCTTCCACAGATGGATGGTCAGTACGACCAGCAACAAAAACTGCGTGATTTCGATGTAAACAGCAGGCGATTCGGGTTCAAAAAAGGGAGTAAGGTTGAGCAGTACAATCAGGGTGGCCACAATGGGTACTGCCATCAGATTATCGAACTGTACCGGCCCCATTTTCTGACGCATCAGGGGCGAATCGGCCTTTTTGTAATTGCTGAAAACCCAGGCAAAAAACAATCCGGTCAGCAGCAACAGCAGGAAACGATTGTCCCAGGTCGAAGCAAAAAAGTATTTGAGAATTTTATCCTGTCCCTGATAGCTCGATTTCAGAACCGTCTGACTATTTCCAATAGTAAACGTAGCTGGAGCGGCCCACAGATATGGTGACTCCTTCAGCAACGCATTTTCGTTCGACTGCTGCCACCGATCGCTAATAGAGGTCTGTAAATTACTGGCGGTCAGGTACGTTCCCGACACATCGGCCAGCAGACGACTTACCGTATCCAGTCGGGCAGTTGTACGGGTACCGGCCTCCTGAAGTTGCAATCGAATATCGGCCAATTGCCCCACATATAGCTTCTTTTCGGTCGAATCGTTGGCGGTTACAATTAATAGCGAGTCGCCACTCAGGTTCAGAACCTGATCGAGTCGGTTCTGTAAATCATTGTTCGATTTAGCAAGGGTTGTTCGCCAAACAGTCAATCGTTCCAGCGCATCGTTCAGAATCAGGCTATAATTGGCAAGATTCTTGGCATCAACGGTCTTTCGATGGCTTCGCAAATCGGCTGAAATGGGGGCGATATTGGCTTTGACATCAGCCAGCCCGGTACGTATGCGGGCAATCCCATACCCTTTTTTATCGGCCGCCCTGATCTCCGTAATGATCGACTGCGCCCGTTGAATTTTAAATAATAACGTATCAGGAATGGTTGGGGCTGACGCAGCCTCCTTGATCCGAGCCGTATCCTGCGCTGGTACGAACCCGATTCTGGTAATGAAAAGTAGACTTAGCAGGACAAGCCTGATCGACAGTTGGTTAAACATCATCATAACTACTAAAACTCACCGGTTACCGCTTCCTGGCTCCTGACCCCGGCGATTTTAATGCTTCATTTAGCCAGGAGCTATTGTCTTTATTAACCTAATTGAATGGGTCCTGTTCGATTTGAAGGAGTGTTATGCCGGTAGAAGGCTGGTATATGCATCATGTAAGCTGGCTATATTCCTGGCGTCGATTACTGCTTCACTCCACTCCTTCTGAAAACCAGGAGAAGAATGCACAGCAGCAATAGCCCATTCGCCAACTGTTTCTGCGTTTGTTAGGGAATGGCCTCACCAGCGCATCGAACCAAATAAGCAGACCATTTTCCTAGCGGCTAAACGTCCATATCCTAACTAAACGGACCTACTGATGGCTTTAGACGGGGATGGCAGGGTTTACCCGCCAGATTCAATCAACTCCGTTAAACCTATGAGAACCCAGCAACATCACTATGCCCTCATCACCGGGGCTACCAGTGGAATTGGTTACGAACTGGCCAAATTGTTTGCCAACGATCAATATAATCTGGTGATAGTGGCCCGCAGCCAGAGCGAACTCGACCAAACAGCCACCGAACTAAGCCAACAGTATGGTATAGAAGTCATTCCAATTGCCAAAGACCTGTTCAAACGTGAAGCACCGTTTGAGGTTTATCAGGAAATCAAAGCACGAGGTATTCAAATTGATGCCCTGGTCAACGATGCCGGGCAGGGCCAGTATGGCGAGTTTGTTGATACCGATCTAAACCGTGAACTCGATATTATTCAACTCAATATTGGCGCCTATGTAGCCTTTACGAAGTTCTATTTGCAGGAGATGGTAGCCCGTAACGACGGTAAAATTCTGAACGTTGCCTCTATTGCCAGTAAATTACCCGGCCCATTACAGTCGGTTTATCATGCGACCAAGGCCTTTGTGCTTTCATTTACTGAAGCCATCCGCAATGAGGTTAAAGAGACAAACGTGATCATTACGGCCCTTCTGCCCGGCCCAACCGATACAGATTTTTTCCGCAAGGCAGAGATGGAAAATGCGAAAATTGTGAAGGAAGGTAGCCTGGACGATCCGGCAAAAGTGGCTAAAGATGGCTATGAAGCGTTGCTGGCTAATGAAGAGAAAGTAGTGTCGGGTTTTAAAAACAAGGTGCAGGTAGCTGCCAGCAATATCATACCCGATAGTATGATTACCGAAAATCTGCATAAGCAGTCGGAACCGAGCGATAAACCCTAAACTCGCCTGGTACTTTTGAGGGCTGGTCGCTTCGTTAGGAATGATCAAAAATCATCCGCCAGCCTTCACTGGTTTTTGCCCAGACTGTCGTAAACCAGCCTGTCCGGTCGGGTTTAGCCCCTCCGGTGAGTACATATTGTCCGGTCACCAGGGCATTGTCCTTACCCAGCAACTTTACGTTGACATGTTCGTACCGAAGTTGCTGCAACGGTCTACCTGTTTTCCAAAATCCGTTACGCATGGTATTTTCAATTACCTCTACCCCTCCTCGTGGGCCATTCGGCCCCATTTCCTGCGCATCGGGCGTGTAGGCCCCCAGATATTGCTGCAAATTTCCCCGGTTCCAGCCTGCTGAGGTGGAGTCTAATGCCTGACGGATTTGCTCTTCGGCCGATGGTTTAGGTTTGGCATAACTTACGACACTAAGTAACATACCAGCGGCTATCGTACAAATAAAAAAGGACTTCATGGTCGTCATTCGTTTATAGATTTCTGGAGTTTGCCCTCACCCGAAGGCTAACCCTACTATTGGGTTGAGGGCTTACCTTTCTCGACGACCATTAATGATGCGAAACATGTCACGGTCGCCGAACTACTTGCTATAGTACATTCAAAAAACTTCCTCCTGCACCTCACGCTCAGCCCGATGTTTTCGGGCGTATTCGGAGGGCGAAAGACCATGCACTTGCTGAAATGATTTTCGGAAGTATTTCACATCTTCCAGCCCCACCAGTACACACACTTCCGATATACGAAGCTGGCTGGAGGTAAGCAGTTGGGCCGCTCGTTTCATACGAACATCGTTGATAAACTCCACCACCGACTGCCCGGTAATGCTTTTAATCCGTCGGTAAAAAACCGATCGGCTCATGGCCATTTCTTTTACCAGTTCCAACACAGAAAACTCAGGTTCGGTCAGGTTCTTCTCCACAATGTTCATAGCCGTTTCCAGGAATACCTTGTCGGCATCGGGGATCAGTACTTCCGTTGGCTCCAACAGTATTTTCTGCTGATAATACTGGCGCAGTTTCAACCGATTATGCACCAGCGTGTTTACTTTGGCAATGAGCAAATCGGGGTTGAAGGGCTTGCTGATGTATTCGTCAGCACCGGTTTCCAGCCCTTCAATCTCATGTACAACAGCCACACGAGCCGTGAGCAGCACCACCGGAATGTGTAGCGTTTTGGGATGTTGTTTTATTTTTTTACAAAGATCCAGCCCATCACTGCGCGGCATCATGATGTCGCTAATGATCACATCCGGCATGAGCTGTAATGCCTGCTCCCAGCCATCAATGCCATCGACAGCCGTAAATACCTCAAATTTGGCCGCAAACAGATGGTTGATGTACTGCCTGACATCGCTATTGTCTTCTACAACCAGCAAACGCAATGTAGCGGGCGTAAGGTCAGTCAGTGTCGTTGCTGTAATATCGTCAATAAACGGTTCATGATGGACCGGCAAGGCAGAACCTGGTGTATCCAGGGCTAAATCGGAGGTCGCCAGATGATCTTTGCCAAGCGGTAGTCGGATGATAAATGTAGTACCTTCGCCTACCCGACTGCTCAGTTCAACCTCCCCCCCGTGCCGCTCAATAAACTGTTTCACCAGCGACAAGCCAATGCCCGTTCCTACTACGCGCATATTGGCGGTGTGTGACGCCTGATAATACAGGTCAAAAATGCGACTAAGCTCTTCGGGTTTGATACCCACCCCTTCATCGCGAACGGTAATCTCAAGGTAGTTGGCCAGCAGTTTTTGCTGCTGAAAACGAGCAGGTTGATCTGCACTGCCAACCACTCGAATGCTTAAATGTACACCACGGCCCGCCGACGTATATTTTAAAGCGTTCGACAGCACATTGATTACCGCTACTTCGAGTTTACTCCGGTCAAAATAAAGCATGACCGGCTCTGGAAGGGTATCGATGGTATATCGAATCTGTTGTTCTTCGGCTTTGAGCTTAAACATCAGGAAGAGTTCTACCAGAAACGACACACCATCGCTTTTGACGGCCTGCAATGGAATATGCTGTGATTCCATTTTGCGAAAATCCAGCAATTGATTGATCAGTGACAACAGTCGGCGGGTTTGCTGATGCACCAGCAGCACTTTATCTTTCATGCCGTTGAATTTCCAGGCCGATGCCGCCAATTCTTCCATCGGGCCCAGAATGAGCGTTAAGGGCGTACGCAGTTCGTGTGATACATTGGTAAAAAATTCCAGTTTCAGATCGCTGAGTTCTTTTTCTTTTTCGTACTGGAAATGCTCGAAGGCGATTTTGTTTTTCAACGCCTGCTGCTGAAGCAGAACACGTCGGGCCAGCAACAACGCTCCGCCGATCAGTAGTGTGTATAACGAATACGCCCACCATGTTCTCCACCAGGGGGGCAGGATGGTCAATCGTAACGTGGCTGGCTGATGGGTCCATTGGCCTTCTCCATTTTCAGCCTTCACCTGAAACGTATAGTTCCCGGCAGGCAGGTTGGCAAAGCTGGCGGTTCGCTGGCCTGGAGCCAGTTGAATCCAGTTGTCGTTGTAGCCAAGCAGTTGATAGGCATAGCGGTGTTTTTTCGGATTGGCAAAGTTTAACCCAACGAACGAAATGGAGAAATCATTTTCGGCCGCTTTTATACGAAGGGTCTGCGCTTTGTTCAACGGTTTCTGAATCAGGACACGATTATTTACGGCCTGCCCTACACCTATCGGTTGATTAGCAATGGACAAGCTCGTAATTCGTACGAAAGGCGGGTACGGGTTCGCCTGAATAGCCCGAGGTTGTAAGTAAGTAATCCCGTTGATCCCGCCAAAATACAGCGTCTCATCCTTGGCCCGGCAGGCCGCGCCTACTTTGAACGAGTTACTCTGTACACCATCAACAACATTATACCGGATAACCTGATGTGTTACTGGATTTATCCGAATCAGCCCCTCACTGCCTAACCACAGATTACCCTGATTATCTTCTAGAATACTCTCTACATCGCTATCGGGCAACCAGGCTGTACAGGACCGAATTTCTTCCTGACCTGTTTTGGTTCGCACAATCTGATGGAGTCCACCACCGATAGTTCCTACCCAGACCGTCCCTTGACGATCTTTGAGCAAAGGCCAGGCATAATTGACCCGTAAGCTCGTCGGATTCCGGGTATCATGCTTGAACTGGCGAAGTAATTCCAGACGGTCGGGCAGTACCCGTAGTTTAAGCACACCCGCATCCCGGGTACTGGCCCAAAGTACGTTTTCGTCTTTATCGTACAGCAAAAAGGTAAACCGATCGGAAGGGAGTTGACTATTCCGGGTCGTATATCTGGCTAACACCTGACCATCGCGGCTCATACGGGTAAGCCCATAATCAAAGGAAGCCAACCAGAGTGTACCGAACTTATCTTCGGTAATACTTTCGACAAAGTGAAACAATCCATCGTGATGCGGGTAAGTTTTAACGATTTCCCGCCCACCCTGTCGTCGGATCGAAATCAGCCCATCGTACCTAGCGCTGAACCAAAGTGTACCATTTGAATCCTGAAAAATACAGGACACATCCATACCGGTTACATTACCAGGCAACTGCCGATCAAAATAATTACGGTACTTATTGGTCTTAAGGTCGTAGCTGGAAATGCCATTGCGGGTAGTGATCCAAAGCAGGCCTTTGTCATTTTCCTTATAAAGGGCATTGATATAATTATTCGCCAGCGTAGGATACTCGCTGAACTTTCGACTCAGGTGGCCGAAGGGTTTTTGCCGAAGGTCAATCTTATTTAATCCGCCTGCCGATGCGGCCAGCCAAAGCACCTGAAACCGGTCTTCAAAAATACAATGCACCCGCCCCGAATTGATACTATTCGGGTCCGCATCCATTGGTAAGTAGGTTGTCATTTTATCCGTAATCACAGGCGGATGGCCAGCGGACAATTCAACCGGAAGCATAGAAAGGCCAAAGTCGGTACCCACCCACAAACGCCCGAACGAATCCTTATGCAGGCAACCAATACTCTGAAAAGTTTGTGGTAGTACATAGGGTTTTGTCAGGTGACTGGTCCGTAAGCTATCGCCTGGCACCCACAACACATGGGTATCTGTACCAATCCACATACCATCGGCATGATCGAGGGCCAGGGCCAGAATATGCCTATCAGAAAAAGGGTTTGTCAGCGTAGCCCTGGCTCCTGGCTGAAGGCTATTAGCAACAAAAAGGCCATCGTTGTAGGTAGCAATCCAGACATGCCCTGCCTGATCAATTGTCAGATCTGTTATCTCGCTAGGTTGCGACCCGATAGTACCCAAGGCTACCTGGCTAATCCCTTGTACCTGTCCATACTCACTCGACTTGACTATAAACAGGCCATGCCGTTTCGTACCAACCCAGATGCTCCCTTGCCGGTCAGAAATTAGCGCCGTTATCTCCGATTCAGTTAGTCTATGCAGCAGTTGCCGACTGGCCAGTGGCAACCGATTGGCCTGCAGGCGTACGAACCGATCCTGATTCGGATTGTACACATTGAGCCCTCCCCCTTCGGTGCCTGCCCATAGTATTCCCTGTGCGCTTACGTGCAGCGTTCGAACCCGATTGTTCGACAAGCCATTCTCATTATCGATGGGCAACAAATAGTGCTTTATTTCGTAGCCATCGTAGCGATTTATGCCCTTGTTGGTAGCAATCCAGATAAAGCCCTGCTGGTCCTGCACAACTGCCATGGCGTCGCTATGCGATAAGCCTTCATTGACGGTTATGTGTTCAAAGCGAAACGGGCTTGGGTCTGTTTGGGCACAGACTAACAAACAGCCGGAGAAGTTTATAAAAGAGGTAATTAGGATAAAGTAGAGTCCTTTCATAATCAGTAGGAAAATAGCTGACTGAGGGATAATACCTAACTATTAACAGATATAACCAGTTCGTGCAACCAGCATACGTTTGCACACAAGGTTTGATCAATAAATTGAAAAATACTAATTTTTATAAAATAAATTATTGGATTACGAAAGTTGCATATGTTACTGAAAGTCTAATTCTTTTTCAAAAAAGACGAGTACACGAACAATTTACCCCCCTATTTTGAACAATTTACCCCCTTCGAATTGTGTTTTACCAACATATTTTTGCAATACTATCCATTGGCCATCAAAATGAGCTTAGCTGAGTTGAATTTGACCCAGCTACTAGCTACTCCTTAGCATCAAGCTACATAATACGTACAACAGTGCACTAGTTACACTAATCTACATTCATCAATACCTATAACAATCGTTGACAATCAGGGCAATTCTGCCTAGTCGTATGCCTGATTGATAAACAAATCGCCGTCTTTCTATCCCCTATATTAACCTATTTTTTATTATCCATTTTTTTAATTAATGTTTATGCAAAAACCATGTACACGCCAGAAGGTCTTCTCATTACGAAGGAGTACCTTCCAAACGAACGCGGCACTGACCCTACCTCCTGCGTTTCGTTCTTTGCTTCTGTTTTGTATGCTTTTATCGACCGCAGCCTTTGCCCAGACTAAGGTTACCGGGAAGGTTACTGATGCACAGGGGTTGGCTTTGCCAGGGGTAAGTATTGTGGTAAAAGGAACAACGACCGGTACTGTTTCATCGGCCGACGGCGCTTATTCGTTAAATGCACCCAGCAGAACATCAACGCTGGTATTCTCCTACATTGGGTTTATTAGTCAGGAAATCGCCCTTAACAATCGGAGCGAAATCAATATCTCGATGGCTTCAGACGACAAGATGTTGAATGAAGTCGTTGTGGTAGGGTACGGCGAACAAAAGAAAGAAACCGTAACCGGTGCTGTGGCTACAGTAAAAGGAACGGATCTAGTCAAATCGCCAGCCGTTAACATGACCAACTCGATTGCCGGACGGATGCCGGGCGTTATTGCCACCAACGCCAGTGGCGAACCGGGCTATGACGGCTCAACCATTCGAATTCGAGGCTCAAACACGTTGGGTAACAACGATGCCTTAATCGTTATCGACGGGGTGCCAGCCCGGGCCGGCGGTATTGACCGACTGAACCCAGCCGACATCGAGAGTATCTCCGTTCTGAAAGATGCGTCAGCCGCTATTTACGGTTCACGGGCTGCCAACGGGGTTATTCTGGTAACGACCAAGCGTGGAAAAACCGGTAAACCCGAACTATCCTACAATTTTAACCAGGGATGGGCACAACCCACGGTGATCCCTAAGATGGCGTCGGCGGCTGAGTATGCCCAGTTGAACAACGAGATCAACCTGTACAACCTGCCCGCGCAGTATTGGAAAGATGCCAATACCGCTTTTAATACAACGGGTAGCTTTACTCGCCCCGACAATGGTGCCATTGCCAAGGCGGCTTATACGCCCGATGAAATCAAGAAGTTTCAGGATGGCTCGGACCCCTGGAAGTACCCTAATACCGACTGGTTTGGCGCTGCCTTGAAAAACTGGTCACCCCAATCGCGACATACGTTGCAGTTGACTGGGGGTGGCGAAAACATCAAGTACCTCGCATCGGCCAACTACCAGAATCAGGACGGTTACTACAAAAACTCGGCAACGGGCTACAAGCAGTACGACTTCCGGTTGAATCTGGACGCCAAGATCAGCAAACACATCAGCACGGTGATTGGCGTGGTGGGTCGTCAGGAAAACCGCTTTTTCCCAACCGTTGGTGCGGGCGCTATCTTCCGGATGCTGATGCGCGGCTATCCAAACAAGCCAGCTTACTGGCCAAATGGCTTGCCTGCTCCCGACATCGAGAATGGCCAACAGCCCGTTCTGGTTACGAGCAATGCAACTGGCTACGATAAGGATACTCGCTACTACCTGCAAAGCAATGCCAGCGTAAACATCACCAACCCCTGGATTCCAGGTCTGAAATTCAGCGGTAGCGTAGCCTTCGACAAATACCTACAGGAAGGTAAAACCTGGCAAACGCCCTGGTATGTCTATAGCTGGGATTACACCTCGTACGATGCCAACAAGCAGCCAATCCTGCAAAAGGTAGCTAAAGGCCCTGCTCAGGCAACCCTAAACCAGTATACCAACGACCAGTTTAACTCGCTGCTGTCGGGTATTCTGTCGTACGATCATACCTTTGGCGGTAACCATGCTATCACCCTGCTGGCCGGTATCACCAAAGAACAATCGAACTCCAATGGGTTCTCGGCTTACCGGAAGTATTTTGCCTCGACAGCTATCGACCAATTGTTTGCCGGTGGTAGCGCTGAGAAAAACAGCAATACGACCGCAGCCTGGGAACGTGCCCGAATGAGCTACTTCGGTCGGGCGGCTTACAACTACAAAGAAAAGTACCTGGCCGAATTCCTGTGGCGGTACGATGGCTCGTATATGTTCCCTTCCAACAGCCGTTGGGGATTTTTCCCCGGGGTATCGGCTGGCTGGCGGATCTCGGAAGAGAATTTCTTCAAGAAGAGCTTATCGGCCATCAGCTCCCTCAAACTGCGGGCATCGTGGGGTCAGTTGGGTAACGACCAGGTGTATTTCAACAACGCCCTGCGTGAGTACGACTACCTCCCAACCTACGCCTATGGTGATGTCGTGAACTCCAACTGGGGTTATGTAGTCGGCAATCAGGTAGCGCAGACGCTGTATGAAAACGGCGTACCGAACACTACGCTGACCTGGGAAGTAGCCAACAACACCGACATCGGTCTGGAAGGATCGGCCCTGAACGGTAAAATTTTCTTCGAGTTCGACGTATTCATGAACAAACGGTCGAACATCCTGTGGCGGAAAAGTGCTTCGATCCCGCAAACAACAGGCGCTACTTTACCGGCTACCAACATCGGTAAGGTTACCAACCGGGGATATGAGTTCCGGGTAGGCTACAACGGTCAGGCTGGCGAAGTGAAATATTCGGTGAGTGTAAACGGTGGTTATGCCAAAAACGAAATCACGTTCTGGGACGAAACCCCAGGTGCTCCTGAATGGCAACGTTCGACCGGCAAGCCCATTCCGAGCAACGTGAACGATCCGAACCAGGCCAACGGTACACTGCTGTATCAGTACGACGGTATTTTCACAACTCAGGCCGACATCGATGCTAACAAGCTTGACTACAGTGGTGTAGGCGCCAGCGTACTGCGTCCGGGCGATATGAAGCTGAAAGACATCAACGGTGACGGTAAGATCAATGGCGACGACCGCGTTCGGGCCGACCGCAACAACCAGCCTCGCTTCCAGGGCGGTTTTTCAGGTAATCTGCGTTGGAAAAACTTCGACTTCAGCGTTCTGTTACAGGCTTCGACAGGTGGACAGATCTTCCTGCAAACCGAATCAGGTACGATTGGTAACTTCCTGAAATGGAGCTACGATCACCGCTGGACAGTCGATAACCCAAGCACGACCGACCCTCGCATTGTTGACCGTAGCAACCAGTACTTCTCCAACGGAACCAGCTACTGGCTCAAGAGCACCGACTATGTTCGTCTGAAAAACGTTGAATTGGGCTATACGCTTCCAGCTGCAATTGCCAGCAAAGTTGGTTTGAGCAACCTGCGGGTATATGTAAATGGGCTGAACCTGGCTACTTACTCGCCATCGATGAAAGGTCTGTTCGATCCTGAATCAACCAGTGGTAGTGCCCAATACTATCCGCAAGCCCGGATCATCAACACCGGTTTGTCTGTCAGTTTCTAAACGAATTTCAACCACATTATGAACTATATCATTAAATGCCTGTCTTTCTGCCTGCTATTAGGCGTTACGCTGGTAGCCTGCAATCAGGATTTCCTCAATACAAAGCCACTCGATAAGGTATCGGGTGACGCGGTCTGGTCCGACCAGGCTCTTGCCGAAGCGTTTGTTACCGACGTATACAACGGCCTGCGCGATGGCATTCTGGATCAGATGAGTTTCGACTGCCAGACCGATAATGCCCTGTACAGCTTCGGAAAGCAGGACGTCAACGAAGCCAACGTAAGCCCTTCCAATCTGGGAACGATAAAATCGACGATGGAATGGAGTGCCATGTATCAGCGGATCCGGGCAGCCAACATCGCACTGGCCAATCTGGCTAAGCCAAAGTTCGAGAACACCAATGGAATTGCCGACCGGATGAAGGGTGAAATGTACTTCCTGCGTGGCTATTTCTACAATCAGCTTCTGCGGTATTACGGCGGTGTACCCCTTATAAAAAGTGCGTACACCTTGAATGAAGCCGATTTTGGCATCGCCCGTAATACCTACGAAGAGTGCGTTAACTCGATTGTTAGCGACCTGGATTCAGCGGCTATCCTGCTGAAAGGCAAAACGCTGGCTGCCGGACGTGCTACCCAGGGCGCTGCGATGTCGCTGAAAGCTCGTGTTCTGCTCTACGCTGCCAGCGACCTGCATGATATTCCAACCGCCAAAGCAAAATCGTCGGTCATTGCCAGCTTCGATAAACCTGAGCTGCTTGGCTATGTCAGTGGCGACCGCGCGGCCCGTTGGCAGAAAGCTAAAGATGCCGCCAAAGCTGTAATTGACCTCAATCTGTACGGCTACAAACTGAATCTGGCCGCTCCCGTTGCGGCTGCTGAAGGCCAGCAGAACTACATCAACATGTATCTGTCGCGTAATGGTGGTGAAGCTGATGGTATTTTCCTGAAATATTACATCCGCGCTTCGTTCGACGACTGGGGTTCCTGGTATCCACGCAACAACATGCCAAACGGCTATCATGGCTGGACATCCAGCGAGCCAACTCAGCAACTGGTCGACAGCTACGAAATGATGGATGGTACTAAATTCGACTGGAAAAACGCAACCCATGCTGCCGCGCCTTACGAAAACCGCGACCCACGTTTCTATGCATCGATTCTGTATGATGGAGCCCAGTGGAAACCGCGTACACCCGATGGAGCTGGTATTGATCCAGCCGGTCAAATCCAGATGGGCTTCTACGAAGTCGGAACGGGCGGTGGCACCACTACCCCTTATGCTGGCCTGGACACGCGCAACAGCACCATCGAAAACTGGAATGGTACCTGGACAGGTTACGCGATCCGCAAGTTCATGGACCCCGATCCAACCCTGGTCGACATGAGTATCCGTCAGGAAGTTCCATCGATTCAGATTCGTTTCACGGAAGTTGTTCTCAACTATGCTGAGGCTTGTATGGCACTTGGTCAGGAAGAAGAAGCTAAAGCCTGGATCAACCGGGTGCGATTCCGGGTCGGTATGCCTGCCATCACCGAAACAGGTGCAGCGCTGGTAGCCCGTTATCAGAACGAACGAAATATCGAAATGCTCTTCGAAGACCAGCGTTTCTATGATGTTCGCCGTTGGATGATCGCACCAACCGTTTTGGGCAGTCAGGCTAAAATCATCGTTATTACCGGAAAACTGAAGTCAGGCAAAACTGTTTCGACGTATAAGTACAATAAAGACAATTACAATTATACGTACAGTGTTCAGGATCTGGGAACAGGTAAGGAAAACCGGAAATGGGCCGATAAGATCTACTTCCTGCCGATCAGCCGCGATGAAATCAACCGGAACAATAAACTAGTCCAAAATCCGGGGTATAATTAATTGAGTGATTGAGTGAATTAGCGATTGAGTGAAAACATGCCTCAGCCTTTCACTCAATCGCTAATTCACTCAATCACTATTCTTCTGACTATTCCTATAAAAACGGCTGCGCAAGTCCAGATGAAAAAAGCCAGCGCTCATGAGTGCTGGCTTTTTTCGTTTTACTTTGGGGTAACGGTTGTCAAGTATGCTCAGGTATTGTAAGTGGTCAGGCATAGGTGAACGTTAGAAAACTATCTCTGACAATACCTGACCACCACTTGACCACGCCTGACTACTCTTGACCACCTTTGACTAGGCCTGACCATTCCTAAATTTCATTTCGTGAAAACCGTTATTTCTTTAGGATTCCTGCTGGGAATCTTCTGCCTGACAAGTTGCCGGCAATCGGATTCGACCGACACCGCTACGGATGGCTCACCACTCTTCACTTCGCTTACGCCCGAGCAAACGGGGGTCACCTTTGCCAATACCCTGACTGAAGGACTTAACACCAACGTGTTGATGTATGAGTACTTCTACAATGGTGGCGGAGTAGCTGTAGGCGACCTGAATGGTGATGGTCTGGAGGATCTATATTTCAGCGGAAATATGGTCCCCAATCAGCTATACCTGAATAAAGGGCAGATGAAGTTTACGGATGTTACAGCAACCGCCGGAGTGGCCGGACGCGAAGGTCCCTGGCGAACGGGCGTGTCGATGGCCGATGTCAATGGCGATGGTCGACTCGACTTATTCGTTTGCTATTCGGGCAGTTTACCTCCGCACAAGCGAATCCCGCAGCTCTTCATCAATGAAGGAGCTGATGCCCAGGGAGTTCCGCATTTTTCTGAACAAACCGCACAATGGGGCCTCGACCGACCCGGCCAGACGACGCAGGGGACCTTTTTCGACTACGACCGCGATGGCGACCTGGATTTGTTTCTACTGAATCACAACCCTCGTCTGCTGCCCGTTCTTGACCCTGGTCCTACGGCAGCTCTGCTAAAACAAACTAATCCCGAAATCGGCGTTCGATTACTACGCAATACAGGCAATCATTTTGAAGACGTGACTGAGCAGGCCGGTTTGAGCAGTTCAGTGCTAAGCTATGGCCTGGGCCTGGGCGTGTCGGACCTGAACGGCGACGGCTGGCCTGATTTCTACATCTCCAACGACTACACCATTCCCGATTACCTCTACCTTAACAACCACGACGGGACGTTTACCAACCAACTCAATACCAGCATCAGGCACACGTCCCATTTCTCGATGGGCAACGATGTAGCCGACGTAAATAACGACGCCTTACCCGATATTCTGACCCTCGACATGTTGCCGGAAGACAACCGTCGGCAAAAACTGCTGATGGCGCCCGACAACTACGAAAAATTTGACCTGGCCGTATCCTCCGGTTTTTATTACCAGCACATGCGGAATATGCTGCAGTTGAACTTGGGCAGGGAGCAGGGAGCAGGGAGCGATAAAAAAAACTCGAACTCTTCGCGCCATGCACCAAGCGCCCCGCCACTTTTCGCCGAAACTGGCCAACTGGCGGGTATTTCGAATACGGACTGGAGCTGGTCTCCCCTACTGGCCGATTATGACAACGACGGATGGAAAGACCTGTATGTAACAAACGGGTATGTCCGTGACTATACGAATCAGGATTTCCTGAAGTTCATGACCGATTACATGCGCAACCGCCCGGCCAACTTCAGCCGTGAAGATGTGCTGGAACTGGTCCACAAGATTCCATCCTCGAACGTACCGAACTACATGTTCCGCAACCGGGGTGGTGATGAGTCGGGCGAGGTAACCTTTGCCAATGTAGGAGCCGCCTGGGGACTTACCCAAACCTCAAACAGCACCGGAGCCGCCTACGCTGACCTCGACAATGATGGCGACCTCGACCTGGTTGTTAACAATACCAATCAACCGGCATTCATTTTTCAGAACGAAACCAATGCCGAACGAAAACACCATTACCTATCGATCAAGCTTGTTGGTCAGGGAGCCAATACGCAGGGGGTTGGTGCTAAAGTGACCGTCTACCAGGCTGGCCGTCAGCAATATGTGGAACAGATGCCTATACGGGGTTATCAGTCCAGCATGTCGCCCCGACTGCATGTAGGGTTAGGAACCAATGCCGCCATCGATTCCCTTCGAATTGTCTGGCCAACAGGCAAAAGCCAGGTTCTCAAAGGGGTAAAAGCCGATCAAATTCTGACCATTCAGGAAAAAGATGCCGGGTCTACCTTACCTGTCAATCAGCCTACGCCCCCGCTTTTTCAGGAGAGCACTTCACCCATTCAATTCACGGATGCGATCAACCGAACGAATGATTTCAAACGGCAGATTTTACTGGTCAATGCGCAGTCGTTCAATGGCCCCTGCATGACCAAAGCCGACGTGAATGGCGATGGCCTTGAGGATGTATTTATTGGTGGCAGTGGCGATCAGGCTGGGGCTTTATTTATTCAGCAGGCTGGCAATACATTCCGCCAGGCAGCCCAACCTGCTTTTACTACCGATAAAGGCGGCATGGATACCGACGCCATTTTCTTCGATGCCAACGCCGACGGACACCCTGATCTGTATGTGTGCCGGGGTGGCTATGGTGATTTGCTACCCGACGATGCCCGACTACAGGATCGACTCTACCTGAACAATGGCAAAGGAACTTTCACTAAAAGCACAAACGCCCTGCCCCCTATGCTCACCAGCAAAAGCTGCGTGCGGGCCACCGACATCAATGGCGATGGCAAACCCGACCTGTTTGTGGGTGGGCGCGTTGTACCGGGCCGCTATCCCGAAGCGCCCCAAAGTTACCTGCTTATCAACGACGGCAAAGGTCATTTTACAGACCAAACGGCTCAACTGGCCCCCATGATCGCGCACATTGGTATGGTTACGGATGCAGCCTGGGTCGATCTGAATGCCGACCGAAAAGCTGAACTGGTGCTGGTAGGCGAATGGATGCCGATTACGGTGTTGAGTCAGACGGGTAATAAGTTTAGCGATCAGACCAAAACGTATTTCGACAAGGAGTATCGGGGCTGGTGGAACAAACTGCTGGTCGATGAACTCAATGGTGACGGCCGGGCCGATCTACTAGTCGGTAATCAGGGACTGAATACCCAATGCCGCGCCAGCGATACCGAGCCAGCCGAACTGATCTACAAAGACTTCGACAAAAACGGCAAAATCGATCCGATTTTGTGTTTGTATGTGCAGGGCAAAAGCTATCCCCACGCCACCCGCGACGAACTCCTCGACCAGCTTGGTATGCTGCGCTTTCGGTTTACCAATTACGATAGCTATTCCAACGCCACGCTGAACGAAGTATTTACCAAGGAGGAACTGGCCGACGCCCCTAAACTGATGGCCAACGAGCTGAAAACAAGTTGTTTTATCAGCACTTCGACTGGAAAACTGACCGAAAAACCGTTACCACTGGCCGCTCAGATCTCACCTGTTTTTACGATTACACCGCTTGATTATAATCAGGATGGTCATAAAGACCTGTTACTCTGTGGCAATACTTCACAGGTACGTCTGCGTTTCGGGCGTGCCGACGCCAATTACGGCCTGTTGCTGAAAGGTGATGGCAAAGGCGGTTTTTCGGCTATTCCACAGATGCAATCAGGCTTTCAATTGACGGGCGATGTTCGTTCGGTACTACCAATCGGCAATACACTACTGTTTGGTATGAACCAGCAGCCGGTGCGAGCGTATCAAGTAACTCAAAAATCAAAAAAATAGAGGTGTCCCACGCCACTTCATCGCGCTCTCGATTATTTGTTATCCTCCTGGTTCAATTTTACGACTAAAGTCTTAACAATAGAACTGATTATATGCAGGCGCTAACTTCCCGAAAGCGCTAAACTTTCGGGAAGCTGTTATCCGGCAATGATTGTACGTTTAATTTAGGTTAGGTTTGAAAACGGAAAGCAGGCTCTAATTAGGACCTGCTTTTTTTATTTCTCTATCCAGTAAAGGTGACAAAACTCCAGACGCTATTCCGCAAGCGTAATCTCAACGGCGCCAAGTCTGGCTCTATCGCCATACTTTTTGACGGCCTCTGCTGGCGGCAATTTGACCAGGTTATATTTCTTGTCTGAAAGTGGTATGATCTCATTTGGCTTCATGACAGTCCCGTTGACTACTAAATAGCTTAGTTGTTCTAAGAAAGAAAACTTGCCACTTCCAGTAAATTTTTGCGTGTTGAGACTAACGTTCACATGATTGCCTTTGAAGTAAAGCTGATTATTTCCTTCGGCCCAAAACAGTTCTGATGCATAAAACGTACCCTGCATTTTGGGAGAATCCAGTTTAGCAGCAGGACGTATCCGATCAAACAGCCCCACCGTTTCTCTGGCCGTATTTTCAACAATTGGCTGGTTAATTAACCCAATAGGCAATTGGGCGCTACGCAACTGGCTTGTCGAATCAAATGCCAGCGCCGTGCTGGTCAGTAGCAATGCTCCTACGGTGTTCACCTTTTTCATAGTTTCGCTAGTTTTCATTGGTTTACTAGCTATGATGGTATTTTTTGAAAGCGTGGCAGTCAATGGCGCTACAACTGTCAATTTTTTATTCGTATTCGCTGCTGGCTGTAATGCGGCTCTTGGTAGTTCAGCCGATTTTTCTACTATCGCAGGCCTTTGCCTGATCGGATACGCTGTAAAGTGGAACCACGAAACAAGGGTTACATTCAGCACAATGGCTAAGCCTGCTATGTCCGTTTTCATAAAGATTTCATGAAAAGAGAAAGCCGATTTGACCGATGACATGGGTATATTTAGAGCATTCATGCTATCGCTAATCAGTACTTGCTGAGGCTGTAATCCGAACTCGTTTAAATGGCTCCTGAACACCTGATCAATCCAACCGAACTGATCAGGAAGCCAAAGCAGCAATAACCACTTACGCATCTTGTGGTGACCCACTTTCTCAGTAAGAGTTTCCCGAAGCTTCTTTCGAGCCCTCGCCAAATGAGACTTCGAGGTTCCTTCACTGATGCCTAATTGGGCTCCAATTTGAGCATGAGTATAGCCATCAAATACATATAGATTAAACACCAGTCTATGATGCTGGGGCAAAAGGCAAATGGCCTCTAAAAGTTCAGTTTCAGAAAATGAACGTTCTGGATAATTGGCTTCCTCGGGCACCTCTACGGAACTGATCTCATAAGCAATGCCGACCTGATGGGCCTTCTGTTTTTTTTGTTCCCGCAAGTATTGCAAGGCAACATTGACAACAATACGTCTTAACCAGGCGTCGAAAGGACCCTTGTTTTCGAAGCTTGCCGATTTATCAATTGCGATCAGAAATGCATCATGGGCCAGGTCTTCGGCGATCTGCCGATCATACGTATATCGGTAGCAAAGACCAATCATTTTGGCAATGCTCTGTCTATAGGTTGCTTCCCAAAAACTATTGATTCCCTCCTTCATAAAGACAATGATGCTTTTTTTATCAAAGGGTGGCAGTTAATATAGCGCCAATTAAAACAGTAACTGCAAATAAAAGCAAATCAATAGGTTATGCATACGTATAGACGCTATCGGCCAAATCGGTACGCCATCGTCAGGCCGACAAACTGCTCATTGTGCCGCATGGTGGCTGCTTCCCGCTGTTTATAGGAATAAGCTAGCTGAAACGTCCAGCGGGGTGGTGAGAAAACAAGACCGATGTTATACTGATACCCCCAATGTCGGATAGGCGACAGGATGGCTCCGGCATCATTTGTAAAATACCCGCCCTGCACGGTCGCATTATACAACTGGTACTGGTAGGCTGGCTGTGCAAACACATAGAACTCGGTAGCCTCGTTCGACACGACTCGGTCAACACGGGCATCGAACAGCGACGACTGATCTGGACGGGCAAAACGTCCGGCCCGAAACAGGAGCCCGGCCGATGCATTAGTAAATAGACTGCCAACCGTCAATTGCGATGTGCCATGCAGGTCGAAGCGGGATTTACGCCAGGACTCCGGGAGTAATTCATGCCAGTATCGCCCTTGCAGGTTCACCCCCACTTCATTGTTGATCTGATAATTCCAGCCTTTGGGCTGGAACAAGCCAAAGGTTCTATGAATAAATAGCTGTGTTTGCTCCACCAAAGAATTCTTTCCAATAGTCCCTACGGCCACTGACGTTTTCAGCACATGCCCTTTTTTGTAGTAAAACGTCAGACCTTTTTGCAGAAACAAGTATCCGGCAAAAGGCCGATCCATCAAATCCTTCGTGGTTTTCGGCGTCACAAACTCAGGTGTAAAGATCATCTGACCAGCCTGGTATTGACCAGTAATTTTCGAGAGTTTGCCCGTTTCGCGAATCCGTTCATTGAGCCGATCGGGTAGATAATTGAGCGTAACAAACAAGCCATTTGTATAATACCCATCGTGCAGGTTTAAGCAATAGTTATCATTTTCCGATGTAACCTTCAGCTCAAATGGATGTTGCTGGCCGTAACAGCTACCGACATACAATCCTAAAAGACCAATTCGTACTAGACAGGCAAGAAAATTGGGCATATCGTTAATGACTTGTCAGACAACGAACAGGCAAATCCGTTATAAAAGAAGTACGTTTTATCCTTCTCCACACCTATTCATCGTTCATTTTTACGCTTATTTAGCTGATGGCCGCTTTCTTTGCTACTTTTCCTGCATCGGTCCGTCTATCGTCTGGTCCAGGAATCCCCTTCCATCGCTATAAATGCATATACTGTGAACTACAAGCTGGTCATCTTTGATTTTGACGGTACGTTGGCCGACTCATTTCCGTTCTTTCGACAGACCTTCAATACGCTGGCTGACATCTATCAGTTTAAGCGGATTGACCCTAAAGAAGTTGATCAGATACGGGGTCTTACCGTGCGCCAGATGATGAAACATGTTGGTATGCCAGCCTGGAAAATGCCCTTTGTGGCCCGTACGTTTATTCGATTGATGGGCGACAACATCAGTCAAATTCAACTGTTCGACGGGATTACTGATTTGCTAAAGCAGCTTGCCAGCCAGGGCATTCAGTTAGCTATTGTTAGTTCTAACTCGGAGGAAAATATCCGTCGCGTACTCGGGCCAGAAAACGCAGCCCTGATCCGGTATTATCGGTGCGGCACAGCTATTTTTGGCAAATCCAGTCAGTTCAGGAAAGTAGCAACTAAAAGTGGCATTTCGCACCGGAACATACTTTGTGTAGGAGACGAAGTTCGGGACCTGGAAGCAGCCCGCAAGGAGCAAATGGCGTTTGGTGCCGTAGCCTGGGGATTTACCCGAAGCGATAGTTTTAACACTTATTCAGGTATCGAACTATTTCATACCGTCGATGACATTCACCGCGCTGTGTTTGGCAAACCCGCGTCTGCTTAAAGCACTGTTAATTAACACCGCAAGGACGCGAAGGCGCAAAGAGTTGAAATTTACCTTGCGCCTTTGCGTCCTTGCGGTGTTAAAAACTAATAGCACCGAACTTCCAGCAAAGCAGCCGGAACGGTTTTAGTATCACCATTGCCATTCACGCGTTTCAAATGCACGGTTAGGCTGTTTGTTTCAATGGCGGGATCGAAGCGGATGGTATTATGACTTTGGTGGTTGTTGGTCGCCGTAAAAATACGTTCCTGCTGATCGTTGCAGAGGACATAATCACTCACACAAAAAGGCGATGCCGTTTCGGGATGAATCATGATCACCGTTTCGAGCGGATGGTCGTAGTCGGAATCAAAAAACAGTTCGACTTGCTGAATACGTTTTTTTTCAGGCCAGTTTAAGGTAAGCGTTGGATTCGGATCGGTTAGATCAGCTAGCCAGGCATTCGGCTGGCTAAGGGGTCGCTGAAGTCCGTTTCGCACATTTTCTACACCAAACAACTGAATCCCTGGCTCAATGCGTAGCGCAATATTATGCCCGGCTGGCCGACGTTCGGGACACCAGAACTCAAACGTATCGACGCCAATATCCTCGGTAGGCTCCTGCTTGCCGTAGTTCGATACGGCCGGGTTGGTCTTATTAAATACCGAAAGCACCCCGGTTACACGTACCTGACTGTATTGCAACTGGACATGGGGGTTTTTCAGGAATACCAGGAACACGTACTGCGGCTCATCGAGCTGACTGGTAAATGCCAACTGAACCTCCTGCCGACCTTTTCGTAGTGAAAGCGTCTGGGTTTCGAGGGTTATGTCAGGAGTGTGGTTAAATGGTTTGCTGCTACGTCGTAATTCAACGGTTAGGGTTGTATCCCGATCAGCCGTTACAAATGCTGTCAGTTGCGGAATAGGTCCGGCTGGAAGGGGTAGCATCTGCGCTGCTGAATCTGTCAGCGGCAATAGTGGGCCATTGGGCGGTAATTCGGTCAGAACATACTCGCTGGAAGCCGTCAATTGAGCCTGTTGCGTTAAATCCTGGCTATCGTGCAGATGCAAACAGGGTATGTGCTGCCCTGCTTTCAGCAGTTCCTGTTGTAAGGTATGCATTCGGTCAGGAGCCGTTAAATCGCGGGGAAGCAGATTATCGTTTGCACAAAGCGAAGCCGCCATGCCTACTGCCTGAGCAACGTGAGCCCCCGTAGCCATCACTCGCGACGACCCAAATGCGACGTGCGATGCACTGATGATCCGCCCGGCCAGAAACAGATTGCTGATATTCTGACTATACAAACACCGATAAGGGATCTGGTAAATGCCTTTGCTGTGCCACTGATTACAGCCCGGTTTTTCGGAGAAAACTCCATCGGCAGGGTGCAGATCGATGCTCCAGCCGCCAAAGGCTACCGCGTCGGGATGCGAACGCTGTTCCACTACGTCCTGCTGCCGAAGCATATAATCGCCTTCAAATCGGCGGCTTTCGCGTTTGCCGGGTATTTGACCGACCCATTCGAGTGTCATGGTGTCGGCTTCGGGGAACTTGCCGGAGTTTTTAATGTAATTCCAAACGCCATAGACCACTTTCCAAAGCTCCCACTTAATGACTTCGGTATCGTGAACGGTATCCAGTCGACCACCGTACTCGATCCACCAGAGCTGGCAACCGTACTCCTGCGCATTGAACCGGCGATACCGTGGAATTTTGGTGATGTCGTCCAGCGCATAGGAAGGCGGTACAAATCGCACGGGGCGGCCAGTATCTTTCGTGTAGAAGTACAGCGAATGCCCCAGCAACTCCCCATATTCGGCCGTGGGGGCAAATTTCTCCCCAAATTCCTCCTGGCTTTCGGCCCCCATCCGGAAAGCGGCCCCCGACTGAAACCCGACCACGCCATCGCCCGACGCATCACAGAACAACGGAGCGACCAGTTCGTAAGCCGTACTATTCTGACTGCAATAGGCTTTCAGACTGCTTATCGTATCAGGTGCTGATTTCTCTACTTCATACACCATCGTATTGAGCAGCAACGTAATGTTCGGCTCAGACACCACTTTCTCCAACAGAATGGTATCGAAAATAAGAGGATTCCCTTCGGGGTTGCGGTATAGGTTTTCGAGCAGGAGTTCGTCTATCACTCCGCCCTCCCGCGCCCAGCGGTTGTTGTTGCCCATATGCGAGGTAGCCCCCAGTACCCAAAGCCGCACTTCCGACGACGAATTCCCACCCAGTACGGGTCGATCCTGAACCAGAATCACGCGGATACCCGCCCGGGCCGCTGTAATGGCGCAACATACGCCCGCTAATCCACCGCCCGTCACAACCAAATCAGCACTATGGTGAATCGTTTTTGGGGTACGTTTATCAGTTGCCTGTTCGCGTATCATTTTTTAAATCGAAGGTTTGTGTGAGAATTGAAAAGCCCGTGGGTTTCACAATGTCCACGGTTAACGTTTTGTCGAAGCCACGCACCGGGATCGTCAGATCAGCTTGCTGACCCGGTTGCAGGTCGGGAATTGGAATCGTCAATACAGGTGTTTTGACGACGTAGTTCTTCAGCGCATAGGCCGGAAAGTCGTTGCGGGCCATTACCCGAAGTTTGAGCGAGTGAACGCCTTCCGGCCCTGGCTCCCAGCCTACTTTTTCAAGCACAACCGGAGCCATACCCATCTGATGCGCTTTGTACAACGGACGTTTTGAGCGATCTCCCCGCACCAGTCCCCACGGACGTGTACCGTCGGGGTTGGTCCCGTTGTGCCGACTCAGGTAATCATTGAACGACCACCACGACGCACCCACGACATACGGTAGCTGCCGTATATCGGCCAGAAATTTTTCGATATGTGCCACCTGCCCGGCTTCGCCATCCTTGCCATCAGCACGGGTGCCGTATTCGCTGATAAAAATGGGCTTATCGGGGTAAAGCGAATGAATATGTTTCAGCACATTCAGGTGGTTGCCATAGGTATTGGTCGACACAAAATCGCAGTACTGACTGGCCTCATCTTCGGGCTTTTTGGGAAGTGCATTTAACCGCATCGACGCAAAGGTGTACAAGCGCGTCGGGTCAAGTTCGCGGGCATAGGCGATCATGTCTTTGGTCCACCGCTGACCGGCGGGTTGCTCTGACAGGTATTCGTTCCCCACACTGTAGGCAATCACCGACGGGTGGTTCCAGTCGCGCTCGACCATCTCGCGAAATTGCTGCCGGAACTTAGCCCGAACGGTATCGTTGTCCATCTCGCGGGGTGTCAACTGCCAGTTACCGGCTTCGGCAATGATGAGCATCCCGTTTCGGTCGGCCCAGTCGTAGACGGTTTCGGATGGTGTGTAATGGGTCAGTCGATGGAGTTCCATGCCAGTTTCTTTCATCAACCGCATATCTTTCTCGACCAGCCAGTCCGGCTCCAGCGAACCCAGCCCTGGATAATCAACGACGCGGTTCCCTCCGGCTACTTTGATGGGCTGTCCGTTGAGCAGTAATTGAGTATTCCGCACCTCCACCTTCCGAATGCCAACGTGAGCCTGAACCGTATCTGTAGCGGCAATTACCTGTACGTCATACAGATTTGGCTGGTCGATACTCCAGAGCTTTACATCGCCGGATTTCAGCGCCGTTTCAGCTTCCAGTACTGTCGTTTGATTGGCCCCAACACCACCTGCTGTCTGCTTCCAGGTTAGTGGAAGGGCCTTCCCGTTCTGCATCACCCGATAGGCTAGTTTAGGCGTCACGGGTTGCCCTGTTGCATTACGAACACGGGCTTTTATCTTGAGTGTAGCCGTATTTTTGGCCAGGTCGGGAATGGCTTCTGTTTTTATGTTTTCGACATAAACCTCGGGCTCGACGGTCAGGTACACCGGGCGAATAAGTCCACCGTAGTTGATCCAGCCGGGAAACGGGTCATTTGGCTGACCGTTGTCCTTTGCCCCAGGCACTGTACCTACCCGCCATGTATTGTTATTGACCGATACCGCCAGGGTATTGTTATCTGCTTTCAGGTACGAGGTAATGTCGAAATGGAACGGGGTATAACCACCTTCGTGGGTGCCTACTTTTTGCCCGTTCAGCCAGACCGTTGTTTCATAATACGACGCATCGAAATGGAGTAGCACCCGTTTACCCGACGTTGGTTTCCAAGGGAAAGTCCGGCGGTACCAGGCCGTTCCAGTATAAAACTGATAGCGCGGATCGGTCGAAAAGCAGTGCGGTACGATCACTTTGTCCAGGCTACCCGTTGGAAAATCCTCCCGGTACCATTTGTTCGTTTCGCCTACGGCCATGGGGTCCATACAAAACACCCATTCGCCATGTAACGGAATCGCTTTGGGGTCACGAATGGTATACTGGGCATTGACAGAGAGAGTCAGCGCGCCAACTAATAAGGCAATCAGAACGTTTCGTAGGTAAGTCATGAGGTAAAAGCAGTTCGTCGATCCGATATGCTTTAGTGTATTGTTGAATAGAATGATTGATCGTGTTTACTAGTTATTCGAATCGACGAGTTTCTTTGTTGGCTCCTCATCCGATAATTGTACTTGTTGAGCCGCTCGCCAGGGAATGAGGGCAGCGAATAGAATAACTACACCAATACCCGCCGTAATGCTACCACCCATCGTCGCCAGCGCACTCAGCCCAAACAGCATCAGGGCAGTAAAAACCAAAGCCCCGGCAATAACCTGTAAGCCAAAGCGATTTTGTTTCCGAACTTCCAGTAACTCTTCGGGCGATTCGGCCTGCGCTTCGTCGCGTTTTTGCTGCCGGGCAATCAGGTATCGGGAGTATTCATCAGCAATCTGATCCTTCGACCGCGCCCATAATTCGTAGCCCAGCAGAAGCAGCAACGGCAAGCCTACTCCGATGATGGTTTCAGCCGCACGGGTCAGTTTAAAATCAAGCAGCAAGGGCGACAGCACTTTAAAGAACAGATTGACGGTCAGGCTGATACCCGTAACCCAGAGTGTTGTCCGGCTGGTCAGTCGTTTTGAGAATAATGCCCACAGTGGTGGAGCCAGCAATGGACCGCCCGAAATGGACGAGATACTAAGCACCACTTCGACAATGCCCCCCGCAGCCGGAACCAGTAGGGCAATAGCGATCATACCCAGACCAAACACCCACGACGAACCCCGCGCCACCCGAATCAGTTGCCGGTCCGATGCCGCCGGATTCACGATGCCTTTGTAGATGTCGTTGGTAAACACCGCCGACACGACATTCAGAGCGGTATTAGCGCTGGCCGAAGTTGAAAAATACATACCCGTCAGCATCAGCCCCAGCAAGCCCGGCGGTAACACCAATTTGCAGATCATAAGGTAGGCGTTTTCAGTATCCAGCCCCGTTAGTGATGGGTTGATCGCCTTATAAATCATGGGCGGCATCATCCAGATTACCGGGCTGATGAGGTACAAGCCAGCAAATAGAAACGCCACTTTCCGGGCCGATTTTGGGCTATCGACGCTGGTATATCGTTGCACAAAGGTCCAGTTGCCACCGATGTAGCAAATGTGATAGATGACGAAAGCTGCTACAAAGCCAAATGTGTATTCACCGTTAAGCAGGTTGAAAAAGCCGTCGGGAACATGTTGCGTAAAACTGTCGAAACCGCCTACTTTTTCGAGCGATAAAGGGAGCAGGATGAACACCGCTGCCGACAGGACTACAAACTGCAAAATATCGGTCACCATCACCGCCCAAAGCCCACCTACGGCCGTGTAGGCAATCATGAACAGTCCCAATCCAATCGTGCAGGGAACCAGAGGCAGGTTCAGCGACGAACTGACGAGCTTGGCGACCGGGTATAACACGGAGCCTTTGATAAACAGCGAAACCAGCGTAAAAATGAATATGTAGACTTTCTGTACCGTAGCACCCAACCGTTCGCGGATAAACTCAGCAGCCGTCAAAGCCCCCGTTGCCTTCCAGCGCGGAGCCAGATACAGCCCCGTCACCAAGGCACCGATACACATGGTCCATTGGATGGTAATGGCCACCCAGCCGTGTTTGTAGGCGATGGAGCCCCAGGCTACGAACGTCCCGGCGGAGAAGAAACTCATGAACAGCGAGAGACCGCCAATAAACCAGGGTACGGCTTCGCCCCCCGCAAAGAACGATTTCAGATTCCGTCCTGTCCGAGCGAAAAGCATACCGATTCCCAGCACAAAAGCCGAGAAAATGACAATGACGGTCGTATCGATGGCTGTATTCAACTTTATTTAGTTTTTCGTTTATTTGCAATCGTATAAAATATCCATAACTGTGGAGTACCCGTCCTATTCATTTAACCAGACACCAGATGCCGCTCAGTTTTTCTTCGAAAGCGTTGGTCCCAAAGGTCTGATTCAGAAAGTGGTTATTTTCAGCTTGATCAGTACCCCTGCCATTTACAATTTGGCTTTAGGCGATGTTAAGTCTGGCACGGCCGAAATCGACGATCAATCAGTCAGCGATAATGGCGATATGCCTCTTATTCTAGCTACTATATTCCAAATCACTCACCAATTTTTGTCTGACCATCCTGCGTCTACTGTCTTATTTAGAGGTAATTCTCCATCTCGAAATCGGCTTTATCGCATGGCTATTAACCGGGCGAGAGAGGAACTATTGAATTATTTTATTATGTTTGGTTACTACAGTGATTCTTGGGAAGGATTTCAATCTAACCGCCCTTATGAATCATTCCTGATTCGAAAAAAATGAGTATAACAGCAATAAGTACAGCTATGAATGCGACCAAAGAACCAACACCTCCTAGGGTTGTGCCGAAGCGGATTCTGAAAGGTAAAGACGGTTGTGAACCGTTTGCTGACAAGATTGCCGATAATAAAGCCTTTATCGAACGAGTCGGACTTCCTGAAGAGTTCAAAAGCCGGAAGTCGTTTGCCACAAAAAAGGAATAGTTCATAGTTGAAGTTATAATCCTTTATCGTTTAGGGTCATCACGTCGATACCGAAGGCAGGTAGCTGCTTTTTCATCGGCTTTCCGTTTTTAGCCGTCACCGTAAAATCGCTTGACTGCGCCCGGTTATTCAGCAACACGACGAACAGCTTACCGCTCTGCACGGATTTCGCCAGGATGTGATCGATGGATGGATTGTCAATCGTAACCAGATTTTCGTCGATGACCAGATTGGCTTTTTCACCATTCACCGTTCCCGGAGCAAAGCCATAGGTTTGGTGCGGCCCCACTTTAGGCGTAACAAACCCGCGTGGAAACGTCACCTTACCCCCCGACCGCAGTTCAGCTTCGGCCAGTAGATAATCGGTCAGCCAGCCAACTTGCCACCAGGCGTGGTGTGGGTAAGGTCCGGCACCCCGATTCATGGCGTTCCAGTAATAGGAAGCAACGCTCGTTTTAGCATCCACAAAGGCATCCCGCCCGATAGCCCCTGCCCGCGCCATATCGGCAAAAATGGGCTCTTTCGTCAGGGCGTACATGCGGATGAATAAGCCCGCATGGCTACACAACTGAATCGGTCCCGACCGGTTGGCCGATCCGAAAATACCCCCGTGTTCAAAACTTAAGCCCGTCTGGCTGATCTCCCAATCTTCACGCTGTACGCCGTTGACAGTTTTTACGATCTGATTGGCAATGGGATGGGTGTAGATAGAAGTCGTATAGATTTTGGCAGCTTTGATGGCGCCATTCCGGTAGCGGGTGTCTTTGGTCAGGTCGTATAAATCCAGCAGCGCCTGTGCGGATTGACCTGTAGCAAAATCAGGCGCGTATCGAGCGTCTCCGCAAACACCCAGGAAACTGCCCGTTTCGATGGCATTTTTCAAGAACCAGTCGGCTCCTTTTCGGGCAGCAGCCAGGTATTTCGGATCGTTCAGCAGCCGATACGCCACGATCAGTCCGTAGAATGTTGGTCGAACGTCCTGAATGTCTTTAAAGATTTCCTTTTCGGTATGTCGATCATAGGCAACGGCCCAGTGCCCATCGGGCTTTTGCCAATCCATCAGCCGATCGGCCCCGAAGCGTAGACGTTCTTTCAGCTCGGTATTCGTGGGTTCAAACAGGAGCATGTTGCCCATATCGAGCATGGTGTAGTAGGTCAGCGCAATCGGTTCGACCACTTCGCCCCATTCCTCCACAAACTTTTTGGACTTGGCTAGATAGTATTGTCCTTCTACAGCACCCTTGAAAAAGTTGTTTCCCGTCTCCTGTTGCGCTAGTTTAAAGTTCAATGCATAGGGTAATACGTTTTGGGTCAGCAGTGGGTCTTTTGTCGCATTGGCCAGCATCCACATGGCACCGTAATCAGAGTTTTTCATGGCGTCTTTGTTGGAACCGACCACCCCACCCAGATACGACTGCGCCCCGATCTTTTTGCCTTCAAACTCCTCAATGTTCCACATCGACGTTTTGGGATCGGTCAGGTAATGATGCATTTTCTGGATGCGGCCGGTCAGCGACTGTTTGCTTTGCCGCAGGGCCAGGGTCTCTTTAAACCGATAGATGTCGTACACGGCATGGTTCAGGGCTTTAAACCAATCGCCATCGGTCAGGCTGTACCGAAAGGTATAGGTTACGCTCTCTCCAGCTTTCAGGGCCGACTTCGGCTCACCCAGAATCGGGTAGTACAACGTTGGCGACAGTTGTGCCTTGCGGTTCATGTGCGACAGACCAATGTTCCAGGTTGTCTGCGTGCTTTTATCGACCGCCCAAGGGTCGCGGGCCAGGCCAGGTTCGGGAATCACCGAGAGGGTAATGCCATTTTTTCCTGTTAGCATGGGGCAAAGGGTACTGGCGCAGCGTTCGCGATAGATAGCGGGCAAGGTCGGAATACCATGTCCGTAGGCATAGGCCAGCGCGAAGTTTTTCTGAAAGGCATTGCCCTGAAAATACCCCGGTATGGTTGCCCAGGCCAGATTTTGCTCGGTCAATGTGGCTAGTGTCGGGCTGGCCAGCGAGAAATACCCGTCTTTTTTGGGTGTAACCGTTTGCTTAACAATCACGTCAGACCCAAACTTCGGATCGAATGACCACTCGGTACGAATCGTGGCCACGTCGGTTTCCTGCTGAAACTGAAGATTATTTTTACTCGTCTGCTTTGCCTCTTTCGGAAAGAAATAGAAAGCCTGCCCGGCCTTGTTCAGGGAAACCGGATTGGTACTTTCGGCCCACTGCTCTTGCTGATAATGGTATTTTTCACCCGGAAAAACCGCTCCCGTAATATCCCGAAACGTCGTATCCGGCTTATCGGACGGTTTTTCGGCGGTATAGAGCAAGGTGTTTTCACCGGATGGTGTGGGCATAGTAGCCCACGAATTGCCTTTTCGAACCGATACCTGTCGAATCGTCCAGCCTTTTGCAGACGACTGCCAGTCAATTTTTATCCGGTCATTGGCCAGCGACAACGTTTGGGACGATTGTGCCTGAACCCGGAGAACGGTTAGTGTCAGAAAAATAAAAAGACCTTTAAGCGGCATTATGTTCTATGTTTATTGTCATTAACCTGATCGCTTGGTATCAACGATTATAAGTCCGTTAATCCAGCGGTTGCAAACGTTTTTAGCTGCCCATTTTCAGCGTAAATAATGTAGGCATCCAGTTCTTTATGCTGTTCCAGAAATCGCTTCGTCTTTTCCATGCCCATCACCATAAACGCGGTATCGTACCCGTCGGCGGTGATGGCATCGGCCGCAAATACCGTTACGCTAAGGACTGAGCCTTGCTCCATCTCACCCGTTTTGGGGTTGATAATATGGCTATATACCTGCCCATCTGCCTGGTATTGGTTACGATAGTTTCCGGCAGTGGTCATAGCCCGGTCAGTTAGCTTCACCTTTATCTGCAATTGGTTGGGATGTAGCGGATTATCGATTCCTACTACCCAAGGTTGTGCCTTATCTTTCTGCCCTTTCGTCCGAATTTCACCACCGATTTCTACCATATATTGCTCAATTCCATGCGTGTCCAGCAGTCTGGCGACCAAATCGACCGAATATCCCTGTGCAATCCCGTTGAAATCCAACCGTACATTCGGTTTCTGCTTTCGGACCGACATGGAGTCGAACACGATCTGCTCGAAGCCGACCCATTGCAGTAGTGAATCCACGTTAATAACGTCGGTCGGCGCTGGCTTTTTAGGCCCAAATCCGTACGCTTCAACTAGTGGCAATACCGTCGGGTCGAAAGCACCCTTCGTTGCCCGAAATATCGCTTCCGATTTTGTCAGTACCGGATAGAAATAAGGCCGCTGAAACCGATGCGAACTCCCCCGATTGAATTGTGACAACTCGGAATCGGGTCGGTACAGCGACAGGCATTTATCAATTTCCAACAGCAACGAATCGATTTCTTTCTTCAGATTGCGTTGCTGTGCATCTCTGTATTTTACATGATACGTGGTACCCTGCGCTTCTCCCTGCACACTAACCATTGGCCATTGCGCCTTAGCATTCGAAACCGAAATCGCTACCGTCAGCCAAAGGAGAATCCGGGACCCGTTATGGCTTACTCGCCGTTGTTGGTTCATCTTTAATGATCGCCATAAATTCCGGCAAGTGCTCCTGATATACGCCCCGAGGTGATGTACTATATTTCTTAGCAACGTACGATGCATACCCAACCACTTCGCCCATCATACCACAGGTACGCATTACACGCGTGCTACCAAAAGCAACGTGCGTAGTGCTGATGTTGCGCCCGGCCATAAACAGATTCGAAATGTTGCGGGAATACAGACAACGATACGGAATGGTATACGGTGCCACTTTAATGTGCTTCGTCCCGGCAAAAAACTCCTGTCCTTCAAAATACTTACTATTCTTCGGGTCGGGAAAATGCAGGTCGATGGTCCATGTGGCAGTTACGGTTCCGTCGGGATACTGTTTACCCTCCTGAATGTCCATCTGATTCAGAATATGGTCGCCAATCAGTCGTCGGGATTCGCGTTTGCCACCGATGTAAGCAACCCAGGCCAGTTCACGCTTGCCGTATTTCTCTTTCTTATTCGTTTTCAGGTACGACCAGTTTCCGTAGATGGCCCGCAGGTTATGATCACGAATTTTTTCGGCATCGGTGATGGTGTTGTAATTCCCAAAACCAGTTTCCCACTGCCAGTCGGAACGGGCTTCGTCGATGTGGTATTCGTCCGAAAACGGCAAGGCCCAGGGCACTTCGGGGAATGAAGAAACGGTGTCGCGTTCCAGCGATGCCCATAGATTGGACGTACCCAGCGTAAAATCATCCGCCTTTTCGGACGCTAATGACTCCCCGGTTTCGGCTTTGCTCTCCCGACCGAACCGCAGATCAGCGCCCACCAGATAGCCAACGGTTCCATCGCCCGTACAGTCGGCAAAGTAGGTACCTTCAAAACGCGTTTCTTTGTTGGTCGCAATATCCCGGCCTACCACGGCTACTACTTTATCCTTGTCTTTTTCGGCCTTGTATACGTGGGTGTTCAGGAACAGCGTGATGTTTCGCTCGGCCTTCACAATGGCAATTTTCCGGGCATCACCGTATTCATTTCCGTTCGGATTGCCATTGCCCGGATCGCCGTTGTCCATTTCCCGAACAATACGCCCCAGTTTAGGGTAATGATTCTGGTCGGTTTCGCCCCTCAGGTGTACCCGAACCTCTGAACTATTGTTGCCGCCTAATAACGGGCGGTCCTGAATCAGTGCCACTTTCAATCCCATCCGGGCGGCCGATATGGCTGCGCAGGTTCCGGCAATACCACCGCCCACAACCACCAGATCGAAGTGACCCGCGTTGGCGGTAGTACCCGTCAGGTTCAGGAGTTTGTTGCGAAACGCGTTCAGATCGGCCAGTTTATTGGGGGGAGTGAATTTGGGCGCATTAGTAAACAGGATGGCATCGCAACGGCCATTGAAGCCCGTCAGATCGTGTAAGGCTACTGTAACCTGCTCATTCTGCACGGCTGTTTCTCCACCATAATACCATTTCCATTCGTCGGACCCGCTTTCACCAAACGTCATTGGTAACGCCTGGTTGTCGAGCTTCACCTGAAACTTACCCGGCCCTTTCGGAAATGGTGCCCAGTCTTTGGTACGTACCCAAATCTGGTATTTCCCTTTTTTGGGAAAACGAACCGTAGTGGTCGCATCTTTTACCGGCCGACCCATACCGTGCGCCATCAGGAAAGAAGACCCCTGAACCACAAACGACTGCTGATCGATAACCCAGCCACCTTTATTTTCGAACGATTCTGTCTCCAGAAAAATAGTCTCCTGCGCTAACGATGCCAGCGATAGCAGCAGAAAAACCAGCATATTGAAACCTGTTTTCATCTTACTTGTTGGTTTGCATAACGGTTGATTCGAAGGCTTTCATTCGCTTTCTGACGGCCTCATTTTTCGGGTGGAACCGGGCCAGCGTTCGATACACATCGGTCGCATACTCCTCGTTTGGGCTGTCGAGTTGCAGGGCCAGTACCTGTTGCGTTTTATCGTCCAGTTTAGGCTGGGCCGACAGCAGTTTAAGCATCATGGCCGATTGCTCCTGATTGGCTTTCGGCAATTCCTGAGCAACGGCACTGGTCAATACAGGACGGAATGGAATGGTGGTCAGTTTTTTCAGAATAGCCATCTGAAGCACATACCCGGCTTTCTGATACGTTTGCCACAACCAGGTTTGCTGCGTGTCGCTAAGCAGGAACCGGTCCGACATTTTTTGTAACGCGTATCGGGCTGTAAACAGGTTTTTCCCTTCGATCACGTTCAGAATATCCGGTTTGAAATCAGTATAGATATCACCCGTTGGTGTAATCACCCGCTCCATAGCCCAATACTGATAATGGTGATTGGTACTGGCCAGAAAGCGGTGCCATAACGCATCGTCCTGATAGGTTTCCGTGATGCGCCGAATCTCAGCTACTACCGATCCGTGAGCGATGTGCCAGAGGGTATAGCACGTATAGACAGCGCCCTCGATCACCTCATTTTTAATCGTTTTTAGCGTAGCTCCCGCTTTGGCATCCACCGAATCGGCCAGATTTTCGGTCCCCTTCCCGATCAGGTCATTCATGGCGACATCCTTCAGAATAGAATTTGGATTGTCGAGGATGTCGCGTAACTTTTCGTAATCGGCTGGCTTAAACTCTTCATGGTCCATTTTGGTCAGTACCTCGCGGGGTGGCAAATCATAGCGGGTGTAGTTGCCGAGCAAGTCCCAGTAAAAATTGATATACACCGGTTTACATTCGCCCGTCAGGCAAACCGGCGTAAACACGTTTCGGAAGAAATACACCGGCTGCCCAGCCTCATCCAACGCCAGTTTCAGCGTGTACGTAGTGGTATCGTTTTCGCGGATTGTAAACTCACGAATTTTTCCCGGATCCGTATGAAGTGAATGAGCGAACGAGTGAATGAGCGAAAGAGCGAAAACGAGGGCATGAACGACAAAGGGCCGAATAGCTACTGAACTTCTGTATCTACAGTACGTTAACAGCCTATAATCAGTCAAAAAGCTCATCGTTCGTATTCAAGTTTTTTATCGCTCTGGCGGTCGCTCTTTCGCTCAATCACTCTTTATTTCCAGTCGGGGTTTTGCTCCAGTTTCAGATTGGCGTTCAATTCATCCTGCGGGATTGGGAAATACTTATTCTTAGCCGTAACCGGGCGACTTGGATAGACACTGTTAACAGCTTTTGGAATCACCGTCAGGTATTTGCCCGTACGCGTCAGATCATACCAGCGGTCGCCTTCAGCAAAGAACTCCCAGGCCCGCTCCTGAATAACCGCATCGACGAAGGCATCTTTCGATAAGCCCGTTTGCAGGTCGGGTAAACCAGCCCGCTTTCGAACAGTATTGATATACCCGTATGCGGTTGGCGTTGCGCCGTTCAACCGAGCTTCGGCTTCGGCAGCAATCAGGTACATATCGGCCAGACGCAGGATGGGAATGTTGCAAATCATACCCGTCGTGGTGTTCGGGTCTTGATATTTTTTAATTAGCACAGCATCGGTCGTGATGGGTGTAATATTCTTTTGGGGCACGATCTTCCCACTCCGATCCACGTAGTTCGTATCGAGTAGCTGACGCCGTTTATCAGCCGGGTTAAAGGAATTGAAAAACGACATGTAGGCAAACATCGATCCGAACGTTGTTCGGCCATAGTCAGCGCCTGCACTACCCGGAGGCCCACAAAGGCCCGTCAACTGGTGCGATCGGCCGGGCGAGATCGGATCAACTTCATAGGCCCACATGTTCTCAATCCGCGCGGCATCTTCCTGGTCGTATTTGTACACATTGCGCACATCGGGCATTAACGCATACTTTCCAGAAGTAATGACTGCCTGAGCTTTTTCAAGTGCTTTCGCCCAATCCTCGTTGTACAGAGCGGCTTTCGCATACAAGGCATTCACTACTTCTTTCGACGGACGACCCTTATCAACGGCTGGGTACGAGGGAAGTCCGGCGGCAAATGCCTGATCCAGATCGCTGTAGATTTGCTTATATACCTCAGCTTTAGGACTTTTACCGACTACGGCAGCCGCTTCCGAAGAGCTTGGCGTCGTTTTAATGACAACATCACCGAAATTTTTGGTCAGTGCCCACAGGTAAAACGCCCGCAGGTAATAGGCTTCGCCGATGATCTGCTTCTTACGGGTTTCATCCATCACAGCAGCAGGCACTTTGGCAATGATCCAGTTGGTTTTTTCGATGCCATCGTAACTCGACGCCCAGATTTGCTGGGGTGATTCATTGGTTCGGGAATTGCTCTTCTGTACGGTGTAATTGACGTCGTAAGAGAACAGGGTCAGCGTATTACGACCAACCACACCACGCGGATACGTTTGGTCGTCGCTGAAGTCAGGCACCAGCGTCATCGCCGGACCACTGTACAGATCGGCCACCGGATCATAAGCGGCAATCAGCCCTTTCTCTGCATCAGCCGCCGTTTTGTAAAACGCTTCGGTATAGATAGACGAATAAATTGTTTCGTCCAGTTTGCAGCCTGCCACGCAAAGGGCCGCGAGTATAGGGATAAGGATTTTTTTCATTAGTTCAATGATAGAATTGTTGAATGAGTGAATGATAGAATAAAAAACGTTGGCGTCAGCCTATTCAATAATTCTATCATTCACTCATTCAATCATTAGAATGTGACCTGCAAACCACCTAAGAATGATTTAGCCTGTGGATAGACGAGGTTGTCGATACCAATAGCGGTGTTCGACCCGGCATAGGTGTTTACCTCTGGATCGAAGCCACTGTACTTGGTGATCGTAAAAAGGTTATTGGCGCTTACGTACACCCGAATTTGCTGAATGCCTTTGATGCGGGGAAGGCTATAGCCCAGCGTCACGTTTTTGCAGCGCAGGTATGAGCCATCTTCCACTACGTAGTTACTCACCGGCATACGGCCACCCTGCGCTGGGGCAGGATATTCGGTGCTTGGGTTCGTTGGCGTCCACCGATTCACAACCCCTTTCAGCATATTGCGTTGCCCCAATGGCAGGGTGAACGAAAGGCGGCTGGCGTTGTAAATATCATTACCCTGCGAACCCGACAGAAAGGCGCTGAAGTCAAATCCTTTGAAGGACAGATTGGTCGAGAAGCCGTAAATAAAGTTTGGGTTTGGATTACCGGTGATGATCTGATCGGCAGCCGAAATGGTACCATCGCCGTTGATGTCTTTTACTTTCTGACTGCCTAACGTACCACCATAACCGGGCAAAATAGCTTCTCCCGTTTGGTTAACCCCATCAAAAACGTAGGTTTTAAACAGACCAAGTGGGCTACCCACTTGCAGAACCGAATAGGATGTAACGAATCGCTCCTGGGTCGTACCCCCATCCAGATCCAGCAGTTTGTTGCGGTTGAAGGTCATATTTCCCGAAACGCTCCACTTCAGCGGACCATCCAGAATACGTGCGTTAACGGCCAGTTCAAGCCCTTTGTTTTCGAGGGAAGCATAGTTGCCGACGATCGTTCCGTAGCCAGAGCTTAAGGGCAGCGTTTTTACGTACAGCAAATCTTTGGTTGTTTTCTGATACACATCCATGATCAGACTGATCCGGTTGTTCAGAAAGCCGACATCAAGGCCAATATCAGCCTGAGCCGAACGCTCCCAGCGCAGATCGGGGTTTGCAATCCCGGACGGGTTGATACCCGTTGCATAGGCGTGGTTGATGTTGTAATCGCTACCCGAAGCCGAAACCGTTGCCAATGACTGGTAGGGGTCGATACCCGCAGCATTTCCGGTAATACCATAGCTGGCTCGCAGTTTTAAATCAGAAAGCCAGCTAACCGATTTCACAAACGGTTCTTCGATGATCCGCCAGCCAGCCGATGCCGCTGGAAACAAACCGTATTTGTGGTTCGCACCAAACCGGCTCGATCCATCCACCCGAGCGGTCAGGTCCAGAAAATATTTGTCTTTAAACCCGTAGTTGATCCGACCCAGGTAGGAATCCAGTCGCTGTGTCGAGCGGAAGCTGCTCACCGTGCGGTTAAGCGCCAGTTGGACCGCTTCGTTCTGAGTGGCATCATTCGGGAAGCCAGTGGCGTTAATAATGTTCTGATTATAGTTTTCTACCTGAGTGGCAAATACCGCCGTAGCCTTGAACGAATGAACCTGCGCAAAGGTGTGATTGTAGGTCAGGATACTTTCGTGCAGTAGCGCCAGGTTATTGGCATTCGTTTTCGACCCCGACCCCGAGTTGTCATTCAAATCCGATTTGTTGACAATCGAACGGGGCGAATACGTATCCCGAATGCTATTCTGCATATCGACGTTGAACGAAGCCCGGTAGGTAAGTCCTTTCAGCAGGTTGGCCTCTCCGTATATATTAGCCAGTGTTCGTCGAATAGCGGTTTGGTTTAGGATGGCGGTGTAATTCAGCGGGTTGATAACCTCCCGATATTGCCCATTTGCCTGTTCACCGAATGGGAAAATGGTGCCGTCGGTTCGGTACGGTTGTAGCGTAGGTGGTGCCCCAACAGCAGCCCCCAATACGCTACCAGTTACTACACCTGCGTCGCCAATAGACTGGTTACCAGTTGTTACACCTGAGTTAACAACATAACTCCCTAAAATACTGGTGCCAATCTTCACGCGGTCGCTAATCCGATGATCGACATTCAGGCGGTAAGAATAACGTTTGAAATTGGAGTTGATGATAATCCCGTCCTGATTGAAGTAGTTAGCCGAAAGGGCCAGTTGAGTTTTCTCTGACCCTCCGTTAATCGACAACTGGTGGCTCTGAATGGGTGCCTCCCGGAAAATGATCTTCTGCCAATCGGTTCCTTCGCCCAGCGACGCTGGATTCGGGTAGTAGTTATTTTTAAAGGTCTCGTTTTCTACCTGGGCAAACTCAGCAGCATTCAGCAGATCCAGTGTCTTATTTACTTTCTGCACGCCGTAATAGCTGTCGAGGGTTACGCGGGTAGCCCCTGTTTTACCCCGCTTAGTCGTGATCAGCACCACGCCATTAGCCGCCCGTGACCCATAAATAGCTGATGCAGAAGCATCTTTCAAAATTTCGACCGACTCAATATCGTTCGGATTGATGGTAGACAACGGGCTCACATTATTGATTTCGCTGCTGTTGTTGCTACCATTCGAAATCTGGATACCATCCACTACATACAGTGGCTCCGAATTACCATTAATGGAGTTTGTACCCCGAATCCGAACGCTGATGTTTCCGCCTGGCGCACCGGTGTTCTGACTAACCTGTACCCCGGCGACACGCGCCTGCAAGCCCTGGGCTACGTTGGCAACCGGTGTTTGTACCAGCTCGGCCGACTTTACCGAAGCAATGGCACCGGTGGTTTCAACCTTACGCTGGGTACCGTAGCCGACCACAACCACTTCATTCAGCGAACGGTCGTCGGACTGCAAGGTAATATCAACGGTAGACCGATTGGCAATCGCCACCTCCTGCGGGACAAACCCAATATACGAGAAGGTAAGGGTAGCTGTACCCGACGGTACTGTCAGCGAATACTGACCATTGGCGTTCGTTGTGGTTCCCTGCTGGGTTCCTTTCACCAGGACGTTGACGCCTGGAAGACCTCCGTTGGTTGTGGCATCGGTCACTCGTCCACTCACGGTCGTGGTTCGGGATGATTGGGTATAACCCGCCAGCGTGACCAGCATCAGACAAAATAGCCCAATCGTAGTTCGTAGTAGTAGAATAGATTTCATTGATTAAGCAGCCTGCTGCCTGTTCGGTTTGGGAATAACTAAATTAGAAAAATGCAAGTCTTTGAAAATTCTTAATTTACCTGGGCAACTGATAGCTTGCTAAATCCCGAATTGATCGGCCAGGCTAAAAGCCCTTAAAAACAAGCGTTTTGTTATCCATTGGTTGATATTACCGCCAAACCGTCATTCTACAAAGATTTTTTTGACTTTTTTTATTGGGAATGTTCCCAATTTTTTGGGAACATTCCCAATAACTACAGTAGAATTACATTGGGTTTATCTTAGAATAAGTACTAAATCAGTCTTAACTATTAGAAAAATCATATCAGCCCGCAGTTAACATAGTATAATTATTGAGATTCTTACGCAGCCATAATTTCAAAAACGTGACGTCCAATTGGCTAAACGAAAGGCCATAGCCTAACCCCATGCATCAGACAACCATTATCGATATTGCCCGTGAGTTAGGCATTTCAAAATCGACCGTATCGCGGGCTTTAACGGGACACCCGAATGTAAACGCGAAGACGCGCCAGCGTGTACTGGAGATGGCGTCTCAGGTTGATTACCAGCGAAACCAACTGGCCATTTCGCTACTGACCAACCGGACCAGTACAGTAGGTATCATAGTACCGGAGTTTATCAGTTTTTTCTTCCCCAAAGTCATTATTGGCGCGCAGGAAGAACTGGCTCAGTCGGGTTACAACGTAGTGATTTGCCACTCCAATGAGTCGTATGAAACGGAGGTCACCAATGCGAAAGCCCTGCTGGCCAGCCGGGTCGATGGGCTGATTGTATCGCATACCAAAGAAACCCGCAACTTCGACCATTTCCGCATCTTTCAGCGTAAAGGCATTCCGGTCGTGTTTTTCAACCGCGTCTGCGAAGACATGGACGTATCAAAAGTAACGGTCGATGATTATAATGGAGCATTTCAGGCGGTTGATCACCTGATCAAAACCGGACGACGGCGTATTGCGCATCTGGCCGGCCCGGATACGCTAACCAACAGCCGTAGCCGACTCAATGGCTATCGGGATGCGCTAACCCAAAATGGACTTTCCATTGATCCTGAGCTTATTATCTCGTATGATCTAAACCTGGACAAGGCTAATATCTATGTCAATCATCTGCTGAATTTACCCAATCCGCCCGATGCGTTGTTCACCATTAATGACCCAACCGCCCTCGAAGCATTGAATGTGGCCAAAAACCGGGGTATTCGGGTGCCCGACGAACTGGCCATTGTCGGCTTTAGTGATGACCCAATTTCAGCGCTGATCGAACCAGGACTAACTACAATTGCACAACCTGTAGATGAGTTAGGTAAACAGGCCGCCCGCTTGCTTATCAAGCAACTTCAGGCAGACGAGGAACGGCCTATATCAGAATCAGTTGTCCTGCCTACCCGCCTGATTATCCGTGGCTCTACTGTAGCACAAGGAGCTTAGATAAAGTCTGATACACAGCTTAATAAACCTTTTAAAAATATTTATCTTCTCTCCGAATTGGCATGGTATATGATATATATAGGCTAATATTTCCTCTATATACCCATAGTTAAATAACCATGACTACTACTCAACCGGATTCCGTCTGGAGTATCATCGACTCAGCCATTGCGACTCAGCGGGTCATCCAAATTAAGCAGAATAAAAGCTGGCGAACCCTGGAGCCTTATCAGTTCGGGTTTCCCAAAGAAGGGAGAAAGTTGCTGACCATATATGGCTACTGCCTGGACATGGTGCCCGACACCCATAGCCCAAGTCGTTGGCAATTGGTTGAGTTGGAGAATGTTGAAGCCATTGAACTAACCAATTACTGGTTTCAGCCCAGAGCCGACTATACGGGTCAAACCGACCTGCTACAAACGGTTTTTTGCCAGTTGGCTGCCCAGAAGAAACGGCGTAAAAAGCGGCTGATCAAATCGCCATCCGTTTCTACATCGTCAAATTGATTGAGTATACACTATTCAGGCACAGGCAAAACACAAAATTTCCAGTTCTGCCTGTGCCTGATTGGCCAGCAATTTATTCGCTGGGTTACAACGGGATGGTCATTTGGACACGTGTACCCGAAGGCTTACCAGTCGCGTCGAACAAATCGATCAATTCTATTTTAGCCGAACTATCTTTGTGTCGAAGGGATTCAAAAATTCCCCGCGTCATTTCCTGACCTCGCGAGATGTGCCCTTCTGCCCGTGGAGCAAACGCACGGCCGACGCCATTGTCTTCAATCACACAAACAATGTGATCCTGCTCAACCCGGGCCGAAATAGTTACTTTTTTTTCCCCTTCCTTGGGCATCAGGCCATGCCAGATCGCGTTTTCAACATAAGGTTGCAGCAACATAGGCGGCAACATCGCATCCATCAGCCTTTCATCGTCCTCAATGTCAAATGCATAACTAAATTCCTGATTGAACCGGAACGATTCAATTTCTACATACATCCGCAACGTATCGATGATCTGCTCAAAGGATAAGTACTGATGATTCGAGTTTTCCATAATACGCCGAACCAGTTTCGAAAATTTCGATAAATACTTAGCCCCTTCCACGCTCCGGTTAGTAAGCAGGTAGTTTTGTACCGAATTGAGGGAATTGAACAAAAAATGTGGATTCATCTGTGATTGCAAGGCTTTAAGCCGCCATTCAGTCACTTCCAGATCCAGCCGATTTCGTTCGGCAAGTGTATTCATTCGCCAGCGCATAATACCGACCACCAGCCCGGCAACAGCAAACCCGATCAGTAATTTAAAAAACCAGGTATCCGTAAAATAGGGTTTTACCAGTAAACGAAGCACCAGTGGTTTATCACTTGTCAGGCCGAAGCTATTAGAGCTTTTTACCTGTAAGGTGTACGAACCAGGCGGCAAGTTCGTGAACGAAACCGCGTGCTGATTACCCAGATTCACCCAGTTTGCATCAAAGCCTTCCAGCTGGTAGCTGTAGGTATTCTGCGTAGCAGGGTCAAAATTAAGCGCCGAAAAGTTGAGCGTCAGTTGATTTTCATCTGGTTGTACAACGATCTCCCGAGTCAAATCCTGGCTAAGTCGTTTTCCTTTCACCTCAACGGAACTGATTACAATACGAGGTTTGGTTTTAGCATTATGAAGGCTGTTTACATCAACAATGTTCAGCGCATTGACATAGCCCAGAATCAGTTCGTCGGCCCCATTATCCAGAAATCCGACCGGGTAATTGCTATGCAGGCCTTCGATGGTCGACAAATATTTGATAGTCCGTGTTTTCGGATTTCCGATGTGAAGTCCTTCGTTGGTACTGAACCACAGGTTGCCCGCTTTATCTTCAAAAATGTTCGAACAGTAGGTATCCGCCAGTTTATCATGCTGATAATCGAACGAGGTGATGATCTGGCCCGATGCCGCAATCTTATTGACTCCCCCCCAGCTCGCCATCAACATACCCCCATCCCGGCTTCGATGTAAGGCATTGATACAAAGCCCACTCAGCGACTTTCCTTTGTTGACCGGCAAGGTCAAAATATTGACAAACCGAGCCAATTGTTCATCGAAATAGTATAACCCATTGGGACAGGTAGCGATCCAGATTTTGCCGTCTACGCCCTCCTCGATGGCTTTAATGTAGTTATTTTGAATCAGCCGACAGTGTTCAACATCCGGCCAGAGTTTGATTTCCTGGTTGGTGGCCGGGTCGATTACTTTTAGGCCTTCCGTGAGATTGGCCAGCCAGAATCGGCCTTTTCTATCCAGGAGCCCATCGCGAAACTCCATACTGGTAAACAACTGGCTAGCGGCCGGAAGTGTCGAAAAACGGCCGGAAATCGGATTACCAGCAAACACCCCCTTATCGGTAAACACAATGGGCCGATTCTGAATCCACCGAAGCTGATACGTGTAAGCATTTACGGGGTAAGGTTCCAACCGAAAGGAATTGGTGGCCGGTTGCCAGGCCAGCGCTCCAACCTGCGACAGTCCTAACAGGTAGTTACCGTTGGGCATTCGCATCGGGCAGGTAATACCTGCTGAACCGGGAACCAGGTTGGCCGGAATATCGACTGTATGGATACCGGTATTTCGATATTTGTATTTATAAAGACCTTCCCGCGTGCCAATCCAGAGAATGCCGTTTTCGGTATCGTCAAACATGGTTTTGACGTGAATACCTTTATTGAAAAAATCGGTCAGTGGGTATAGCTCATCCCGATCCGGGTAATACAAACTCAGTCCTTTTTCGCTCCCCACAAACAGCAGCTTTCGGTCGTTTTCATCCACCGACTCCTTCCCGCAAATCACATTCTGGTTTTCGAATCCTTTCTGAACAAAGCGAAACGACGAATCGCTGGGCGAAAACCGGACTAATCCATTGTCGTAAGCCCCCATCCAGATAGCCCCATTGGCATCGTCAAAAGCCATTTCCAGTCGGATTGGTCGGCTGTTTTTGGGCTGACGAGCTTCCTGGCCCAACAAACAAACAACCCGGTCTTTCTGGCGATCATATGCGTAAAGCCCAATCTCTGAAACAATCCAAAGACGTCGTTGCCGATCTTCAAAAAACGTAGCGTCCTGGTGACTATTTCCGGTTGACGAAAGTGCGTACAGATGGCGACTTTTATGAGCGGGATCATAACGCTTTACCGACGTATAATCGCACACCCAAACCTGATTGTAGGAATCGACAAACGCTCGGTCGTGGGTATCGTTGGTCCGGTCGGCATCGCCGTAATTATTGGCCAGGATAGTCGAAACCGTAAGCGATTGGGGATTGATAGCACAAAGCCCTTTTGTGGCAATGGATGCATAGACGGTTCCATCCCCGGCCGTCGATAGCCCCGAACAATAGCCTAGCTTTTCATCATTCAGCGGCTGAAATGTATAGCCATCGTATCGGCAAACACTTCGGCCGGTACCTACCCATAAAAACCCCTGCTTATCTTTCGTGATTGACCAGACATCGTTGGAGGGAAGACCATCTTTGGTAGTCAGGCGGTCGAGGGTTAGCGTTGGCATCTGAGCATGAATTACCCGGCAGGCACTCAAAACCAGTAAGGCAATCCATACATACCGCATACGCTGACGTTTTGTAAGCAAATTACACGATTAACGCATAATATTCTCTATACCGAACTGACTGCCACCACCCATTGCCCATCGGCCACGGGCTTTATTGCCAGCCAGGACGTATTCGACAGTACCAAATGCCTGGCCGGGCCCATACCCAATCACTACATAATCACCGCTTATAAAGCCAACTCCGTTATAGGTCTGGTTTGCCACCTGCCACTGCGCCTGAAAGGTGTCGCCTGTTTTTTGCAGGGTAAGTTTCCCACGGTAAACACCCCCATCAGGATTCGTTCCGACCACATCAAACAGCCCGTCACGACCCGTCAATGTCTCGGTACCGGTCGCCCCATTCATACCCGAAGCGGTCCAGGCACCTTCAAGCTTTTGAGTGGCTTTATCTACTTTATAGACAGCAATACCGCAGCCTCCACCGAGTCCATAGCCAACAAACAGCTTTCCATCGGCCATCAGCCCTAATCCGTTATAATTACCTGCTGTTGTTTTCCAGTTCACATCAAATACCTGACCCGCCTGCGAAATCGTCAGAGAGCCCGTATAAGAATTGCCATTGGGTAGTTTAGCCTGCTCAATGCGCCAGGCACCATCCTGAGCAAAAAGAGTTTGGGCGGTAAGCATACTATAGAAGAGGAAAAAAGAGAAACGTTTCATGATTGTGTATGCGGGCTTGATTGATTTCGTTAATAGCCCGAAGTAACCACAATCAACCAGCGTAAAGCTGAAGACTATATCAATAGAGACTATTGCCAAACAGACGGAGAATCTGGATTTAAAAGTGGCAGAACAGCAATCGTCTTATTCCATTCGACTATACTTGCCCGCCAATGATTTGCTATAGCAGACATGTGTCAGATTCACCTGATCGGCTTTTCGGAGGCCTCTAACAACCATTGTTCTGGTATGATCGGTAGCCCTGACAATCAGCGTAATGGCTTGTTCACCCTGTTGTACACGCACATGCAGGTTGCCGTTTCTGACACTAGCTCTTCCCGAAAGCTCACAGGCTGATTTGCCATTTATGGGCTTCTCTAGTAAGGTTACCCAATAATCGCCATCCCGCACATCTATTAATAGTGTGCTCTCATCACCCTTCCTGAAATGTCCTCCAAAATTGTAGGAAATCTCCTGCGCAACAAATAAAGGAGCGATAACGAATACGAGAAAGGCTTTCATGTATGGTGAATCTTAATGGGGCTTAATTAGACTATTTGTTCTTTGCCCCTAAGGGCTAGAATTGATTCCGGGTTTACGCTAACAAAAGAGGCACTGGGAGCAGCGAGTTTAAACGAATTACAGTCTAAAACGCTACGTTCCCAATGCCCCAGAATAATAATCTATCGGCTACACTTACTGCATAAGTGTGTTCATTAACGCCCGCCGATCCGCGACCATATGTTTGACGGGGCTGCTAGTCAGTTGCATCTTCGGCGCATTTGTACCGTATGCAGGAACGCCTGCAAAAGGGGCTGATTGAACAGGAGCTGCTTCCTGATTTGAGCGCTTGTATTGCTGCTGCCGCTCCACCAGGTAGTTGCCAGCAATAAACAGTACACACATAACCAGATAAGGGAACAACGATTTCATAGCAGGATTAGATTGAGGAGTTAATTAAAGAGTTCGAAGAGTTTTGACATAGTGCTGTAATTACGAAAGGCTTTGGTGGTGCTGCTTCGGGCATCATCGAGCACAACCTCACCTTTTTCGTTGGTCACGTATTCGTAGATTGAACCATCATTGTACGCATGAACCCGATACGTTCGAAGCGTAATCAGACACACAAGTCCAATCAGAAAGAGAAGTCCTGGAAGAACCAGAATATAGATATGATCGCTGATCTGACGCTGATAGCTGCTGGCCAGATATACCAGATCCGACTGAGGACTGTACAGTATTGGCGCAGACTTACCTTCCTGCACGGCCGCAAATTCATCGACCGAAATACCACCCGTTTGGGTCCGCACCACCGACTTGCCAGACTGATCGGTAAAACGAACGTCGAGGCTATTCGCTGATTTTTTTAGAACAAGAGCCTGAGTAGACACGCCATGTACCTGCACATTTTTAAGGTCGCGGTAATCGGTGTACCACCAGTAACAAACAGAGAGGGCGGTGAAGAAACAAAGCGAGAAAATACGGAAGCCCAGCGCGTTATACTTCCGAAGCACGAAGTAATAGTAGGCCATAAAGAAGGCCCCAATACTGAGAACCTGAAGCGTATTCATACGTAGAGCAGTAATTGGTCGAGATTAGTGAAACAAAACTAATTGAACCGCATCTGCTCAAAAGTGAGAGTGTATATCAGGCGATTTTTGCCGGATAAATGGTGGGTTTTGGTTTATGCCTGGTTTTGTCGAAGCGCCAGCGTGTACTCCCAAAACAGAATATCAGCCCTGCTCTGCGACTGAAAAATGAGCCAGATAATGCCGTATAGAATTGCCAGCGGCACAAAACCACTAACCAGAACAGCCAGATTCAAGGTCCTGAAAAATTCGGTAATACTGACAAAGACAAAAAGTGTCAGGGGAATGGCAAACACAAAAAACGTAATGATCAACACCGGGCTCGGCTTTATGTTGATCATTACGTTCGTTGTCCCATCCAGGTTCCGGTAGCTCCCTTCGACAGTGGGGCTCATGCTTTCTTTCTTGAATTTACTGCCTGCTTTCCGCACCGAAAAGCTATAGGGCGTAAAATCGCCATAGTAGGGTTTGTGACTATAAAACGTAAACCCGGTTATCACGTTTTCGCTCAACCGTTGCCCAATCTGCTCAGGGGTTAAGTCGGTGTGGTAACTGAGTTGCCGATACGTAAGAAAAGTGGATGCCATGAGTCAATTGAAAAGCGGTTATCATTGAGCCATAGGATTTCCTCTGAAATCGGTACTGACAAGCTGTTTGAACTGGTCGAGGCCATCCTTTGATGTCAGTTGGTTATTCTGCATGAATAACCAACGCAAATTAGGGCAGCCTTGAAGTGTTTTTAACTCTGTAATCTGATTATCGGACACGTCCAACCGATCCAGTTTTGTTGATTTTAATCCGCCCAGGCCCGACAAACTGCAATGCTGAAGATACAGATCGCCCAGATCAGGCAGTTGTGATAGTAGAGCAAGTTGCTGAACACGATGATTTGAAAAATTTAGCGCAGTAACGTGGCCCTTCTGAACGCAAATGCCAAAGCCTTTAGATTCATTAGCAATATGCCAGTGTTCAGTAAAAGTGGCATCTTCCAAACGTAGCCCAGACTCGTGTGCCAATTGCGCGACAACGGCTTTTTCGGTCGGATCGAGGGTTGAAAAGTCGTAATCATACTGGCCGGTCGTTGTTTTCGGACCAAACTCCATCAAAAAGATCACGGCATAAATTCCCAGGCCAAAGGCGCAGAATCCCAGTGACACAATAGCGGAGACTTTATGTTCGCCAAAGCCTTTGAAAGCCCAAAAGGCCGCTAACAGGTACACTAATCCACAACCCAGAAACAGGGGTATACCCGCCCAGTCGGGTAGTTTTTTCAGCAGAGAATTGGGTTCTGTAAGACCAACTGTAAAGCAGTAGCCAAGAATGCCCGTGACTGCAAGCGATAAAAGTAAACTTCGTATAGCCATGATCATGCGAATCAACTTACTCGTGAAACCAGCAAAGGGTATTTTCTTTCACCAAAAATACGGTCCCATTGGCCGATTGAAGGTAGGAGTCATCCGATAATTTAACCGGGTAAACCCACTTAAAATGAGCTGTTTTAGCCCCAATTTTCAGCTCGTAATAAAACAGGAACTGATCCATTTTACTCCCACCAAACAAAAAGTCATTATGCTGCGTCTGAAGTTCTTCGGTAAGGCGTAGTGCGCTTGTTTTATCGACGATCGACTTACCTTCCGAGTCCGTATAGCGTGATTTTGTTTGGTCGATGGTTACCCTGGGATTGACAACAGGCTTGTGGAACGCAACGCCGGCTTTCTGGATAACGGATTCGTCAAGCCTGAAAACGGCGGTACTATCGGCTGTAACACGGGTAAATACATATGTTTCCTTTCCATCCGCACCTCGATACCCAAACGACGATTGCCCCGATCGAATTCGAGCCAATACGTACGTCTCATAAAAAGCTTTACTCCACGTTGGAACCAGTTCCATCTGCACCTGATTCTGGACTTTCCGAATGGCGTCCCGATAGGCCTTTTCATTAGCTTTATTGCCTTCAAGCACGGCAAACGTTACAGAATCGGCTTTCTGAATACCAAATTGCTGATTAAGTGCCTGCTGTTTTTGGTGGAGCCACTTGTTGCTTTCTTGGGTCTCTTTTGCGTCGTCGATATCCTTGTTCGGATAATTACCCGTCCAATACGCAGGCAGCTTGTCAATAACTTTAAACTGCTTCAGGTCAAACACATAAAAAATATCGGACCAGAGCCACAATAGCGAATCGCGTTGACCTAACGCCAGCTCCGTTGTTTGAACGCTTAATTCACCCAACGGAAGCTGACGTAGCCGGTGTCCTTTCTGATCGAATTCAACAAGTGTGTGCTGGGCAAAGACCCCCGTAGAGGCCGTGAGTACAATCGCATAGATTTTTGTCTTATCGGCCGAGAAAGCGAATCGATGAACGGCGGTATCTGGCAATGAATCAACCCGAATACGGGCATTATCAGTCTGGGGCAGAAGCGGGATGTCGGGATGCGTATCGGATTGACTGAGACAACCTGAGAAGGCGAATGAAAGCAATCCTATGCCGAAAATAGCCGTGTAATTCATTTGATCGCTAAGCCTCGTTTTGCAGGGTTTTGAGAAACCTCATGGGTCGGTTATAAGTAACCGACCCCACAGCCCCTAACCTAGTTCGACCAGTCGGGAAATTGTGCTTTTAGCTGATCATCCAGTTCGTCGGCCCAGAGTTCCAGATCACTGATGCAGGTCATCAACTCCTGATAGTCTATACCCCGAATGTCGCGCTCATAAGTAGCGAAAACCTTATTGGTATTAGGCATGATTCCTAATTTCACCCCTAACTTCAGATCGTTGAGTTCGAGCAGATGGCGATAGAAATTCAGCAGGTTATTCGCAGGAATAGACATCAGTGGCGAACAAATCCGTAGGTAATCCCGTCGGCTACCACTCTGAAATACAATGGTTTCAATGAATACTTCGATCGACGCCGAGCCTTTTTTCCAAAGCCAGTTTTTATTCTTGGGGTTATACGTATCCTCACGGGTCAGGCCGACCGATTCCACGTAACACTGAATCATGTTGGTTACCCGATTGTATTGCTCATCGTGTACAGCGTATGGATTGTTGGGTTGGGCTGGGGCAGGGTTTTGAGTTGAGTCCATGTCGATTTAGAGCGTTTGTGTTTTGATTGATCGTTTGATTGAGTCAAAATTACCACCGCCCACCGGGGCAAATATTGAAACTCGATACCGCGCGGATTTAGCTTTATAGCCGGTGGACACGGCCTTATAAATGGCCAATTGGGTCGATACTCTGCCGATTAGCCGCCATAATGCCGCTCAACATTTGTAGAACCAGGGTTCTCGTCTTTTACCGTCAGGTTATATAGTTTCTTAAATCGACTACGCGCACTCAGCACCTCGGGTCGGATGGCATCAAGCGCTTTTTTCATGGCGAATCGTCCGTTCGTATTTTCAACCACAAAGCCGTCGCCCAGCCCCAGACTGTTGTTGACAATTAACGTTAGTAAGGCATTATCGCCCGTTGCACGATCCGACAGATCAGCAATTTCCCAGGCAATGGACAGGTATTTCAAGGCTTTCGTACGATCCTGTTTTAGCGCAAACGTAGGGTTATCCTGCGCATAGGCCATCGCCAGTTTCACATAGGCAATTGGGTCCATGTAGGTATTGGCAGCGGTTTCGAGCGCATCGATAGCCGATTTTCCGGCGGCAGGGTTATTGGCTGGCAAAGGCGTTTTGAGGAAAATATAAAACGTAGAAAGGCCTTTCCTGACGTTCTTCTCACTTGGATTAGCCGCTATTTTTTTCAGCTCGGCAAGATCCAGCGCTTTGATCTGATCACGAAGGGTCATATAGGTTTTCAGGTCCTGCGCCGAATTAGGGGCAACACTTGGATTGGTATATAGGCCAAACACAGTGCTCAGGCCCAATAGAATGGTTTTCATTGACTGATAAATTAAAGGTGAATAAAAGGAAGTAAACTGCTGATTGATTCACTATGAAAATCGGTGCGCCACAAGGCTTGCCGGGTTTGTGGATCGTAACACACCCAGTAATCGTACAGATGCGTACCAGACTCACTGAAATTCGGTTCAGCGAAATGAAGAAGAAGCTGGTTATCGCGAGTAACGTAAGCCCCCTTGATGGCTGTCTCTTTAAAAAATGGCAGGTCGATCTGTTTTCTTAATCGTCCATTGACGCTATCCACTATACGTAACGTATTCCCTGTATCATCCGAACGTCGGGATAAAATCGATAGTTGATCACCCATCGCCCAGAGCTGCCCGAACGAAAAGTTACCATCGAGTCGCCAGATTTCCCGCTGGGCGAAGGGATCAACCCGCCGAACAAAGGTGTTGGTACGTTCAACAACGTGATTTTGTCCGAGCAGGTAATACGTTCCTGCTGTTGTACTGCGGTATTGTTCTTGACCCGTTTTCAGCGAGACGATCTGGAAGGAATGCCCCTCCCCTACTTTCTGTTCGGCATTAATGATCAACACCTTATCTCCGTAAACGACAGGCGGATACGCGATAGTCACGATCTGGTTTACGGGTGGAACAAACCAGTTCAGCTCGTTCGTTTCCCAGGTTTTAGCCGTAATCCCAATTCGCCAGGCCGTATCGACTTTACCGTCTATAACCACCTGCTGATACAGCGGCTTCGTTGTCAAATAGAGTTCGTCCGTAAAGGCCATACCCGTATAAAGACTTGATGGACTGGTCAGTGGAGCCGGTTCGGGCGAAACCTTGCGGGTAATTTTTCCCGTTCGCGGGTCAACGAAATGAACCGTCGCGGTTTTTGTTTCGTACACCAGCAACTGCCGACGAGTTTGGCCAACTACAGTTCCTTCCAGAGGTAACTGCCACAGTCTTTTTGCTGTTGACCGATCAAATGCACTGATGGCCAAAAAGCCTGATTCCTGTTTTCTCGTACCGATTACTACGGTCGAATCTGGTGAAGACTGATACAACAGATCTGTCGGAAAAGGCAAGGACAACGTAATCGCCTTGACTGGAGCGTTAGCCGCAAAATAGGACTTCTGTTCAGCAGATTTCCCTCGAAACAAGTTGATGACCCCACCCAGCACGGCACAGAATAATAAAAATCCAATGAACACATTAGCGACGGTTTTCATGCTCAGCCAGCAGGTATTTTCTGATAATCCAGTCTTCGGCCATCCGGGCAGACACCTCCCCTACGCTGTCGACATAGGCTTTTTCGAAATCGGGCTCGGCCTTCAGAAAGATGTGAAAGCCCTCACCCTGAAACCAGCCTGATTCATAAGGGGATGCCTTCAGAATAGCCTGCCGTTCGACCTCCGAAAGTCGCCGAATCTGGCCCTCCAACCGGCGTTTCGCCATATAGGCTTTGAGACACATATCCTTAAGAAACATTAGATTATCTTCCCATAGTACGACCCCGTCGGGGTCGTACGTTTATAAAAAACGGCAAGACTATAGACATTTGCCCCCGATGGGGTCACACCATACACAAGGTTTGCCCTCACAGATTCGAGAATCAACTTTTTACCAACTGCTGCCAGCGCCACCGCCACCTGAGCTACCTCCTCCCCAACTGCTGCTACTACTGCTACTGCTACTACTATATGAGCTACCTGACGAACTGCTCCAGAAGCTACTACCTGATGAGGAATAGGTCGTTGATGAATAATCGCCCGATGAAATGCCCGAACCAATTTTATGAATCGTGAAAGCGGTTTCTTTATGATGCCCGCAGGCTTTGCATTCATAATCCTTCATACCACGGCCTTCCCGTTCTTTGGTTGCGGCCTTCACGGTTCGGGTCTGGGTTTGAATCATGGCCTTCGAGCAACATTTTGAACAACGCTGGTACGCCACTTTCTCAATATCCTCATAGCCAATCGCTTCGGTAATATCGTGCGCATCGTTCCGCCAAACATCATATTCAACCGTCTTGAGCTGCTCTTCAACCTTCTGATAGTCGGTCAATAAGGCCTCTTTACGGCTGCCCGTTACTTTAATCATTTCGTAGCCGTTGGCCGATTTGCGGTCGTGATTCCGTAATTCATTCAATACCTGATTATCCCTATAGCGCAGCCAGCCAAATGGAATTGGGAATAGCAGAATATTCCCCCAGCCACTGAGTCCGGTTGCCCGATAACGAACGTACCGCTGTGGCTCGGTCATTAAATTAAACAGCTTATGGTACGCTTTCAGCCGACGCCGACGAGCATCCCAAACCACCGCTACCACATACCCATACAGGATCAGGAGGATTTTCCAGCCGTGCAGCGCCAGTGGTTCCCGAAGTTCAATCACTAAAATTCCCAGGACGATAGGCATGACAACATACAGCAGAAATGCCCACGCCATCCGCCCCTTCGACTCGCTAATCGATTTATCTACCTGTGCAGCAATTGGATTCGCAAACCGGAAGAAGAACGTAATCATTCGGAGCAGGAGCAGCGACGGAATCAGGAGAATGAACAAAATCATTATGGCCCCACTGTTCAATGATCCTGAGTATTTCGACGAGTCGTAAACCTCTTTGGCCGCTTCCGGCTCGCTAATCAACCGCGCGACTTCCTTTACACCGTTGATCATAGCCCCATCGAAATCGCCGACTTTGAGCAACGGAACCATTTTCTGGGTCTGAATACGGCTACAAACGGCATCGGGCAGAATTCCCTCAAGACCATACCCCGTTTCCATTTCGAGCCGATGTTGGTCCTTCACCAGCAGAACCAGCAGACCGTTATTTTTTTGCTGATAGCCCAATCCCCATTTCCGAAAAAGAGCCGTAGCAAAGTCTTTGGGGACCTTTTCACCAATGGAATTGACGCAGACAACAGCCACCTGTGCCGTTGTGGAATCTTCCAGCTTTCGCAATACCTCCTCAATCCGGTCAACAGCAAAATCCGATAGTATCTTATCTGGATTACTGACATAATGTGTGCTTCGGCTCTGCTTCGGGTTAGGAACCGTTTCGAGTGTGTACGACTGTGCCTGACTTTTGGTAAGTAGTCCACCAGACAACAGGCAAAAAAAGATAGCGATTCTGATGAGTGAGCGGTTCATGGGAAGTAGGTAGTCGGGAATCAATTGGTTGAGCGTCGGCCAGATTGGTAATTGCCATGCTTATCTTTTGCAGTGAGGTATCCGGTTTCTTCGAACGTGGCAGGGTCGGCGTCAGCAATAATTTCATTTTCGTAGTAGACATGCTGTTTGTCTTTCGCGTAGTACTTACCCACACCCGTAAATGACGCCAGATTGGCTTTTTCAATAGGGCTCCAGTAGATGTCTCTACCCAATACAATTCCCCAGACATGGCGGTCATCTTTGAAGTGAAAGGCTGATACCCTCTGAAATGTCGCTCCATCCGCCCCTTCGATCGGCCGATCTCTAAAATAGACGCCTTGCTTATCGTGCGTCAGATAATAGCCATTGAACATGGGCACGAAAACGAACGTAGCGGGGTCAGTTCCCTCGATAATAAATGTTCCTTTATAGACCCGGTAGCGATCATGCGCATAGGGAATACCCTCCGCTGTTACGTTGGCAGGCGTCTCGGCTGGATTCGGCACGATGTTAAAATGAGGACCGTCGTTGCTGATGAGTTTATCCTCAGAATACCCATTGCGTTTATCTCTCGAATAGGCACTGCCCAGGAATTCAAACGTAGCAGGATCAGCCTCCGGGAGAATTCGCCCTAAATAGAAAACATGCGCTTTATCTTTCCCGCATTCGTCATTGATGGCGACAAAAGATTCTGGGTCAGCCTCTTCGATCAGGTAGCGAGTAGCAGGCCATCCTCTATAAAGTACGACCTTGTCGTTTTCAATCCGATACCCTTTTCGTGAACTCGGTCCACAGCCTTTCAGAAACAGGCTGATGATGAGTAAGCCAGCAGAAGCGATTAATTGCCTGATCATAGCAGTAATTGAGTGGAATTTAGAAACGACTGTTCGATACCGTTTTCGACGCGTGCTCCAGCATGGGTTTATTCAGCGCTTGTCGACCCAACTGCGGGATTGCTTTTATGGGAATGGTCGTGTTGGCTGGCTTATCGACAGGCTTTACAACGGTTTTTGCTTTGACCGACAGGTTTTCCTTCAGCCAGTTGAGGTAATAGGCGTACTGTTGTGCTGTCTGGTACGTTTGCCACATGATCAGGAAACTGCCATCCGGTGCGTCATCAATCCGGCAGGGTCGTTCAGTATCCAGTATAAAAAAGCGTCTGAATTTTTGCCGAAACGTAAGGCTCGATAGATCGGCTTTAGCGCGGGCAATCTGCTTAAATTCGTCGCTGACGACATTGGGGGCAAACGAAATTACCACATAATGACTGAACGTTGTGGTGCGGGAATTACCCGTCTGAACTGTCGACGAAGTCATGCCCTGCCACCAGTTAAATTGTACTTTATCGCCCGACCTGGTGGTCATCGTACTTTCTGCACAACTATAGAAGTGGTTGCCTAATAGTTTAGAAATCTGTTCCGGAATAGTGGTGGCTTTGTAAATGTGATTGTCCTGAAAAAACTGCTGGAGACCGCTGTCTACTTTTTTACGGAAAACAAACAGCGTTGAAATGACCAGCGGGATAAAAAGAAGCGATGATGCACTGCCACCCAACAGCCACATTGTTCCCATCAGAAATACCCAGCTACTGATGGCCACCCTACGCGCTAATGCGGGCGATGATTTTCGGCCCACCCGGTACACCAAAAAGAAGATAAGCGCATACGACGCACCAAAGAAAAGGCTTTTATAGAGTATGTCCTGATTCATAATGAGTCAATCAACTTCACCGTAAAATTGGCGTAGCCATCATCTATGATTGATGTCGATTGACAAGTGGGGGTGAATACCCGCAAATCGGTAGCCGCGACTTGATACGTGGAACACTCGTGTTGGTAAGCCACTTTATAACTGACCTAAAAAAGGCACCCTAACGTAGGTGCCAGAGTGCCTTTTATCTATTCAGAGACGATGGATTATTCCGTCTCATGTTCTCAATATCGTCTAAATCCTTTGGTCTGCCCAATACCTGTTTATCAAGGATCAGATCGTCAAGGCTGATGAATGGAATTTCAACACCGTTATGCTCAACCACTTTTCGTCGGGCGTAGGCTTCCCTGAACGTTAACGGTGCTTTGATGACTGGCAAAACATCCAGTGTGTAATCATCAAATTCGTACTTAAAAAAAGATCGTTTGGGATCAGGGGATGGTTCTTCTTTGTATTCAGTTACGTCCCGGCCAAGTTCAGCCAGCGCATTCAGTAACCGGTAATAATTGGCATAGGTTGGAGCATACCACAAATCCAGATCAGGTTTATCGACTTCCGCCCCATTTGGATTTTTTGACTTTCTGTATTCCCCATAATAGGACACAGCCGTACCGCCTATGACCATATATTCGACTGCATTGCGCTTAAGTATTTCGAATATATTATGGTCATTGTCATCATAAGCCATGCGTATTATTCCCGTTTGCAGCCACAGCCGACACGTCTTTCGCGTTGCTACCTTTTAGAGAATTGATAAAGCGCTCAAATCGATCATGACGCTCTTTTGATTTGGCAGAAGTAGGATCAATCGGTTTTGCCGTCGCCTTCAACTCCTGAATGCTTTCATATTTGGTTAGTTCATTCATTAGTAATCAGTCTATTGCGTACAGGATGCCGAATATACAATCGTATTCTTACCGAGAACAATGAGAACGCCAAAAAGATTGTTAATGGCTTTAAAGTAACGATATTTATAACAATCATCTTTATAAGAACTATACCGTTGTCCCACTACTTTTCACTGCATTTTCTCTTGATTTACCATGATTAGTCTGAGCAATTTGGGATTAAGTTGTAACTCAATCTGAAAGATTCATCTGATATAAAACAGCTCTACGATTACAATAAATGAACGTTTGAGCAATCTATTCCTTCTCGTGATCTGCCTTAAGAAAAATCCCTCCATACTTGTTTAAACCGTCCAACAGTATCCCAGTGGACGCATCACTCGTCCTTAACCCATATTTTTACACCGGTATTTTGTTTTCTCCCCTGATCATTCAGCGACTTGGTGGCCTTTTTCGAACAGCTTTCCTTAATCATCATCTACGCAGGTATTGCACAGGGCGTGTTTGTAACCTTGCTGCTCAATAACAAAAGCGTTCGGGGAAGCCGGGCCAATATATTCCTGTCGATTCTGTTGCTGGCCATGTCGTTCACCATCCTGCATACAACATTTGCCGGTCGGGTTGTCAGCCATTTTTCGATAAAATCCTACGCACTGGGCGATCCCACTTTTTTCCTGATCGCTCCCTTACTATGGCTCTATGTACAGGAATTAACCGGCCACCGCGTTCGATTATCCGTTCCGACAATTACTCATTTTTTTCCGTTTCTGGTTTCTATTTTCTTCTCGCTCCTGCTCAAAAGCCTACCCACCACCAATTCACTGATTAGCTATCTGGACGATCATCGGTCGTGGCGTTCCGGCGTATTTTGGTTCTGTATGGTTATCCAGTTTTCAGCCTATCTGTTTTTTATTCACAAACGATGGCTTGCCTATCAGAAACAGATCAAAGAGGAGGTATCGAACACCGAAAATGTCAGTATTGCCTGGGTGCGATTTTTCATGGGCGTCTTCCTGGGCATCAACCTGTTTTTTCTGCTCATTCTGGTGAATGTGATTCATCACAGCACAATGTTCTGGTCGGGCCGGACCATAGTGGTCCTTTTTTCACTGTCCATTTTTGCGTTAGGCTATAAAGGCATTCTTCAGAAAGCAATTTTCACTATCTCACCCAACGAGGTTCCTCAGGAGCCACCGGTCACTGCGCCCCAGACACAACCAACAGCCACCAAACAGCCTGACCAACAGCTCATCGACCGATTGCTTCTGTATATGGACGACGAAAAACCTTACCTCGATCCGGAGTTGACGCTGAGCGATCTGGCAAAACGACTCAACCTCAGCCGAAGTGTACTCTCTCAGTTGATCAATGACGGCATCGGTGATAACTTCTACAACTTCGTCAATAAGTACCGGGTCGATCAGGTGAAGGCATTTATGAACGATCCGACCATGAAGCACTTCAATCTACTGGGCCTTGCTCTGGAAGCCGGTTTCAAATCCAAATCGACCTTCAACCTCATCTTCAAACGGTTCACAGGCCTAACCCCCAGCGATTATATGAAAATGTTGAATGATAAGTAGGGTTGTGAAAATACATTAGGTTATTCTCTGTCATCCCGAGGAACGACCGGGCCGCCGGAGCGGGGATCTTCGGAGATTGCCTTTTATTCCGTTTCCGAAGATCCCCGCTCCGGCGGCCCGGTCGTTCCTCGGGATGACAGAAATGTCCTGGCAGCATACGCTAAACTAGTTTCGCTTGAGTACTTAGAATGAGTAAATGATAGAATAGGTTTTGCGTCAGCTATTCAATCATTCTATCATTCTATCATTCAATATTAAAACACGTCCACCGGGATGTAGCCAGACGATTGCCCTGGTTTCGTTTGCGAGAATTGCCTCAAAAACGCGAAACAACGTGCAACACAAAACCGTCATCGAACTCACCGACGTAACGAAATCCTTTACGTTAGCGGCTGGCCCATTTCAGGCGTTAAAGCAGGTATCCCTTAGCATTCCGGCCGGTGAACTGGTCGCCATAACCGGAAAATCGGGTAGTGGTAAATCCACGTTGCTTAACATCATTACCGGCATCGATAAACCGACTACGGGCAGTGTCACGGTCAATGAGGTTCGGATCGATAAGCTCTCTGAAAGTGCGCTGGCGTCCTGGCGAGGTCGGAATATAGGCGTGGTGTTCCAGTTCTTTCAGCTCCTGCCAACGCTGACCATTCTGGAAAATGTGATGTTGCCCATGGACTTCTGCGACACCTATCCAAAAGCCGAGCGAAAAAACCGAGCGCTCCACTTACTCGAACAGGTAGCCATCAGCGAACAGGCCGACAAGTTTCCGTCGGCTCTCTCGGGTGGGCAACAACAGCGGGCGGCCATTGCCCGAGCCCTGGCCAATGACCCGCCCATCATCGTCGCCGACGAGCCGACGGGCAATCTGGATTCACAAACTGCCTCGGCTATTTTTCAACTGTTTACCAAACTGGCTCAGGCTGGCAAAACAGTCATCGTAGTCACCCATGAAAAGGAATTTTCGGCCGGATTCAACCATACCATCGCCATTTCTGACGGTGTTATTGATTAATTTATTAAACACAGAGGCACAGAGTACACAGAGAAATAGAGAGCTAAAAATCTCTGTGTACTCTGTGTACTCTGTGTACTCTGTGTACTCTGTGCCTCTGTGTTTCAACCAACCTTTCACTTATGAAAATTAGATACCTGAAAGTCCTGCGGGATCTTACGTCGGACTACGCAAAGAATAGTATGCTGGTTCTGTCGATTGCTATTGGGGTGTTTGGCATTGGCTGTATTCTGGGCGGTTACTCGGTTCTGAACCGGGAAATGACTGCCAATTATACCAGCACCTTACCCGCATCAGCCACCATTGAACTCGAAGACTCCATTTCCAACACGCTGGTCGATAGTGTCAAACGGCTACCCGTTGTTAAAGAAGCCGACCGACGCGCTACGCTGATGGCCCGGATGAAGGTCAACGACAGATGGTACCCGCTGTTACTTTTCGTTGTTGACCGCTTCGATGATCTTCGGATCAGCAAATTCCATCATGTGTCAGGAGCAACAGCTCCACCAGTAGGAACCATGTTGGTTGAACGAACAGCGTTGGGTATGATGGATGCCAACGAAGGAGCCATTATCACCGTCAAAACCCAGCAAGGCAGCCCAAAATCAGTGCAGATTTCGGGCACCGTTCACGACCCAGCCCTCGCTCCCGCCTGGCAGGAACAGGCGGGTTACGGCTACATCACGCTGGAAACCCTCCACTGGCTGGGCGAAACCCAGAATTTCAATCAACTCAAAATACAGGTAGCATCGGATAGTAATTCGGCACCGCGCATTACTGAACAAGCCCGAACGGTGTCGGCATGGCTGGAGAAAAAGGGGTACCGGGTCCATGAAATTCAGGTACCACCACCCAACCGGCATCCGCACCAAAGTCAGATGAGTTCGATCATGACCATCTTTATCGTGTTTAGCTATCTGATTTTGGTGCTTGGCTCTATTCTGGTCGCTACGTCGATGGCAACGCTCATGGTCAAACAGGTGCGTCAGATTGGCGTCATGAAAACCATCGGAGCTACGTCTGGCCAGATTGCGGGTCTTTACCTGTTCATGATGACCATTCTCTGCGTAGTGGCACTGGTCGTTGGCATTCCCCTTAGTCAGTTAGCAGCTTCGGTTCTGTACACACGCATTGCCACCCTGCTCAATCTCGAACTAACAGACACCAGCATACCAAACTGGGTGCCGCTGCTCCAGATAGCTACGGGTATTCTAATCCCGCTACTGGTAGCCGCCTTGCCAGTCATCCGGGGGAGCCGCCTACCGGTGCGCAAGGCGCTGGACAATTATGGGGTTTCGCAGTCGGAAAAGGCAGGTTCAGCCTGGTTCACCCGGTTGTCTTCGGCCCGTTTTCTGAGCGAAACATTCCTGCTCTCGTTACGAAATGTATTCCGGCAACGTACCCGGCTTACCATGACCCTGGGGCTTCTGGCCGCTGGCGGGGCTATGTTTATGACCGCTTTGAATGTATCGTCGGCCTGGGATACTAATCTTCGACGTATTTACACACAACGATTGTACGACCTCGAAATCCGGTTAACCAATCCAACACAGGCCGACGAAGCCATGGCTCAACTGAAGAGGCTGAACGGTGTGGCCTGGATTGAAGTTGGCTACTTTGCTCCGGCATCGATTGCTCAGAAAGGTTCGACCGCTATCACGCACACCTATCCCGATAAAGGACACGGTAGTTTTACGATTCAGGCATTACCCATTCCAACGAAGCTACTGAACCCTACCCTAACAGACGGCCAGTGGCTACAAAATCAGGGCACAAACGACGTTGTACTAAATCAATTAGCACGCAAAAAAGAACAAAAAATCGGTGACAAACTGATACTATCCATTGGCGGCAAACCTACGGTCTGGCGAATCGTTGGGTTTACGGAAGATGTTGGTTCGCCAGCGACGGCTTATGTTTCTACAGATGCCCTCTCGAAAGTAATCCCACCCGTCGACCGAACGACAATGCTTCGTATGGCCTTTACCAACCGCGACAGAGCTTATGTAAAACCAAAAATCAACGAGGTCGAAAATCGGCTTGAGCAGGCAAGTATTCCTGTTCGGTCGAGTGTACCGGTTTGGCTGCTGCACAATGCCATTGCTGGCCACATGCGGATTCTGGTGAATTCGCTGATGGCGATGGCGATTCTGATGGCACTGGTTGGCACGCTGGGTTTGCTCTCTACGATGAGCATGAACGTGATGGAACGAACTCGGGAAATCGGGGTAATGCGGGCCATTGGTGCCACCCCTACCCGCATCCGCAACCTGATTGTATGGGAAGGACTAGCCATCGGCGGATTCAGCCTAGTTGCGGCCTTTATGCTCTCGCTCCTGCTATCGACTTATTTGGGTCGGTTCATTGGCAATATGGCTTTCCGTACACCCTTGGGCCTTACTATTTCACCCCTTGCCTGTGGCATTTGGGTTGGCATCATTGTTATTGGGTCGTACCTGGCCACCCTGTACCCTGCCCGGCGAGCCAATCGCCTGACCACTCGGGAAGCGTTAGCCTATGAATAACAGGGCAGACGAACGAAGCCTATTCCTACCGATTTATGCAAATTTTAATCGGTAGGAATATACCATCCCCAAGCTGTCCTTTTATCAACGTATGAATTCGCTTAACTTTGGTAATGTGTCGAGTACACCAGTAACCAAACTACAATCTGACATGAAAAAGCACTTCATCTACCTCTTTCTCTTCCTGCTGACGAGTCATTTAAGTATGGCGCAAGCACCTTCCTCTCCACCCACAATCGGCCCTGAACAGGGTTCGTTGATGATCGTGGGTGGTGGCGCTATGGGTCCTGACCTCTGGAATAAATTCGTTGAGCTGGCCGGTGGACCCGACAAAGCCGACATTATTATTATTCCAACAGCCGGGGAAGACTCTTCAGCCAATAGTGCACCCCGCGAAAAAGAAAAACTGCTGAGTCTGGGCGTTAAAAATATTACCATCCTGCACACGCGTGACCCCAAGGTAGCTAATCAGGAATCGTTCGTAGCGCCGATTCGCAAAGCGACGGGCATCTGGTTTGTAGGTGGGCGCCACTGGCGGTTGGCCGATTCGTATCTGAATACGCTGGCACACAAAGAGTTCAACGCGCTACTGAGCCGGGGAGGCATCATTGGCGGTACGTCGGCCGGGGCAACTATTCAGGGGTCGTTTATGGTTCGGGGCGATACCAAAGGCAATTCGATCATGGTCGGTGATCATACGCAGGGATTAGATTTCATCCATAACGTTACTATCGATCAGCACGTCATGCGAAGAAACCGACAGTTCGACCTGATCGACGTAATCAAAGCCCGGCCCGAACTCCTAGGCATTGGCATCGACGAAGGAACGGCTATTCTGGTTCAGAAAAATACGTTTGAAGTGATGGGGGCTTCGTATGTAGGCATTTACGAAGCGGCTCAAATTGCTAGTAGTGCCAAGTTTCCATCCGGCATGAACAGCACCGGCGGACCTTTCTATTACCTGAGCAAAGGTCAGAAATTCGACCTAAAAACCCGCAAGGTTATTCCGACACAACCCGTACGGGCCAACGAGCCAGCGAAATAAAAAAGTCAAGGGTGGCCAAAAATGGTCAGGTGTTGTGAAGCGTAATCAGTCAATTTATGACCATGCTTGACAAAACCTGACTATTCTTGACCACCCTTGACTTTTCTGACCAAGCTTGACTTTACATTACACCAACACCGTTTTCAGGACCTGCTCCAGAATGAGCCGTCCGTCGGTATTGCCAAGTACGGAGTCAGCTGCCCGCTCAGGGTGGGGCATCATACCGAAAACATTTTTAGCCTTGTTACTAACTCCGGCAATATTTTCTAAACTACCATTGGGGTTAGCAGCTTCGGTAATAGCACCCGATTCGTCGCAGTAACGGAACAGAACCTGATCGTTATCGTTCAATTCCTTCAGCGTATCGGCATCAGCAAAATAACGACCGTCGCCATGCGCAATGGGTATTTTATAGGCCGCCTTATCCAGACCCGCCGTTAACAGGGCATCTTTCGATTCGGGTTTCAGGTAAATATTTTTACAGACGTATTTCTGACTGCTGTTCTGAAGCAATACCCCCGGCACCAAACGAGCTTCGGCCAAGATCTGGAACCCATTGCAGATACCCATCAGGTAACCACCCCGATTGGCATGGGCAATCACCTCATTCATGATGGGCGAGAAGCGAGCGACGGCTCCTGTACGGAGGTAATCTCCGTAGGAAAACCCACCGGGCAGGATAATAAAATCGCAGCCTTGCAGGTCATGATCTTTATGCCAGAGTTTGACAACTTCCTGGTCCATCAATTTCAGGACATCGACGGCATCCTGATCACAATTCGAGCCGGGAAAAACAACAACACCGAATTTCATAGTGGCGAAAGAGCGAAAGAGTGAAAGAGCGAAAGAAAACTCGCGTCAGCTATTCGCTCCGCTTCGGCGGTCCGATCTCGCTCATTCACTCTTTCACTCTTTGACAAAGGTACGGACTTTACTTGACTTCTACGGCTGTTCCGGTATTGGAAACGGCTTTCCCTCGCTCAAAATTGAGGTCGATTCGGCCCAGATTGATACCGGCAAAGCCAACCTGATTGATCCAGACGGGTTGACCATTCAGATTATTGACAGCTACAGGCGCATCCAGAAACGTATGCGTATGACCACCAATGATCAGATCGATATTCCGGCTTTTGGCAGCCAGTACATTGTCCGAAACCGTCGGCTCATTGTATTTAAACCCGAGGTGCGACAGGCAAATGACGTAATCACAGGTTTGTTCTGCCCGGAGCTTTGCAGCCATATCGTTGCCGATTTCGACCGGATCAAGGTATTTCGTTTCCTTGTAAGCCTCTTTGGGGATCAGCCCGGCGGGTTGAATACCCAGGCCAAAAACACCTACCCGGATACCGTCTTTATTGAAAATTTTGTACGGCATGGTTTTGCCATCCATGACCGTGTTTTTGAAATCATAATTGGCAATCAGTAACGGAAAACTGGCTTTACCAAACTGGGTCACCATATTGTCGATGCCCCCGTCGAAATCGTGATTTCCGATGGTTCCGGCATCGTAGCCCAGTTTGTTCATGGCTAAAATCTCAGGTTCGCCTTTGTAGATATTGAAGTAAGGCGTTCCCTGAAAAATATCGCCCGCATCGAAAAGCAGCACGTTACTTTGCTCCTGGCGAATCTTCTGAATCAGCGTGGCGCGTCGGGCAACTCCTCCTTTTCCGGCATTGCGGCTACCATCCATTGGAAACGGGTCCAGTCGACTATGCACATCGTTGGTGTGTAAAATTGTCAGGGATGTCGATTTGCGATGCCCTGTACTGGCCAGCGCTTCGGGAGCGACTGAACCCACAACAGCGGCTGTTCCCAGCAGTTTCAGAAACTGGCGTCTATTCGATGCTAATGCGTCCATCCGTCGTTGGTGTTATAGGTTGACCGCTTTTGCCCCGCTGACGAAAATAATCGATCAGGGCATCACGGATTAAATAGTTAATATCTTCGCGTTTGACGGCATTTTTCAGAAAGTCCGCGTTATCCCCGCCATTGGCAACATAATCACTCATGGCAACAGTATACGTTTCGTTCGGCTGGAGTGTGCGCCCATTGGCAAAGGTCACCGACTGCACCTGTTTATCATGAATTTTCACCTGAACGCCACCCATTACCAGTCCATGAGCTCCCGCAAAATGGTTCAGAAACTGCCTGAGCATATCGCCCGTAAGCGTTAGCACAACCAGTTGATTATCAAACGGCATCACCCCAAAGATAGATCCTGTTGTTATCGCTCCTTTGGGCAGATTATCCCGAATCCCACCGTAGTTCAGGTGCGAACAGTCGATAGGTTTGCCGTATCGTTGTGAGGCCTGCTGAAGCAGGGCATCGGTCAATATATCATTAAGTGGTCCTTCAGGCAATTTTTTTTCAATAGGAGCCATTGAGGTAGCCAGCACCTCATTCATGGTCTGGTCGAGCTTCTGCCGATACGGCTGCAGAAAGCTATTAACAGCCGGATCAGATGCTGCTGCCAGTGAATCGACACCGATTCGATTAGCCGTTCGATTAGTGAGGTGATACCCCGACTTACAGGCCGTTAAAAGGGCCAGAGTCAGTATAAGAAGAGACTTTTTCATATGCATCTGCAAGTTCGGAAACTCTCGCGTATCCTGCATTAAGAAATTGTTTTTAAATATCTCTTCCTGATACCGTAATTGTTGTTGGTTCGGGCTTGTAGCTCACCTTTCGAACCCGTCCGAAGCCGCCCAGGCCAATTTGCAGATTAATCAGCCCACCCGAAAACGGTTTGGCATCGAGGATAGGACTGTACGACAGTTTCGTTCGTATAAACCAGAAGCTAACCTCTGTCCGATCTGGTTTAGGCGCATTTTGGCCAAGTTTTATATCAAAAGCCAAACCGGCAGTAGGAGCATGACTTAGTAATGATAGGCCTTTATACTGCTCATTTTTTCGATCACTAGGCGATAAATCAAGCAAAAGATACCCAATATAAGGAATCAACCGAGTGCGGGAGCCATCATATACAATTCGACCCAAACCTGCCTCAAATAACATAGGGCTGATCAGCATACCCGTTTCCCAGGTCTGATTCTGGTGTGAAAACCCCTGTCGCAAGGTTCCATTATAAAGGGTTGGATGCAGCATCAGCATCGTTCGTTGAAAAGCGATATCAAGGCCAAACACAACACCACCCGCCGAATTGAACGTTTGCGCCAGTGGGCCAGTGGCCAGTACACCCCCTCCGCCAAAAAACACCCCATATCCTACTTTCGAGGCCCGGTATGTAGTGACCAGATCCGGAGTGTCGTGCAGCCGCTGAACCACCTGTTTCTCCCAGCGTAGCAGCGCTTCCAGATCATCACCCCCACCCGTTTCGGCCCGAAACAGGTTGACCTCAGCTCCCAACTCGGAGTTCGTCAGATACTCTATCTGACGAGCCTGCTGCTTAAATCGTCGATCGGCCCCGAGCGCAATTAGTTTGGCCTTCATCTGTCGGGTATGCACTTCAACCAGATCAAACAGAACCTGATTATAGGCGAGTGTTCGTTCGTTACGAGCCGTTTCTGACACCCATGAAAGATTTCGGAACATCAGGCAAAAGGCTTCAATAGCCGGTTGCCCCCAAAGCGATGTGGGTCGAACTTCATAGCCAATCTGATAGTAGAATTCCGAACCGCCCAAACCGGGCTGCGTAGGCGAATGAAAGTCAGACAATAGCAGCCGACGAGTCGCACTCCAGTGCAGCGTGTCAATAGTCACCTGCCCCGAAACGAGCAGGGGGAGCAACAGCAGCATAAAGAGTAGACGTTTCATCATCAGGCTAATAAAGCTAGCGCGTAAATTTAGAAATAAGGACTTTATAATAAAGAACTTACTAAAAAAAACGACCTCAATTCTCCCTATACACTATAAACGCGGTGACTTTTCAGACAGCTACCCGTCGGAAACACCCAAACGCACCAGATGGTAATCCGTCTCTCCAGTAAGGAGCGCTTTATGCCCAAATTACACAGTATTGCTTGTGGAGAACTGCCACTCAGCTTATTATATTTTCGTATATGATATTACGCTTATTCGTCTTAGCTTGCCTTCTCTCAATTCCCTCATTTGCCCAGACCGTAGCTTCGTACAGTTTTCCGGGAACGCCAGGTGACCAGGTCAGCCAACCCCCAACCTCCACCGACCCCAACATTACGGCTTCCGCCATTACACGGGGCTCAGGCTTGACAGCCGTAACGACACCGGCTGCGGGAGCTGACGCCTTTAACGCTGTTGGCTGGACGAGTCCTTCGCAAGACCCTACTGATTATTTCGAATTTACATTAACCCCCAATGCCAATACCTTACTAAACATTACCGGTATTGGTCTTTCGATTCGTCGTACAGCCGGTGGCCCTCCTAATTACCTGATTGCTTATTCAATTGGGGGTGGCGCCGAAACGACGATTGCCTCTGGTACTCTTACCAATACTTCGTCTTTGTCGGTTACCAGCAGTCTCTCAATCACGACGACGCAGGTAGTTAGAGTTAGGGTATATGCCTGGGGGAGTACGAATGGAGGAACTACGTTTCAACTAAACAATACCTTAACCATTAACGGGTCGGCTCCGCTTCCTGTCAGACTTCTTTCCTTTACGGGTAAAGCGTTAAACCAAACGATCGAGTTGAATTGGACTACGGATTGGGAAGATAAAAACGAAGGGTTCGATATTCTCAAAGGAAACTCTCCGAATGGTTTTGAAAAAATAGGCTTTGTACAAGGCCAGACAACAATCCAGCAACAAACGACCTATTCGTTTTCCGATGCTGATGTAGAAACGGGTCAACTATATTTCTATCAACTACGGCAGCGCGATATAGGAGGTAGTTCAGAGTTATCAAAAATCATTGCTGTGCGGGCAGAGCCAGCAACCGAAACCAATGCTATATCCGTTTACCCTAACCCCAATGTGGGTAGCTTTACGGTATCGTCGAAAAACGTAGCCTCTTCTACCCTTGCGCTTTATGATGCATCGGGCAGGATCGTTCCAGTAACCATAAGCCCCGGTCAAACCCCAGATGCTCTTCGAATAACCAGTCAGATGCCGTTGCTGCAGGGTATTTATCGTTTACACATCCAGTCACAAAATGGAATTGGCAGGCAGGCCATAAACGTGCTGATTGACTAGCCTAAAATAAAAAAGGGAGGAAGGGAACAACTCGTTCCCTTCCTCCCTTTTTTCCTTTCTCCTTAGTACCGATACATTTCCGACTTGAACGGACCAGCCACCGTTACACCAATGTAGTCGGCCTGTTCCTGTTCCAGCGGCTCCAGCTTGGCACCTACGTGAGCCAGGTGCAGCGCAGCCACTTTTTCGTCAAGGACTTTCGGTAATACGTATACTTTGTTCTCGTATTTATCAGAGTTAGCCCACAACTCGAGTTGAGCCAGCGTCTGGTTCGAGAACGAGCACGACATCACAAAGCTGGGGTGACCCATCGCGCAGCCCAGGTTCACCAGGCGACCTTCGGCCAGCACGATCACTTCTTTGCCATCCACCTCGTACATATCGACCTGTGGTTTGATCTGGCTCTTGGTATGACCGTAGTTTTCGTTCAACCAGGCCATATCGATTTCGTTGTCGAAGTGGCCGATGTTACAAACAACAGCCTTATCCTTCATGGCTTTGAAGTGACGGCCTTTGATAATATTGATGTTACCCGTAGCGGTTACGAAAATCTGAGCGCGGGTTGCGGCTTCATCCATCGGAACGACTTCATACCCATCCATAGCGGCCTGCAAGGCGCAGATTGGATCGATTTCCGTGACCAGAACCCGGCAACCGGCACCACGTAGTGATTCGGCCGAGCCTTTTCCTACATCGCCATAACCAGCGACAACGGCTACTTTACCAGCCAGCATCAAATCGGTTGCCCGACGGATGGCATCGACCAGCGATTCGCGGCAACCGTATTTGTTATCGAATTTCGACTTGGTTACCGAGTCATTTACGTTGATCGAAGGCAGGTGCAGCGTACCATTTTTCATCCGCTCATACAGACGGTGAACGCCCGTCGTGGTTTCTTCCGAAAGACCTTTAATGCCCTGAATCAATTCAGGATATACATCAAATACCATGTTGGTCAGGTCACCACCATCGTCCAGAATCATGTTGAGCGGCTTCCGGTCTTCGCCGAAGAACAGCGTCTGTTCGATGCACCAGTTGAATTCTTCTTCGTTCATCCCTTTCCAGGCATAAACCGGAATACCAGCCGCAGCAATGGCCGCAGCCGCGTGATCCTGAGTCGAGAAAATATTACAGGACGACCAGGTCACATCGGCACCCAGTTCAACCAGTGTTTCGATCAGTACGGCGGTCTGGATCGTCATGTGCAGACAGCCAGCAATCCTGGCTCCTGTGAGCGGTTTCGTCGGACCATACTCGGCACGAAGGGCCATCAGACCGGGCATTTCAGCTTCAGCAAGCCGGATTTCCTTGCGGCCCCACTCGGCCAGCGCGATGTCCTTAACCTTGTAAGGAACGTAAGTTGATGTTTGCATATAAGTTTACGACCGGAATTTGGCCTGATTACGAAGAATACTATTCTAATAGACGTTAATTATTTCTCCGTGATGTTTGGATTCTTAGTAAAGTGCAAAAATAAGAACCATTTGGAAGAATCCCTATCGGTCAATCAATACTTTAGTAAGCAGTTGATCGAACGGCAATTGTCTGTTGATATCCAGCCACATAATAGTAACATGCTTATTTCAGCGCGACAACCGCTTCAATTTCTATCAACACGTCTTTGTCGTACAGCCCTTGTACACCCATGTAAGTGCTGGCGGGTGGATTAGGCCCCGTAACATACTGCCCACGGATTTCCCGAACGATGCTAATCTTTTCGGAATCGGTATTGACCACATAATAGGTAAGTTTAATAATATCATTAAACGTGGCTCCTGCGGCCGTAAGAGCAGTTTTTAGGTTTTCAAATACCTGTTTTGCCTGCCCGCGAAAATCGCCTTTGTTAAGAATGTCCCCGTTGGCATTAGCTGAAATCTGGCCCGATATGTACGCAGTTCGGCTCCCCTGTGTCACAACAACCTGCGTATAACCCTTCGACACTGACAAGCCTGGCGGATTGATGTACTGAAGCGATTGAGCGAATAGTGTATGGGTACCGAGAAGCAAAAATGGCATCAGTAATTGTCGATAGAAACGATTCATACAGTTTTGTTTTTAAGCAAAACTACCGAATACGTCTTGATGATACTAGTTGGCTCTGGCAAGAACGATCAGTTAGCGAATTATAAGTGTGACGGGCTGGGTGACTCCCGCTTTAACTGGAATAGAGTTGGAAACAAAAGGAGACAACAGACTCGTGGAAATGCCTTGTGTACGTACAGCGACAAAATAGGCACCATCATCCAGATTATCAAATGTAGCTACTCCAGTAGCATTCGTAATCTCATCTCGTATACTGCCTTTCACGGTTGGATTGTTGCTGGCATCAATATCATTAACAGACAAAGCATCCTGGCGATTTGTAAACAGAAATACCTTCAGCATACTTTGTGATTGCATGGCTGCATCTACTACCGTAACCACAATTTCTCCACGGCTAAGTGTAGGTTGAATAACTAGTTGCAATGTAAGCGGGTTGGCTTTGTCGACTTGGGCAATATTCTGATCAACATCAATATGTTGCTGGTCGGTAAAACTTGCGCCTAGTTTGGCAGCTGCATAATAGGTGGCTGTTTTAAGGTTATAAAAAAAAGCCGTTCCCTTCTCATTGGTCTGCATTGTCTGAACGACACCACTCGGGCTGGCACTTTTAAATGCATTGGCCTGCTGTTGGCTGGTAAATAGCAGCACATCGGCTCCCTTTATTGGCTGGGCCGTCGCACTGTTATCAGACTTGACGGTAACTTTAAGAATACCACCTGGGTATTGAGGAATTAATTGAAGGAGAAAATCGCCATTCCTGTCGACTAAAGCAGCATCTAACTTAATAAATCCCGTATAAATCAGACCCGCACTGTTGGTGAATTTACCGACAATGTAGAGACCACGTCTAACATCCGGTTGATATTCGAACCGAAATATTCCCTCCTTATCGGTCTTGACACTATATAGAAAGGGGTCTGCTTTTGTATTATCTGACAGATAGATTGTCGCTTCAGCAGCTGGCGTATTCACTAACTCCAGATAGCTATCTGACAAGACAACCTTACCCTTAAATTCATCCTTTTCATACAAGAATAAGTCCTGCCTGCAGGTTGCCAATAGCAGGCCAAGAGTCAGTAAAGTAAGTAGGTATTTCATGGCCTTTTTTATCTGAAAATATTTATCAAATTGGTAACTACACCTGGATCAATACTCAAACCCAGATAGAAGTAGCCTTTAGGCCGTTCGTATTCGTCCTTTATCCGCCCGTTTTCCAACTGGTAACGTTTCTGAAAAATAAAGTTGAAGCCTGTTTGCCAGCTTAGGCCCGGTGTAATATCTCCCCCAACGCCCAGATAGTAATTTCGCAGTAGCTTATGCCGAACCCCAAAGCCTCCCGTCAAAAACATTGTACTCCAGAATGCATTACCGCGATCAATATTTGCCTGAAGACCAAATTTCTGCTTAATCAGTTTACTTGTTTTATGATCTCGGACCGGATTCGTCTTTTTGAAATAATATTTAACACCAACCAATGCTTCAAAATTGTCGAAGTCGTCATTGGGTTTAAATGTTCCTATCGAGTCATTAAAGACCGATCCGGTTCGGTTACCCGGCACATACACGATTCCTACAGTAGGCCACCAGCGAGCGAGGGTATATTTGGTGTAAAACCGCTTAGTTTCGGCCTCTTTGTTCCCGTTTAAAAACACCTGGTACGTCACTTTTTTTGACGAAGTCATATCTAGTTTCTTTTCGGGGTACTCGATAACCGTACGGAAAGCTGGCGTATCGTCATCTTTCAAGGATACAGAAAGAATAGGTTCCGTTTGACTAGCTAGCCAGCCCAGATGGGTCTGGCTAGTCTTATACTCTGCTATTAATTCTGCATAAGCAACATCATCCTGCTCTCCTAAATCAAAAAATGCTTTTTGAACAAACTTGGCTTTATCGTTGCTATTAATTAAATCGATTAAGCTAGAAATAACCTCTTTTAATTGACCGTCAGTCAGTGCGCTTTGAATTGCCAACAGGTCAGTTTTGTTGGAGAATCTAATAGCCTTAAGATCAAAGCCTAAATTTATTAGTTGCTGCCTTAACTCCTGTGGCTCGGCGAAATCTTCTCCTGTAATTTTTTGAAACCCTTTACTATTTTTTATATCTGATCTTAACATCACTGCTTCTTCCTCCACAACTCGAGTAACCGTTGATCTTTTAGCCCCTAGCCCTTTGATGAAATTTGTTAGCCCACTAATTGGCGACACAACCTTGAATGCAGCCGCCAATGCTTCGGAGAACGGTTCTAACCCCTGCTCAAGTTTGGTTTTTGGAGTAAATGCCTCTTCAGTAGCTTTTAGAGAAATAGAATCTCCTTTCTCAACATTGTGTACCAATACTACCACTCTGTCATCTTCAGCTACCAGGTCAGGCAATTCGTTAACGGGCGTAACAAAATTGAACTGATCGGCAGCATCGTAGTGATGTTGCCAACTGATAGTGTTCGTGGTAGAACCAGGCAAAATTCCCGAATACAGGGGTTTACTTTTTACCGATAATTCAGCAACCCAATCTTTATATAGTTTTACTTTTCCTGCAAGATCTTCTCTCTGAGCTTTTAATAAATTGAGTTCTTTTAAAAGTGAGTCAGCTTGGACCTTAGCTACTTTGTACTCTATCTCCCGATCGGGACAACACTCTATATAGGTCTGGAATACGGCTAGTTGTTTTTCGACTAATGTAATCTGTTGATCGGCTTGCCGAATCAACGGAGCAGGGTCTGTTACAACAAAAGGGTTTAAGCGTATTTCTCCACCGGTATACCACAACCAGCGATTAATCCAATCCTGGTTATCGCATAATACTTTATTATACAAAGATTCACCTAGCTGGATAAATGGATAAAGTGATACTAATTTGTTGACTATTTCAATATGAAATGATAGACTCACCTTGCACGGAATACATACCGATAATTGCAGCGAATCACGCATAAGTAGAGAATCTAGCTGGGGGGTATTCGCTCTATAAATCCTCCTAAGTGATAGTAGTTCAAGTTGCGAACTCGGAGAAATACCTTTATAGTACTTTTTCGTTTTTTTAAGGTGGTTTGCGACAACCTCATTGTCCAGCTTTGGCTGCACAAGTTGATAATCGACTGGGCTTGGGTCATTCGTAATTTTTAAACATGGGGGAGATGAAGTCAAAGCAGTTCCATTGGCGATCACCCTGAGTGCATCAGACGCTTGTTTTACGGGTAAATATTCATCACTATCGTTGTATTCCAGGACTTGATTTGCATCAGCTATTGTCAGCGACTCAGTTAGTGCTGTAAATGATGAGATTAAAGCCTTCGGAATAGGCTGACATACACAATCGGGTGGGTTTTTATTTTGGGCCATATCGGCAAGCTTACCCGACACACTGGTAATCGAACTTACAAATGCCGACGCGGGTAACTTGCCTTTCGGGGATAGTATAAGTATCGAATCCTGGGGATAGGCGGATGTCAGAAAAGTTCCATCCGCTATCTTACCATCTTTATCGAATGAGATTGTATAGCTGTTTGGCGGAAAGGTTTTACCATGTTGGTAAGTTCGTTTTGCTGCGCGTAGTTGTTGCCGATCAGCCTTTGGCAATTCCTTCTTTTTTAGTCGGTCTGCTTTACGATCTGCCTGCTTATCTTTTCGTTCTTTATAAGCTTCCAGTTTACGTTCCCAGGCTGGTTGGTCAGGCTTTTTACCCTGGCCAAATACTTTAAAAGAGGCCAGAAAAACCAATATCGACAGTAATAAGAATTTCATAGATAGGTAATACTAAAGTGGGCTACACTCACAAAACTAGACGTTTAGAAACCGATATGCATCCGTATTTTTCCCGTATTATTTCCCTTGTTACTCCATTCGTATTGCTTTTATGGCAAGTTTCAAAGAATCGTCTCTCAATAGTGTTCTTCTTATGTTTAGCGAAAACGGTCTAACGATATGGATGCGTTTATTGCCGTCAATCGGGAGATGATTGGCAAACAGACACATCAGTTACTGGAATCGCTCCAGGAAATGGAAGATCAGTTGGCTGAGCGAGGCTTTTTCGATCGTGTACAGGACCAGTTAAACCAGAATAAACCAGCTAACTAACGATGGGCGCTATTTCTATCATTCCCTACTCGCCTGAATACCAGGCCGATTTCAAGCAGCTTAACCTTGAATGGATCTCTACTTATTTTGTCGTTGAGCCCCACGATCTGGAGCAACTGGATCATCCCGAAATTTATGTATTACCTAACAACGGTCAGATTTTTCTGGCGCAATCAGGTGATCAGATTGTTGGCTGTGTCGCCATGGTCAATACCGGATCGCCGGAACAGGGTAATGCTGAATTTGAACTGGCTAAAATGGCCGTGTCGCCAATGGCTCAGGGAAAGGGTATTGGAAAAAAACTTTGTCAGGCAGCTATTGATTATGCCTATCAACTTGGTGTTAAAACCGTCTGGCTCGAATCGAACCGAATTCTGACTCCTGCACTGACGATGTACGCCAGTGTAGGCTTTCGTGAGGTACCCAGCGTACCCACGCCCTACGCCCGCGCCGACATTCGCATGGAGATGAGTTTATAGTTTAGTGGTAGGCTGTCGCATCGGGATGCGACAGCCTACCACTAAACTATTTCTGAGCCGTCTGCCCTGGCCAGACGTACTCGAAACTTTTGTTGATGGGCGCTTCGAAGTAGTTGACGTTCAGGTAGTCGAGTCGTTTTTTATGCGCTTCCAGCCGTTGTTTAAAATCATCGATATTTTTGGCTTCGCCGGGAGTCCAGGCGGTTTCGGCAACGGCCAGCAATCGCGGGTAGGCCATGTACTCCACATAGTGCGTTGTAGGCAAGTATTCCGACCAGATATTAGCCTGTACACCTAGGACGTGCTTAGCCTGATCAGCAGTCAGGCTATCGGTGACCGACGGGTTGAAACTGTAGACTTTTTCGAGCGGCAACAGGCCACCAATGGCAACAGGCTGTGTTTTAGGGTCGGTTTGGTAATAATCCAGATAGCAGTAGGTCGTTGGGCTCATGATCACGTCGTGGTTTTGCCGGGCAGCCGCAATGCCACCGTTTACACCCCGCCAACTCATGACGGTAGCATTCGGCGAAAGCCCACCTTCCAGAATTTCATCCCAGCCAATGATCCGTCTTCCTTTTGAGGTAACAAATTTGTCGATGCGCCGGATAAAATAGCTTTGCAGTTCGTGTTCATCCTTCAGACCCTCTTTCTTCATCAGTTCCTGACAGAACTTGCTTTGTTTCCACTCGGTCTTCGGACATTCGTCGCCACCAATGTGAATGTATTGGCTCGGGAACAGGTCCATCACTTCGGTCAGGACATTTTCCAAAAACGTGAACGTTTCTTCACGCGGAAATAAGACCTGGTCATGGACACCCCAGGTTCCGGTAACGGGAATGACCCGATCAGGATTGGCCCCTAGCTCGGGATAGACCGACAGAACAGCTACGGAATGGCCCGGCATCTCGATTTCGGGAATCACCGTGATGAATCGTTCTTTCGCATACTTCACTACATCACGCACTTCGTCCTGCGTATAAAAACCGCCGTATGGTTTATCGCTGTATTTGCGATCGCGGTAATGGCCAACCATCGTCCGGGGGCGAATCGAGGCAAACTTGGTTAGCTCTGGGTATTTTTTAATCTCAATCCGCCAGCCCTGATCTTCGGTCAGGTGCCAGTGAAACACGTTCATTTTGTGCAAGGCCAGCAGGTCGATGTATTTTTTGATAAATGATACCGGATAAAAATGCCGCCCTACATCGAGCATGGAACCGCGATACCCATACCGGGGTTGATCCTCAACCAGACACGCAGGTACTGACCAGGTAACTCCCTCTACTTTGGTTGGGCTGAATACGGCAGCAGGCATCAACTGCATGAGCGATTGCACGCCATAGAAGAAACCCTGTGGCTGGGCTGCCGTAAGCACGATCTGACTCGGCGAAACCATAAGTGTATAGCCTTCGGCCCCGAGAACCGCATCTTTGGTCTGGACAAAGGAAATTCCTTTCGATGCTTTTCCAGTTGCGATTGCAGGGGTTTTTCCTGTCGATTTTCCTAATTGATCAGCCAACATCTGGGCGATCTGACGGACTTCAGGATTTGTCGATTGAACCGAAATCGTCGGTTTGACGGGCAGGGTATAGCTTCCATTACGTTCCTCTAGTCGAACGGGTTTTGGAATAATCGCATAGGTTGCTTTTTGTGCATAAAGTCCATGACTTACCGTTATGACGGTAATCAGCGCAAGGAGCAATTTTTTCATAGGTAAAGAATTTAGGCTTATCTGACAAATGTACGTGCAATGCGCTAATCAATAGCCGCGTGAAGCGCCTAATAAAAACACTCCCAATAGGCTGCTGTCTATTGGGAGTGTTTTTATTAGGCGCACTGAATATTAACCGCTTACTCGCGCAATCCTTTTAGATACGCAATGCTTTTGGGCATTTGCTCGTATTCTTTATTGCTTTCATCTTCAATATAGTAATGCTTAACCCCTGCCTTCTTCGCCAAGCGTAGAATTTCGGGAATGTTGACCTGCCCCTGGCCGAGTACTACGTCGTTTTCGGGGGGTGTACCGCCCGTCAGGTCGCCTTTTATGCCCTTTTTGAGGTCTTTCAGGTGCATGAGCTTAAAGCGGCTACCGTATCTTTTCAGCAAGGCAACCGGATCAGCTCCACCGTGTTGCGCCCACAAAATATCCATCTCAAACGAAACGTAGTCGGGATTGGTGTTTTTTACAATGTAATCGAACAGCGTACCATCTTCGTAGGGTTGGAATTCGTAGCCATGATTATGGTAGCAGAACGTGATTCCCTGATCCTTCATGGTTTTGCCAATGCGGTTAAAATCGTCCACCGCTTTTTTGGCATTATCAAGGTTGAAATGGCCTCTTTCATGAGGAATCCAGGCACACATGATGTACGAAGCTCCTAAGGCTTTGGCTTTATTGATCGCATCGGTAGGGTCCTTAGCCAGTTGATCATAGCCGCCACCTGTTGCCGATATTTTAATGCCACGTTCGTCGCATAGCTTCTTGAATTCAGCTTCGGTATATCCTTTAGGTGCTCCCCCTTCCATGTCGGTGATGCCCAGGGCCTTGATGGTGTCCAGCGTAGCAATGACATTTTTAGGGAAACTGGCCCGGTAGGTGTACGACTCTACCCCAATTGGAAAGGTGTATAACGGCTTCCCTTTTTGGGCAAAACCATCGGATACGCCCAGGAGTGAAATCGTGGCCAGGCCCAACGCGAAAAGGTCTTTTTTCATGGTTATCGGTTTCTGTTTATCGTCAACATGTAAGATTTGCCTTATAAGACGCTAGTAGTACTGTTTTACTTGATTGCCTAATCGAAATCGCTGTTGATAAGGTCTGTTTAAGTAGTCGATCACTACGTTAATAAAACACCCGTCCCCATACGCTAACTAAGCCGAAAACTACAAGTAGATTAACGAGCAGCCACTCTCTTTCTTTTATGGAACGACGGACATTTATTCAGAATACAGGCTTGCTGGCAGCAACGCTGAGTACGGCAGGGTCAAACCTGCTAGCAGGCCCGCAACCGGTATTTCAAGCCAAAAACAAACTGCCGAAATGGAAGGGATTCAACCTTCTGGATTTCTTCTCACCCGGCCCGGCCAACAGCCGACCCGCCACGAAGGAGGATTACTTTAAATGGATGCAGGACTGGGGTTTCGACTTTGTGCGGATTCCAATGGCGTACCCATCCTATCTGAAATTCGACCGGAGTCGTAATATAACGCCCGAAGAAGTGTATCAGATTGACCCACAATCCGTTGACCGAATTGATCAGTTGGTATCAATGGCTCATAAATACAACCTGCATGTGAGTTTAAATTTACATCGGGCACCGGGCTATTGTGTTAATGCAGGTTTTAACGAACCGTATAATCTTTGGAAAGACCAGGCGGCTCTCGATGCCTTTTGTTTTCACTGGAACATGTGGGCGAAGCGGTACAAAAATGTATCGTCGCAGAAAATCAGCTTCGATCTGCTGAATGAACCCAGTATGCGGGCCGACATGAACGACCAGCATTCGCCCCATAGTACAGTGCCCGGCGATGTGTACCGAAAAGTAGCGATGGCCGCTTCCAGCGCCATTCGGAAGGAAAATCCGAAGCATTTGATCATCGCCGATGGGAATAACACAGGTAGCTCTGTAATTCCTGAATTGGTCGATCTGGATATTGCCCAGAGTTGCCGGGGTTACAATCCTGGCATCATCTCACACTACAAAGCGCCTTGGGCCAATAAAGATCCAGACCATCTGCCCGAACCCAAATGGCCGGGACAGGTAGGCGACAAATACCTGAGCCGGGCGATGCTCGAAACGTTCTACCAGCCCTGGATCGAACTGGTCAACAAAGGTGTGGGCGTTCATTGTGGCGAATGTGGTTGCTGGAACAAAACCCCGCACGGCGTCTTTTTGGCCTGGTTCAGCGACGTGCTCGACATCCTATCCAGTCATGGAATCGGGTTCGCCCTTTGGGAGTTTGTCGGCTCATTCGGTATCCTTGACTCCGGCCGAACCGATGTAGCGTACGAAGATTGGTACGGCCACAAATTAGACCGTAAATTATTGGATTTGATTCGTAAGGTTTGATAAGAGACTTTTAATCCTGTTAGTAATAGGCCACTAGCGTTACTTCGCTCTTACTTTTCTGTCAGATTTAGTACGACCCCGTTGGGGTCGTACTTGCAATTAAAACTCATCAAACCAATTCTTCCACCAAATGATTGGTGCGCTGAGCATGCCGATTCAATCGGCGTTCGGTTAAAGCAGCATCATGGTTTTGGTCGATTGCAACAGCGGTAGTCCGATCGTTTAATGTAGATTCCTGCGCTTCAAAAGCCATTTCCTGACGCAGATAATCGGTAGTCTGACGATACTGTGCAGCTTCTTCCACTAACTGAATCGTGAGGTCACGGGCGTAGGCTTCATCGGCCGATGCTTCCAGCAACTTATTAAACTGGTTTGAAAAATCACTATAAGGGTACGGCGTATTTCCTTTCTCAACGGAGAGCTGGACTTGCCGATACGACTGTGAGACGAAGTATTGAAGTTGATTCGAATTACTCATAACTATAAATATCTGTGGTTTTGCTAATAGCAATAATGAGAATTATCTTATAATAAATAACAAATTTTTTATTAAACTATTTTTATAGTAGGTAATTTTTAATACATCTTACTTAAAAACAACGTTTCATTAAGTCCCCAATTAAACTTGCCAGGATAGCAACTACAGCTTAGAAAGTAGTAGAAGCCGTAACTTAGAATCTTCCCTCACTACTCAATTTGTATCCTATGCTGCGATGTTTATTAGTACTGTTTCTGCTTAGCACAACATTTAGCAAAGCCAGTGCCCAGATTGACACCATCAACACAAGCAATCTAAAACTAAATTTGGCTGCTTTCCGGGACGCCAAACGCACCTATGCCGTTTTTTTCGAAGATAGCCTTGGCCATCGACTCTCTTCTGCCGACCTCTGGGATCGAACTATTCGCCTGACCACAACACCTACCGGCCAAAAAACCTATCAGTTCGACTGGCAATGGTATCAGAAGGACTCTGTGCTGGCCAACGTAACAGCGACTGGCCTGCTGCCCTCATTGGCACCCCTTACGCATAGAGCCACGTACACCAAACGAGGCAAGCGCAATTTTATCTTTACAGGCACGACCGTAACCATTCCTGTCGCGGATCAACATACGGCCAAAGACAGCTCGTTCCGCGTGGTCATGAATCCACCCGCATTTGAGTTTCCGATGGATCTGGAAATTTTCCCGCTGCTCCCCTTTAAACGGGTCGGGCAGGAGTTTGCCATTGCGTACTATGAACCGGGGAGTCCATCGGCCAATTATTATCGACTGACCGTCACCGGGAAAGAAGATTTAGTGGTTGGTGGTGCTACGAAAGTCAATTGCTGGCTCTTGAAAATTGATTACGGTCAGCAAGGTGTGTATGCTACATTCTGGATTTCGGACCAAAACCGGGAGGTGGTCAAAATGAGGGAGTATTTCAGAGGACGCTACCGATATAAGGTTAAAATCTATTGAGCCGAGCCTTTCCCATACAAATCCTGAATACACTCCTGTTTCCCTCATGCCCTTAACCATTACGCTGCTTGGTATTCTGGCGCTGATTGCGCTCATTTCCTGGGTTCGCATACATACGTTTCTAGCTTTTCTGGCGGTATCGGCAGGGGTCGGCCTGGCGTTGGGCCTCAAACCTCTAGCCATCGTCGATGCCATTCAGAAAGGCATTGGCGGCACCTTGGCTTCCATTACGGCCATTATTGCTCTGGGAGCCATGTTGGGAAAACTGGTGGCCCAAAGCGGAGCGGCCGAGCGGATCGCGATTAGTATGATGGGGCTGGTGGGGACCCGACACGCACGCTGGGCGTTTATGGTCACCGGGTTTATCGTTGGTTTACCCTTGTTTTATTCAGTTGGGTTTATGTTACTGGCGCCATTAGTGATTACGGTAGCGTATCGGTACAAATTACCGGCCTTATACATTGGTCTGCCGATGCTGGCGTCACTATCGGTCACTCAGGGGTATTTACCTCCGCATCCGGCTCCACTGGCTATTCTAAAGCAGTTCAACGCCAATATGGGTCTGACACTGTTCTATGGTATTATCGTATCGATTCCGGCTATCCTAATATCGGGTGCACTCTTCGGCTCTACACTAAAACGATACACCAACTTACCCAATCCAGCATTCATTGCACCTAATCTGGAGAGTCACCAAACCCCTTCGACGGCGGTGAGCTTCCTAACCGTACTGTTTCCCATTCTGCTCATCGGTATCAGTACGCTCATCAGCCCGTTTTTGCCAACCGATTCATGGGTACAACAAACGCTGCTGTTTGTTGGCGAGCCCATCATGAGCATGTTTCTGGCCGTCATTCTGGCATCGTTCACGCTGGGTATGTGGCGAGGCAAGACAATGCCTGAAGTAACAACACTCTTCGGTGACGCCATTAAGGATGTAGCTATGTTGTTCCTGATTTTTGGCGGTGCCGGGGCGCTTAAACAAGTACTGACAGAGGGTGGTGTCAATCAGTCGATTGCCGATCTGATGCAGCACTCGACACTTCACCCGTATGTACTGGCCTGGGGTATGGCCGCACTCATCCGTGTCTGTGTAGGGTCATCAACGGTATCCGGCATCACGACCGCCGGGTTTGTAACACCCCTACTGGCAACGTCGGGTGTTGAGCCGAATTTGATGGTATTGAGTATCGGGGCGGGCAGCATGATGTTTTCACACGTAAATGATACGGGTTTCTGGCTGTTCCGGGAATATTTTCAACTCTCGATGGTCGACACGCTCAAAACCTGGTCGATTATGGAAACGCTGGTTTCCGTATCCGGGCTGGCAGGTGTGATGGTGTTGAATTGGGTACTACAGTAGGTTAACTAGGGCACTACATTTATTAGTAAACCGTTCAACGTATGACCCAGCTTTGTTTTTATTTGTTCGTATCAATCGTCTGGCTAACTGCCTTACCTCTTCATGGTCAGCAGATTGGGAAAGGGGATCGGATTACAGGGCCTAATTTTGCCACCCGCAGCCCCACGCTGGGGCAACATGGCATGGTAGCGACCAGTCATCCGCTGGCGACTCAAATTGGTCTGGACATCTTGAAGCAAGGGGGTACGGCCATCGACGCAGCCATTGCCGCTAATGCAGCTCTGGGCGTTGTCGAACCGAATAACGGCGGCATCGGTGGCGATTTGTTTGCCATTGTCTGGTCGGCCAAGGATAAGAAACTGTACGGTCTGAACGCCAGCGGCCGGTCGCCCAAAGGACTTACTTACGAAGCCTTGCAGAAGCTGCTGGGCGACAAAAAGCAGCTTCCACTGTACGGCCCCTTATCGGTTTCGGTACCAGGCGCGGTCGACGGTTGGTTTCAGTTGCATCAGCGGTTTGGGAAACTACCCATGCGTACCCTACTGGCCCCCAGCATTCGTTACGCCCGCGAAGGAGCGCCGGTTCCGCAGGTCATTGCCTATTCCTGGCAGGTGGCTGCCAGTCGGTTAGCAGCCAGTGAAGCGATCGTGCATGAGTTCGACAACTTCCGTAAAACGTTTCTGATCAACGGCAAAGCACCGGTCGAGGGTCAAATCTTCCGCAATCCTGATCTGGCAACTACATATGAAAAAATTGTCCTAAGTGGCCGCGATGCTTTTTACAAGGGTACTATCGCCGATGCTATCAACAAATACGCACAACGGGCAGGGTTGTACCTTCGGAAAACCGATTTAGCCGCTCATCAGAGCACGTGGATTGACCCGGTCTCGGTAAATTACAGAGGCTACGATGTGTATGAACTGCCACCCAATGGCCAAGGAATTTCGGTGCTGGAAATGCTGAATATTCTGGAAGGCTATGACCTGAAAAAGCTGGGGCATAACAGTGCCGACTACCTGCATTTGCTCGTCGAAGCCAAGAAACTAGCTTTTGAAGACCGGGCCAAATACTACGCCGACCCCGATTTTGCCAAAGCTTCAACCAAATGGCTGCTGACAAAAGAATATGCCGCTCGGCGTCGCAAACTGATCGACCCCACAAAAGCCTCCGAACATCTGGATGCGGGTGACCCGGCGCTCCGCACTGGCGACACGGTTTACCTGACCGTTGCCGATGAACAAGGTAATATCGTATCCCTAATTCAAAGCAATATGCTGGAGTTTGGTAGTGGCCTGGTGCCCGATGGACTTGGTTTTGTGCTGCACAACCGGGGAACCAGCTTCAACATGCAACCTAATCATGCTAACGTATATGCGCCGGGTAAGCGTCCTTTCAACACCATCATACCCGGTTTTGTGCTAAAGGCTGGCGAACCCTTCCTGAGCTTCGGCGTTATGGGCGGAGCTATGCAACCACAGGGACATTTGCAGGTGCTCTGCAACATCATCGACTTTGGGATGAACGTCCAGGAAGCGGGTGATGCCGCCCGTTTCAGTCATTCGGGGAGCAGCGAACCGATTGGTACTCTAATGATCGATGGTGGTCGGCTGGCGCTGGAAAGCGGCATCAGTAAGGAGGTACGCGATGAACTGGAAAAGCGAGGCCACCATCTGGCTCCGACCGATTTCTTCGGCGGGTACCAGGCCATTCAATGGGATGCTCTCAACCGAATTTACTGGGGTGCTTCCGAAATGCGGAAAGACGGGCAGGCCGCCGGGTATTGACCAATAAATCAACTGGATATATCGTAAATTGAACCCCTAAAATCGCTTACCACTCCTAACTCTATGGCGAAGAAATCGACTTCGGCAGACCCTAAACCGACAACTAGCCTTGGCAAATTAGCCCAGCTTGTCCGTGAAAAATGGCCGGAATACGTGATAGAAATTATCGTCATTATTTTCAGTATCAGCATCTCGTTCGCGTTGGATGAGTGGAAAGATGACCGTCATAAGCAGGAACTGGAACAGACCTATCTGAAAGGACTCTATAGCGACATTCAGACTGATATGCGCCAAATCGGCGAAGTGATTGCCGAAACAAAGCAGGTTATTCAAAAAGCCACCAGCCTTTCCAATCGCAACCCACAGACACCTATCTCTGATTATGAAGCTTTTGTCCAGGACTTTCGGTTCGTTTTCAGAAGACCCCGGTTTATTGCCGAAGATGTTACCTTTGCCGACCTGAAAAGTACAGGCAACATGCAGGTTATCAGCAATGCACTCCTTAAACGGGCACTTTTCGATTATTACAAGCAATACGAAACGATCGTGCGGGTTGAAACGGCTGAACTGGAAACAACAAATACCATCATAGGTCCCTACCTTCTCCGACGGCTACCATTAACCGGGACCTCCCTTAAAAATGCGGGGGTAAACTGGGGAGCCGCTCTGGCCGAAAACGAATATCAAAATGCACTCCTGGTCCGCCGATCGACGCGGGAAGAATTACTTCGCGACTACCAGGAATCGCTTCGATTAGGCCGTTCGATACTGACCCTGATAAAGCCCGCAATCAAATAGCTAATTTGGGCAATGAACTGGTTTTATGGTTAGCTCAGTACGAGTTGCCAGCTATCGGCAGGGCAATTCCCAAGAGAGACAATTCCCCACAAAAATTGTAGAGAAATAGCGCCATTCTGATATTTGTCAGTTTATATCCTGCTGATAGTCAGCAAATGGCATAGATTTAGATACCATTTTTGGTAATCAATTAATTTTAATCTGAAAAGGGTATGGCTTCTTTGACAGAACGAATTGCCCACTTTTTTAGTGGCAACGACTCCACAACCGATGAAGGGTTGCGTGACCTGTTTATCAGCAACTTAAAAAGTGTTTATTATGCCGAAAAGCGAGCCGTCGATGCATTGAGGGATCAGGCCGAAGCCAGTACAACTGACGAAGTACGAGGAGCTTTTTTACAACATCACCAGGAAAGTCATGAGCAGGTAGAACGGCTCGAGGAAATATTCAGAATTATAGGGATTCGGGCCGAAGAACACCGATCAGCAGCCATTGATGGATTAATCCATGATGCCAAATGGGTTATTGACGATACCGAGTCGGGTTCGCTTACCCGCGATGCCGGATTGATCATTGCTGCCCAAGCCATTGAGCATTATGAGATTGCCATTTACGGCTCACTGCTTACACTCGCTCGTGTCCTGGATTTCACTCAATCGGCCGAACTATTGGAGAAAACACTCGCCGAAGAAAAAGAAACCGATCATAAGCTGACAGCCCTGGCCGAGTCCTTCGTCAATAAACGCTCGAAGGAAGAGGAGGAACATCATCAGGGTAGCCATCATGCCAGCCGCCATTCCACACCGGGTGCCAACGTTACCCTGGGAGGACCATTAGGGGTTTAAGTAGCTGCATATAGAATCTTTACATTTGCCGGGAATACGATTCTGTCGTATTCCCGGTTTCGTTTAAGCTTGACCGCTCTTCCTAATTTGGATGTCTACTCATCTGTTTTTTAGTAGTTTGCGCTCATTATTAGTTAAATCCGTATGCGAATCGTTCACTTCTCCATGATTAGACCGTTGGTCGTTAGTTTGTTGGTACTTGCCAGCGTAAGCGTTATGCAGGGACAGAGTTTATATATGCCACGAAACATTAAACAGGCCTACCAGAAAGGTACTCGTTCGATGGATGGTAAACCCGGTAAAAACTACTGGCAGAATTCTGCCCGGTATGCAATTACCGTCACAGCAACGCCCCCCAATCGGACCATTCGCGGAACGGAAGACATTACCTACATCAACAACAGTCCTGATACGCTGAAATTACTCGTTTTTAAATTACTCCTGAATAGCCATCAACCGGGTGCAATCCGGCAAGCGCCCGCTTCGCCCGATTACCTGACCTCGGGCATTCACATCGACAAGTACGTTGAAAATGGAGCCACAAAAAACTGGCGGGATGCCGGTTCGGCCACCTGGCGGCAGGTAGTTTTGACGAAGCCGCTGATGCCCCGCGATTCGGTAAAACTCTCCTTCGACTGGCACTTCGATATTTCACTGGAAAGTAACCGGGAAGGGATGCTCGACTCAACAACCTTCTTTCTGGCCTACTTCTACCCGCGCATAGCCGTCATGGATGACTATTACGGCTGGGATCGCACTACATTTACCGAGGCACAGGAATTTTACAATGACTTCAACGACTACACGCTTACCGTAAATGTTCCGAACGGTTATGTGGTCTGGTCGACAGGCGATTTGCAGAATGCAGCTGAAGTACTACAACCAGCCATTGCCAAACGGCTAAGTGAGTCGATGACAACGGATTCGGTCGTCCACGTAGCGACCCTGGCCGACATGACAGGCAAACAGGTTACGGCACAGCAAGCGGTCAATAGCTGGAAATGGAAGGCCAATTATGTATCGGACATGGCGCTGTGCATCAGCAATCACTACGTTTGGGATGCTTCCAGCGTTGTGGTCGATAAAAAGACGAACCGTCGGGCTAGTGTGCAAGCGGCTTTTCTGGACAATGCGGCCGATTTCCATCAGATGGTTCGTTTTGGTCGCCACGCGCTCGACTGGTTCTCGAACAACCTGCCCGGCGTTCCGTATCCTTTCCCCAAAACGACACTGGTACAGGGATTTGCCGATATGGAATACCCTATGCTGGTGAACGACAGCAGCACGCCCGACCTGAATTTCTCACGTTTCGTGGCCGAGCATGAGCTGGCCCATACCTGGTTCCCGTTTTACATGGGCATTAACGAAACCCGCTACGGCTTTATGGATGAAGGCTGGACAACCGCCTTCGAATACCTCATCAGCCAGGCCGACTTAGGCTATGAGCAGGCGACGAAAAACTTCCTGAATTTCCGGGTTGATGGCTGGATCAAAGACCCGTCGGCGGAGCAGGATTTACCGATCATCACACCGGCCAATATCCTGAGCGGGGCAGCTCTCGGCAACAACGAATACGGAAAAGCGGCACTAGGATACCTGGCGTTGAGGGATTTACTCGGAGAAGCGGAATTTAAGAAAAGCCTGCACGTGTTTATCGATCGCTGGCATGGCAAGCATCCAACACCCTGGGATATGTTTTTCAGCTTCAACAGTGCGTCGGGCAAAGACCTAAACTGGTTCTGGAACAACTGGTTTTTCAGCCATAACTACATCGACCTGGCCATTCAGAAGGTAGAATCTTCAGCGACACAGGCAACCATCACGTTGCAGAACATCGGCGGGTTTGCTGTGCCAGTCGATGTGATTGCTACGTTCACCGATGGCACGAAAGAGACATTTCATCAGACTCCAGCCATCTGGCAGGCTAATCAAAAACAGGCTATTGTCAAGCTCCCGGTTAAAAAGAAAATCCAGTCGATCAGTTTAACAGGCGGGGTGTTTATGGATGCGGATGCGAAAAATAATAGTTGGCCAGCCCATTGATCGGCGTTCGGAAACTCGATTCACTAGCTTGTAGCGCAAAGAGCAGCACTTCGGGACGGAGGGCGTAAATATCCCAGTTCATCCGAATTCCGAAGTGCGTTTCCAGCAGGTATTCAAAATCAACGGCATCGTCAACCGGCTTTTCGGTCACTCGGCTATGCTCCGTAATTTTCAGTTTATCGTCAGTAAGCGTAATCCGGCCATTCGGTGTTACGAGGGAGCAAAGCATGTTCTGGGTAAAGTACGACGCCGAAGACGTTTGATGATACCGGCACATACTTCTAAAGTCGGCCAGTTGCCGTGACACCAGCGTAAAAATATAAGCCGTCACCCAGTTACCCGTATCATCCTGCTGGTTGATAGCCAGATAGTCATCATTGTGGCGGGTGATCACGTAGCGTCCGGTCCGATCTCCCTGAACCTGATTGGGCTGAATAGCGATTGGATAGAGTGGAAACCGACGTCCAAAACCGACATCGACCAGCCAGTCGACACCGTTCAGATGAACAACAATAGCGGCATGATCAAACTCGTCGTTAAATCCTTTTCCCGGTTCATATACCCGTCCCGATACCAGTGTAGCTGTAAACCCAATGGCCTGGAGCAATTCACAGAATAGTCCGTTCAGTTCGTAGCAAAACCCTCCGCGTTTTTTGGTGATGAGCTTGGTAAACAGGGCATCAATGTCCAGCACGATGTCCCGACCGTAATGGATGTCGAGGTTTTCAAGAGGTATGGACAGGAGATGCTGATAATGGAGATTTCGTAAGGTTTCAAGCGAGACCTCCAGGGAGCCAGTATAGTGGATTCGAGTTAGATAAGCGCTGACGTTCATCGATGTTGTCGGATTACAGAACGCAAATTAAGATTACCCGGAATCGGCTATCCAGCCTAGATTGCCTGAAGCGTATGAATCGATGGTTCAACTGATCAATTAGACCATTCAGACGATACGTCTAAACACCAAAAGAAAACTAACAATATTTCCGATAGTGGAACAATCGGTAACTTCTGAACGTCTTTATAAGCAAGTACCTCCCTCCTGAGTGCATGACTCGCCGACAGCATTTTGTTATTATCCTGATTTTAGGGACGCTCTCTACCATCAGCCCCTTTTCCATCGACATGTATTTGCCGGGCTTTCCAGCTATTGCCCGCGATTTACACACGTCGATTGCTCAGGTGCAACTGTCGTTGACAGCTTATCTGATCGGTATTTCGGCGGGGCAGTTGCTGTATGGTCCATTGCTGGATCGGTTCGGGCGTAAATTACCCCTGTATGCGGGTCTGGCGGTGTATGTTCTGGCTTCGGTTGGGTGTGCTATGGCTACGTCGATCGAAACGCTGATTGCTATGCGGCTTATTCAGGCGCTGGGTGGTTGTGTAGGGTTGGTGGCTGCGCAGGCACTGGTTCGTGATTTGTTTCCGGTCAGTCAGATTGCGCAGATTTTTTCACTGCTGATTCTGGTCGTAGCCGTTTCGCCAATGATTGCCCCTACGGTGGGTGGGTATGCATCTGAACTACTCGGCTGGCACTCCATTTTTATCATTCTGGCCGTTATTACGGTTTTGATTTTAGTAAGTTCCTTTTTTGCCTTACCAGATGGCAAACCAGCCGATCCATCGCTATCGCTCCGGCCTAAAGCTGTGTTGGGGAGCTTTCTGATGGTACTGAAGCAGCCGTAATTTTTAACATACGCCCTTGTGGGTGGTATTGCCACAGCGGCCCCTTTCGCCTATCTGGCCGGCTCATCGGATGTGTTTATCAATATTTACCACACAAGTCCACAAGAGTACGGCTGGATCTTTGCGTTCCTGTCCATCGCAGTCATTGCCCCTACGCAGTTGAATCGCTTTTTCCTTAAACGATTTACCAGCGAGCAGATCATTTTCGTTACGTTGCTCTATCAGTCGGTCGTCGGGTTGGTCATGATCTTTGGCACCTGGGCGGGCTGGTACGGCCAATACGGACTTATTACCATTTTATTCCTGTTTCTGTGCGGACAGAATATAACCGGTCCTAATGCACAGGCCTTATCGCTGGCCCCCTTCGAGCGTCATGCCGGTAGCGCAGCGGCCCTCATGGGTAGCTTCCGAATGGGCATTGGGGCTTGTGTTTCGGGCGCGGTAAGCTTTTTCCATAATAACACCGCTATTCCGATGGTCAGTGTCATGACGGCCTGCGTGGTAAGCAGCTTATTCATTCTCCTGCTGGGCAGTCAGGTCATCAAACACCGACGCAAACGGACCGATGTGGACGAGCCAATGGCCGAAGTGATGCTGTGACTTCTTGATTTTTTGTCATTCCTCCTGCGACTACGCGTCCCGGTCGGAATGACAAAAAGTAGCTTTTAAAAAGCTTCGCTATTAATTCTTAACCTGAACCGGTAAGTCTTCGAGCTGGGCGTAGCTGAGTTTCCAGGTATTATCTCCGCCTTTTTTCCAGAGCAGAATATAATTCCCTTCCCCGAATGCGTGAGGATCTTTAGGATTCAGCGGCAAAACGTCGACTGAAAAGGTACCGGCTTCGTAAGCCGTTTGGGTATCGGTCCCTGAACTGACCACATTCGTTTTCAGATCGGCCAGCGTAGGCAAGGTTTCGCGAACCCACTTCTCAGCCACTTCCCCTTTTCCTTTGAAATGCGTATTTCCTTGTAGAAAATGAGCATCGTCGGCCAGTAAGGAAATAATTTTAGCTGAGTCTTTATCGTTCCAGGCATTGATAAACTGACGATTAAGGTCTTGGATATTAACCGTTTCGCCCGATTTCGAACAGGAGGTAAACAGCACCACTGCGAACAGCGTGCAACTAAAAGCTTTCATAACATAACGTTTTTAGGTGAATGATGAGCCAGGCACGCTGCTCAGCTTCCAGTTTAGAACGTCTGGTTGCAGCCTGCCTGACGGATAACGTACCTATTCCTAATGGATCAGGTATGGCCAGATCGGGTTAGGAGTTGGTCATATCTGACAACTCCTAACCCCGCCTTACTGTTTTTGACGAGAAACTACCAGCTTTTCCGGCGGTATTCGGAAGTAGGATACGGCGATGAAGGATCACCGTAGGTATCGTTGGGCAGATAGCCCGACTTGAGTACATAAGAAGCAACGACCTGAGTTGTATCGACCAGGCTAACCGGTTGTCCCTGAGCACCCGCCACCGCTTCCATACCCGGTTTAACAGCCGGAGTGGCTACCGGTGCCGTTTTCTGTGCTACGGCTCTGGCCTGTTCAGCGTGGTTGGCGGCAGCACGGTCGGCAGCGGCTTTTTGGGCAGCAGCCCGTTCGGCAGCGGCAACGCGGGCCGCTTCGGCTTTTTTCTTATTGTCGATGTGTTTACCGATGGCATAACCTGCTGCCCCACCGGCAACCCCACCAATGACGCCCCCGACCGCCCGATTTCGTTTGTTGATGATGGCTCCGGCAGCCGCACCAGCTCCGACACCAATAGCTGTTCCTTTAGCCTGTGGGCTCCAGCGTCGTTTTGCTTTCTTGCCAATGGCATACCCGGCAGCTCCGCCCGCAACCCCACCAACTACGCCCCCGACAACACGGTTTTGCTTGTTGATGATCGCACCCAGTGCCGCACCGGCTCCAGCGCCAATCACAGCTCCTTTGGTACCTGATCCCCAGCCTTTTACGGCTTGCGCTTCAGCAAATTGGTTAAATGGTATGACTGCCAACCCAACCAGGGTTACAATCTGATGTATCGTTTTCATAACGGTTTCTAGTTTAACGGATACGATGGATGTTAATTTTCAAATAACGTAGACTGTTACGTCATTGTTTACCATAAGACTCTCTCAACGAATAAAGGTTTAATCAGATTGCCCGTATAGCCTCACCCAGTACTTACTTTTCATCATTGCTCGTCCCTCTGCTCGTCCGCGATTGTATCGCGGATGCGTGAGATCCGCGTCTGTGACGCGAATCATAGGCTTGTTAGCATCACAGATGCGAACCTCGCGCATCCGCGATACAATCGCGGACGAGCGATGAGCAGTTATATAAATTGGTGGAAAACAAAATCGCCGTAGATACTCAGCAAGTAACTACGGCGATTAACGTATCGAGCTTTATTTTACAGGTTCCGCATCCAGACGTCACGAAGCTGAACCTGTTCTGGAGTTGCTTGTGGATTGACCTCGAAAATAAACCGTTTGATATTCGCTTTCTCCTGCATAGTCGGTTCTACGGTGCTGTCCTGCCCGTTTCGTCGAACAGTAACTTTATAGGAATCACCGGCTTTCAACTGTTTAAGATCAGCCTGAATCTTAGCAACATTCTCCATATTAACGGCCGTTCCGTTGAAGGCAACCCACTCGTCACCCTCCTGGATACCTGCCTTCAACAGCGGTTCTGACACGCTGGTCAATACAAATTTGGTACCGTTAAACGAGGGTTTCATCCCCAGTGTGGGGATTTTCTCGTCAGTGGCGATGGCGGGCGTGTATGTAATACCCAATTTGCCATAATACTCTTTGAACGGTAGCGGCTCAGCGGCTTTCACATAGCGAGTAAAGAAATCGGCAATTTCGGGATATGTCTTTTTCGTGAACACATCAAAGAACTCTTTTTCGGGGAATGCTTTGTTCGGACCATACTCCGTTGCCAGTTCGTTAATCACCTCCCGCAAGCCCCGCGTTCCTTTCGACAGCTCCAGCAAACGAATATCCAGCAAACCGGCTACTAGAGCCCCACGAGCGTAAATATTGCCATATTGCCGTTGCCCTTCGTCGGTGTAGCAGGTAAGTCCCAGCTTGCTTAGGCTGTAAGTGGTATCCAGACTTTTATCGTAAACGATCTTTTGGGTCTGCTCATTCAGGTAAGTTGGCAGATCCATGAGCTTGTCCCGCAACTGCATGGCATCACTAGCCCACTCCGTTACCCCTTCGTATAGCCACAGATGTTCGGATGGCGTTGGGGTTACGAAATTGAATTGCTGGATGATCTCACTGTGGATGTTCAGTGGCGTAACGACATGGAAGAATTCGTGGGCGGCAATCGACGTCATATTATCGGCCAGCTTCTTTGTGAACTCTTCTTCCCGAATCACATACTCCGAACTGTATGAATGCTCCCAGGCACCCCAGTCCTGATCCTCGAAGTGATATAGGAACGTGTAGCGTTTTACGGGTAGCTGTTTCAGAAATTTTCCAGCCGCTGTCAGCATGGCCTGCATATTGTTCAGCAACTGATCCGACTTGATCTTATCGGTTTTCGAGTAGGTATACACATCCACCTGAGCACCTGCCACCGTTGTGCTGGCTTTGGTCAGACGACCCAGCAGAATCGGTGAATCGACGATTCGGTCGTAGTTGGCGGCTATGAAATTGCCCTTTTCATTTTTATCCAGCGCTGTCCCTACCGACCAGTCTGCCGGGTAGTTGAGCTTCACTTCAATAGGTGCTGCCTGCATACCGGTTGGGTAGCCAAACACCCCCTGTCCATTAATGAGTACATGATCCTGCTCGATGGAGGTGCCGCACATGTTATAGGGTTTGTGCTCGTTTACAGGTGTATCCCAGGTTTCGGCGATACTGTACTGAACCGTTCGAACCTGCGCTGGATTATCGAGCTTCCACTGATTAGTCGAAACCTGCTGCGTTTTCAGTTCGCGGCCTTTGGCATCAAACGCTTTGAACGACCGGACATAGCGACCAATGTCCATAACCTGATAGGTGCCCGGCGCAGTAGACGCAAATTGGTAGACGGCATTGCCCTCCGTCAGACCGTTCACGTGCAGAGTTACTTTAAACTGGTCGTCGGTGCGGTCGTTGAGGTTCACCTCATAGCGTAAAGGTGTGACTGGGGCAGCAATCGCTGACTGGAAAAACAGGGCGGCAACAGCCGGTATCAAAAGGCGTACGATCTTCATGTACTTTAAAATTCAATTACTGAAGGACAATTTACGATGGTTCAATTCATTCATCTAAAACGTCCTACCCGGTTTGATTTGGTATTGAAGCTATTTAAACTTTTTAAATTTCATTAAACCTGGGGAGTTTTTTGAATTTTCTTTAAAAGTTTAAACAGTCTCATTAATTGTTTAGTGAAACTTGTTAAAAGCTAGCAAGATAAGGAAAGTTACAAACGGTATGAAATGACCTGTTTTTCAGCGGAAATATGGTCGGATGAGTGGTAAGGCTCATCTTGGGCATATTAAAGCGCAAAAAAAAATTGAAAAATATTTTAAGAATGGAGACAAGTCAAAAAACCAGCAGGAGTTAAATTCGTCAAACCATTTACCATACCCACTGAAGAACGCTGATTACGTGTCTGCATCGTTGTCTGTTTATGCAGTATTTTCCTTTTCAATAACTCCCATAGCAGGTCAGGCAAACTGAATCCTTTGCTAAGTAGTTACCCCTCTACAACCGATTCAGTAGCCTGGTTTTGATAATTTTCGGACAATAACCGATACGCACGGGAGCGCATGGCCAGTACCGTGATCAACAAGCCAATCAAACCCGTAACGGTAAACAGGAGCGCTAAGCCTCTGGCTTTTCCAGTACCAAACCAACTTCCGATCAGTTCAACACCGGCACCGGTAGTCATAAACGGGATGAAGATATACTGCGCGATTGGCCCAATCAGAAAGGCGGTTATGGGCGAAGCCGCCTGCTCCACACTTTGCGCAAAGCCAAATACCCGCCCCTGCCGTTCGGGCGGTACCAGTTTCTGAAGAATCGTCTGCTCGGCCGCTTCGACAACCGGTATTAGACACAGATAGCCAAACATTCCGATGGCCAGCAGCACAATCGACGCCTGAACGGTGAAGAAAACGCACAGCGTCCACATTACAATATTGCCGATAAACAACGTCCGAAGCGGCTGACTCCCCAGACCGGTACGAGCCACAATCAGGCCGCCGATGATGAAGCCTAGGCTCAGAACGCCCCACAACGTCCCCCAGGTCTGGACCGATACCAGCGACAAGCCGTAGGCATCCATTAGCGACATAAATACCCCGCCCAGAAAGTTGTTGAACATATTGAAAAAAATGAGTGCAAACAGCCCCGGACTACCTTTCAGAACTCGTATCGTTCCCGGAACATCGATGCGTTGGGTTTGACCATCGACATGCACAATACCTTTTTCGGGTATGGTTAGCATCAAAAGGTGCAGGATCGCCAGTACGGTCAGGCCAATTGCCAGCACCTGCATCCAGAAAACACCCATAAAACCAATAATCAATCCGCTAAAAATAGAGGCCACCAAAAACGATACGCCATTGGCCGTTCCAACCAGTCCGTTAGCCTTGTCCCGCCCTTCTTCGGGTATCAATACCGTAACCAGCGTCGATAGGGCGATGGAGCGAATATTTCCGGCAATAGCGCCCATCAATGATATGATCACAAATGCCCAGAGAATGGGGCTGGCTGGGTTCTTAAATTCTAACTGAGAAGTCGTTGTATAAATAACCAGCGCAAGGACATATAAGAAAAGCGACCCTAAACTCGACAGCATCATGGCCCGCTTTTTCTTGTACCGATCGACCAGCGAACCCAGGAAAAAGCCGGAAATAGCCACCGTTCCTGAATACACACCGGCCATGACGGATGTTGCGACTACCGATTTGGTTTCCAGATAGACCCAGAACGTAACTGCAAACCAAACCGAGTTATTAGTCAGTGAAGCCGCCAGCGAATTGGCTAATACCGCATAGAATGTTTTCATTATGCCTGATTTTTCGAGTTTTTATAACGTCAGAGTCAACTTATACTATAGTCCCTAATTTGTTCTTTCTGCCTTCAACATGCTGCAAGATTAAAATATCAAAAAGAAGCTCAAGGTTATGAGACTATTCTTCTACAAACTCGTCTAAGATACTATTCAACAACAATAAGTAACCAATAATTGATCTTCAAAACATACCATGAAAAAAAAATCACCGACTCTTTTGGATGAGCTCGAAACGTTTCGGGCAAAAATTAAAACAATGATTAGCCAATTATACCGGGCTAATGTAACGAATCACAATGGCGAGGTAATGGCTGAGGCTGCCTTAACAGAAGAATGGGAATACGAAGGGCAGGAGTTAAATGCGATTACGGAGCAGGGACTGGCTTATAAGATCGATGATAAAATTGATGAGCTATTCACCTGGGATGATCTGGAAATTGAATCACTTATTGAAGTTGTGCAAATTTTAGAGGATAGGGAATTTGTGGAAAGCTAAAATCAACTCCCCGGTCAATCTTTTGGTCGGGGAGTTGATTTTATACATTGTTCGCATCACTAATCGGTCCTGCTATTATGAGATCAGGAAATAACTAAGTAGCCTACTAAGCACTGCCCTCCGATTAAACTCCAGCTTCCATGGCTGGCTGCTCCTGATTGATAGCGCTGGGTTCCATGTAAATGATTTCCCATAGGTGGCCATCCAGGTCCTGATACCCATGACTATACATAAAGCCCTGATCATCAGATTCGCTGGGCGTTGTGGCACCAGCCGAAACAGCTTTACGTACCAGTTTGTCGACCGCTTCCCGGCTTTCGGCAGACAAGCAGATGATAGCCTCCGAAGCTTTTGTGGTATCGACGATATCTTTCTTCGTAAAGCTCTGAAAAAATGGCTCGACCAGCAACATAACGTAGATGTCTTCGCTGATAATCATGCAGGTGCCCTTCTCGTTGGTGAATTGTGGGTTGAAGGCATAGCCCACCTGGGTAAAGAATTCGACGGATTTTTGCAGACTTTTAACGGGCAGATTTACAAAGATTTTCGTGGCCATGAGTATTTGTGTTTTGATGTTTACGTAACAAAAATACCCCAAAAACCGGAGAGCAAAGGAGGGTAAATGCGGCAATAAAGGGGTTAATTGCGGCAGCTTCTCAATGCGTGGAGCGATTGAATAATCAGGCAGAAAATGAGGCTGCGAATCTAAGGAACCGACTCACAGCCTCAACATCAGTCTGGTTAATAGGCTTTCTTGATACGAAAAACACCCTGAACATCGGCCGTACCTATAGGCGTGCTGGTTTGTGAGAGATCGTACCAGCCTGCAGGCTGCAGCGTGAACGTTCCATAAATCCACTGCCCGTCAGAACCGGCCACCTGCAGCTTTCCTCCACTAACCGAAGGCGCTTTTCCATAAAGGCTCGAATACAGGCGTTTCCCATTGGTCATTCGAAAACTTACCTGCTCGTCCTTCGACCAGCGATAAGTACCTGTGGCTTCGCCCGGCCAGCTTACGACTAGGTAGTCTGTTCCGTTTTTCCCCTCCATGATGTTCTGACTACTGGCGAAGTTGACTCCTCCCGTAAAGCTTTGCCAACCGCTGTTACCGATACGCACCGAAATTCCCTCCTTGATGACGTAAACGTTAGAAATGAACCGAATGTCGTTAAATAAAACCCCATTTAGCGTAAACGAAAGGTTAAGGTTAACGCTGATGGCAGCCGGATTGGTGTTGGGTATCTCATCCGGTGCGTTGTAGGTAGCCCGATTGAGTGCCTGATGGATGAGGTTACCTTCACCCAGAAGCGTCCATTTGCTGATGAGCTTTTCCTCTAGTAAAGCTGGTAGGGGAACAAACAGGCCACCGGACTCACCAGAATTGGGGCTTACAGTATGTAAGACCAACAGTGATATCGAACCGCCTGGCCCTAAAACTTCCTGCTGGGGATTGATCCATATACTCTTGAACAGACTCCAGTTGCTGAAGTGGGTCGTTTGCACAGTAACGGTTTTTGCCGTTGTATCGATGTCCTTAATAGCAGCGGTCTGCCAGCTATTCTGTGGGTTTTGGTAGGCAATTCGCAGCAGTTCAGGTGCTGAGCCATTTACATCCTGCTCGGTGTACTGAAAGGTGAGCTTAGCCGGTTTAGCAAAGGTTAGGCCGTGCGGTAATAGTTGAAATGAGGTTCCGACTCCAGCGGGGCAATAATTATGATCGAGAGCCTGTACCGAAATAGTCTGACTAGCCGAGAGGGCCCCGGCCGGAATTTCGACCCGAATTCGTTTATCGGTTGATTCGATGGTACCACCCGCCGACCCGATCGTAGCGGTTACAATTGGTCCGGTAGGTACACCGACTGATGTAACGGCTTCTCCGGTAGGTGCGGGCGTTCCATCGGAGGGAGTACTGGATACAGGCGATGGTGTTACGTCATCTGGTGTGTGAGTGCAGGCACCCATAGCAAATGCAACTAGCAGGCTATGGAAGAACGTAGAAAGCTTGTTCATGAGTATTGTTGATTAACAAGCCAAAATTGTTGTCTGATCTACGTCGGGCCAGCACACAAACTTCCGAAACGGAAAAACCAGCCGATAAGGCGTTACAGGCCGGGTTGGAGCGAACTTGTCGTTTAAGCTTTGTCTACACTCAATTCTTATAAAAACGGGAACTCTGAATCAACAGAGTTCCCGTTGGCGAATAAAGCCAGTCTACCTCCTGCCCTGTTTACCGTGATCCAACCGATTTACCTACCGGACGAACATATATAGCTAAGACATTGATAGTTAGAGTACATAAGTCTCTTACCAAGGGCTTATTCCTGTATCAGGTGCGTTGTCATCGCTGAAAAATTGACCTGTCGGGCCATCCGGTCCTAAAGTAGCGGCTTTAACCAGTCGCGCTGCGGCATCAGGCACGGTACCGGGGCCCCTATAGTGATTGAAATCGGTAGCGGTATAACCCGGATCAACCACGTTGACTTTAAATGGTGTATCGCGCAGATCATAGGCCAATACAATGGTATAGGCATTCAAGGCTGCTTTGGAGGAAGCATAGCAAGCCCCTTTCACATGGTAGTACTTCCAGTTGGGATCGCTATGCAGCGTCAGCGAACCTAAGCCGGAGGTGACGTTAACGATCCTCGGCTCCTGGGAGGCTTTCAGTAGGTCGATAAAGGCCTGTGTAGTTTCAATTACCCCAAAAAGATTGGTTTCAAACACCTGCCGGAATACACGGATGTCGGCATCGAGCGCCGTTTGTGGAAACCCTCCACTAATACCAGCATTATTGATCAGGACATCCAGAACATCCGTTTTCTGGCCCAATGTTTTACGGGCAGCTTTTATGGAATCAAGGTTATCGACATCAATAGCAATAGCTTCAAGACTGTCGAATCCTTCCGATTTTAATTGATCGACGGCCTGCTGGCCCTTTTGTAAATCACGGCTTCCCAGATATACGTAATAACCTTTTTGCAATAACTGCCGGGCCGTTTCGAAACCGATACTTCTGTTAGCACCGGTAATCAGTACTGTTTTCATAATTCATCTGTTTGTGATGGGACAAAACTACGGCGTCTCTCACAGGCAGATGAAACACATTTTTCGGCATTACTGGTACATTTCACGGGTACTGGTCCGATACTCAGCCGGGGTCGTGTCGGTTTCCCGCTTGAAGAAGCGACTGAAATAGGAAGCATCGGAAAAACCAAGCTCAAAAGCGATTTCCTTCAAGGAGTGCTGGGTATGAAACAGCATGCGCCTTGCTTCCAATACCAGTCGCTCATGGATATGGGTGATGGCAGGCCGGCCACTCTGGGCTTTCACTACTTCGCTTAGATACCCGGCCGATACATGGAGTAGGGAAGCATACTCGCTCACCTGGTGCAGTTCGCGAAAGTGTTCATCAATGGTAGCCTGATATTTCTTTAACAGAAGTTTGTCGGCCGAAAACGGAACGCTCTCAAATTGCTCCGTATACAGTCGGCTCAGGTACGTCAGGAGCACAGTCAGGTAAGCCGCTACCATGCGTTGCTGCCATTCGCCCGGGCGGTTGTACTCTGTGTAAATCTTTTCGAGCATTTCTTCGGAAAAACGCACATCGTCGGTTGACAACAGCAATTCGTGTGCGTTCTGCCGATTTCGGATCAAAGGTAATTTACCCAGTGCAGCACTCTCCTGTAAAGCCAGAAACTCACTAGTAAACGCCATGGCAGTACCCCACATGGGTTTTGGCGCTTCCTTTACAGTTAGCTGGTTTGGTGCGAAGAGATAAAATGTATTGTCTTTCGTAATGTAGGGGGTCATGTCGACCCAATGGCGACTGTTGCCCCGACGGGCAAATACCAGCAGATAATAATCCTTACGATGTGGATTCAGTAGATCCGACTGATGGGTCAACGTCCCATCGAATCGGGCCATACTAAATAGCCTGCCCCCAAGAACAGGGTCGTCTGCTAATGTATAGATCGGTACTGACTTTTCGCTATTGGTTAAAATCATTCCTAAAAGTACAAATTTCCTGTAACCCGTGTCGAGGCTAGCAGGCGGCAACGTAGGTTTCAGCAATGGCGTTTCCCTTGGAGTCCGTATAGGTTAGCAAAAACGATGTAGGACTAAGAAAATTAAGCGTTTGAGTATAGGGACCAGCCAGATACCCGCTAATAGAACTTACCGTTTTTAACAGGACAATCTCACCATTATTACACGAAAAAGTGCCACCACTAGTACCGCCGGTGCCGCAGAACTCAGGGTCACGTTCGGCACTAAACCGGAATCGATTATCAGGCCCTATGCCTCCTGCTCCGGCATTGCCAATAAACGCAAGGGTAAACGGTAACGAGCAAGCCTGTATCGCTTCGACCGTATTGACAGTACGGCTTGTCATTCGCCAGTTAGGGCAGCTTCTAATGCGATTGGTAAACTCATCGCAGGATACAGCAGGTGGAAGACGATGATCGGAGCAAGACCAGATAACAACTAAAAATGCGTAGATGGAAAGATGGAGTAGAGTTTTCATACCATGAATGGATATACCAATGGCTTCGTTGCCGCAGGTGACTGAACGTCATCGAAATTGCTAATCATCAGGTTTACAGAAACTGATACCCGTCAGTATAGAAATTGATCTTTAACGGATTAGATCAAAAGTCGAAGTGCAGTATTTCTTTCGGCAACTGTCCTTGCAGGAGCTTTGTGGCCTAACAAGGCGGTTGGACATCCGTTGCTTTGGCAAGTGGCATGTAGTTGACTACCTCACCGATCCTGTTTCTTTAACTCAAGTAATCGTTGTTGATTTTTTTGGCGGGCTTTTTGGGTTTGCTGATATAGCTTTTTGTTCATCTCAAGTCGCAAATCGTAATTGCTAGTCAAAAGAAGCTTAATTATTTCGTTACGATGGGCCAGCAACTTAATTTTTCGAATTTCCAGCAGGAAAATCATTTTCTCTAAATGGCCTAACAAGCCATTGTAGTAACCATCCAGTCGCAGACACCAATCCTTAACCCAAAACTCACTCGCTTCTCTGTGCAGGTGGGGTTTGGTCGATAAAAGCTGGGTCCATTCCTGTTGTAGCGATTGAACATGTATGCCGATAGGCTGTCCGTCAAAGGCTTCCACAGGCAAGCACATGCAATCGCCGTTGTCGACCAGTATAGCGGCTTTGAGGGTCCACTGATCGGTTACCATTTTGGTTAACAACTCGAAACCCGATTCATAATCCTGAATCCAATGAGTTACATTCTCATACTGAATTCCATTTTTCACCCCATCAACTAAGAGCATCATCGCTTATCGAATTACTCGTAAAGAATATCAATTGACATGTTACCAACTTAATACAGAGCGAATGACTCAAACTGAATAAACTATTTTTTTCTTCTACCCTATATGGGTAGGCGACCAAATCCTTAAACCGATTAAGATCGTCTCAAAATCAATCTCTGTGGCCCTAAGATTAACAAATAGTTAGAAAATATCCTCAAGCAATTAACTAAATGATGGTACACGACCCATCAGCCGCAATCAAATCGATGGGATGGAGTTAGTGGGTGATTTGTCGAGTACTATCGTAGAAAATCACGACCACAAATAAGCTGATCACAGGGCCCGGCAAATTAGCTTATTACTGTGTCTGACTGAGGTTCCTGCTTCGATTGAAGTAATCCAGGCGGAACCGACAGAACGCCCGTTTCGGGGTCTATCAAGCCGTTACGCTCGTCTTCGATGTTGGTGGCCTGCGTATAAATATCACCCGCTATCGGATACTGTCGTAACGCCTGCTTGAAGTGCCGGATAGAGTCGGCCCGGTCGCTGGATTCGTTAGGGCCGCCGTAGTCAGCAAAACCGAATCCACCCCATTCGCTAACCAGCAGCGGCACCTGTCGACGGTAGAAAAACGGATCGCCAACCACCAGCGGAAACGCAGCTACCCCAATAAGTTCGCCAGCGCTCAGCCGGTCGAGCAGATGCCGCCAATGCGTCAGGTCGGGCGTATACAGGTGGGCAGTCAACAGGTCTGACTTTAAACGACCTTCAAACGAAATATGGTGCCAGCCATCGTTGTCGACAATAAGGTACTGAGGATAAGCCAGTTTCATGTAGTGATACATGTCCATAATATACTGCCGTGTACTGGCGTTGCTGGCAATGTCCTGAGCGCCCCAGTCCTCATTATACAGGCTCCAGATCACTACCGAAGGGTGCGAGCTGATGAGCGATACCATGCGAAGCAGTTCGGCCCGGTGGTTCTGGCGGCTACGGGCCGTTGAACTATGCGGACTGGGCACTTCTACCCACAACAATAGCCCTAGCTTATCGGCCAGATTATAAATCCGGGGGTCTACGCCCGCAATATGAACCCGTACCAGATTGCAACCCAGCTCTTTCATCGCCAGCATATGCCGTTGCATCTGCTCATACGTTGCCGTGCCGGGTTGGTAGAGAATTCCATCCAGATAGATCCGCTCATTATTCAAATAAATATAACGCCCCCGAGCCTCTATTTTACGCAGGCCAAACAGGCTTTCAATCTGAGCAACATAACCGTCGGCGTCGATCAGTTGCGCAATGAGTTTATATCGTTTGGGCGATGTGGGCGACCACAATTCGGCCGAGTCCATATCCAGCACCAGCCGCTGCTGCTTTTGACCGGCTTCGAGTCGCAACGGAAAATCAGCACTGGCAATTGCTTCCGGAGCTTGCAGATCATAAATCGAAAGCCGCACCACATAATCACCCGGATCATGAATGCGGGTGGTGATGCTAAACCGAACCAGCCGGTCCTCTACTTCACTGACTACCCCGATCCGTGAACGGAGTCGGTTGCGCTCAACGGTTTCCAGCCAGATACTACGTACAGCCCCCGTATAAGTTTGATACCAGATACCTCCTCGTTTATACACGTGCGATTCCTGCTTCCCTCGAGGGATTTCGGCATCCATGGTATCGGCAATACGAACGGTCAGACGATTGGTCGGGCGCAGGTGTTCTTCGGGTAGCTCATAGGAGAATGAAGTATATTCCCCAAAATGCACCTCCTCGTTCTCGATGGTACGCAGCAAAAAGCCATTGAGCCATACCCTGGTTTCGTAGCCACAAGCCCCAAAGGTTAGCTGAATCATGGAGCGGGAGAGCGGTTCGGTTCGGGTGGGTAGGCTGAACTCGCGTTCATACCAGGCTACGACTTTATCCTGCCAGGTAGCCGGAACCGTTTGCCCCCTTGCTTCAGCCAAATGGGCTTCAATCGAGCCTGGCCAGTGAGCAGTTCCCTCAAAGTGATGACCGACATACCATTGGTCGAGTATACCCCGGTCGTCGGTGTCTAGCGCAAATCGCCACTCACCGTCAAGTAGTAGGTAATTATTGGGCCGAAGAACCGCTCGGGGAAGCAGGTTTTCTTCTTCAGAACCGGTTGACGATTCGGGACGACTAGCCGAAAAACTAGTGTTAGGGTGTTTGGATTCCATGCAGTGCGGGCTATTACTGGGCCACTGGATCTTCCGTTGAACTGATAGGCGGTTCTTCGAAGACCAGTGTCATGAAAAAGACGTATTGGCTAAACCCACCAGAACTCTATCTGTTTTCACCAACGACGGCGTAACCGAATATCACTTTGACTGTGAGACGGTTATCGAGGCAATTTACCCAAATCGCGAATGAGGGTAAGGTCCCGTTTTTGTTCAGCGATACAAGAGCCCAATAAAGGTTTTTCTCGGCAGCATCTTGCATGACCTATAAAAGAAAATGCCCAAATGCAGAGCGTATCTTTCATTTGGGCATTTTTATAAATAGACTTTGTAACAACTTGTATTGAAGCTGTTTAAACTTTCTCTAATCGATTCGTAATGAAAGCGCTTTGTCATCCCGACGCAGGAGGGATCTTCGGAGATTGACTTTTCATAGACCCACCCGAAGATCCCTCCTGCGTCGGGATGACAAAAGCGCTCATTTTAAGCTTAACTTCAAAAGTTAAAACAGTCTCATTAGCTCAGGGCATTGCGGCAAAAATCGACGCATTTTTTCACTTCCTTCACCGAGTTTGAGCCTTCGGGTACTTTGTATTCCAACTCAACAGCTGCCGGGAAGGTGTATTTTTGTTCACGCATCAACTGCAAAACCTGTCGCAAGGGAGTATCGCCCTGCCCCCAGGACAGGTTCCCTTTACCATGCTCGGCCGTTTGTCGGTCTTTAATGTGCATGCTGGCGATTCGATCATGCTTTTGTTTCAGGAATACCAACGGATCGGGGTTACCGGCTGCCACGTAATGGCCCAGGTCGAAGTTGATGGCATTGGCCGGTGATTGCGCCAGAGCGGTATCCCAGAAGGTAGGCGTTTGCTGCTCATGCCCATGATAGGCGACTTTTATGCCATGTTTCTCGGCCATCTTACCTAATTTCAGCGTATGGGCATCATTGCTGGGGTGTTCCAGCGTTACCTGATTGGCACCTAGCAGTTTAGCTGCTTTCATGCCATAGTCGATGTCGGCATCGGAATTTTGCATACCAAACGCGTCGGGCTTAAATCCGTAAATTTTCACCCCGGCCTGATTATACATTTTCTTCAGTTGCTCAAACTTAGCCATTGGTGCCGAAAGCCGCCATTTGGCCAATTCAGCCTGATATGCTTTCCGCTGCGCATCGACCTCCGCGAGTTTTTTCTGCTCCTCTTCGGTAAGTTCCTGCTTTTCGGCCCGCTTCCGCATCAACGGAAACACAGACCGCATATCGATGGTATTTTTTGGCGCACCCGCAAATGATTCGGCTGGACCTCCCATCAACTCAATGGCGCTAAGGCCTGAGTCAAGCACGTATTGGAGCGTTGCTTCGGCGCTCTGGTCGGGCATGTCCCGGAACGAATACGTAATGGTTCCGATCTGGACACCATCGATCAGGGAATTGGGCTTATCCCCGAGGCTACGAATAATAGCCGGTGCCCCAAATAAACGGTTACTACCCATAGTAGCCCCTGCGACAAGCGTAGCTGCGGCTCCTAAAAACTGACGACGGGTTGAATTATTTTTCATGATTTACAAGCGGTTAACGGATTTGAAAGAAAGGAGAGAAAGGGGCTGGATTTACTGTGCAAATAGTTTTAATTGCCGCATCGACCAGGAAACCTCATCGGCATCGTCGGCCAGGCTCTCCGTCAGGCGAAGTCGTAAAAATTTAGCTTTGACACCATTTAAGGCAACGACATTGTTGCCCTCATTGCCTTTTACTTCGGACAGGATCTCATGCCAGTTCTGCCCATCCGACGACGCTTCGATTCGATACGCACGAGGATACATCTGCACAAAGGGAATACTGGTAATGGGTTTACCGGGTGTTGGTCGCCAGCCTTTTTTGATCGTTTCGGACGCCGTAAAATGCAGCTCGGCCAGACTCACTTCCTGCGGGAATTCGATCTGATACCACATCCCTTTTTCCTGCCGCCCACCCGTCGACCAACCCTCATAGGTAAACGCGCTGGCCGGTGAGGCATTACCACCAATGCGAGTAGATGCGGTTTGGCTGGCCGTCGCTTTCAATGTTTTAGGAGTCAGCTCATAGGGTGTCAGCTTCGACAATTGCGGGTACTGGTAGGCACTTTTCTGAGCAATCGATTTCTGACGAACCATCGCCACCTGCTGGGGCGAAATAAGGGACGCATCGTTCGACAGACTGTTTCGCACGTACGAAAGTACATCGGCAATCCACTCGTCCGACTGCTCTTTCATACTCGCCATCAGTCCACCGGCATAGGTTTTACCTTCAATCGGTCCTTCCAGACCATGTAAAACGACCTGAATGGCGTAGTTCGGGTGCCCCTGCATATGGCTGGAACCTGCCAGCGCCGGAGCCATCAGTTTACCATTCCCGGCCGGAGCACCCATACCGTTGCTGCCGTGGCACTGCGAGCATAGTTCGTTGTAGATCAACGCCCCCCGCTCGACCTGCGCCTTCTGATTCGCACTCAATTCGGGAGCGCCAAACGGGCCAAAGTTGCGCTGCTTAGGTGGCGCCAGAATCTGCTCACCCACGAGTTTTACGCCCGCAGCCTGACTGCTAGCCATAGCCGTTTTGATACTACTTGCCAAATCAGGCAACTGCAAAAACTTGGCCGATAGCATGGCCTGAACCCGAACGTCGGTATTGGCATCCGTCAATGCTCGCTTATAATCGGCTTCGAGGGTTTTGTCGCCTGCTTTGTACAGGGTCTCGCCAGTACGCAGGGCCTGAATACGCAGCCGAGGATCGTTGTCTTTCAGCAGTTGGCGAACCAGACTTGATGGCAGCGCTCCGAGCCCTTCTAATGTCCAGAGCGCATGAATGCGGGCCACGGTATTTTTGTCGCTACTCGCTAGTTTGGTTAACTGGGGCACCACCGAGCGATCTTTTCGTTGAACCAGCACCTGCTGAGCCGCATCGCGCCACCAACCGTTCGGATGTGACAGGTACCTGACCACATCCGCCGACTTTTCAGTGTACATATGCGGCCGGGTTTTATCGCGCTCTTTTCCCTCATACGTGATCCGCCAGATTCGACCCAGCCCTACGACTTTATCGAGTTGATATTGCTCAATCTTGGTCCGCAGATAAGTACCTTTCTGAGTCCATTGGCCTTCCTGAATGATGCCATGATACATGTCGGTGATATACAACGTACCATCAGGGGCCGTCGTCATGTCTACCGGGCGAAACAAGGGGTCTGTTGAACGCAGAAACTCCGATTGCTGATCCTGATAAACATTGTGCAGCGTCGTCAATCCTTCGGTCACAACTGGATTGACCTGCCGTACAATCCGAGCGACAGGTTCGCCGTAAAAGTATTGGCCTTTGAGCTGCTCAGGAAGACGATCACCACGATACACATCATTGCCGGCCGAGCCCGTTACGTGATTGAGCGAGCCATCGGGTTGTCGAACTTCGTCCATCCCTCCCTGCATATCGGCGATTTTAACGGGTGCTCCCCAGGGCACATCAAATCCTTTGGCAAACTCGTTAGGTACCTCGAAGTTGCCGTAGTGAATCGGGAACTGGAAATAAGACGGCAGTCCACTGGCCCCGCCCTGAAACCATAGCTTTCCATCATCGTCGTGCGTGATGCCCCATTGCGCTCGGTTGAAACCCGTTTTTTCCCGAATCACCCCATTCGGCGTTTCGCGCACCCGAAAGGCATTGACGGTACTGTAAAGCCAGTTGTCCATGCCCCAGTACATAAATGCCTGCTGGTGCTCCACATTGCCCGACCGACCGTATTTGTTGGTAAAAAACTCTTTTTTATCGGCCTTGCCGTCGCCGTTGGTATCAGTGTATTTGTACACATTATCGGCATCCGACTCCATAGTCAGGATACAATCTTTCCCGTACGGCAACACAAAACGCGGGAAAATCAGGCTATCGACAAAGGCGGTACCAGACTCGTAGATACCGTCGTTGTTTTTATCCTCCCATCGCGAAATCCGGCTGGTGGGCGCCAGTTCTCCCTTCGAATCGGCATCGAGCATATAGGTACGCAATTCCAGCACGTACATCCGCCCATTGGCATCAAACGAAATAGCCGCAGGCTGCTGAATGGCAGGTTCGGTCAGTACGGGTTCGATTTTATAGCCGGGCGGCAGCAGAAAACGACTGGCTTCTTCGGTAGGGGAAAGCGGTTGCACAGGAGCTTTAGGCTCCAGATCGATTCCTTTCCAGTCTGGATCGTCGGGGTTAGCTCCTTCTGGCAATTTGGGTTTGGGTAAAGTATCGGTTCGCCATACGGTTTGTTGTAGGCGAATCTGCTGAATAGGGTTAGTCACCACAAAAGCTGACAGCGCCAGCATACTTGAGGCAACAACTATGGCAAGGGTCGAGGGGTGCTTCATTATCAAATCAAAACGGATTACCGACCGGTAAACCAACTTAGCCGGGTTATCTACCCATCAATCAATTTTCCTGTACGGCTTTTTATCACCAGGTGAATACTATAGTTAAAGCAATAATTTTTCAAGCGAATGTCCAAATCAGATAGACTAGTTGCTACCAAACACCGATAAACGAGCCGTTTCAATCGACAAAAGAAATTACCCAGGCCACACGGATTCGTTCACGTACCTGACAAGGTCAGCTTGTTAACAAATACGTGTGGACTGGGTAATTTTCCCTATTCGTTCAATGAACAACAAACTTAGTTCTTCAGCGATTCAATCGCTTCTACGGGCAGACATCGCTGGCAATAGGTTGGTTCAACTCCCATTTGTTCACTGAATAGTTTGGCCGCTTCAACAGCCTGCCCATATTGCGAGTAACTTCCTCGCCAGCGTCCCGTTCCATTATGGGAACGCCCTGTCTGCATGCCCTTTCCTTTGTTGCAAAAGCCGCAATCGGCCCGATGAAGTGTAATTTTAGGATTACGGTAAAATGTATAGAAATAGTAAGCTATAACTTGGATAGTACGTCGAATAGATGCTCTCTTCATTCGGGAAACCCGGTCGGTCAGAGGTTGAGCCAAAATTCACAGATAGCGATCAAGGCTCTAAAAAGATAATTAATAACGGATTGTACAGGTTGAAGGTTGTATTTCGACGGTTAAGTCTAACTCTTAGTAAGGTGAGGCTGAGGGGCAGTTTAGCACGAACCTATATACCGCATTTGAGAACAACAGATGCTTTCTGATCAGCCTGGCTCAAAGCATCATCAATAAAGAGATTTCATAACCTTGTCCTTAGCTAGGCAAGCAGCTCAAGCCAAAAGGTAAAATACTAAATATCAGATAATTACACTCTAATGTAAAACTATTTACGTCTGAAGGTGGCTCATTCATATCCAACCAGATTGGAAGCTACAACAATTTAAGTTTCGATGGGTTATTCATCTACATTTCTATTCACCAGAAATGTGATGTAATAGCCGTATAACCCAATATAATGTAAACGTCAACTAACTATGAATGTCCTGTGTAAGGTATTGGGGCATGCTCCCGTCACCGATACGTATTCCCATCAAATCCGGCAATGCCATTGTAAGCGCTGTAAAGCCCCTATGATTGGCACCTATATGCAAAATGCGTCAACAAAAGAATGGTATTGGGTGTATAACCCCATTCATTATCAACCACAACAGCACTAAGGCCTATGCTTAACTAATACATGAGGCTTAGTTTCGGAATCAGGCCGCTAGTACTACGTAATGATTTTGTTGTAAAAAAACACCCGATCCAAACTGAATCGGGTGTTTCTAACGACCTAACATTACTTACTCAATGGAGTAATCAGTAAGAAAACGGTATATGCGCTCTGTTCGTTCATAAAAACGCCCGGCAACATACGACCAGGCCTCTACTAAATTCTGGAACAAACAAAGCAATCAGGGTTAGACATCCTGCATATGGGCAACCCATTATCTTTTACCTATAAGCTTACTTTTGGCATTGGTTTTGCGCTGTATAAGTCGGTAAACATGTTCATTTTTGACACCGTCTTGAGCTCAGCTAATAGAAATTCATCCGATAAAATTTTTCTTATCAAAGCACCTCAGGATCAATCAGATATTGGTCGTATGATTTGCAAAGCACATAAATTTCAGCATTATCAAACCGACTCGTATTATTTCTCATCGGGTCGATACAGCCAAACGTTTGTTGAGACTGTTAAGCTATTTTGCGAGAAATGTGGTGATCTTAAAGAGACAACCCGAACTGCTTTTTGTGGCTATACCGAATACCACAAATTGCCTGATTGGGCCAAGTCGATAACCAACCGTGCCTGGCATCTGGATGCCTAACTCCGGTCTGCTAGGCCGCTATCAATTGATCGAAGGTAGTTAACTGAACTCCAGTCATTCGATCAATCAATCGGGGGGAGCTTAACCCCATAGATACATAGTCAACATTAGGACGCACAAACTGCGTTGATTTCCGTATTGCAGCTTTATGCCGGTCTGGTCGAAGAATTAGCAGAAAGGTGCATATTCTATAATGCCAGCCCCCAAAACCACTCCATAGTGATCCGGTCGTACTAACAGGTACGGTATAACAATGCTGAGTTCGATGAGCGATTATGAATCTCATAAATTTGGGAAGAAATGCCTGAATTTTATCTGAAAACTACTAGTAGTTAGTACCCTGGTATAAATGCCAGCAATCACGCTAATGCACTTAACGCCAGAGACTAATACAAACAAGACAGAACAAAGCGAAGGCAATACCAAATACAGTCAACCAAACAAGTGCATTGATAACCTTAACAGGTACTCGAAATCTATTTGAAGGAGCTAAAATTCGAATACGAAGGGGTAGGGAAAGCAGGAATGTAGTCATTTTAGGTAGTGACAGAGAATGATATAACAAGTTACAGCTTACAAACACAAGTAATCTATAGCTACCTATTAGTAATTTAAGTAACTATAACGTAATTTTCAACTTAAAGACATCATTTATAATCCGGCTACGAGTCTGTTGCTTACCAAATTTCAACCTTTTCACTCCAGACTCAGCTAACTATTAATCAACTATTTACAAAGGAATTAATTAAACTGGAATTGATTTCCTCCCCTTGTAAACAGTTGCGTTGCTTATTAGACAGTGAATTCCGGAAACAGTCACATTATTTTTACATAGATCGAGTATAACTACTTAAGTATTCTATAAGAAGCCGTATAAGCTATACCCAGATAAACATTTAGTCGCGCGTGGGTTTTTGGTTATTCGCAAGACGAATAAACCTATGGCCACAATCGGTACATTTATAGGCTTTTATAAAGGAAATTCGTTTGAGCCAGTTTGTTCGGGGAATCCGCTGAAGGTCTTTATCTCCGCACCGGGGGCAGCGTCGACGGAAGGCCAGACCTGGCCAGAGCCATAGACTGCTAATGACAACAAATAAAAAAACACCTAAGGCGAGCCAAAGATTGAAAGACCAGGTTCCCATGATGGCTGGAAGGGTTTGATATACCTACGTAAAAAACAGCGCATGAGTTGCCTGTCTTTCCCATACGGTTTATGCAACTCGTAGAGGAATGATACTAGTCAGGCAACAACTACGTGATTAGACTCCCGTAGATTGGTAGCCCCTATTGATGAGCCAATCTGAGACGACCGAAAGCGCTGGGTAACATAGTCGATACCAGGGCGGATAAATTGAGTAGACTTCCGTAAAGCGGACTTATGACGATCGGGCCGTAGAATTAATAAAAAGGTACAAACCTGATAATGCCAGCCACCATAGCCAGTCCACAGCGAACCCGTCGAACTGGCGGGTATCGTTAAGCAGTACGGCGTTGATCGATGGAAACCCATGTAGTTCATACCGTATGCATTAAAAATGACAATATACCTGCCAGAAAAGTAAGGCTTATACCAAATACAACCGACCAGGTCAATGTTCGAACTGGATCATACGGAAGCGCGGATGGATGATTCATACTGGAGTAATAAGGTGAATAGATTTACCGGCAATTCCTTCAGTCAGGTGTTGGTTGATTTGGCGTAGTGTACTACGGGTATTTCCGCTTACGAATAAATTGATGTAATTTATAATATATAACGATAATAACTTAAAAAGGGATTTTAAATAGTCTTTTTTTTTGACTAAGTGGTTGAATTTACTTTTTCGGACCGGTAGCTAACAACTATTCACTTGGTTTTCAGGCAAATATTCTAGCACTTGCCAGCCAGGTTAAAGCATGGACGATCGGAGACCATTTCGCTTTTGGCCCCGACGAATTGGCAGGACTAGAATGATCATAGGTTTAGCTAGGCTCTTCTTTGGAAATTGATAAAGTATGATACATCCTGGCTTTCTATTGTTTTGGTAACCAGACTTTATAGGGATAAACACCCCGGTTACCGAATGTGTAAAACGGAATGGCTGTAAACGACACGGCTTGCCCTGATTTGCTCCTGGCTCGTCCTGTAATTACATTGACACCATGCAGTAAATCAGGTTTATACGTCAAGCCGAGCGGGGTATTGGCAGGTAACGAATATCCATCCAGGCCAGCATTATCGACCTCTTCGAACCCATACACAATAGGACCGGAAGCCAGGGCGATTTTCCCTTTAATGGTCTGAATGGAATCATTTGGTGTTATGACTCTAGGCTGCATGGGCAAACTCAATTCGATACGATCCCCTTTTTTCCAGGGTCGATGGATGGCTGCATAACCGTTCTTTGGATTGACGGGGACAGCTTTGCCATTCACTTTAAGCAAAACCGGCTCACTCACATGGGAGCTGTACAGCCCGAATGGATTTTCGACACTATGGGCCCATCCCGGAATACGTACGTTGATCGTAAAGGCTTTGCTCGACGTAGGGTCTACTTCAATGACCGATTCACCTTTCCAGGGGTACTGAGTCATTTGTTTGATACGTACTGTATTTCCCTTCTGATTGATTGTTGCTTCGCTACCAATAAACAGATTAACGTACAGGGCATTATCGTCGTAGGCGTAAATGAAGCCCGGCATAGCCGATACCATTTTCAGGAGCATAGGCGGGCAACACGGACAGCTATGCCAAGCCCAGCGTTTATGATCGGTAGCTACCAGCGGGTTTTCGTAATAGTAATGGCTCCCGTCGAGTGAAACGCTGGACAGCAGGTTGTTGTACAGCACCCGTTCCAATTCATCAATGTATTTCCCATCCGCTTCCAGTTGATTCATTCGCTGACTAAAAAAGGCCGAACCTATGGCTGCGCAGGATTCCAGATAGGCCGATTCGGGTAAAAAATGATTCGCACCAAACCGTTCACCATCGGCAATAGCGCCCTCGCCCCCGGTAATGAACATCCGCTTGCCAATCATATTGTCCCAGTAGTTATTTGCTGTTTCAACGTACCGATCGTCTTTATTTTCCAGTGCGGTGGCAGCTACTCCCGTTGCCAGCAAGGTAGCCCGAACGGCATGGCCTTCGATGGTTTTCTGCTTAAAGACCGACATATGGTCCTGGTTGTACGACTCATCGCTCTTCCGGGCATGGCTACCATCTTTTTCACCATAATTACCCCGGTTTTCGATCCAGAACCGAGCCATGGTGTAGTACTGGTTCTCATTCACCGGGACACTCATCTTTGCCTTTAGCGCCGGTTCATCCCGGTATAACCAGTAGAGTTTCAGAATCGCTTCTTCGGGTCCGCCATGTCCTGGAATCACATTTGCTTTCGGAGCCGGGCCAATCTGTTGGTAGATGTAATTGCTGAACGTAGTGGCTACATTCAGAAGCTTTGTTTTTCCGATCGCTTTATAATAATGAATGGCCGCTTCGATCAGCATACCGGCATTATAGACATCGTGTTGCCACTTATCGTCGCCCCCGTTCATTCCCCATCGTTGATCGGGTTTTACGAGTGTCGTGTAGGTGTTGATATAGCCATCGGGGTCGGCCGCCTGAGCAGCGGCAATGCGATCGATATAGCCATCTATTTTCTGTTCCAGTTTCGGATCGGGGTATTCAACCAGCAGATCAGCGGCTCCACGAATGGTTTCATAGACCAGTCCGTCGTACCAGGGAGGTCCGTCGTGCAAGCCCGTATTTTTCTTACCCTGGGCTACCCAATCGAAATTTAAGAATGCATTCCGGGTCCGGCCAAGTTTAGCTTTTTCGTCGATCAGGTCTTTCCGGTCGGGTTCATACTTTCCTTCGAGTTTATCGAAAACATCATACACCGTTTTCGAATCCCAAACCGTCAATTTAGGTCCCCAGAACTGGTCACTGACCCGAACCTGCTCCAGTTTCAGCGGCTGAATAATATGGATCGGATGGCTTGCCGATTGAGCCAATGTTAACTGGGTCACCAGCATCAGCAATAGGGTAATTCCATTCTGAAGAAAGCCTATCTTGTTGTTCCGTTTCATAAGCCAGGAGCGATTAGACTACGCGTTGTTGTCCGTAGCTGACAGTCTGTTACCTATAAAATATGAACTGGGTATTTTTCTAATGATCTGGTCCTACCCTATTGATCTAGCCAGCCATTAAAAAGCATAAAATCTTGGCATTCAATAACAAATAAAGTGGTTTAGCGGCTACTTTTTCCCACTTCATTGACTTTGTAGTTTCTTCAAAATGCACAATTCGCAAACTTTAGCATCGTAAACAACTCGTACAATGGGTATTCCATTGCCCAAAATCAATTCAAAGAAATGAAACCATCATTTACCCTCACCTGGCCCAGAACGATCCTTCTATTTGGCGGGCCAACCTTGTTACTATACGTCATTCTGGCTTTCGCCATCCCGACATTACGGTACTCCTATGGAGTTCACCCCGCCCTAAGTTGGTTTATTGGCGGCTCAGTGGTTTTTAAAACCTTGTTACTTCTGGCTCTTGGGTTAAGCTGGCAGCAGATAAAGCCAATCTCCTGGACAGCATTACGCACCGCTTTGTGCCTGCATCCACTTTCGAGTAGAGATTGGCGATATAGTCTGATTGGACTGGCAACTGTTTTTGCTGGTATCGGCCTGATTATGGGTGCATGTCGTGTACTGCATCAATACGCAGGCACACCTCTGCCCGACATGGCCCCGCCCGCGCTTTCGTTTCCGCCCTTTCAGGGCGCAGAGCGATGGCTGCTGCTGGTATGGGCCATCATGTTCTTCTTTAATATCGTCGGTGAAGAATGCCTCTGGCGAGGGTTCATACTACAACGGCAACTCGAACAGAACAGACGTTGGGCCTGGCTCGTCAATGGGGCCTTCTGGGCTATGTTTCATCTACCGTTCGGCTGGAGCATGGTCCTGATGGCGTTGCCTGCTTTTCTGGTCGTGCCATATGTGTTTCAGCAAACCCGAAATACGACCACAGGTATCGTGATTCATGGACTTATGAACGGCCCTCTGTTCATTGTCATTTCATTAGGACTTATCGAACCCGGCAACTTTTAAGTACTATAGCTAAATCACAACGACATCCCCGAAGCCGCTCCATCAGCGGCTTCGTTTGTTTGCCAGGGCCAGGTCTATACAGAACTTACAAAACAGTCATAACAATAGATACAAACGAGTGGTTTAAGGGTTGGTCATTATTGGTGATTTGTACTGAAAACAACGAATGACTAATGACCATAGATGACTACCTAATGACCCATTTCTGATGGACGAACACGAATCACCTGAATTGACGGATGACGAAAAGCGGCTGTTCGCCGACCTGATGCCCGAAGACCTGGACGAAATTCTGGACACGGGCGTCAATCGTCGTCATTTTCTGAAGCTGATGACGTTGGCTGGCGGAGGTATGCTGGCGGCCCAATCGGCTGTGGCCGAGCAGTTGATAACCCGACCAGTCAGCGAAACAGCACCCGCCGAACTGTCTCCAGCCAGTCTCGACAATGCGGTAAATGTAGCCTTTAAGGTTAACGGTGCCGCCAAAAAGCTGACGGTCGATTCGCGGATGACCTTACTGGATGCATTACGCGAACGGCTGGATCTGACCGGCTCCAAAAAAGGCTGCGATCACGGTCAATGTGGGGCCTGTACGGTACTCGTCAACGGTCATCGGGTTCTGTCGTGCCTGACGCTGGCGGCATCCTGCGAGGGAAAAACGGTTCAGACGATTGAAGGACTGGCGCAGGCAAGCAACGGTCGGGATGCCGCACCAACGACGGTTCGGTTGCATCCCATGCAGGAAGCTTTTCTGAAACACGATGGCTTCCAGTGTGGCTTCTGTACGCCCGGCCAGATCTGCTCAGCGGTAGCAGTGCTCGATGAGGCAAAGAAAGGCCACGCCAGCTATGTAACCCAAAACGTTCGGCAGACAGGCGGCCCAGCGAAACTTTCGGCAGAAGAAATAAGAGAGCGAATGTCGGGGAATATTTGCCGATGCGGTGCTTATCCTAACATTGTGGCGGCTATTCAGGAGGTGCATAGCGGCAAACCCGTTGAGCAGGTCTTCCGTTCAGTTTAACTTTCCCCATCCAATGAGACCTTTCACGTATACAAGGGCCAACGATGCTACAACAGCCAGTAAGCTAATGGCTGATAATCCCAACGCCCGATTCCTAGCCGGTGGAACTAACCTGCTCGACCTGATGAAGGAAGATGTTGAGCGGCCCAATGCGCTGATCGACATTTCTGAACTGGGCCTCACCGACATTAAAACGCTTACTACCGGAACCAACAAAGGGGGAATATCCATTGGCGGACTCGGGAAAAACACCGACGCGGCCAATCATCCGCTGGTCCGTCAACATTACCCCCTGCTGACTCAGGCGATTCTGGCGGGTGCATCGGGGCAAATTCGAAACATGGCGACCAATGGCGGCAACCTGCTGCAACGGACTCGCTGCCCGTACTTTTACGAGGTAGCTATGCCCTGCAACAAACGCGAACCCGGCACTGGCTGCGGAGCCAAAGAGGGTATCAACCGGATGCATGCCATCTTTGGCTGGTCGGATCAATGCGTGGCGGTTTATCCATCCGATATGGCCGTGGCGCTGGCGGCTCTGGATGCCGTAGTCAACGTTCGGGCTGCAAACGGGCAGGAACGGCGCATTCCGATTGCCGACTTTCATCGACTTCCGGGTGATCAGCCCGAAAAAGACACGAATCTGATGCATGGTGAACTGATTACCTCCATCGAACTACCTCAGAACCGCTTTGCCGACAAGTCGTATTACCTCAAAGTCCGTGACCGGGCCTCGTATGCCTTTGCCCTGGTGTCGGTGGCTACCGCTCTGGAGACGCAGGGAAACAAAATTGTACAGGCACGTATTGCCATGGGTGGCGTAGCGCATAAACCCTGGCGAGCACTGAAAGCCGAGCAAATGCTGGTGGGTAAAGAAGCTACGGAAGCTAACTTCAAACTGGCCGCTGCTGCCGAAATGGCCGATGCTAAGCCGTTGTCCCACAACGCATTTAAAGTAGAATTAGGCAATCGAAGTATCGTACTGGCTTTACAAATGGCCATGAACAAATAAGTCATTTGCCTACGGCGTCATTAATGGTCATTAGTAGTCATTTGCCTACGGCGTCATTGATGGTCATTCGTTGTTTTACGATCAATGACCAATGACAGAGAAGCGAAATGACCATCAATGACGCCGTAGGCAAATGGCAGCAAAGCGAAATAACCAACTCATGAAGGATACCACTAAAGTAATCGGCACACCCGTCAGTCGTATAGATGGCATCGCTAAGGTGACCGGCAAAGCGCCTTATTCAATGGATCATCCGGTAAAGAATCCGGCCTATGCGATCCTGTTCAAAAGCACCATTGCCGCCGGAACAATTCGGGATATGGATACGTCTGCGGCCGAAAAAGCACCCGGTGTATTGGGCATCATTACCCATAAGAACGCCCCGAAGCTTAAAGTAGACGGAGGATTGCGCGGAGGTGCCTTGCTGCAAAGTCCGGAGATTGAGTTTTTCGGGCAAAACATTGGTATTGTGGTGGCCGAAACCTTTGAACAGGCCCGTTACGCGTCGCGGCTGATCAACGTAACCTACGATAAAAAAGAACCTAAAGTCGATTTCGATAAGGTCGCTGATCAGGCTCGGGTACCTAAAGACAAAGAAAAGGCCGACGCCAAACGGGGCGATGTACAGTCAGCACTCAGTCAGGCCGCACACAAAGTAGAAGAGGTGTATGAAACGCCCATCGAGCACCATAATCCGATGGAACCCCATGCCGCTATTGCTGAATGGGAGGGCGACAAAGTAACCCTGTACAGTAGCGCGCAGATTGTGAACGGTGCTCAAAGTGCCGCAGCCGCTACACTAAACCTGAAACCTGATCAGGTCAGAATTGTATCGCCTTATATCGGTGGAGGCTTCGGCTCGAAAGGTGGTCAGTGGGCTAATCTGGCACTAACGGCCGTAGCCGCCAAACACGTGAACCGACCAGTCAAAATGGCTCTGACGCGTCAGCAGATGTTCAATTCGGTGGGACTGAGGCAGCATAACCGGCAGAAAGTGAGTCTGGCCGCTACAGCCGATGGAAAACTTACGGCCTTGGCGCACGAGATTACGACCCACTGCGCCATCGACAACGAATTTGTAGAACCCTGTGGCGACTGCTCGAAAATCATGTACGACACCCCCAACTCGCTCATAACGTACCGGGTGGTGCCCATGAACCTGATTCTGCCAACTTATACGCGTGGCCCCGGCAAATCGACGGGTAGTTTCGCGCTCGAATCGGCGATGGACGAACTGGCTTACAAGCTTAAAATGGACCCGATTGAGTTTCGAATTAAAAACGAACCCGAACGCGATCCTTCCAATGGCAAACCCTGGTCCTCGCGCACAACGGTGCAGTGCCTGCGGGAAGGCGCCAAAGCCTTTGGCTGGGAAAAACGCAAACCTGAACCTCGCCAAAATTCGCAGGGGAATTACTGGATCGGCTACGGTGTATCGGCCGGTACGTACCCAGCACACCAACGCCCAACTTCCGCTTCGGTGAAGCTGAAACGCACCGGCGATGCCGTAACAGCTACCGTTGAACTGGCGGCTGCTGACCTGGGCACCGGCACGTACACCATTCTAACGCAAACAGCCGCCGATGCGTTGGGGCTACCTGTTCAGAACGTGAACGTAAAAATTGGCGATTCCGATCTGCCTCCGGCGGCTGGTGCCGTAGGGTCGGTGGGCGCTGCCAGCTACGCCAATGCGGTAAATGATGCCTGTGAAAAAATTACGCAGGAGCTATTGACCAAGTCGGGTAAGCAGTTTTTCGTTCGACCCACAGCAGCCCAACTCATGCGCTCCGAAAAATTAACCGATTACCAGACCCGAGTCGATAGTAAGCCCCCCGAAAATGCGGAAGCGTATTCAGCCCATAGCTTCAACGCCAACTTTGCCGAAGTGTCCGTCAACAAATCGACGGGTATGGTACGGGTAAACCGGTTTCTAGCGGTGACGGGTGCAGGTCAGATTCTGAATCCCAAAACAGCCCGCTCGCAGATCATCGGCGGCAACGTCTGGGGAATTGGTATGGCCTTAACTGAAGAGTCGGTCGTTGATCCGCGCTGGGGCAATTTCGTTACTCGCTCGCTGGCTGATTACCACGTCCCGGCCAACCTTGATATCGGTTATCTGGACGCCATTTTCATCAATGAGAAAGACGAACACGTTAACACGCTGGGTGTGAAAGGCATTGGTGAAGTCGGTATTGTGGCCGTAGCCGCTGCCGTAGCCAACGCTGTTTTCAATGCAACCGGCAAACGCGTTCGGGAGCTACCCATCACGCCGGATAAAGTACTGTGACGCAAAAGCCAATTGTGAATCTTCCTGAAGAGGGTCAGAGTTTGTTTTTGACCCTACTATGTCGTTGTTTCACACTCTCACGGCTGTGCTTTTTCAGACCAGCCATCCGTTCTTTTTCTGCTTTTATGAAATCGCTTATTGTCTGCTTCTGCGTATCCGTCAATGGTTTGCCTTTTATAATAAAATCAACCCCATCTGGTTCTTTGATATATCCCATCACACTGTAGTTTTAAAGTACCTATCGACCAATAGCTTTGCCGCTAATGTGTTTATTACCATTAACTGTCCGCCAACCAAAACGGCACTGAGCGTTTTTCGATAATGTTCAATTAGCTTTGTCTTAGCTGTAAAGGAAACGTATCCGTCAAAACCGTGCTGAAAGGAAACCTTGCAGACATATGCCACCAAATTTCCCGCGACACCTTCATAAAGCTTAGTTTGCCCTAAATTAAATGGTGCGCTTTCAAGTAAGTCCATATATACGTGATCGGCGTTAAGCGTAAAACTGATCACGCCCTGAATAATGTTGGGGTTATGTACAATAGTCAGTTTGTACACCTGCTTGGCCCTATCCTCCAGTTCTGTTTTCCAATTAAACTGCCAACCATTCTTTCGGGTAAGTTGCTTCAGGTCAATTGTTGTTAGCGGCAAAACCTCTGTTTGAAAACTATCCCCCGAAATTGTATTTCGGATAGAATTCGTCAGAAAGTCAACTTCAAAATCAAGCCCGGTTTCTTTTTGCTGTTTCACTATACTCTACGAATTTACAAAAATTAGGTGGCTAAGGAAAGGATTTTCTACTATAGATTACCTGTAATCCTTGTCTTTAACAATTGAGCACTAGCGAAGCCAATGCTTCTTTCAACGACAGAAGGTAATAGCTGTAGTAACGGATTGAATTTCCGGCCTTGCGCGTCACAGACGCAGACTTCGAAAATCCGCGATGCAATCGCGGACGAGCGTGACGAGGATGCTGGAACCCGGCAAGTATCGCTTAATTTATCGTTCTGAATTCAAGAGGGGTCATTCCCGTCTTGGATTTGAATAGTCGGGAGAAGTATTGTGGATACTCGAAGCCCAGTGAAAAAGCCAGTTCACCGACCGATTTATCTGAGCTTAATAGCAAATTCTTCGCTTCTTCAATCAGGTAATAATGAATGCGGTCCTGTGCGTTCATCCCTGTTTCTTTTTTCAGTAAATCGCTCAGATAATTGGGCGACAGAGAAACCTGATCGGCTAAATATTTCACCGTGGGCAGTCCTTTATCCGTCAATTCGGGCGACTGAAAATACGTTGTCAGAATAGCTTCAACTTTGCTAAGCAGGTCCTGATTTGTTGGTTGCCGGGTGATGAACTGCCGATCATAATACCGTGTGCAATAGTTGAGCAACAACTCAATGGTGGAAACGATCAGTCGCTGACTGTACCGGTCGATATTTTCCGATAATTCGGAATCAATTTTCTGGACAATGTCATTCAGATTTTGTTTTTCCTTATCGGACAAATGCAATGCCTCATGCGTTTCGTAGGAAAAGAAGGAGTATTCTTTATTGGTTTTGCCCAGCGAAGTACCCCTGATCAAATCGGGATGAAAAAATACACCCCACCCCCACATGTCGGCATCAACCCTGGTTGGTTCGTCCAGTGAAATAACTTGTCGGGGAGCCATACAGATCAAACTTCCGTCCTGAAAATCGTAAGCCTGTTGCCCGTATTTCATTTTATTCGGGCAATAGTTCTTGAACATCAGGGCGTAGAAACCCAACGTCACTTTCATACCGGAACTGAACTGCTCCCGATACTTCGAAAAGTCAACGACTGCCCCCAACGGATGCTTCACGTGGGCTTGTGGAAGCATCCTGTACATATCGGCAATTGTTTCTAAATGAATAAGGTTGCTCATCGCTTACACCTGGCTCATTATAATTTTATCGAATAACCGGTCTCCCAGATAGATACGCATCCAAACCATGGGTTTCGCCCAGAGCCCTACCCGGTATCGGGTTTTCGGCTTACTGGCCGCAACTATTTTTGAAACGGTATGCGCAATCACAGCGGCTTTAGAGCCACTACCGCTCTCATACATTTTTTTAGTAGCCTCCACTAATTTACCGGTCAGCCCCGCATAGGCGCCTGATGAAGAAAACTGACTCAAATTTTTCAGCATTTCGTCGCCGAATTCTGTCCGGATAATACCCGGTTCCAGCACAACAACATGAATGTTGAACGGGCTTAATTCCAGCCGCAGGCAATCACTGAACCCTTCAATAGCGTGTTTACTGGCATGATACCACGCGCCCATCGGCGTGTACAATTTACCCCCCATCGACGAAGTATTGATAATGGTACCCGACTGGGCTTTACGCATATAGGGAACCACTTTCTGCGTCATCGACGCCAACCCGAAAAGGTTTACCTCAAACTGTCGTCTTGCCTGCTCCAACGGCACATCTTCTACCGATCCATACAACCCATAACCGGCATTGTTCCAGAGTACGTCGATTCTGCCCTCTTTCTGAATGATGGTGTCCACTACCTGCTGAATGGCCGCTTCGCTAGTCACATCCATTTTCATCGGATAGCCGCCCATTGCTTTCAAATCCTGCATCTGGTCGATTCGTCTGGCAACGGTGTATACGATGTGCCCATCCTGAATCAGTTTTATGGCGGCCTCTTTGCCCATTCCAGAACTGGCTCCCGTAATTAGAATTACCTTTTTCATGATTTCGTCGTTTTAAACTACGCTACAAAGGTCAGACGAAAACCAAAGGCCGCGTTAACACGAAAACGGGTTCGTTGTATACAAATTCTCTTTCGGAGCCGCAGACCTGATACGGTAGAAAGCTAACTACATTACATGCCCGGCTTTTTAGCCGCGCCAATCAGCGCGACGTCGACCAATTCCAGAGACTTAACCATATCTTTTACCGTATCCTTGTATTTCTGAAAATGCGGTGTCGTTATGTGTTTCTTATAGGCAACGGTGTCGGCATATATTTCAAGAATGGTGATGCTCGACGGGTCTTTCTTGTCGGCAACGGCATAATACGTCAGCACACCGGGTTCAATGCGAACAGCCGTTGTCATTTGCTCTTTTAGGGCCGCGTTATAGGCTTCCAGCTGCGACGGATCAACTTTAATTTTTGCCAGTCTGACCATCTGCTTTTTGTCCTGTGCCATCGCTTTTTCGCTAATAGAAGCCAACAGGATAAGCAACGTAGCCAGTACCGTTAATGATTTAATCAGGCTTCGTTGGCCTTTATAAGTTATTGTAAGCAACTCCATAAACGCAGCTTCGTTTTAGATTATCGGTCGGTGAATCCGTAAAGACTATCCTTTGACAAAGTTCGCAACTTTGTCAAAGATACGAGCGAACTATTCACCCATCAATAATACGCTTGGGCTCGTATGGATTTGTACTACTCTTCATCAAGCAGTTCCTGAAATCTGTTGGCAAACAGCCCAACATGATAACCATCCACCAGGCCGTGATGCACATGGATTGACACGGGCATCGATTTTATCTGGCCTTCCTCTGTCATTTTTCCAAACGATATTTTTGGCGAGCTATCCGGAAACGAAAAGCTTCTGGCGTGGGATAAACCGGTAAAATTCAACCAGGGAAGCGCTGAAAAATGAATGACACTTTCTCCCGAAACGGCTGGCAGCAAACCACTTGTCTGGCGAACCTTTTCCATTTCGATCCGGGCGTTTTCGTAAAACTCATAGTCATTGGTTGCGTAATCAATATACGAAAAGCCAAACGTTCCATTTGGACGATTGACAGTAGTCGACGCATGTACGCTGTCGTATAGATACACGTCATTTTCATTGATCCGGTACCGGAAGTTTTCTACTTCATTGGCTGCTCGCAACGCCCGGTACAGGTAATAAAGAAAGAAAGAAATGTTTCTGGATTTTGCCTGCCGGTAAGCAATAGTGCAATTAACCGGTATAGTGACCCCAAAGAATGGCTCTTCAAATCGGGAGAAAAAGAGGTAGTGCTCTTTCCTGACCCAGTCGTTACTATTGATACGCTTTTTCATCGTTACAGCAGATGGGTAAGGATTTCATCAATGGATTGCAATTCAAAAAAACGGTCGTGTTCCACTCTTGCTTCGTAGCGTTCGTGCTGCCAGGTTACGTGATAAGGAGTGTGTGCCGCAAAGCCGCCAAGTTCCAGAACGGGCAATATGTCTGACTTGATGGAGTTGCCTAGCATCAGGAAATTTTCAGGCTTACAATCGAGGTGTTTGATAAGCTTTTGATAATTAACCACTTGCTTATCGCTCATAATTTCAATGTGGTGAAAGTATGACTCCAGCCCCGATTGTTTGAGTTTGTTTTCCTGATCGAGCAAATCACCTTTTGTAGCCACCACCAGTCGGAAATTCCCTTGTAGTTGTTTAAGCGTTTCGGCAACGCCCGGCAAAAGTTCAATTGGTTTCTGCAATAATTCCTTTCCGATCTGGATGACTTTTTCAGCCAGGTCTATATTGGCCTGACCGTTAGTAATCCGGCTTGCAGTTTCTACCATGCAAAGCATAAACCCTTTTACGCCGTATCCATACAGCGGCAGGTTTTGCATTTCGGTTCTAAACAGTTCCTGCGCTGATGCGTGCTGTGGCAGGTAGTTTTCCATCAGTTCGCAAAACAGCTTCTCTGCTTCCTGGAAATAAGGTTCGTTAACCCACAGCGTGTCATCGGCATCAAAGACTACGGTGGTGATGTTATCTTTTAGCATATTGTCTATATTCGGTGGGCAAAAATGAGCACAGTACAAACTCAAAAAAAGGACATTTGTCTCACTGACCAGATTTTATGGTACGCACCAATCAGACGTTTTTAGAATACACCACAACACTTTACGAAAAGCAGCAGCACAAGGAAGAAATTACTGTAAAACAGTTTACAAAGGGGCAAACTCTATTGAGGCAGGGCGAAGCGGCTACCAAAGTAATGCTGATAAAAGAAGGCCTTACAAAATGTTATCTCAGTGAAGAAAATAGCAAAGAGTACATTGTTGAATTTCTGGGAACCGGCGAAATCATTGGCGAGATTGAGAGTATACGCACAATCCCCTGTTTATGCAGTGTAGATGCCATAACCGATACGTCGGTATTTGTGTTTTCAGCTCCCTACTTTCTGCACTTACTACAAACCGATTTACAATTGAATCATTTGCTGCTGGATACGTTTGCCGGCCGAATTATCAACACCTCCATCCGTGCATCGTTTCAACAACTGTATACGGTAGAACACAGCCTGAAAAAATTATTGGAGCTACAGGCGAAATATGCGCTTAAACTTTCAAAAGAAGAAATGGCGTCTTACCTCGGCATCACCATCCGTACGTTAAACAGAAGCCTGAAAGGTTTACTCGATTGAAGGCTATCCGCCTTGCCGCTACCGTCTAACGATACATACCTCAATTGTATCAATACGACGTTAAAAGCTGTATTGACACAATTGAGGTATGTATCGTACTTGGATAAGCCTTGAGTTAACTCACAGTTTTACTACTGACTTCAAATTGGATCACGTATATCGGCACGCTCATCAAACTATTTGAAGTACTTGGGTGTGAGTTCGGTTAGATAGAGTCGCCATTCATTCCAGTTATGGGCACCGGCGGTTTCCCGATAGGTGTAAGGAAAACCGATCTCATCGTACAGCCCTCGCAGTTTGGTCACGCTGTCGTAGAGAAAGTCGGCTTTGCCAATACCCAGCCAGTAAAATTTGGGCTTTGCGGCCATCAACGCCTTCAATTGGGTCACGTGTTTCTCCCGGCTGTAATTCGGATCGCTGTTTCGGTACGAAGAAAACAGCCCCATGCTCATCACCCCAATGTACTTGAACAGGTTCGGATACTTGTTCGTAATATTCTGCGTTTGATACCCTCCCATTGAGAAACCAGTCAGGGCTCGATGATCGGCATCCGCAATTACCCGATAGTGCTTTTCAATAAACGGCACAACATCGTTAACCAGACTCTCCTCAAATTTTAAAGACCCCATGCCACCAACACCGGAAGCGTCTTTCGCCCCATCACCCAGCGGCCGATTCAGTGGTGATGACACCACGTCGGGATTACCATTGGTGATGACTACAATCATCGGTACGGCTTCTTTGGCGGCAATCAGGTTATCAAAAATATAGTTGGCCCGTCCCCGGCTAATCCAGCTTTCTTCATCGCCACCCGCTCCGTGTAACAGATAGAGCACCGGATACTTCGTTTTCCCTTCCTCGTATCCCGATGGTGTATACACCTGCATGCGCCGGATCGTCCCTAATGTCGGTGAAGGGTACCAGACGGCTGTAACATTGCCGTGTGGTACATTCTGCGTAGCGATGAGGTTGCCGAGCGTTCCGGGAATCAATACCCGATTCTCAACAACGGTTCCGCCCGTAGTCACAAAACCGTTGTTTGGGTCGAGCAGCATCAGCCCATCGACGTTGAATCGGTATTCGTAGAGATCAGAAGCCAGAGGCCCTATTTTCGCTTCAAAGGTGGTGGAATCAATCTTCGTCATAGGCACCGGCTTTTGATCCACTGCCCAGGAGCCTACTACCTGTACGCTTTTAGCGGATGGGGCTTTCATCCGAAAAATCACAGAATGATCGGTCTGAACGTCGGGCGAAATGAGTCTGGGAGGAGCTTGTGCGTATACACCAAGCGAAAGAATAAGGAAGCAAAAAGTTAGGTTAAGTTTTAGCATCATCTGTACGTAACGGTGATTAATTAGCCTTAAAACTAACAGGTTCAGAGTTACTTAAAAAATGAAACAGAAAGCTTATTCCAACTACTTTCCAATCTTTATGAACTTAAATTCCCATTTCCATTCTCAGTTTGGGTTCAGTCAATAACCCCTTTTCGGTGACGAACCAGGCATTTCCTTCTTCCAGCCGGGGTGGTTGACTGGCCATTGCTACAACGCTCTCGGCCACGTCTTCTTTTGTTTGGGGCAGACTCATTCGTGCCTTAAAATCATTTTCCGAAATGCCGCTGTAGGCTGCATAAGCTGGAATGACAACTTCGCCAACCCCTGTCCCCTGCATCAGCCGCAGGGGGGCAAGGGTCAGAAAACGCAATCCCAGCTTTAGCCGGTTCGAGGCTTCCTGTGCATAGTTGGCCATAAAGAACTGGGTTCGTTTTGAACCGGCATACCCGCCCGAAATCGGTGAGCCGAACAAGGCCGCTCCACTGGCAATGAACACCACTAACGTACCAGGCTTGACGGGTGCATTGAGTGCATAATGTGCCAGGTGAAAAGCAGCTTTTACATCCGTATTCCAGTTCGTACTGAACGTCTCCCAATCTAATTGCTGTAGTGGCATATAGGGCGGCATGGCGCCAGCGGCCAGCACAACGATGTCGGGCTCATTCTGAAAAATGCTGCTGACTGTTGCTTCATCGGTAGCATCGGCCGAAAGCGTTTGTGTACCCGGCAATGAAGCGGCAACCTCTGCCAGCGCGGTTTTATCTCGGCCCACCACCAGCAGGTCCGCTCCTTCCTTAACCAAGGCTTCCGCGATAGCCAGCCCCGTCCCACGGCTACCGCCAATCAAGACCGCCTTTTTTCCTTCCAGTTTTTTCATGACACATTTAAAATGAGTGATTTAGTGATTGAGCGATTTAATGATTGAGCTTGCGTTATCTTATTCACTAAATCGCTCAATCACTCAATTTATTTAGCTGGTTGCCCTTCGCCTTTTGTAATCAGGTTCAATAGGCTGTTACGGATATAGCCACCCCAGGCATTTGAGCACGCGCCATAGCATTCGATCTCAGGTTTTAGTCCCTCATGCGTAAAGCGAAGCTGGGTTTGTCCGTGGTTTTCGGTAATGTCAAAAACAACCTGAGTGCCTGTCCATTCACTTTTGTCGCTGATGAAATTCAGACGGCTATCCGTAATGAGCCAAACAACTTTCTGGGCCGGAATCACCTCGACTATTTGCTGCCTGGAATAATGAACATCGCCGAATCGCACGTCGAATACATCGTGCAGATGCTGAGAATTTCCTTCAACCTGTTCGGTCCACCAACCGCGTACGTCATTAATTGCCTCAAATACGGCTTCCGGGGGTTGGTCGACCAACAGTATGGTCGTAAAATCAGATGGGTTCATTAGAATTGTCGTTTTTTGCGTACTGCGAATATGATTACGAAGGCAAAATTATTGTCTAAACTGGTCTTTGAGAGGGTGTAAAATGGACATTCTAACGGGTTGATTTAGACATAATCGTCTACTATTTTTACTCAAAAAAGCCGTGAAACACATTACGATAGTGGTACCCGATGGACGGAACAACCTGAGCAGTATCGTTGGGGCTTACGAATTGTTCACCGAAGCAAATGCTTACTGGAAGGCAGCAGGCCGAAGAGACCTGTTCACCATCGAATTAGCGGGTATTTCGCCCACTGTGGACTTCGAGGGCAGTCTGTTTACTGTGAAGCCTCATACCCACATTGCAGCCATTGCCAAAACCAATCTTATCGTTATTCCTTCGCTGAACCACAATATCCAGCAAGCGATGGACGGAAACGGGACGCTAGTTGAATGGATTGTCGATCAGTATAAGCGTGGTGCCGAAATTGCGACCATCTGTACGGGCGCTTTTTTGCTGGCTTCCGCCGGTTTGCTGGACGGCAAATCCTGCTCGACGCACTGGGCGGCAGCAGATACCTTCCGGCAGACATTTCCAAAGGTGAAGCTGCAACCCGACAAGCTGATTACGGATGAAAAAGGCATTTACACGAACGGAGGGGCCTATTCGTTTCTGAACCTGTTGATTTATCTGATTGAGAAATATTACGACCGGCAAACCGCCATTTATTGCTCCAAGTTATTTCAGATCGAGATCGAGCGGCAAAGTCAATCTGCCTTTACCATCTTTACCGGCCAAAAACAGCATGGCGATGAAGTAGTTAAAAAGGCGCAGGATTATATCGAGAGCAATCTTGGGCAGAAAATCTCCATCGACTACCTATCTAATCTATTCGCAGTAGGCCGACGAAACTTCGACCGGCGATTTATCAAAGCCACCGGCAATACGCCCATTGAATATGCCCAGCGTGTTAAAATTGAATCGGCAAAAAAAGCGCTGGAATCTACCCGAAAAACGATTAACGAGGTTATGTATGAGGTCGGCTATTCGGATGTAAAAGCGTTTCGGGAAGTATTCCGAAAAGTTACGGGCCTGTCGCCGATAGACTATAAAGCCAGGTACAACAAGGAAGCAATCCTGTAGAACGGTCAACTTATTAGCGCAGGAGCAAGCGCTCTTCTTCATGATCCAGGTAGTAGAGATGTTTACGCACAATGTCTTCATCAAGGGTCATGGTAGTTCGATTTTTTTCGACCAGCCATTTTCGCTGGCGATCCAGTATATGCCGGTATAGTTCTTTTACAGATTCGCTGAGTGCAGGTGCTCCATCGTTGGATAATCGATAGGTGCTGGTTTTCAACAGCTTCTGATAAGCGGGTTGACTAAGCTCTTCCTCGCTCAGGTTCTCGCGCATGTATTGCAGCGCCAGTGCCGCAAATTCTTTTTCAATAAAGGCATCGACTTTCTCTTCGGGCTTGGTATAATCCCGCTCGGCAAAACCGAATTTCCGTATAAACAAAGGCAACGTAAGCCCCTGAATCACAAGGGTCAAAAATATCACGACGAACGTAATAAACAGAATAAGGTCGCGCTGCGGAAAAGCGGTTCCGTCGCCCAACCGGATGGGAATGGATAGGGCGGCCGCCAATGAAACCACACCCCGCATACCCGTCCAGCCCAACAGTAAGGGCGTTCGCCAGCCCGGATTGCTCGTATCGGCAACGGTGATAAAATTCCGCATGACAAGAGTGGTGACGACGGCTCCATAACAGGATAAAATTCGGACGATGACTAAAGCAACGGTAATAAGCACACCATAGCCCATGGCTTGCCCAATGCTGGTAGTACCTAAACCGGACACAATCTGCGGCAGGTCTAGTCCGATCAGGATAAATACGAGTCCGTTCAGCATGAAAGAAATCGTGCTCCAGAAATTGTAACCTCGTATCCGTGCCTGACCATTTAAAAAACTGAATCGGTTGTACGACATCAGTAGCCCACCGCTTACCGTTGCCAATACGCCCGAACTATGGGCTTCCTCGGCAGCAATGTACATGGCATAAGGACCCAGAATCGATAGCACCTGATGAATATCGACATTGTCAGGAAGTTGTTTATGCACCTTCATCAGCAACCACCCAACCAGCAGACCAATGCCCACCCCACCGAATACCATCCATAAAAAACTCAGTAGCGCATCCTGAACCACAAACTTACCGGTCGATACGGCAATCACCGCGAACTGAAAGATAATCAGCGAGGACGCATCATTGAGCAGGCTTTCGCCCTCCAGAATCGACGACAGGCGCTTAGGTACTTTGACGAATTTCATAATAGCCCCTGCACTTACCGCATCGGGGGGCGACACAATGCCCCCCAGTAAAAAGCCCAGCGCCAGGGTAAAGCCCGGAATAAAACGATAGGCAATCAGGGAAACACTCAAAGCCGTCACAAAAACGACCAGAATGGCAAACGAGAGAATAATCCGTCGCCATTTCCACAATTCTTTCCAGGACGTTGACCAGGCCGCTTCGTACAACAGTGGTGGTAAGAAGATAATAAAGATCAGCTCCGGGTCCATGTTGAGTACGGGTATGCCTGGGATAAAGCTAATAGCCAGCCCGGCCACCACCAGCAATACCGGATACGCTACTTTTATGCGTTGCGCCAGAATGATGAGTAACACCATGACCAGCACCGTTCCCAGATAAAACGTAACCTGTTCAATCATTATCGAAATAAGTAGGGTACAACCATACAAAAAGCAGGCTTATAACCTGCTTCTATCGCCTAAGATATTGATTTTTGGCATACGAGAGCGAAGGGCCGGGGGCAGAGGGCAGAGGGCATGGGGCAAGGGGTTAAGGGGGGACACATTAATTATCTACATCCTTTACCCCTAGCCCCATGCCCTCTGCCCTAACCCTTTACCCTTAGCCCTTATACGGTTTACCAATAACCAGTTTATCGCCCGATAAATCGACCTCAAACAAATGAGGCACGCGAACGGTACGACCGTTTACGCTCTTATGACTATGAAGCGACATCAGCAGTTTGCCATCTAACGTGCGAAATAACATACCATGTCCGTAATTCGGTGGCGTGATGGGGTCTTTTTCCTGCATCCAGGGGCCATCCAGCGTACCACTTTTTGAGTAGACAACACCCTGTGTATAAACATCATAGATCCAGCTGGTCCAGATCATTCCCAATCGTCCGGTTTTAGTCTGAAACAGATACGGCCCATCCGTAACTTTGTTCGGTCGATCATTGCCTTTATCGTCTTTCTCACGACTCCATGGCGAATCACTAGCCCGAAAAAGCACCTCACCTTTGCCGATTGTGCCACTTAAATCGGGCTTTAACTCTATCTTTTCGATGGTCCCGTTCAGGTTCTGCAACCACTCGTAGCAATACACCATATAAGGCTTACCGTTTTTATCGACCCACAAAGTTCCATCCAGCGTAGGCATATTGGCAGGCAGGTACGTAGCATCCTGCATGGGCATATAGGGGCCATCGGGTTTATCACTAACCAGTACGTGGCAGGCCCGCCGTTCGATCTCCCGACCGTTGACAGTATCGATCTTGACAGCCCGGTTGGTAAAGGTGGCAAAATAATAGTACTTGTTTTTATATGGATGGATTTCGGCAGCCCAGATCATCGGGCTCGGACCCATCCACGAGTTCGGGTCGGTTTGGGTCACTTTGAAGGGACCATCCCAGAGTTTCAGGTTCTTACTCTTCCAAAGTAAGCCCCCGGTTCCGGTCATATAGTACATGTTGGTTTGTCGATCGGCCAGAATGAATGGGTCGCTCAATCGAATGGAGTCCAACGGCACGTTTGTTCTAGGTTCCGGCATCCGATTTGTCTGCGCTTTCAATGCGAATGAAAACAACAAACAGTATATGAACGTCAACCAACTAGTTCTCATAAATCGTCAAGGGCTTCTGATAGGGAAATAACTACAGCACCCAGCGAAATCAACAAGGCCCTGACTTAACAGAAGCGCTTAATGGTTGCTGGTAACTCGTCAATAAGCCAGGAATGCCATTGCTTTACTTTTTCCAGGTCCAGCGTTCCGCCCAGAATCCGCATTTCTTTATGCACGAATCGTTTACCTAGTCTGTCATCCAGCATAATTGTCTGCATGCTTTGGGCGATTCCAATTTCGGTCAAAAAGGCGTTCGGGTGCCCGGCCGTACAGATCACAAGCCCCAGGCTAATCGTCTTCATTCGCTGCGTAGTTGAGGTATAGCCATACGCATAACCAACCGAATAAAAAGACGCGATGATGTAAAGAATAGGTAGTCCTATAACTCTACGTCACCGCGTCTTAAACAGAACAAATTTTCCGCCTTGTGCAACCGAAGCTTTTGATGCGAAATCCGTTGGTAGAACTCCGCTGTACAGGTTGGTGCCTGATAGGCGGAATCTTATTTTACAGCATCCAGCACATTTTTGGCCGCTGATGCTAGTAATATAACGTCGGCCCCTAACGTCAACAAGTGAATGCCTTGCTCTATCCGGGCTTTTGCCTGAGCAGGATCGCCGACAAACATACCACACGGCATATTGGCCTCCTTACAGGCTGCAATTACCTTCTGAACTTCGGTTTCAATAAGCGGACTCCCCAGATCATTCTGCAGGTTCATGCTACCCGCCAGATCCAGCGAACCAATAATTACAGCGTCTAACCCTTCGACCTTTAAAATCTCATGGATATTTTGAACCGCTGTAATATGCTCGATCATAAAAATGGTCGCTACATTGTCATTGGCCGTTTTTACGTAGCTGCCCAAGGTAAGACCGTAGCCCTGTGCACGAGCCAGCCCAATTCCACGCTCGCCCAAAGGAGGGTATTTGGTGAATTTGATGGCTTTTTGGGCTTCTTCCGGGGTATTTACATTTGGAATGATAATACCATCGGGGCCGGTATCCAATACACGCTTAATAATGGTCTGGTCATTACAGTCGACCCGAACCACGGCCTGGGTGCCGGTCCCGGAAAGGGCCTGTAGCTGAGCCTGAATCGTGTCCAGCCCCATTGTCGTATGCTCAGCTTCAATCCAGACCCAGTCGAAGCCTAGAAGACCGATTAATTCTGCAAGTTGTGGCGTACCAACGGTCAGCGTAAGCCCATACAATGTCTGGCCCGAACGGAGCTTTTCTTTGAATCCCATAATACCTGATGTTTAGATCATTCCAAGCTCACTCATCAGGCTGAAGGAGTCGAACGGGAACCACGTCAGTTCAGCCAGCTTACCGTCGACAAAACGACAGATTATATTGTAGTGGAATCGGATTACTTTTCCATTAGGGGTTGTGCCATTGGGCAGCGGCCCCGTAAATGTTCCTTCGTAGGATAGCTCCAGCGTTACTAAATCGCCCTCACCATATAACTGATGGATGGTATGTACACCATCGGGGAAAGCAATTTGTTCGGTCACATAAAAAAATTCACCTAACGACTGCTTCCCATGCAGATCGCCAGGAACAAAGTGATTGTGTCCTACAAAATCATCGGTTAATAAATGCGTATAAGCGTCAAATTGTCTGGCATCATTGCTTTCAACAATAAAGCGCATGATTTCTTTATGACCCTCAATGGAGTCAGCAAATGTAGGAGCAGTTTCTGGTGAGCTCATCTTTTGATTAAAGGATTGGATGGTACAAAGAGGTGTTACTAACAACTAGCACTAACTGTCAGCATAAAGTCAGGCCAAAGAACAATGACCTTACAGAACTTACAGTTGAGTGGATATAATTTAAGATAACGGATAATACATATACGTTATCTTGAAGTGAGAACAAACTCCTGGTTCTTAGGAAGAATTTGAGGAGGATTTATTCACTAGTCAAAGCTATCAGTCTCCTTTTTCTCTGACAATTATTTTTCGCAAACGACAATCCCATCGGCGTCAACGACAAGCTTTTGGGTGTGAGTAACCTTAGGGAAAAATTTTGCCTGTTGGTACCAGGCAGAATTGTATTGCAAATGGCTACTTACCTACTGCCTTTGTTATCGCTCAACCCCATACGTTCGGAAAAGAGTATGTAACTGGATCAGTTATTTTATCCATTCATAGCCACCAAAGCGTCGGCGGGTGATTTGCGGGCCAGCTCATACAGTTGCGCCGTACGCCCAACGTGGATTTCATAGTCGTTGTTCTCGAGGGCTTGAAATAAATCGGCGGCTACTGCCGAGGGAGCAATACCATTTGTGGCTCCGCCAATTTCCTGCGAAAACTCGGTATCGACAAGCGGTGGCATTAATTCAAAAACTTTGGTCGTCGAGCTTCGTTCAAGTGTAATCCGCAGCGATTGAGAGTAGGAATGTAATGCAGCTTTGCTGGCGCCGTAGGTTGCCATCCGGTGATTGGGTGCCAACGCCACAATCGAGGTTACGTTGACAATGGCAGCTTCTTCCTGCTTATTCAACAAATCGACCAGTTTTTCAGTCAATCGAATGACCGAGAGGTAGTTGGTCATCATTTCTTCGCCTGCCTTTTCAAACGCATTTGCCTCAGCAGCCTGTTTATAATAAAACGCTTTACCGGCATTGTTGATCAGGATGTTCAGATTCGGGAAGTCGGTATATAATTGGTCGACCAGGCGATTTACATCGTCCTCGTTCGTTACGTCACTCACAATCGCCGTTCCGTTCAGGAGTTGAGCCACAGCTTTTTTCAGGCGGTTTTCATCCCGACCGGTAATAATCACGTGATTGCCTTTCTGATCGAACAGTTTGGCGATTTCAAAGCCGATACCGGCGCTTCCTCCTGTAATCAGGACTGTATTCTGAGTCGTTTTCATGGCTGTTAATTGTCATTATTAATTTCCATAAAAATACCGATTGGTATTTTTTAGTTCAAAAATTTTTAAGTTTTTAATTGATCGATGAGCAACTCTACGGTTTTAAGGACTTTAGCGAGGCTAGATGGGTTATTGGTCACTTTAGCGATCATGATGCCTCCTTCGATCAGGGCAATCATCGACAACGCCGTTTGTTCCGGTGCCACTTCCGCTCTAAACTCGCCCGCGTCAATGCCGCACCGAATCAAATCGACAAGGCGCTTTTTCCAGGCTTCAATGGCCTTAGCGGCTCGGTCTTTGAGCAGATTATTCGTATCGTCAGCATCGATGGCCGTATTCAAAATAGGGCATCCGCCTTCTGGAAAGGGCATTCCGGCATATTTATGGTAGATCTGAGCATACACCATCAGCTTACGGTGAAAGGTAGCCTCCTGAGCCAGTCGCTGGTGAACTGCCTGATTGATTTTGGAAAGATTATAGTCAAAACAAGCCAGGGCAACCTCTTCTTTGCTGCCAAAATTCCCATAAATACTCCCTTTCGTCAGACCCGTCGCTTCGGTTAAATCAGACAACGAGGTTCCGGCATAGCCTTTTGTGTTGAAGATACCCGCTGTGGTTTCGATAATAAACTGACGAGTTCGCTCTGATTTTGACAATTCATTTTTCATACACCAAATATACCAATTGGTATTTATTTTTCTTACCTTTGGGCAAACTTTTATGAATCAGCAACCACGTTGTTCTTGCTACAGGAACGATATGCGGTAGCTGACAGCTATAACTACCATGTTACACCGAGTTGTAATTACCGGAATTGGCGCTATAACACCTGTAGGTAACGATATTCCAACGTTCTGGCAGAATGTGCTTGCCGGACACAGCGGAGCCGCGCCCATTACACATTTCGACGCTTCGCTGTTCAGAACGCAATTTGCGGCTGAACTTAAACAATACAATGCCTCCGCTTACTTAAGTCATGCCGATATCAAACGAACCGACCCATTTACTCAATATGCGCTCATTGCGTCCGATCAGGCCATAAAAGACTCCGGCTTTGATCTGTCTCAACTTGACCCATTCGACGTAGGCGTTATCTGGGGTTCTGGCCAGGGCGGCATGGATGTGTTCGAAGAGCAGGTAACAGACTACGTAAAAGGCAATGGCCAGCCTCGTTTTAGCCCGTTCTTCGTACCGAAACTGATCGCCAATATGGCATCGGGCATGATCTCGATCCGCAATGGTTTTATGGGCATTAATTACACCACCGTTTCGGCCTGCGCCACCTCGAATACCGCCATTATGGATGCATTCAACTACATTAGGCTGGGCAAAGCGAAAATCATTGTGTCGGGTGGTTCGGAAGCCCCGATTACCTCCGCTTCATTCGGTGGCTTCAGTGCCTTAAAGGCAATGTCGACACGTAATGATGAACCGGCTGCGGCTTCCCGCCCGTTCGATGTAGAGCGTGATGGTTTTGTGATGGGTGAAGGAGCCGGGGCATTGGTCCTGGAAGAATACAACCATGCCGTCAATCGGGGCGCTGTGATCTATGGCGAAATTACAGGTGCGGCCATGACCGCCGATGCCTATCACATGACGGCCACGCACCCTGAAGGACTGGGAGCAGCCAAAGCCATGCAACTGGCGCTGGCCGAAGCGGGTTTAAGCATTCGGGATGTGGACTATCTGAACCCTCATGCCACCTCCACACCCGTCGGTGATTTATCCGAGATCAAAGCCATTCTGCAACTGGCTGGTACTCCCCCACCCTCCTTACACATCAGTGCTACGAAATCGATCACGGGCCATTTGATGGGTGCTGCCGGTGCTGTTGAAGCTATCATCTGCCTATTGTCGATGCGCGACAACATCATTCCGCCGACCATCAATACGACAGAATTAGATCCGGCCATTCCTAACGGTGTGTCTATTGTGTTGGGAGAAGCCAGACCCACCCAGGTCAATACGACCCTTAGCAACGCCTTCGGCTTTGGTGGACATAACGCGACGGTCGTGTTTCAGAAGGTGTAAGTTTATTAGCCCATAGCTAAAGCAGTGAGCTAATAAACTTACAACACATTCTAATCCGTTCGCCACCGTAATAGATTACCACGTTTGTAGTAGCTTTGTGCCCTTTTTCCACAAAAAAAATGGCACCTATTTCCTGCGGCATTGATTTTGGTACGTCGAACACCAGTGTAGCGATTGCCAATAACGGTACGATCAACCTGGTACCCGTCGAGCAAACGCATGTGACGATTCCCAGCGCCCTGTTCTTTCAGCGTATTGATAACCGACCTTTCTATGGCCGGGCGGCTGTTCGTATGTTCTTCGATCGGAACGAAGGTCGGTTCATGCGGAGTTTGAAGCGGGTGCTGGGTACGTCGCTCATGAAACAGGGAACGCTGGTGAACGGCGCTTCGATGAATTTTTCGATCATCATCAGCTCGTTTCTGAGGCATATAAAGGCCAAAGCGGATGCAGAAGCCGGTCAGGAAATTGACCATGTCGTGATGGGTCGTCCGGTCCATTTTGTCGATAACGACCCGGAAGCCGATGTCCGCGCACAAGCCGAACTACAGGCGATTGCCCAGCGAATTGGCTTCAAGCACATTGAATTTCAATTTGAACCCATTGCGGCTGCTTTTGCGCACGAAGTCAGGATAAAAGGCGAAAAACTGGCCATTGTAGCCGATTTAGGCGGAGGTACATCCGACTTCACCGTCATCAAACTATCGGACCAGTACATCCACAAGCCTGATCGGTCGTCGGATATTCTGGCCAATACGGGCGTTCGTATCGGTGGTAATGACTTCGATAAAGAACTCAGCCTGACGGCCATCATGCCCGAAATTGGGTATCGAAGTACCTATGGCCCCAAAAATCTGGAGGTGCCCTTAAAGCCGTTTCATGATCTGGCCGAATGGAGTAAGGTAAACTTTTTGTACACGCCCAAAACGATTATGCAGGTACGACAACTCCTCCATCAATCGCACGATAAAAAGCGGTATCGACGGTTGTTGCAGGTACTCGAAGATGAAACCGGTCATTCACTGCTGGCTTCGTCCGAAAGCGCCAAAATTGCTTTATCCAGTCAGCCAGTCCATACAGCTACGTTCGACTTTATCGAAGAGGACTTTTTCATTCCAATCGAACGAGGGCTTTTTGAAGAATCCATTCAGGACGATGTGGACAAAATAGCCGCTTCGGCCCGGCAGTGCCTTCAGGAAGCCAGTGTTCGAAACGACGCCATTGACCTGGTCATCCTAACGGGTGGTTCTACCGAAGTTCATTCGGTACAGGTTGCGTTTAAACAGCTCTTCCCCAACGCAGCCATCGCCGATCAAAACAAACTTTCCAGCGTCGGGCTGGGCTTAGCCTACGACAGTCAGTATAAATTTGGCCAGGCACTGTAGCCTAATCATAAACCATTTATCTGACTGGCATTTCTATTACTCGCGTCACAGACGCGGACCTCAGTCATCCGCGATACAATCGCGGACGAGCCTATTGCTTCAAAATACGTCTGGCAATCAATCGGTCCCCGATTTGAATCTGGAGAATATAGGTTCCGGCTGGGTAAGCGCTGAGTTGGAGTGTTGACGTATCGCTTTTAAATTCCTGCTGAATTAAGGATTGTCCGTTCAGATCTGTCAATACAAGCGATGCACCGTTTTTTAGAACAGGGTAGCGGATACGAGTTGTTACCGCTGTTGTGGCAGGAACCGGATACACATCAATAAGACCCTCCAGTGACTCATCTTCGATGCCCAGCAGCGGCATTACCGTGATAACGATAGCAGCCGACGAGGTACTTCCTTTGCAGGTATTACTAACCGTTGTCAGTCGATAGGCCGTTGTTTTTGAGGGCTTCACACTAATGGTGTAAGGGCTGGTGGTTGCCTGTACTGACTGAACCGCCCCAACGCCGGTAGCTGTACTATCGCGGTATGCAAATTGCCAGGGTGCATCGCCGGTAAGCGTTACAGACAACGAGGCCGACTGTCCTTCCAGAATCGTCTGACTCCCGGCCAGCGTAGCCGTTGGCGCAGCAATCACATTGACCGGAAATAGTGCTTTAGGGCCTTCACAACCATATATTGACTGACTAACCAGAAAGGTAAAGGAGCCTGCTTTATCGGTCGAAACGGTAGGGTTTGAATCCAGTACTATCCCACTCTGATCGTACCATTTCAACCCCGTGCCCGTTGCGGAAAGCGACAGTGGGGCCGTAAACTGACATATATCTTTCCGGCTAACCGCTGGCGCTGGCGGTAACGCCTGTACAGTGACGAATAGAAAAGCCCGCGAACTCTCACAGCCGTCAAGTGTCTGACTAACATAATAGATTTTTTGACCGGCCTGCGTAGTACTAACCGTTGGGGCAACCGATGAGCCTGTACCTCCGCCCGATTCATTGTACCATAAGAGGTTATAGCCGCTTGCCTGCAGTGTAGGTGCCGTAGCATTCTGACACACCAGCAACGGTTGTACACCTGGGCTATAAGGCACCTGCTTTATGGTAATGGGCAATGCTTCACTTTCGGCATACGGTGAGCTGCTGACAACCTTAACCTTAAAACTACCAACCACAGGCCCCTGCACCAATACGGGACCCGATATGGACGTTACATTTACGCCCTCCTGAACGGCAATACTGGTACCACGCGCAAAGTTTCCCGTTACATCCGATAGCCATAAAGAGAATTTGTTATCGGCATGAATAGTACCACCGGTTGTAAAGGGAACTGTAATCATAGCCCCCGAGCAGAAGCTGGTAACAGGCACGTCACCTAAGCGGATTGTAGCCACATCGATAATATCTGTCGTAAAAATAAATTCTGTAGTGTACTCAGCAGATGCCCCTCCTTTGAAGTACAAATTCTGCACGTCGTAGAGCGGCATCCATTTGTATTGCACAGTAGCTCCAAACGTCACTTTGATCAGGAAATTACAATACCGCATCGTCCAGGGATACCCACTCGTTGACGGTCGAAACGGGTTGGATGGAAACGTATACAAACCAGTCCAATCGGTTGAAACATTCACGATTGATCTGGACGACAACGAATCGGAATACCAATCGACTGGATACACTTCGATGGCTGCGTTTCCTAACGGGATGCCTTGTTGGTTGATCACTTTTATACCAATAGTATTGGGAAAGGGCCTTGTAATCCATTGATCTCCATCCAGTGGCCTGTCGGCCGTTGAATTCAACAGATTCGTCGTGTGTTCATCCCAGGTTATATTGCCATACGGGTAGTTCATGATCGAACTAATAGGCTCAAAGGTTTGCCCGTTGACTGGGTTTTTAGATCCATCCACCTGTAACGCATAAATATCAATACCACCCCGTGCATGCCCAAACTCATGGGTTACCCCATCTGTGGCATAAGCCGCAAACGGGCCACCCCATTCGTTCCAGCCCCAACTGTGGTAAATTGTCTGCGTACCCCCATACCAGCCTCCGCTAATTGTGGGTTTTGTAAATTTACCATCGACAACCATGCAATACTGGAAGTGAGGGTGGCTACGAAATACCTCATTCTGAGCAGGTCCGTCAAACACATAGACAGAATCGAGCCGAAAATTATAGGTCCCATTGAAGTTGGATGAGCTATTGAAATTGGCATTAACGGTCGACATTTGGGCAGCCACAATGTCATTGATCGGTTTTCCGTACACCCTCTGGAAATATTCTGAGGTTTGCTTTTCAACCGCAACGACCACCGTAAATGTCCAGGTTGGCTTTGCATACGCATAAACGATATTAGTGCCAGCGAACAGGCAAATCAGGGCACTGATCAGGCTTAATCGGGTGTAGACCGGTATATTCATAAAAATGGGTTACTTTAACGAAACAGTAATAATAGGTTCATACTGAATCAGAATTGCCGATAATTCAGTGAAACCGGAGCAGCACTTAGCTTACACATACACGTGACAGAGCGCCCTGCTATCGGTGACCTAAAATTGGCGTAGGCGACCGTCTGCCCTTATGATACGCATCAAACAATTAACTGATTATCATCAGACTGAAACCAATTGCTTCTGGCTATCGTGTTCAACCCTTTGCTTATTCGCAATCAGATAAGTAGACGAGTAAGAAAAGTGGTTTCTTACCAAAATGCCGCTCCCCTATGAATCGACCCACCGCTATTTTGTATGCTATTCTGTTGTTATTCTCCAGGGTAGTTCAAGCTCGCATCGTTCGCATTGAGATTACCAGTCGACAAACCCCAACGTTCGACGGGAAAGTATTTGGACAAGTGGGGACCTACGAAAAACTACGGGGCAAAGCCTATGGTGAACTCGACCCAAACAGTCCACAAAATGCCCTGATCACGGACCTCAAACTGGCCCCCCGCAATGCAAAAGGCATGGTCGAGTACTCAATGGATATTTATATTCTGAAGCCGATCGATCTTTCAAAGGGTGCTCACAAGCTGTTTCTGGAAGTGAATAACCGGGGAGGCAAGTTATTCGGTGGTTTCAACAAAAGTAGTGGGGGAAACGACCCAACGACAGCCGCTGATGCTGGCGAAGGCTTCCTGATGAATCGGGGCTATACAATAGTCTGGAACGGTTGGGACCCATCGGCCACCCCAACTAATAACAACCTTACCCTTACCGTTCCGGTTGCCAAACAGGCTGATGGATCGCCAATTACCGGCCCTTCGTACGAATACATTGTGTACGACAACGCGACTACTACCGGTTATACGCTGGCCTACCCAACGGCCACGCTGAATAAAGCCCAGGCTACGCTTACTATCCGGCAGCATTTGTCCGATTCGCCAACAGTGATTCCGGCTGAGGGCTGGGAATTTGTGGATGATCGAACCATTCGGCTGCTGCCTGCTGGAACTCCTTTTAAACAAAGTGCTATTTACGAATTTAGCTACACGGCCCAGAATCCGGTAGTGGCCGGAATTGGCTTTGCCGCCACCCGCGATTTTGTTTCGTTTTTACGTTATGCCAGGGCCGATGATGCCGGAAATCCGAACCCGCTGGCCAATGATGTGCAGTTTACCTATTCGTTTGCCATTTCGCAGCCCGCCCGCTACCTGAACGATTTCCAAACGCTCGGTTTCAATGCCGATGAACAAGGGCGACGGGTTCTGGATGGCATCGAAAACTGGCTGGGCGGTGGCAGTGGTATCGGGTTGAATGTTCGATTTGCCCAACCTTCCCGAACCGAACGCAACCGGCAAAATCATCTGTATCCCGAAGCGCTGTTCCCGTTCGCTTACCCTGTTCTCACTGACCCAATTACGGGTAAAACAGCCGGTCGGATTGGGGCCTGTACAACCAGCAACACCTGCCCCAAAGTCCTTGAAGTCAACTCGGCCAATGAGTATTGGGTAAAAGCCGCTTCACTACTGCATACCGATCCGAAAGGCAATGACGTACCCGACCCGGATAATGTTCGCTTCTTTCTGGTATCGGGCGCGCAACATGGTGCTGGAAATGGCGCTTCGCGTGGGCTATGTCAGCAATTTCAGAATCCGACCAATGCCGATCCTCTCCTTCGGGCCTTATTCGTTGCGCTCGATGAGTGGGTTACGAAAGGCGTTGCCCCACCTGCCAGTGCTGTACCGCGCCAATCAGCGGGAACGGCGGCTGTCGCGCTCCCACAGCCCGGCTCTCAAACGGGCATCATTCCGCAACCTACCCTAGGCTGGCCAACCATTCCCGGTGTTACCTATACGGGGCTGATTACCACCCGCTACCAACTCGACTTTGGCAGAGCAACTGAGCAAGGCGTTCTCGCCATCAACCCGCCGAAGGTAGAAGGCCGTCCTGTCTACACCAGTTTTGTGTCGAAAGTCGATGCAGATGGCAACGAAGTAGCTGGTGTACGCTTACCCCCGGTAGCTGCCCCAACCGCAACAACAACAGGCTGGGCACTTCGTCGGGCCGAATTCGGCGAAAATGAAGGCTGCGAAGGGGCTGGTCAACAAATACCATTTAAGGCCACGAAAGCAGAACGACTTGCCGCCAACGACCCTCGCCTGTCGCTGGAAGAACGATACCATTCACATAAAGGCTACATCGACGCCGTAAGCGCTGTGGTACAGCGCCTGCTACAACAACGACTACTTCTGTCAGACGATGCCCAGTACTATATCCGGGATGCTGAAGCCAGCACAGTGTTAAACTAAGTAACATATCGCGCCAAGTTTCTGCACGGGCGGAAATCGGTTCGACCAACCTCAGGCTGATCGTACGTTTTTCTTTAACACGTCCATCGTTTCGCGCTGGCGCTGTTCTACGAATTTGCGGGCTTTGGCTACTTTCAGTTGGGCGGCTTTAGGGTCCTTCGCCATCGCCAGTACAGCGGGCACAATCCGGGCGACATCCTTCGGCGTATCCATATCGAACAGCCAGTCGTTCAGGCCAATATCCTGCCACATATAGCCTTTACTCGTCTGCTCATCGAACCGGCAGACAATGGCCGGAATGCCGTTGGCGATGCACATGATGGGCGAATGCATCTCGATGCCGAATAACCCGGCCGAGCGAATGTAGGTACTCACCGCTTCGTCGGTCAGCCAGTAATGATCACGCCAGACTACGTTGGCCTTCACATCGTCGGGGAGTGGATCGTAGAGCATTTCCTTCCCGATGCGAACCTGGGTTTCGTTTTCGGGAACGAGAAGAACTTTCATGGCCGTTTGCCGGACAACCGCGATAATGGCTTCACGGATGGGCGCATTATCCTGCTCTTTCATCTTGTCGTTGTACGCTCGTCGGACTTCGTTGGGTGCCTGTTTCTTGCTGGGAAGTTCCCACCAGGGCGAGAACCGATACTGCGGAATGGCACACAAAAACTTACCCTGTTCCAGACCGTGTTCGTTCAGAAACGCGATGGCAGCCGGATCGTTTTTCACATCGACGGCAAACGCGCCATCGGGGCAAAACTCCATAATGGGGCAATGAACGCCTTTTTGTTTGGCAAATTCCAGCGAAACCGAATCCCGGAAATAGGCAAATTTAGCGTTGTTCAACAGGTCAATATCAATCGGATTGACTTTATCGCGCTCTTCTGGAAACCCATAATTTCCCGGAAAGGTAATCCCATAAATGCCGTACGGCTTGCCTGTTTCCTTCGCCCAGCGTTCCACATCCTTGCGAGCCACTAGCGAAGGCCCCGATCCATGCAGCAGAAAGACACAGTCCGAAAATGCACGGTTAATTTCATCAGGCGTTCGGATAATGGGAACGGCTGGAAAGCGTTTTCGCAACATTTCCGCCACGCCATTTTCAACGTTCGATGGCCACAGCCGTACGTCCACATCGGGCAGGTATTTTTCCAACAGCGCTAATACACCGGGTGTATGACCAATGTCGCCAATGTTCTCGGTTTGCCAGGACGAACGAAGAATGATCGATTTCTTGGCGAGTGTTCCGCCATTGGCCGATTGCGCCAACGCCGGAACACTCGCCAGTAGTCCAACTAATGCCGGGAACTGATTCAAAAAAGTTCTACGATCCTGCATCGGTTTAAACAGCGATTACATTCTTTTTGACTAGGCCCATCGTTTCGCGCTGGCGTTGTTCCACAAATTTGCGGGCTTTGGTGGCTTTTGCTTTGGCGGCTTTGGGGTCTTTTGCCATCGCCAGTACCGTCGGTGCATAGCGGGCAATATCCTGTTCGTTATCCATGTCGAAGAGCCAGTCGCCCAGGCCAATATCCCGCCACATAAACCCTTTGCTCGTCTGCTCGAAGAAGCGCCCGACAATGGCTGGAATACCATTACCAATACACATAATTGGCGAATGCATTTCCAGACCAAAAATCCCCGCCGAGCGGATGTAGGTACTCACCGCTTCGTCGGTCAGCCAGTAGTGGTCGCGCCAGACCACTTTCGCTTTGACATCATCGGGGAGTTTGTCCAGCAGGATTTCCTTGCCCAGTTTCACCTGCGTTTCATCTTCCGGGCAAATTAGAATTTTCATCGGTGTCTGACGTACAACCTGAATTATGGCTTCCCGAAGGGGTGCATTATCGTGTTCGCGCATTTCCTTGTTTCGGGCGTCCCGCTTTTCGTCAAAGGGTGTTTTTTTAGCCGGGATTTCCCAATAAGGCGTAAAGCGGGTGCGCGGAATCACACACATAAATTTCCCTTCTTCGAGCCCATGCTCGTTCAGAAATGTGGTGGCAGCCTGGTCGTTCCGTAAATCCACACCGAATGCACCATCGGGGCAAAACTCCATAACAGGGCTAGTAACGCCATTCTTTTTGGCGAACTCCAGCGATACCGAATCCCGGAAAAGGGCAAAGCGAGCTTTACTCAGTAACTCAACGTCGATTGGATTGGGCGTTACAGCCGCTTTGGGGTCGTTGCTATAGACACCGGGAAACGTAATCCCATAAACACCAAAAGGCTTACCCGTTTCTTTGTCCCACCGATTTACGTCGTTGCGAGCCACCAGTGAGGGGCCGGAACCATGCAGCAAAAACACGCATTCTTTCATCGCCAGCGCAATTTCGTCCGGTGTTTTGATGATCGGCACCTTCGGGAATCGCCGACGCAGTAGTTCATCGACGCCATTATCGACACTAGACGGCCATAAGCGAACCTCTACATTGGGCAGGTATTTTTCGAGAAGAGCCAATACACCGGGCGTATGGCCAATATCGCCAATGTTGACCGTTTGCCAGGACGAACGGAGGATGATCGATTTTTTCGCAGCCCGATTGTTGGTTGATTGGGCCAGAGCCGGAAAGCTTGTCAGCAGGCTAATCAGGGCCGGAGTTTGTTTAAGAAAGTCTCGACGGTTTGTCATAAGTTGTTAGTCAGTTGCTGCGAAGTATTAATAGCCAGGATTTTGTGTCAGGTTTGGGTTCGCATCCATGTCGTTTTGCGGAATCGGCATCAGCACGTGAAAAGGCTGTATGGTCGGGTTGCGGGCAAAACTGGTCTCAGCTTTTACCGCATCGAGCAGGCGCCCGGTTCGGAGCAGATCGTAGCGTCGGCTGTTTTCGAACACTAACTCCAGCCGACGCTCCAGCCAAACCGCTTCCTTGAATTGCTGATACGTCAGGCCCGATAATGGTTCTAAGCCTGCCCGCGTTCTAACCTTGTTTACAGCGGCATAGGCCTCAGCCGTAGGGGCTTTATTGGTTTCGTTGGTTGCTTCGGCAAACATCAGCAGCACATCGGAATAGCGCAGAATCGGTTTGCTCGTCCCTTCTCCCCCAGCGACTTTGGACGTTTTGTCCCACAGTTTCTGAAACGATATGGCCTTGGTGAAATCAGGGTCCGAAATGGACAGATTGGTCGTTACGCCATTGTATGTATACGAGGTCAGGAAGGTCACCGCTTTGCGCGTGTCCTTGTCCGAATACAGGTTATACAGTTGGACGGTAGGGCGGGCAATGCCCGAACCGGTGCCGGGATAAATGGGCGCTGAACGAACTCCATAGCCACGTCCATCGCCATGGCCTTTTACATCGGTCAGGTACTGAATCTCAAAAATGTTCTCTTTTCCACCCCGTGCGGTCAACGCAAACGCATCGGCAAAGTTGGCATACAGATCATGAACCCCCAGATCCATCACTTCTTTGGCTTTCACGGCTGCCTGCGCCCAGTAAGGCGAACCGGCCGTTGTACCCGCCCGTGTCAGATATACTTTCGCCAGAATGCCTTTTGCCGCACCAAGCGTAGCCCGGCCGGATTCGCTGGCCGGATAGCTTTTAGGTAGCACACTCTCCGCGTCTTTCAGGTCGGCCTCAATCAGCTCATAAACCTTATCAACGGGTTGCCGCGTAACGCCCAGGCCTTCCAGTGAGGTTGTTTCGGTCGTGACAATGGGCACGTCGCCGTACTGACGGACGAGGTTGAAATAATGCAGGGCCCGTAAAAATTTCGCTTCGGCGATGTACCGGCTTTTCAGGCTTTCATCCATCGCAATGCCCGGCAATCGACCAATCACAATATTGGATCGGTTAATGCCAATATAGGCACCCGCGAATTGCGACACAAAGGTGTTGGAGGGCGTAATATTATACCGCCAAAGCAAGGGTCGGTCGGCCGATCCGGTCAGAAACGGAATGGCATCATCGGTCGTAACCAGGTCCAGAAATGGATCGGTACCACCAATTTGTGCGTAGCAGGCACCCACCGCAGCTTTCGCATCTTCGGCGGTTTTATAATAGGTAACGTTGGTCAGATTGGTGACGGGCGAGAGGTCCAGTTGCTTTTCGCAGGCCGTCAGAAAAAGCGCCACTACAGGGGCTATATATTTGAATTTCATGGCTTTCAGCGAGTAGGTTAAAATTTCAGATTTAAGCCAACGAGTACTGTTTTGGCAGCTGGGTACGCACCATAATCTAACCCCTGGCTGAGCGACGAACTACCATAGCGGTTTACTTCGGGGTCGTAGCCGGTGTAGTTCGTGATGGTGAACCAGTTCTGCGCCGTCACGTAGATTCGGGCCGATGTCATAGACAAGCGGGTAAGCAGCGTTTTGGGGATCGTATAACCCAGGGAGATATTTTTGAATCGTAAGTACGAGCCATCTTCAACCTGAAAACTCGATAAAATTCGGGAGCCACCCGCGCTGTTGGCTCTGGGAATTTCGTTGCTGGGATTCGTGGGTGTCCAGCGATCCAGTACGCGGGCCGATTGATTATTGCCGCCCGTCAGGTTCAGTAAATCGAAGCTACCGTAGTTTAAAATGCTGTTGCCGTAATTGCCCTGAATGAAAATATTCAGATCGAAACCTTTGTAGGAAAAGGTGTTATTAAATCCACCAAACGACTTCGGATTCGCATTGCCGATAATATCGCGGTCATTGTCATTGATAACACCATCGCCGTTGAGGTCTTTGTAGCGTATGTCGCCGGGTTTAGCACTGCCTTTCTGGGCCGACGCATCGATTTCGGCCTGATTCTGAAAAATGCCATCCGCAACCCGCCCATAGAAATTGCCCAGCGGACTATCCACTTTCAACAGAATCGGGTTAACCGTCGTATTGAAAATCTGAGCATCGGTCCCGGTCGTAAACTGTTGCCGACCGTCGAGCGTCAGGATTTTGTTCTGGTTAAAGGTGATGTTAAATTCTGATGTCCAGCGAAAGCCTCCCCGGTCGACATTGACGGTACTCAGCGAAAGTTCAAACCCTTTATTCTGTACACTGCCGATATTCTTAAGCGTGTTCGAAAAACCCGACGAAGTTGGAATGCCAACTCTAAAAAGCAGATCGGACGTATTCTTGATATAATAATCGGCTGTCACCTGAACGCGGTTATTGAGCAATCCAAAATCTACACCCGCGTCGAACTGGGCATTTTTCTCCCACCGAAGGTCAGGATTGGCAACACCTGCTGTGTATGCGCTCGTATTGAGCGTGCCGCCCAAAATGTAGGGTGTCGTACTGATATTGGCTAAGTACTGGTAATTCCCAATTTCCTGATTGCCTGATAAGCCATAGCTCAAGCGCAGTTTAGCGTCGGAAATGGCCGTCAGATTTTTCATCCATTTCTCATTCGCCAGTTTCCAGGCCAGCGCTCCCGACGGGAAAAAACCAAATTTCTGATTCGGTCCGAACCGGCTGGAACCATCCCGCCGACCCGTCAGCGTCAGCAGGAAGCGATCATCGAACCCATAATTGATCCGGGCAATATAGGAAATCAGTCGCCAGTCACTAGACCCCGAATTCGGCGCTACCAACGACGAACCGGCAGCTAGGTTATTGAACTCGGCAAAATCGTCGGAAAAGGTATTGGCGTTGGCGGTAACGGTTTCAGTAGCAAGCCCCTGAATGGTATAGCCCAGCAGTGCACTCAGGCTGTGACGAGGAGCTAACTGCCGGGTGTAATTCAGCGTATTTTCATTCAGCCAGCCAATAGTCTGGGTATTACCGACCGAAGCGCTTCCTCCCAATGTAGCACCGGCAGTGGTGAGCCGGGTCGCGTAAAAATTAGTTTTTATATTTTGAAGATCGGCTCCGAAGCTGGTCCGAAAATTCAGACCGTCAATAATAGTATAATCCAGAAACGAATTGGCCAGTAACCGAATCGTAGTGCCCGTATTTGTGATTTCATTCGCAATGGATAACGGGTTATCAACGCCATAGCCATTCAATGCGCCGGTGTTTTTGTAGTAGCTCCCATCGGCATTGTAAACCGGAAAATTGGGCGCATAGCTGAGCGCAGCACTGGTTACCCCACCCCCATTGTTGCCATCCACTTCTGTTTTGGCATTGTTTCCCGTTGTAAACGCCCCCTGGATAGTCAGTCCCGCTTTTAAGCGCGATGTCAGGTTATTGTCGAGGTTGGCGCGTAAGGTGTACCGTTTGAAATTCGAGTTCAGGATAATCCCCTGCTGATCATAATACCCAAACGAAACCGCATACCGGGATTTATCGGAACCGCCCGATGCCGAAATCTGGTGACTCTGAATGGGAGCCTGCTGAAAAATAAGCGATTGCCAATCCGTTCCGGCTCCTAGCGTTGTTGGGAGTGGTTGATCAGCCGTAGAGCCATCGAAATACGGTTTAGCTCCTCCATTTACCCGCGCTTCGTTGACGAAATCGGCAAATTGCTGCGCATTCAGTAACGGAATCGTACGCCGTACCGATTGAACTCCGTAATAGCCATCGTAGCTGATGACGGTTTTACCGGCTTTACCCCGTTTGGTCGTGACCAGAACCACGCCATTCGAGCCCCGCGAACCATAAATAGCAGTCGCTGACGCATCTTTCAGCACCTCAATACTTTCAATATCATCCGTATTGATAGAATTCAGGTTTCCCGTCGGGAAGCCGTCGATGACGTAGAGCGGGTCATTACTGGCGTTAACGGAGCCAGAACCCCGAATGCGAATCGTGGCACTACCACCCGGCCGGGCCGAATTTGTAATGACCTGTACGCCCGCTGCCCGACCCTGCATAGCCCGGTCGAGAGAAGGGATGGGCGTGGCTTTAATATTAGCCTCTCCTACTTTAGCAACGGCTCCAGTCAGGTCGCTTTTTTTGACGGTACCGTAGCCTACCACCACCACCTCGTCCAGATTCTTATTGTCGGTTTTGAGCGTGATGTCGATTCGGCTGCGTTTTTCAACGGTTAGCTCCTGGGTCTGAAAACCGACGAAACTAAAAACCAGCACTGCCGATTCGTCCGGTACAGCAATCTGATACTTCCCCTCCGTGTTGGTCGATGTTCCGCGTTGGGTTCCTTTCACCAATACGCTCACCCCCGGCAGACCCTCCCCTTTATCGTCTACAACCGTACCTGTAATCGTTACGTCAGCTACTTGTTCGGTGAAATTCAATGAATTCGGAATGGGAATAGCCCCCTGGTTATCATTCCTGAATAGTATAATCTGTTTACCAGCCACTTCATACCGAATGTGCAACGGAGTTAGCAACTCATTGAGGGCCTCTTTAAGGGTGGAAAAACGCGAATCGAGCATTACTTTTTGATTCACGGGAATCTCTCGGGGATTGTACACAAAAAGTACCTCGGTCGATCGCTCCAGCGTTACCAGCGCCTTCTTCAGGTTCGTTTTTTCGGTTTTAAGCGAGATGCGCTGATTAAGAACTTCCTGCCCACGTGCATTGTGTGCATAGGTCGCACCCATGAACAGGATGGTTATCAGCAACTGAATAACCGAGAGTTTCATAAGCTCCTGAAATGGACGTAAATTTCTATAAAATCTATCCATGAGATATAAAGGGTTTGCTCATGGATAGCAGCAACAAGAAGTAGATACTGTTTTTTGTGATTATTTTTAGGAAAAATTTATTTCCCTAGTTTAACCAACTAATTATCAGGTATTTATTTTTCACATCCTTTGCTGTGGATGACAATCTGGCCATCGACCAGCTCGTACGATGACCGGGTAATTTTGCAGATCAGGTTCAGTTTGTCGAAGAGTGATTCACCCGTTAGGTTGGCAGTCAGATAGCAGTTTTCCAGGCTCGACGCATCATATACGACGGGCAATCCGTACGTTTTTTCGAGTAAGGCAAACACTTGCGTGATGGGTGCCTCATCAAAAATATAGTCGTTTACAGGCACTTTCTGTAAGGTAATTGGCTGCTCAACCACCGATTTTATCAGTCGTTTTTCAGTCATAGAGAACACCACCTGCTGGTTTGGCGTCAGGACGACACCGGCCGATTCATGCTTTCCAGGCTGTTGTTCACGCTTTACATCGGTACGCATATAGACCGACACCCGGCCCGAATGAACCGCCACTTTTGCCTGGCTGGCATCAGTTGTCACGAGAAAACTGGTGCCTAAAACCTGGGTCGAAATCTGGTCAGTATAGACCCAGAATGGCTTTTTGGGATTTCGCTTGACAGCAAAAAAGGCTTGTCCGGTCAGGTAAACTTCACGCTTATTGGCGTCAAACTGCTTCGGATACCGCAGTTTTCCATGTGGATAGAGCACGATACGGCTACTGTCCTGCAACAGGAACGTTCGGGGTTTGGCATTTTCGTTACTAATTTCGATAAAATCACTCGCCAGTGCGGGGCTAATATCTTTCAGTGAAGCCACCACTTGATGAGTAGGCTGCCTGGCATCTGAATTTAGGAAGTAAGTAAAAGCAAAATACCCCACGCCCAGCATCAGCAAAACCGTAGCTGCTACGCGCAAAGCAGGTCGTTGCCAGAGTGGAATTAGAGCCGGTCGACTGTCGTGAATGATGCTGGCAAAGATGTCATCCAGTTCGACTGGCGACAGGCCTGTATCTTTCTCTTCGAGCGCCAGCAAAAACGCCTTAGCCAGTTGTACCTTATCAGCACAATCCGCATTTTCGGCCAGCCATTCCAGCCAAAACACTTCACTCTGGCTGTTACGGTTGATCACCCAGTCCCGGAACAGTTCGTCCTCAGTCAGGTCATCTACGCTGTAGTCTCGATAATGGGCGTTTTTCATGAGAAAATATTGGGTGGAATGCCCTACTCTAACGGATCAAAAACTGGATTATAGACCTATTCACATCCTTTGATTCAACAGCCCACTATATACAGATGGCAGCTAAGCGGTCGGGATACTCATTCGTTGATGTATTTTTCAGAAAGACACATCGCGCAGCCAGGTTGCCAGCAGTACGGCACCCGCCCAGTTTTCCCGAAATGTTTTAAAGGCCACCTGTAATAAGTTCGACACCGACTGCGGATTGACACCCATAATGTCGGCGATTTCGTCCCGATCCAGATTCTGATAATACCGGAGATAAATCACTTCGCGCTGCCGCTTTGGCAACTGATTCAATGAATCCGAAATACGCTGCGTCGTCTCGGCCAGGCTTTCCTGCTCAATCACCGACCATTCGGGGGAGAACTCCACAAAGGTCAGGTCATTTTCGAGATCGGTGGCTTCATCATCCCGGTTAATGCGCTGACGGAACCCCTCACGCAACACCCGTTTCCGCACCGAACCCAGCAGGTATGCCCGCACACTTTCTGGCGTACTAATACGCGCCCGACGATTCCAGATTTCAATAAAAACCTCCTGAACGCAGTCTTTTACGAAATCCTCATCCCGAATGAATTTATAACCATAGTTCTGTAAGGGATTGAAATAGCGTTCGATGAGTTTTTTTAAGCCCAATTCACTACCACCTTGTAACTGCTGCCAGTACAGTAAATCCAGATTGGCCTGAGTTTGTACATGCGTTTTCATGAAGAGACCAATTTAATGAAGGGTAGCGTTACAGACTGGTGAGGGTTAAAGGAAGCTGCAAACCAGATAGCCGACTAAATAAAAAAAGCATAGTGACTGGTTTTCTACCATAGCCATCGGCTGTAACGTGTACAATTCCTCTCGCGACTCATCGGGAATAAGTCTTAAAATCGCTCAAACTTCTCATAAACATCAGAGGAGTTCGGTTCATATCTAATAGACATTTATCCTTATGCTTTATTTTCTCATTTATTAGAATAATTTTGTATTATAAAATTACAGAAAAATGATTCAAGTAATAAATCGGGCGCTGGACTTGCTGGAATTAATCGCGAATGAACCTGAACAACCCAAATCACTAGGCGAACTAGCGGATGGACTTAGTTTAAATCATGGGACCTGCGCCAATATTCTAAAAACCCTGGTCGCTCGCGGTTATGTCGAACAGATAGGTACGAAGAAAGGCTACTTACTTGGCTCCAAATCCTATGCGCTCACTGGGAACGAAGCGTATCAAAAAGATTTGCTCGAAGCCGCTCGTGAGCCCATGGAAGAACTAACTCAATCAGTTAACGAAAACTGCCTGTTAGCCATACTTAAAGATAATCAGCGCGTTGTGATCCACAGGACGTTTGCTGAGCAGGATTTACAGGTACGCACTGCCGATATAAAACCTGTGTATGATTCGGCCTCAGGGCGGCTCTTGCTAGCTATGCTACCTAAAGACAAAATTCAGCGTTTTGTCAGTAGATACGGTCTTCCTACTGGAGATTCATGGCCAGAAATACAGTCCGAAGTTCAGTTGTATGACGCCTTATCGTTAATACGTCAGGAAAAGTTAGCCCTGCAAACCATTCCCAATCGACATGTAATAGGGCTTGCTGTACCGATTTATAAAAATGGTCTGGTCGTATCGAGTCTCAGCATTTACCTGCCGGAGTATCGCTATATGGCGATGGATAAACGGAAATTGTTACTATCGCTCCAAAAATGTGCTGATCTTATAAATAGCAATCTGATATAGAGCAAGTTAACACCAAATAATTTAAAGGCCTCGGCCTTTTTTTTATGTCTACCAAAATGAGCTCACTCAATACTAGGAGTAATTTTTTTATGAAAAATCGAGAAAGAATTTGGAGTTAAACCACAAGCTGCCTTACTATTGTAATAAAATAAAATTAATTTTTATAATATAAAAATTAACCTTAAACCTTACTCCTAATGAAACAATTTATATGCAGATGGATAAGCGTCTGCTTAACTGCTCTGCTTAGTTGCTCGGTTGGGTGGGCCCAGTCGGTAATAATAGGGAAGGTAACAGGGGCAGGCGATAACGTATCCCTACCTGGCTCAACGGTATCACTGAAAGGCACGACAACCGGTACAACTACAGACGCCGAGGGGAATTACCGGATTGCTATTGCCAATCAGGCAAATGCTACACTGGTTTTTTCGTCGGTAGGCTATCTGATGAAAGAAGTACCCGTAGGAAATCAGTCAACGATCAATGTTGAACTGTCCGTGGATAACCGGCAACTGGATGAAGTGGTAGTGGTTGGCTATGGTACTGTGCGCAAATCAGACCTGACAGGTTCATTGGCACAGGTAAAAGGGAAAGAAATTGATGCATTTCCGGCTACCAATGTCTTGCAGGCGTTGTCGGGCCGGGCACCTGGCGTTCAGGTGACACAGAACACGGGGGCACCGGGTGCGGGGATCAGTGTGCGGATTCGCGGAACAAACTCTATTCAGGGAAGCAACGAGCCACTGTATGTAGTCGATGGTTTTCCTACATCGGGCAGCAACCCCACCATTGTTAACAACTCGGATATCGAAAGCATCGAAATCCTGAAAGATGCATCGGCTACGGCCATCTACGGATCAAGAGGGGCCAACGGCGTGGTGATTATTACAACCAAGCAAGGGAAAGCCGGTAAAATGACCGTCGATTACGAAGGCAGCTACAGCATTCAGTCGCTTCGCAAAAAGCTCGACTTGATGAATGCCAAAGAATATGCAACGTTCTACAATGAGCAGGCTACCAACGATAAAGTAGCGCCTTATTTTACCCAGGATCAGATCAATAGCTTTGGCGATGGCTACGATTGGCAGAATCTGGTTTTCCAGAAAGCACCCATGCAGACCCACAATCTGACCGTTAGTGGCGGCACCGAAAAAACACGGTTCTCGGTTGGGGGAAGCATCTTCAATCAGGACGGTATTATCAAAGGTAGTAATTATAAACGCTACTCGCTGCGGGCCAATATTTCGACGGATGTTAGTAAGAAGTTTAACTTGACCTATGGCGCTACACTGACAAAAATTCTGACCGGTCGGCAGAACTCGGGCGGTGGTAACCGGGGCGGCACACTGATTTCGGCGGCTATTTCCGCTCCCCCAACACTTACACCGTATAATACGGATGGCTCATACCGGGTTCTGGCAACGGCTTATCCATTCATTTCCAACGTATTGATCAATCCGCTCAATTACCTGGAACAGTTCTCCGACAATGTGGATGCCAACCGGATACTGGCCAATGCTGCTCTGACCTTCAAACCATTCGATGGATTAGCCATTAAGATTTCGGGGGGTATTGAAAACAGTGATGATCGTACCGATACGTATACGACGACCAAATTTATCAATTCGCAGGGCAGCGCCAGTGTATCCTCAACACGGGGTATGAGCCTGCTGAGCGAAAATACCATCAGCTACATTAAAACGATTGCGCAGAAACACAGCATTTCGGCCGTTGCGGGTTTTACGTATCAGAATTTCATGAACAAATCCCTGAGCGCGTCGGGCGTTGGCTTTCTGAGCGATATTACCGAAACGGCCAGTTTGGGTTCAGCCGCTACACCCGGTATTCCCGGCACGAGTTATTCGTATAGCACCCTGCTATCGTACCTAGGCCGGGTCAATTACAGTTTTAACAATAAGTACCTGCTCACGGCCAGCATCCGGGCCGATGGTTCATCGAAGTATAGTGAAGGCAACAAGTGGGGCTATTTCCCATCCGGTGCGCTAGCCTGGCGGGTGTCGGAAGAAGCGTTCATGAAAAACATAACGTTCATGACCGACCTGAAAGCGCGGGCAAGCTGGGGCTTAACGGGTAGTCAGGCTATTGATGCCTATGCTACGCAGAACAATCTCGCTGCCGGAAAGACCGTCTTCGACGATGCGCTCTACAATACATTTGCACCGGGAACGCAACTGCCCGGCAACCTGAAATGGGAAACAACCGAGCAGCTTGACTTTGGCATCGACGCTGGTTTTCTGAATAACCGCTTTCAGTTGACACTCGATTATTACATCAAGAATACCCGCGACCTGCTCAATACGGTCCAATTACCCAGCGGGTTCGGCTTTACCAGCACCATCCGAAACGTGGGCCAAATCCAGAACAAAGGGCTGGAGATTTCACTCTCGGCCCGAGCTATTGACAAAGCGTTCAAGTGGGACCTGAGCGGCAACATTGCCTTCAACCGCTCTAAGGTGGTGAAGCTCAATGGCGGTCAGGATATTCTGGGCGGTAGCGTAGGCGTTACGTTGATCAGTGATGCCGCGAACCTCCTCCGCGAAGGGCAACCTATGAGCGTGTTCTATGGCTACGTAGAAGATGGCTACACAGATCAGGGGCGGGTCAAATACAAAGACCTGAATGGCGATAACGTCATCAATCAGCTTGATAAAACCATCATCGGCAACCCGAATCCCGATTTTATTTACGGCTTAAACTCCGTCATGTCGTTCAAAGGATTTACGCTCACGGCATTCATTCAGGGCACGCAGGGCAACAACCTCGTCAACGTCAGTTCGATCAACAACACACTCGACTACGGTTTCGGTCTGAATATGCCCCGGGAAGTGTACCTCAATCACTGGACACCCACGAATACCAATGCTAAGTACCCGGTCATTTCCCGCGCCAACAGCTACAACTATTCGAACCGGTTTGTGGAGGATGGTTCTTACCTCCGCCTGAGAACCATTCAGTTAGCCTATAATCTGCCCTTACAGGCGTTGAAAGTTAACTGGATGCGGTCGGCTCAAATCTACGCCAGTGGTCAGAACCTGCTAACCCTCACGAAATACTCCTGGTGGGACCCCGAAGTAAACTCGCAGGGAAGCGCGAACTCCATCGGTCAGGGTATCGACCACTACAGCTACCCAACGTCGAAAGCCGTCACATTTGGAATCAGAGTTGGGTTTTAACCAATGATTGAATGATTGAATTGTTGAATGATTGAATGGATACCTACGCGATCATTTTATCACTCGACAATTCAGTCATTCAACAATTCAATCATTCAATACATGAAAAAGATACTATTCTTCCTCCCGGTGCTTTGTCTGCTTCAGTCCTGTCAGGAGGAGCTGATTGAAAAGCCCAAAGCTGTAGCTGTTGAAACATTTTATAATACAGCTAGTGAAGTAGAGTCGGCAGTTAATGCAGCCTATGCCCAGCTTCGGGCGACCAATGGCATTACAGGTCAACTAGGTGCTCAGCTTGAAGCGTATACAGATTATAGTTATGGTCGCGGAAGCTATCAGGTGCTGAGTGATTTTCAGGGCCTGAACAGTACCAATATTCCGCGTACTGACGAAGGCTGGCGGTTGTTTTACCTGACCATACGGAACGCGAACCTGGTGATTCAGAATGCCCCCAAGGGAAAAAGCATTAGTCAGGCCGATATAACCAAATACGTGGCCGAAGCTAAATACCTGCGGGCCTTTGCCTATTTCTGGCTTGTCAGAAACTGGGGAGGTGTCCCGATCCGTAAGGAAGCACAATTGGTTGAACCGAACGTAAAACGAAATACGGCCGACGAAGTATACACCCTGATTCTGAGTGATCTGAAAGAAGCCGAAACGAACCTGCCCGATAAAGGAGCACAGGTAGGACGAGCTACCAAATGGGCCGCGAAAGCCGCTTTGGCCGAAGTATATTTCACCCGAAACCAGTACGCCGAAGCCCGCGACAAGGCTGATGAAATCATTAAATCCAATGCGTTTTCGCTGGTGCCCGTCACAACAGCAACCGAGTTTGACACAAAGATTTTTGGGCCAACAGTGGTTACCTCTACCGAAGAAGTCTGGTATCTGAAAGAAACCCGTCAGGCGGGGCAGGGCATGTATCTGGCGATGTTTGCGCATCATCCGGGTTCAAAACTACACGGAGCCGGGGGCTTCTATGCGCACTACAGCGATACCCAAACCAATCCGGTCATTAAAAACTGGGATGATAAAGACCTGCGGAAAACGGCCTTCTGGTATAGCTGGGATATCGGTCTGGGGAAAAATACCATTCTCTGTAAGAAATTCTCGGACCCTTTAGCCGCTACACAAGATGGTGCGGGTAACGATTTCCCGGTTTACCGGTATGCCGATATTCTCCTGCTTTACGCCGAAGCGGCTAGTCGGGCGGGGAATGGCCCTACGGCTGCGGCTATGGAAGCCCTGAATCAGGTGCATCGGCGGGCGTATGGCAAAACTCCCACCACCGCTTCAGACGTCGACTTTAAACTGACTGATTATAACGCCACTACCTTCAACGATCTGGTACTGAAAGAGCGGGGCTACGAAACGCAGTACGAAGCCAAACGCTGGCTTGACTTGAAACGGCTGGGAACACCCAAACTGAAAGAAATCATCAAGGCCGCAACGGGCAAGGATGTTGCCGACAAACACCTCTTCTGGCCCATTCCGGTATCGGAGTTGAATTACAATACGTCGCTTGCCCCCACCGATCAAAATCCGGGGTATTAAAGTTAATGGATAATGAAGAATGTAAAATGAATAACGGTTTGTAGTGAGTCGAGCCTGCATCATTCATTATTCATTATTCATTATTCATTATTCATCATTCATCATTCATCATTCATCATTCATTATTCATTTCACAGATAGGTTGGTTGGTCAGGTAGTTGACCCATGTTGGCTACCTGATTGTAGTGTCTCCATAGATTTACGTAGCTGATTTGATAAGAACGAACGTATGAAGCGACTGATTTTTTTGCTGGGGATGCTGATCTGGGCGATAGGCGCGCAGGGCCAGACGTTCGTGCAGGTCAGTAAAACGAACCCGCATTACTTCGCTACGTCGGATGGGAAAACTTACGTGCCGATTGGGCTGAATCTGTGCTGGCCCCGCTTCATCGACAACGAAGCCGACGGGCTGGCGAAGATGGATTTTTACTTTCGTCGGCTGTCGGAAAATGGGGGCAATTACGCACGAATCTGGCTCAGCGCCCCCTTTTGGGAAATCGAAACTCAACAAGCAGGGCAATACGATGAACAGAAATTAAAACGATTCGATCAATTGCTTTCGCTGGCCCAACGCTATGGCATCCGTCTGAAAATCTGTCTGGAAAACTTTCGAAAGCTGACTAACTCGCCCGCTATGTTTCCCGGTTCCGTACCCTTCGACCGACCGATCTATGCATCAGCAAACGGCGGGCCCCTGGACGATATGAACCAGTATCTGAACAGCGAAGCCGGTCGGCAATTGTATCTGAAACGGGCGAAGAAACTGGCCGAACGCTACGCGAATCACCCCGCTATTTTTGGGTGGGAGCTATGGAACGAAATGAATGCCGTCAGTGGCAAAGGCTGGGAAGACTGGACCAAAATCATGCTGGGAGAACTACAAACGCTGTTTCCAAATCATCTGGTCATGCAGAGTCTGGGTAGTTACGACCGGGAATCGCAACGGGCGATGTACCAGCAAATAACCTCCCTGCCCAACAACGACGTGGCCCAGGTTCACCGCTATCTGGATACGGGAGCGGCCTGGAAAATCTGTCAGGCTCCGATGGACACCCTGGCCAGCCAGGCTACGGAAGAACTGCTGCGTTTTCAGACCGGGAAACCGGTGCTGTTAGCCGAAGTGGGTGCTGTCGAAGCGAATCATGCCGGTCCCTGGGCGCTGTATCCCCGCGATACGTCGGGTACGTTGCTGCACGATATTCTGTTCGCCCCCTTTTTTACCGGCGCTGCCGGGCCAGGTCATTGCTGGCACTGGGATTCGTACGTCGAAAAAAATAACCTCTGGTGGCATTTCGGCCGATTCACCGAAGCAATTCGTGACTTCAATCCGGTTCAGCAGCAGGCTGTGCCGTTCACGACGTCGCTACCGGATGGGTTGAGGCTTTACGGGCTTCGGGGAAAGAAGCAAACCATATTCTGGATTCGGGATGGGCAAAGTAATTGGCAGAGTGAATTGGTGAAGGGTAGACAGGCCCAAACACGAACGAAGGTGAGCTTGCCCAAACAACTATTTTCTGCTAAACGTATCGACATCTACAATCCCTGGACTGATCAACACGTAGCGGGTAAAGTATCCGGGAAACAGATCAACCTACCCGATTTCACCCGCTCTATCATTGTTAAACTGTATACCGATTAAATGAAACGACTTGTTCTTTTAACCGCATTGGCTTTATCGGGAATGCAGGTTTCGGCCCAGCTTTCCGACGACTATAGAACTCAATGGAGCGATCCGGCGATTCAACAACGCATTGCCGATGGTATCCGTGAAAATCGGATGGGTGCTTTTACGATTCAGTTCACGGATAAGGATGGTAATCCGGTTTTGCCCGGCGAGGTTTCCCTGACCCAAACCCGCCATGATTTTTATTTCGGAGCCAACGGCTTTATGGTGAAAGGATTCAAGAATCCGAAAGAAGATGCACTCTACGAAGAGCATTTTGCCCGGCTGTTCAACTTCGTAACGATCCCGTTCTACTGGCCTGAGCTGGAGCCCGAACCGGGTAAACTCCGCTTTGGCAAAGATAGTCCGTACAGCTACCGTCGTCCGGCTCCCGATGTCGTGCTGGAATTTGCCCGGAAGAACAACATTACGCCCAAAGGCCATACGCTCGTGTGGGACAACCCGCGCTGGTCGATACCGACCTGGCTACCGAAGGACGAAAAAATCATGGAGCAGAAAATCAGTAAGCGGATTGGAGAAATTGCGGAGCGGTATGGCCACGACATTCAGATCTGGGACGTGGTCAATGAGGTAACTGACCGCCACCCGGACGTGCTGATGCCCAAAGATTTTGCCTTCAAGGCATTTAAGGAAAGTGAGCGCGTTTTTCCGGGTAGCAATGTATTTACACTCAATTTCACCACCGGCATCTGGGGACGCAGCAACAGACGTGAATATAACGCTGACTATCTACTTACCGAAAACCTGCTGCTCCGTAAGGCTAAAATCAACGCCATCGGCCTACAGTTCCACAACTTCAGCGAGCCGGAGTACGAGCAGATCCTGAAGGGCAAAGCTATGACACCCAGCACGTTGTTCAACACGCTCGATCTGTATTCCGACTTCGATCTGCCGCTGCATATCACCGAAATTACGGTATCCGCTTTATCCGAAAAAGGCCCTGAATACCAGGCCGTCATGACCGAGAATTACTACAAACTGTGGTTCAGCCATCCGAAAGTTGAAGGCATCATCTGGTGGAATTTGCTGGATGGCACGGCTGCTCCGGCGGCTATCCGACCCGACGGAAGTATCGTTCCCGGCGAAGACAAATGGAAAGGCGGACTCATGAATCGTGATTTCACCAAGAAACCGGCTTACGATGTACTGGATCGACTGATTAACAAGGAGTGGCGCACAAATATGACGGCATTGCCCAAAAACAACGCGGTAAGTTATCGGGGTTTCTACGGTACGTATAAACTAGTGACACAGCGAAACGGCAAGAAATATGAGAAAGAAGTCCAGTTTCCGAAAAGTGGTACCCGCACCCAGGTCGTAGTGTTAGATTGAAAAATTAATTATCAATTTACATAAGCCTATGCGTAGTCTGGTAGCAACTTTCCTGTTTGTCACGGTACAAAGTCTGGCCCAATCAGCTCGTTACGATTCGTTGTGGAACGACCCAGCCATTGAAGCGCGTATCCAGCAGGGCATCGAAACCTATCGGAAGGGCGATTTTATGCTGACATTGACCGATAAGCAGGGAAAACCCATCCGGAAAGCGACCGTCGACATTCGTCAGACCAAACATGCGTTTCAGTTCGGAGCCAATATTTTCATGCTGAACGGGTTTCCGACAGCGCAGGAAAACGAAAAATACGAATCGTTTTTTAAGTCGATGTTCAATCTCGCTACGATTCCTTTCTATTGGAAAACGCTGGAGCCTGAGCAGGGAAAACCGCGCTATACTGCCGATAGTAAACCCATTTACCGCCGACCGCCCACGGATGTAGCGCTCGACTTTTGTCGTCAGAATAGCATTACGCCACGCGGACACACGCTTGTCTGGGATGAATCTCAATTTGCCATTCCCGATTGGATGCCGTCCGATACGTCGAAAATGCAGCCGATCATCGACCGACACATTCAGGAACTGGCCCAGCGCTACGGCGAAACCATCAAAACCTGGGATGTAACGAACGAGCTACTGATTTCACGTTATAAAGTGCCTATGCCTCCCGACTATGCCAGTAAAGCCTTTCGGGCCGCACAAGCCTATTTCCCAAAAAGCACGCGACTATTTATCAATGAAAATACGCCCAGTTCGTGGCAGGGGTACCGTCGAGAGTTTACGCCTTATTACCTGCTGATCGAAAATCTGAAACTGAAAGGCGCTCGTATCGACGGTATCGGGATGCAGTTTCACTTGTTTGAACAGCCCATGTTCGACAATACGGTGAAAGGTATGGCTCACACGCCTGCCGAACTGTTTCGGGCTATGGATTTGCTCGGTTCGTTCGGGGTACCCCTGCATGTATCGGAAATTACGTTTCCAACGCTGCCCAACAACGAAACGGGTTTGCAACAGCAGGCCAAACTGGCGCGAAACTTCTACCGAATCTGGTTTAGCCATCCGGCAGTTGAAGCGATTATTTACTGGAACACCGTCGACGGTACGGCCGTGGCGGGTGAAGACAAATGGAACGGTGGGCTGCTCAACCGCGATTTTTCACCCAAACCGGCTTTTACTATTCTTGACAACCTGATTAATAAGGAATGGAAAACTACGCTCACAACCTCCGTAGCTGATGGAAAACCGATCACGTTTCGGGGTTTCTATGGCGACTATACCGTAAAAGTGACAGTCGGTAAGAAGACTATTGAAAAGACGTTTACACTGGCAAAGGGCCAGCCCAATACAGTACAACTTGACTTATAAATAGGTCATCGAAAATACATCAGGTTATTGTTTGTCATGCTGACGAAGGAAGCATCTTCGATAACTGTAATAATGCTTGCTACCGAAGATGCTTCCTTCGTCAGCATGACAAAAACGCCCTTTTTAAATAGCCTAAGATAAATTAGCTTGATTACATAATATAAACAGTAACTGAGTGAGATAGCTCACATTCTCTGGAACGCTAACCAGATTGCCAGGCCACCGCTCTTTCACTCATTCACTCTTTCGCTCATGAAAATCATTGACATCCGTACCCGTTGCGTCGCCATTCCACTCAACGCTCAACTGCGCCATAATACGGGCGTACACCCCGGCTATTTCCTGCGTACCATTCTCGAAATTTTCACCGACGAAGGGATCGTTGGATTGGGCGAAGTGGGCGGAGGTGATCAGCGGGGCGCTCTGCAAAAACTAAAACCTCGTATCATCGGCGAAGACCCGTTTCATCTCGAAAAAATCAAGCTGAAAGTACTGCGCAGTATTTATTACATGTCCAATGCGCGGTTGTATGCCGCCATCGAAATGGCTTGTCTCGATATTCAAGGCAAAGTTCTGAATCGGCCGTTGAGCGACCTATTGGGTGGACGCGTTCGCGATGAAGTACCATTTATCGCCTACCTGTTCTGGCGATACGACCGTCCGGGTGGTGGCCACGACGAAACCCCTGAGGATATGGCCGATTTCTGCGTAGAGCTGCACGAAACGCTGGGTGTCAACTCCATGAAGCTAAAGGCGGGGGTAAAATCTCCGAAAGAAGAAGCGCGTGTACTGGAGCTTTGCCGCGAAAAATTGGGTGATGACTTTGGCCTGCGTATCGACCCGAACGGCCTGTGGTCGGTGCAGACCGCCGTGCAGATTGGTCGTCGGCTGGAAGATCTCAACATCGAATATTTTGAAGACCCCTCGTGGGGACTGGAAGGCAACGCGGCCGTTCGCAAGCAGATTCGGATTCCCATCGCTACGAATATGTACCCCGCCAAATTCGATGACTTGGCTCCAGCCATTCGCATGGGATCGGTCGATATTATCCTGACTGATATTCACTACTGGGAAGGGCCGCGTGGGGTGAAGGATCTGGCAGCCGTCTGTAACACGTTCAATCTGGGTGTGGCCATGCACTCCGGGGCCGAGTTTGGGATCGAACTGGCGGCTATGATCCATACAGCATCGACTATTCCACAAATGAACTTCGCGGGTGATGCACACTACCACTACCTCACCGACGACATTATTGAAGGTGGCTTGATGAAGTACGAAAATGGCTGTATCAAAGTCCTGACCGGCCCCGGTTTAGGGGTATCGCTGGACGAAGACAAGATGAAGCATTACGAAAAGTATTTCGAAGAAAAAGGGGATTACTACGCCCGTTTCCACCAGGACCCCTACCGGCCCGACTGGTACCCGACAGTGGGAGGCATGTAATGAACAGAACATGCAGCTCGTCCGCGATTGCATCGCGGATGATCGAGACTCGCGTCTGTGACGCGTAAGGCAGCAAACTAATAGAGCGTCGCAGACGCGTACCTCAATCATCCGCGATACAATCGCGGACGAGCAGGAGCGAATTAAGATCGTAAAAATCAGCAGGTAATCAATGCGCTTGAACAATATAAAAGCACTAGTCACCGGAGCGTCGCAGGGAATCGGAAAGGCCATTGCCCTGCAATTAGCCGAAGCAGGTTGCGATGTCGTGGTGCATTACCACGAGAATCGTGAAGAGGCCGAAGCCGTTGCGGACACTATCCGGCAAATGGGTCGTAAGGCGTATGCACTACAGGCTGATTTGAAGGAAACAGTTCAGGCAATTCGATTAGCGGAACAAGCCTGGGAGGTAGCAGGTGGGCTGGATATTCTGGTGAATAATGCCGGCGTATCGTACAAAAAGCATTTTCTGGATGTAACAGAGGCTGATTTCGATCAATTCGACAGTGTCAATTTTCGAAGCACCACGTTCCTGACCCAATCAGTTGCCCGAAACATGGTAAAGCATCATATAGCCGGTAGCATCTGGACCATAACGTCGGTCAACGGTATCCGGCCGGGTTTGGGGCTGTCACTTTACGGGGCAACTAAAGGAGCGCTGGAAACCCTGATGAAAGGTGTAGCCATGGAGTTAGGGCCGCACAACATTCGGGTCAATACACTGGCAGTTGGCGCCATTCAAACCGACATCAATCGGGCCGTTTGGGAAAATCCAGATCTGCTTCAGGAAGTGAATGATGGCATACCCGCCGGGCGACTAGGTCAACCTGACGAAATCGCCAGCGTACTAGTTGATTTAATCGCATCGGGCACCTATATGACCGGCTCGACCATCACCATCGACGGCGGTTTGCTATTGATGCGTGGTTATGGGAAGCCTAAACCTTATGAGACAGGGAAGTGAGTATTCAGAACCTCGACGCTGTCAATGAGGGTAACACCTTCTTTGCGGCAAGGCTCATGAAAATCAGAATCGTAAGAAGCCAGAAAAGAAATATTTGCAGTCAGACAATGAGCCAGAATAATTGCATCGTTGGGCAACATATTGTAGGTCGTCATCAATCGGATTACCTCCTCCGTTTTTGGGTATTTGTCTGTTACCTGCTCAAACAAATTGAACAACGCAAGCGGAGCGTGATTATCAAGTACTGTTGGAATACGATTAGCCTCTTTCAAGGTTCGGGGCGCCTTTTGTCCATAATGTCCGAGGGCGTGATAGATATACTCTGTGGTCACAATAGCATTGTAAACCAGTTGGTAACTTCGGCCCAACAGCTCTATCATCAATTCTCTTTTATTCCCTTTCGAATATTCAATCAGAATAGAAGAGTCAAGAAAAATTCTCATTCCTGCGTATACATTTCGTCCTCAAAATCTGGTCCTGGTTCCCATTTCGGGAAAGACCCTTCGTATTTCTTTAGAATCGCCAGTTTTTCCTCGACTGTTAATTCGGGCTTGGGTGACGGTTCTTTTTTCAAAACGATGACTTCCACCTCCTGCTCCCGATACGAGGGGGGCATGGGTAACACTAATGTATCATCAGTGACGCGCTGTATAAACCGAAGTGCTTCCATAAGCCTAGCCTTTTAACGATGAAAAGTAGACACATTTCCTTACTATTCCTAATAACGTTGCTGAGCACCACTTGGGTTTCAGCTCAGTCCGATACGATGGCCCGAAAACTTTGGCAACCGTATCGAATCACACCGCGAACGGGTGCGCAACACGTGTCGCTGTCGGGTGATGGCTGGGAGTTGTCGCATACCGATGCACCCATAACGGACCTGAAGGCTCCACGTAAGGATGCGTTCCAGACCACTGTTCCCAACTCGGTGCACTGGTCGTACTATAAGGCTGGCAAATTGCCGCACCCGTATTACCACAAAAACTCCGACCAGTATAAGTTCATGGACGAGAAGGTGTGGTATTACCGCAAAACATTCCCGACACCTGCCAGCGCCAAACCCGGCAGCTACGTATTTCTCTGCTTCGATGGCGTTGATTACTTCTCAAAAGTATGGCTGAACGGTATGCTCGTGGGCGTACACGAAGGCATGTTCGGTGGCCCCTCGGTCGAGATTAGCAAGCTACTGAAGTCTGGTGGCCAAAACGAACTGCTGGTGGAAGTTCGAGCCGCGGACTGGGGCAACAAAGCCACTGATTATGAAAGCCTCCCCCGAAACAGTAACGGCGAATACATGATTGAAAAGCGGAAAGGCTATAATCCCCGCGCCAGTGGCCGGATTATCAAACCGTGGGTGATTTCGGGAAGTTCGGGCTGTGAAATGTTCTTCAGCGTGGGGATGTGGCAGGATGTCCGGCTCGAAATCGTGCAACCCTACCACCTCGAACGACCTTATCTGACCACGACGTCGATCCAGAATGGAAAAGCAACGCTCCACCTGGCGAGTGAGGTGCTGGTTGATACGAATTCGCTTGGGTATCAGCTTCATCCCTGGAAAAACGCCCAGATGCACCATTACGACGGTCGAGTGCCGGGAACTACCCTATCCAATGCGGCTCTGTCGGTGTTGGTTGAACTGATTGATAAAACCGGGAAGGTTGCCTTTACCCAGGAAAAACCGTTCAAGGCGTTTAAAGGACGTACCTGGTTTGAAGACGATTTAACCATATTAAACCCTAAACTCTGGCATCCGAATGGGCTGGGCGAGGCTAATCTGTATACAGCGCGGGTGGCCCTCAAAAAAGACCGGCAGGTGGTTGACCAGATTCAGTTTCCATTTGGCATACGAACCATCGAGCGGATTACTTCGGCGGGTCCGCGCTATGCCGACCGCTGGGAGAACTGGCAATTTGTGGTCAATGGCCGGAAGTTTTTTGTGAAAGGCATGAACTTCACCCCGCAGGATGTATTGCTCGAAACCTCGAAAGAACGCTACCGCTGGACACTCGAAGCGGCTAAAAAAATGGGCGTTCAGTTGATTCGTATCTGGGGAGGTGGCCTGTTGGAGTCCGAACATTTCTACGATATCTGCAACGAACTGGGGATTATGGTCTGGCAGGATTTCCCGATTGGCAATCAGGACACACCCCTCTACCCGCAGGACATCTGGGAAGCACAAGTGGTACAGAACATCGTTCGGTTGCGCAATCATCCATCGCTCGCGGTCTGGTGCGGAGGCAACGAATTCAACCCATATTCGTACGGCAACGCGGCCACAATGGGGATTCTGGAACGCAACCTGGACATTTTCGATAAGTCCCGATTATACGTCCGCACCACACCTGACGACGGTAGTCTGCATACTTACCCCGATATGGACCCAACCTGGTATGGCGTAGGCTACCGCTATGAACCCTGGATTTCGGAAACGGGTATGCACTCCATGCCCGAAGCGAATCTGTTCTACGAAACGGTTGATAACAAAGAATTCACGGGTTTGGGTCGCATGTGGGATAAGGAGTTCTACAAAGATCATCCACAATTTATTCACCACTTCACCGAATATGGTCCCAGCCGCGTACCGCGTATGCTAAGTCGGGCGTCGCACGTTACCGACATGACCGATCCAACTATCGAAGCTGTAACGGAAGCATCACAGGTGGGAGCCGGGGAGTTCTATCAGGTGTTTTCGGAAAAAATGCAGGGTAATTACCCGGTTACGTCGGGACTGATGCCGTGGGTGTTCAAACGCCACTGGCCGGTTGTCGCCATTCAGATGATGGACTGGTTTGGCAATGCCGGAGCACCATATTATTTTCTCAAACGAACTTACGAACCTACGCACGTAGCGATTGACATTCCGCGCCTGCTCTGGAAACCCGGCGAACGAATTCGGCTACCCGTTAAGGTAACGCATTCACTGCCTCAGGCTATTCCGGTTGCGAAAATTTCCATACAGGTACTTGATGATACGTTTAGACAACTCTGGAAGCAGGAACAGAAAATAGCCATAGCGGCTGGCACGTCGGTGAGTTCGGCTAATCTAGGCGAGTATGCGATTCCAGCGGATTACCGGGATCGGTACGTGCTGATTGTTGCCGAACTACATGATGGTTCAGGCAAGCTGTTGTCCCGCTCGTTCTATTACCCACGTAGTCTATCGATGCTCGAAAACGACGGATTTTACCAGAAATACGTCAGCAACCCCATTCCCTGGCCAACGCTTGAAAAAGGCCCATTCCTGAAACCAACCGTTGCCAAAACGGCTACATCGCTGACGGCTTCGGTAGTCGGTCAGAAACAGACGGGCACCGACCAAAGTCTGCTTCGGGTAAAAGTGACCAATACGGGAAAAGCCCCGGCTTTTATGGCTAAGGTAGACATTACAGGCACCAAACGTGCCATTGTGGCATCGGACAATTTTACGTGGATCGCCCCCGGCGAAACGCAGGAAATCGACATGGACGTACTTTGGCGCGAGCCTGAAACCCGTTCGAAAGCCACGTTGACCGTCAGCGCCTGGAATGCTTCGCCAACAACCACTAAACTCCCTTGATGACTATGAATAACGGGTCGGATTTAATGATAAGTGTCTTATTAACAATGTAATTAAGGTATAGTTTTTTGTCATCCCGACGACAGGAGAGATCTTCGTTAGCAGCGTCTTTGGGTATTCTCCGAAGATCCCTCCTGTCGTCGGGATGACAAAGAATAGCCATTATCAACGATAATCATGGTTGAATCACCACCTTCGCTCACGAAAAAACCGACGGGCTTCCGCTGGGAGTTACTGGCCCTGCTCTGGCTGGCGTTCTTTCTGAATCAGGCCGACCGGCAGATTTTCAGCGTCGTGTTGCCGCTCATTCGGAAAGACCTCGGCCTGACCGATGCCGAACTGGGTCTGATTGCGTCGGCCCTTGTCTGGACGTATGGTCTGCTGGTTCCGATCGCGGGTTTCATCGGCGACCGTTTTTCACGCCGGAATATTCTGGGTTTCTGTTTGCTATTCTGGTCCTGCGCTACCTTGATGACGGGGTTTTGTTCCAGCGTGTTGCAATTTATTCTACTACGGGGTGTCGCAACAGGTGGCGGAGAAGCTTTCTACGCGCCGTCGGCCAATGCGTTGCTGGGCGAGAAATACAAAGAAAGTCGCTCGTTTGCACTGTCCATTCACCAGACGGCCGTTTACTTCGGCATTATCCTGAGCGGTATCATTGCTGGCTACATTGGCGAACATTACGGCTGGCAGAAAGCTTTCTACCTGTTTGGCAGTCTGGGTGTTGTACTGGCTTTTGTCTTCTTCAGCCGTATTCCGAAAGACGTCGTCAAGGCTACCGTCGAAGTACGTCAACCGATGCTTGCCGAAATTAGTGAAACGGCACGCATCGTGATTCGTAAGCCAACGGTCATCATGCTCACGCTGGGTTTTGGCTGCATGGTATTCGTCAACGTTGGGTATCTGACTTGGATGCCGTCGTTTCTGGTCGATAAGTTTGGCATGAGCCTGACCGATGCCGGGTTTTCATCGCTGTTTTATCATCATCTCGGAGCCTTTCTGGGCGTGCTGTCGGGAGCCAAAATTGCCGACTACTACGCCAAAGCCAACCCCCGAAGTCGACTCATCGTGCAGGCGTCAGGGCTACTGCTGGGGGCTCCGTTCATCTACGGCATCAGCATGAGCGACACCCAGGTGCTCACCTACGTAGCGCTGTTTCTGTTCGGCATTTTTCGGGGCTGGTATGACTCCAACATTGTGGCTTCACTCTACGAAGTGGTGTCGCCCAAAATTCGGTCATCGGCCTACGGCCTGATGCTGGCCTGCGCCTTTCTGATTGGCTCGATTGCCCCCTATCTGCTGGGCGTACTGAAACCAACACTTGGGCTGGCTACCGGACTGGCAAGCTTATCGGGCGTGTATGTGCTGGGAAGCCTGTTTCTCTGGGCGGGCGCTTTCCTGTTTTTTGACCGAGACAAAGAAGCAGCCTTATGAACCGACGTCATTTTATCACCCGTTCAACCGTACTCAGTGGCCTGATGATGACTGACATCGCACATACTTTATCCTCGAAATCGGATTTACTCTCAACGCCCAATTTGCTATGTCTCTGGGATTTTGCCGGGCAACAGCCACTGCGTTCCAAAGGTAAATTTCAGTATCAATTACAGGAGCCAACCGGACCAGTGTTGGTGCGTAAAGAGGGTGTTTTGTCGGGTCGCTCGCTCGACATTCGGGAGCATGAATACCTGACCATTCCCCGCGCCGACTGCCCTGGCCTGAACATTCGTGGTAAGTACGCGCAGGTTACCGTGCTGGCCTGGATCAAGCGACAAGTTAAAAGTCGGGACAATGCCGAGTGCGAAGCCATTGCCGGTATGTGGAACGAAACCCGGAAAAAACGGCAATACTGTCTGTTTCTGAACATTCGACTGCGCGACAGCAAAAGTCAGGTGTGTGGGCATATTTCAGGCGTGGGCGGTCCGACTCCCGGCGAAAAATGGTGCGTCGATGTGTCGATTGGCCAAACGCCCGTTCGCTACGATGAATGGACATTCGTGGCCATGACCTACGATGGACACCTCATCAAATCGTACCGCAACGGCCAGTTTGACACCCGCGCCGACCGAAATCCGTATCCGTACGAAGGAGGCATTTTTGACGGTGGTGACGATGGGGCGGATTTTACCGTTGGGGCCGTTCATCGGCTCGGAGATATCGGCAATGACTTTGTCGGTCAACTGGGTGGCCTGGCCGTTTTTGATCGGGCCTTATCGGCGGAAGAAATAGCTCAGATTCATGAGCAATATCCACTTCCCAAACCTCCGGTTGCTATGTTGGCAACCGGACTGAACTTCCCCGAAGGCCCTGCTTTTGCCGCTGATGGTAGCTTATGGACGGTTGAATTGAAAGGTGAAAGCCTGGTTCAGTACAAAAATGGAAAACTAAAACGCTATCACGTGGGTGGTGGCCCGAACGGCATCACTATTGACAAACAGGGAAAAATCTGGTTTTGCGATTCGGCCCAACGTAGCATTCGTCGCTTCGATCCGGTTACTGAAAACGCTGAAACCATTCTGGATAAAATCGACGGTGAGCCGCTTAACAAACCCAATGATTTAGCCTTTGATTCGGCTGGTAACCTGCTGTTCACCTGTCCCGGCGAATCGCGACAGGATCCGACAGGCTACGCAGTGGTTCGGATGCGCGACGGCAGTACAAAGAAATTTACGACGGAGAAATATTTTCCGAATGGGCTGGCATTCAGCGCCGATGGCAAAACCCTGATTCTGGCCGAAACCTACAAACATCGGCTCTGGAAAGGGGCTTGGAACGCTGAAAAGTGTGAATGGACCGATGCGGCTGTCTGGGCTACAGTTGACGGCCCAAATGGTCCCGGCGGACCTGATGGCATGGCGTTCGGCGACGATAGGAACCTCTACGTAGCGGTTTATGGCACCGGCTATATCCATGTCGTTTCGCCCGAAGGGAAAGTCATACGGAAAATTAACACAGCCGGTCAAAACCCAACCAACTGCGCCTTCGATCCAGCGGGTAAACTCGGGTTGGTCGTTACCGAAGCTGAAAAAGGACAACTGGTAAACCTACCAGCAACAACCAAAGGAATCACATTATTCAATTGATTATAAACTATCTAAACGAAATAATCATGAGTGTCGATCAGTATAAGAAAGAAGTCGGCTTGATGAATCTGGAGAAGTTGATCGAAAACCGTGAAGGCGTTTCCGACACCACGTTCCCTATCCCGGAAAAAGAACTACTACAACGGTTTGAACAGCTCTACACGGGTGCCGTCAACGACGTGATGCGCGAATTTTGTCTGCTGAATCAGGCATTACCCGGTCATATTTTACCCTTGCGCGAGTACCGAACGGTGGCGGGTTTTGCCTTTACCGTAAAGAGTGCCCCCAACGCTATGATCCGGGGCGAAATGGAATTCCGTACGCAGATGCTCGAAGAGATGCACGAAGACGCCTTTGTGGTCTGGGATACCACCAGCGATAGCAAAGCGACACTTTGGGGGGGCGTTATGACGGCTACGGCTAAAGGGAAAAAAGTAAAAGCCGCCTGTATCGATGGCGGCATTCGGGATACGCATCAAATTCTGGAGGCCGATTTCCCGGTTTTTTACAAATACCGCATCTCGAACGGAAGCCTGGGTCGTTGCCTGATTACCCATTACCAGATTACGATTCAGATTGGCGACGTAACCATCAAACCCGGCGACATCGTACTAGGCGATATCGACGGCGTATTGGTCGTCCCACGGGCTATCGCCTACGACGTATTGATGCGGGCCGAGGAAATAATTGCGAATGAAAAACTGATTTTCAACTGGGTTCACGAAGGGCAGACCATTCAGGAAATTACCGAGAAAGGGGGATATTTCTGACCGAAACGCCTTTTACAACTTTGCGCTTGTAGACATGCCGACAACTCGACGAAATTTCCTAAAAGTATCTGGCTTAAGTAGTCTGGCCCTGACTGCTGGGATGCCCGACATCCACCCCGATCTTATCAGCTCGCTGGCCGAAACCGAATACGATCTGATCATTGTGGGGGGTACTCCCGGTGGCATCATGGCCGCAGTAGCCGCTTCCCTACTTGGCAAGAAATCGCTGATTCTGGAGCGGACAGCCCACATCGGTGGCTTGCCTGCCAACGGCCTCGGTGCTACGGATATTGCCACGCGGGGGGCTACTGGCGGGTTGTTTCTTGAGTTTGTCAATCGCATCAAAGCCTATTACGTCGCGAAATACGGTGCCGACTCGCAACAGGTGAAAGACTGCTCGGATGGGTATCATTTCGAGCCATCGGTAGCCGCCCGAATCTTCGACGGTTTCCTGAAGGAAAGCCCCAATGTGACCGTTCTGACCATGCGGCAATTCGACTTTGAACCCGAGAACCTCACGATCCAGAACAATCGGATTCAAGGCATTCGGGTAACGGATCGAACCTCAAAAAAGACGGAAACCTATACAGGCCGTTTTTTCATCGACGCGACTTATGAAGGTGACCTGATTGCGGCTTCGGGCGTACCGTTTTTTCTGGGGCGGGAAGGCAAATCGGAGTATAATGAAGTGGGAGCCGGGCGTGTTTACAAATATTGGGCTGGACCAGAAGGGCCGAGTTCGACTTTTCAGGGGGATAATGCCGTGCAGTCGTACAACTACCGGTTATGCGTAACCAACGACCCGAGAATCCGGGTAAAAATTCAGAAACCGGCCCGGTACAATCGCGACGAATATATTTCAATGATCGGCGATGTAACTACGGGAAACTATACCGGAGTGGCGATGACGGAGGTAACAGATGCCCAAAAAGCGGAAAATCTGCGCCGGGCCAAAGCCGGTTTGCCACCTGAAGTCCCTGGTATGCCCAAAGGAATTGCCTGGCTGACCAATATGGTCAAACTGCCCAATGGTAAAAACGACGGCAATAACCAGCACCATGCGTTTATTTCAACGGATTTGCCGGAAGAAAACTGGCCTTACCCAACCTCTGGCTGGGAATGGCGTGACCGATTCGCCCAACGACTTCGGGAGTATACGGAAGGGCTATTCTATTTTGCGCAGAATGACCCGGCACTGCCCGACTGGTTCCGGAAACAATGTTCAGAATGGGGTTGGGCCAAAGATGAATATGCCGACAATGGTCATTTCCCCCGGCAACTCTATGTCCGGGAAGGCCGCCGGATGAAGGGAAAATACATTTTCAAAGCGCAGGATGCGCAACCCGTTAAACCAGGTGGACGACCACCGATTCATGCCGACAGCATCACAGCGAGCCATTACGCACTCGATTCGCACGCGGTTCGGAAACGGGAAGCGGGTCGAATTCATCTGGATGGGTTTATTAGTTACCCGTCGGCGGTGTATACCGTTCCGTTTCGGGTGATGGTGCCCGATTCGCCCCTGGAAAACCTACTGGCTCCGGTTCCGGCATCGGCCACCCACATCGGTTTTTCCACACTCCGAATGGAACCCTGCTGGATGGCACTCGGACAGGCGGCCGGAACAGCAGCCGCCATTTGTGTGCAGAAATCGCAATCGGTACATGCGTTGGCAATTCCTGAACTACAAAAAGCCCTGCTTGAGCAGAAAGCAATTCTGGTATATACCAAGGGGATGACAGCTACCGACCCGAATTTTGCGACCAATCAACTGGCATTGTTAGCCGAAAAATGAGCGTTTCCTTAATCGATTGCGTTGCCTCAAACCATCTCGCCAACTAGTTCTAGTCCTTCCTCTATGCGCTATCTACTCACCTGTTGTCTCAGCCTTTTACTAGTCTACTCCTCCATTGCCCAACAGCAAGTCGACATCTGTGTCTATGGTGGTACCTCAGGCGGGGTTATTGCGGCTTATACGGCCCGAATGGCCGGAAAAACGGTGCTTTTGATCGAACCGGGTAAGCGTTTAGGAGGCATGACATCCGGCGGTTTGGGGCTCACAGATATTGGCAATAAATACGCCATTACGGGCATTTCCCGCGATTACTACCGACGTATTGGTCAGCATTACGGCAAGTTTGAACAGTGGATTTTTGAACCTCACGTGGCCGAAGATCTATTCAAGGAGTATGTCAAACGAGGCAAGGTAGATGTCTTATTTTCGCATCGGCTTTCGAGCGTGAAGAAAACCAGTAGGCAGATTCAGGAAATCACTCTGGAAAACTTCGATAAACCATCAGTCAAACGCAGCGTCCGGGCGAAGATGTTCATTGACTGTTCGTACGAGGGGGATCTGATGGCCAAAGCCGGGGTTTCGTACACCGTTGGGCGGGAAGACAATGCCAAATACAACGAAACCATCAGTGGAGTGCAGTTGATGACGGGCCACCAGCTTCCTGATGGTATTGACCCTTACAAAACGCCCGGAAAGCCAGAATCAGGTCTGGTCTGGGGCGTCAGTCCGGCAAAGCTGGAACCCAACGGAACGGGCGACAGCAAGGTACAGGCCTACAATTACCGCATTTGCCTCTCGTCGGACCCGGCCAATCAGGTCCCCATTACGCAGCCACCGGGTTATGATTCCACGCGGTACGAACTGCTGGTACGGCTGTTGGCGGCTCAACCGCAGAAACAAACACTTAACGATTATTTCATCTGGAGCGGGATGCCCAACAACAAAACCGACATCAACAATCGGAATGGTTTTTCGACGGATATGATCGGAATGAATTACGAGTACCCGGATGGCAGTTACGAAAAGCGGGCACAGATCATTCGCGATCACGAGCTGTACACCAAAGGGTTACTGTATTTCTTTGGCCACGATGCCCGCGTGCCCCAGGCGCTTCGGGAGCAAATGCTGAAGTGGGGGTACCCAAAAGATGAATATACCGATACCGGAAACTGGTCGCCACAACTTTATGTACGGGAAGCACGTCGGATGGTAGGGGCCTATGTCATGACGCAGGCTAATTGCCAGGGCAAAGAAGTAGTCACCGACGGAGTTGGCATGGCGGCTTATACCATGGATTCGCACAACATTCAGCGGATCGTTCTGGAGAAAGACGGCAAGAAAATGGCCAAAAATGAAGGTAATGTGGAAGTTGGCGGTTTCGGCCCTTATCCCATCTCCTATCGGGCGCTCATTCCGAAAGAGGTTGAATGCCGTAATCTGCTGGTACCGGTTTGTTTGTCGGCCTCGCACATCGCTTATGGATCGATTCGGATGGAGCCGGTTTTTATGGTGCTGGGCCAGTCGACAGCGTTGGCAGCCGTGATGGCCATCGACGCGAAAACCAGTGTGCAAAAAGTAGATATAGCGAAGCTCCAACAGACACTAAAAGCAAACCCACTGGCCGACGGTAGCACGCCCGAAATTCTGGTCGACAATGACAACCAGACGCAAACAACAATAACGGGACCTTGGCGGGTTGAGAGTAAAACTAAAGGTGGATACGGCCCTTCCTACCTGATATATGAAGGCCAGGGTGGAGAAGCAGCCTCTGTTCGCTTCCGACCAAATATCGTTAAAGCAGGGAAATACCACATTTACGCCTACTTCCCCCGACTAGCTAAAACGGCTACCGAGTTGGGCGTTATGGTTTCGGACGGTAAAACCAGTAAGTCTATTCCGATCAAACCGGCCGATATTGTTGTCGTTGGCCAAACGTCGGGCGAATGGGTTTCATTGGGTACATATGAACTGCCTAAAGGGCAGACCTCATCGGTTGACATCGTGGTCAGGCAGACGGATGGCCCCGTAGCAGCCGATGCCATTTTATTCGTTCCAACATTCTGACTTTCAGGCTTTTCGGTCCGTATTACACGTTTGGAGTGGGCTTCTATGGTATCAACAAAGGATTACCGATACGTTTTCAGGAATTTCAGTCGTTTACTGACTTGTTTAAGCCATTCGCGCGCCATCAGTTCATGGGCAAATACAGTAGGGTGAATGCCATCCCAAATCCAGTATTCAGCGGGAGCTTTTCGCATCGCCTTGTCAAATAGAGCCGGGTAGTCGACTAGTTCAGCGTCAAATTCGGCGGCCAGTTTCCGAACAACAGTTTGTTGTTTACTTGTTTCGTCGCGCCAGAGTTCCCAGTTTTCTTTGCGCTGCCCAACCGGATAAACAAAGGGAATGCCCAGCACAAATAAACTGGCTGGATTCTGATTTTTGCAATCGGTGAGCAATCCTCTATAAACGGCTTCAAACTGTTCCAGACCAATCGCTTCGGTCGGTTTGTTGACAGCCGTATAGGTATCGTTGATGCCTATTAACACACTAAGCACATCGGGCTTCAGATCGAGTGTATCTGCCTGCCAGCGCTTTTGCAGATCCGTTACCTTGTTTCCACTAATGCCCCGATTATAAAATGTAAATCCGTCTTCCGGAAAATCGGCTCCTATGCGACTGGCTATGCTGAATGCGTAACCATGCCCCATAATATGGTTTGGATCTGTAGATCTTCCCCGATTTCCGTCGGTAATGGAATCCCCTTGAAATAGAAAAACAAGCCCTTTCTGCTTGGGTGGTTCAGTTGAGTTTACCAAGTTAGCGGACAACAGCGATTCGGCTGATAGACTGGATAAAAATCCAGTCCCTACAGATGATCGAAGAAAAGTGCGCCTTGACGTTTTAGGTAGCATGGTAATTTTCAGGGTCTTCTCGCTGTATGTCAGGAGGAAAATAATCCGACATGAATCCGCTAACTCCTAACGCATTTTTTACATCTCGTAATGATTGCGAATCATGCGCTCATAGATGGTCGTTGGCAAAATTTGCTTTAGCAGCACCGAGAATTTTTCTAGCGGTTTACCAACCCGGTAAAGACGCTCAACCTGCGATGAGTTGATAATTTTCTCAATCAAAGGACCAAATACAGCCGGATCAATCCCCCTGCTAACGCTTTCATCGATCAGCTCATAAGTTCTGTCGAACGTCTTTTTATACACACTGCCTTCGGGAAGCGATACTCTCAGTCGATTTTTGTTGATGTCGGTCCGTGTGCCGCCCGGCTGAATAGAGCAAGCTTGTACACCAAAGGGAGCCAACTCTAGCCGTAGCGCTTCCGTCAATCGCTCAACGGCCGCCTTACTGGCACTATACGCTCCCCGATACGGCAATCCGGCTTCAGCCGCAATCGAACTGATATTGATAATTAAGCCTGATTTTTGCTGGCGCATGGATGGTAATACTGCCTGTATCAACCGAATTATCCCAAACACATTCGTATCGAAAACCTGCTGAACGTCTGGTAGCGATAACGACTCAACAGGAGCCGCAATACCCAAACCGGCATTATTGATCAGTACATCTAATCGCCCTTCCTGCTGCACAATCTGGTCAATGGTATTCTGTACGCTCTGCGGGTCAACAACATCCATCGTTACCATTCGAAAGGCATTCTCGGCTGAATTAGTCTGGCGAGATGTTCCATAAACAGTGTGCCCACGTTGAACCAGATAAGTAGCTATCGAATGACCCAAACCAGTCGATGCCCCCGTAATTAAAACTACTTTTGACATAATAAATGCAAACAAAACGGTATTAATCCTGAAGCCTGATCATCAACTGAAACAACAGGACAGCAAGTTTACGAACAAATACAATCATCTACTGGCCTACCCCTCTGAATGGCTCGACAAAATTGTAAAACAGCCGGATCGTTGGTGCGATTACTATCCAAACAAAGCCCTGGTTAAGGGTTAGTCTAACGTAGAACTGAATCGATTTTTAAGTATGTATTGGGGCTTACCCTAACCGACCCAAACATATTGAACAGACAATTCAGGGTGTAAGTCTAAAGGAGCAAACACAGTGAGTATCGCTTAATAATGGTAAAACTTTATTCGGACGATGCTATAAGTATCGCCGGTATTTTTTTGAAAACGCAGGGTTCCGGTTCGGTTATTTTTAATGGCAAAACTACCGATGCTACCGCCCCCCGTGCCTTCGTCTCCGTTTAAGCGTCGGCTAACCGTCCATTTGCCCTTCACAAAAGCGCCCTCATCCATATAGGCTACATCAACGCGCGGCTGTTGCGAATCAGCTTTTATTGGTGTAAACGTCAGTTCGTAGTCTTTACCCACGGCTATGAATTCATCAGGCCCAATGCCAAACACCAGACCACCAGCCAGGGTAGCACTCGGGGCTACTGATGGCGAACCGGGAAATCGCCGGGGAACCACCAGGTCTGCTTTCACGGTATAGCCATTTAACGTAACGGTTTGCGATTTCGCCGTCGAATCAACAAAAATGCCCGCCATGGTCCCTTTGCCCTGGTGTTCCAGTATTAATGATTCCACCTGCGCTAATACCGCAAAGGTTTTAGTGAATGGGTCCTGCTCAGCCGACGTAGCATCGATACCAAAGGGTGCTACGCCGATTGCATCGTGTTGACCATAAATCCAGAATGCCAGATTGGCGGGTTCTACTCCTTGCCGTATTTCTGGAATAAACAGGGGATTACCCGAGCGATGGTACTGGTTTGCCAGCGCATATACGCCCTGTTTAGCTGCGTATACATTCGGCGTAATGAAATCAAGGGCTGGGGCATTAGCTCGCCAGATGTCCAGGGTATGGGGAACAGGTCCTCCACTGGGGTACTTGCCGGGTACGCTCATCATACCGCCTGCTTTGGGCCAGGCGTTAATAAACATCGGAATGGGGTAAGCCTCTTTTCCCGCAGCCGCCAATTGACCAATGAATTTAGTGTAGTGATAAACACTGAATAGTTCTTCGGGTAAATACGACATGACATTCGGGTTCTTTTCATCCAGCACACTTTGGCCAAATACCGCTTCCCAACTGCCCGATGTTTTGTAACCATTAACCTTCCAGATACTATCGATTTCGGGTTGCAGCTTGCCTTTATTTGCCGTAAGATAGCGCATCAGATCGGCCGGAATGCCCTCGTTATACGCTTTCGTGGCTGCTACACTCTGATCACGAGATTGATTGAACAGGCCCGGTTCATTTTCGACCTGTGCCATAATCACCGTCTGGTACTTCTCATCAATCTGCCGGATGTGCTGCATCAGCGCGTTAAACGCTTTTGCATCGGCTTTGAGGTTCGCTTCAGAAAAGACCGACAGCATTGGCAGTAGTTCGCCCTTACTAGTTATCGTTCTGGGGTATTTTGCCGTATTGGCTTTAACCCATAACGGAACGTAGGTCGAATAGGTGGTTTTAAAGGCGCCAAACCAGAGAATGCCCAGGTGCAGGTTCTGCTTTCGAGCGCCGTAAATCATACTGTCAACCAGTGCGAAGTCAAATTTCCCTTCCTCAGGTTCGATCAATTCCCAATACACGGGTGCCAGCACCGTGTTCAGGTGCTTTTTCTTAAGTTCGGCCCACACCCCGCGCATGTAAGCCGCTCCCGAAACCGTCGAGTTATGCAGTTCCCCGCCCAGTACCAGAAACGGTTTGTCGTTTACGACCAGTTGCACTGTATTGGCGCTTTTCGTCAGATGGGGAGGTTTATTGGGTTGGGCAACAATCAGAAGGCTGCTCAGCAGAAATAGAAGTAGACAGCTATAAAATCGCATAGGTAGTGAGACGTTATTAAGGTTGATACGAGGAGATAGTCCTGAACGGTGTTTGGTTTGTTGAATAATTGACGACGCAAAACCTATTAATCCGTTTCTTACCAAAGAAACTCAACGTCTTCTGATACTTAAATGCAGTTGGTAAACGGGTAGGCTATATAAGATTAAGCCAGCCTTATACCTGCTGCAGAAACCGGACAATAGCCTGTTCGCAAATTTTTTGCTGCTCGGCGCGGGAGATCGTCGGTGTATCGTCGCCCAACTGGGGCCCATAGTAGCCAAATTGCGCATGGTTTCCACCCTGAATCACAACAAACTCGGTACTGGCAGGCAGCTTACCCTTATTTTGAGTCACTTCTTTAGGACTAGCCAACCCGTCATGTGTAGCCCAGATTTTCATCACCGGTATGGTTAGGGTCGCCAGACTTATATCGCGGGGGTGCGATGTACCTATCAGAATCAATCCCGCCATTTTACCGGGAAACTCATACACATATTGAGCTGCCATTTTAGCACCCTGCGAATGACCACAGAGTACATATTGCTTTGTGGTATCAGCAAATTCGGGTAATCCATTAATCTTTTTATACCCATACGTAGCCAATCGCCAGGGCATTTTGATAATGTAGACAGCGTAGCCAGCCTCCGCCACACGACGAGCTAAGGGAGCGTACGCAGTCGGATCGACCATAGCGCCAGGAAAAAAAACAAGCACCTGCCGCTTAGCACCCTGTGGTATAAATCCCAGAAAATCATCCGTTTGCCGTACAGTGAGCATAGCGGTTGAGGTCAGAATTTCCTCATTGACGCCATGCGCCTGAAAGGATATGAAATTCCAGGCAATAAACACAAGACCGGCTCCGATCCAGATTTGGCGTGCCAATTTTCTCCACTTCATACAAGTTCAGTTAAGCTTCTAATGGAGATTTGCGGTAGTCCGATGGCGTTTTCTTCGTATGCTGCTTAAAGAAGGTGGTAAAATAAGCAGCCGAATTAAAGCCCGTCTCGGCAGCAACGTCAGCCATGGATTTGGTAGTTTCCCGCAGCAGGTATTTGGCTCGTTTCAGTCGAATTTCGTTGATATAGTCAATGACGTTCATATCCAGTTGGGCCTGTACTTTTCGATATAGCTGCACCCGAGAGATACCTATTTCACGACTCAGCTTTTCCACGCCAAAGCCAGGGTCGCTCAGATTTTGTTCAATCAGGCTGGTCAGTTGGTTTAGAAACTTCTTCTCCTCCCGATTCCCACCCGATTGAAGGACAAAATCAGAGGCAAACCGTTGCTGGCCTTTTTGCCGATTGGCCAGCAACGTACGAATAGTTTCGATCAGATAGACGGCATTGAAGGGCTTGGTCAGGTACATATCGGCCCCGGCCCGAACGCCCTCAATCAGGTTTTCCATCTGTCCATTCGCTGTTAGCAGGACAACCGGGATATGCGCCGTTCGCAGGTCAGTTTTAATACGCTGAGTCAATTGTAAGCCATCCATACCCGGCAACATCACATCGCTGACAATCAGATCTGGAATTGCCTCAAGCGTTCGCTCCCACCCTAACTCGGCTGTAGGTTCGGCAATAATATCGAACTCATTACCCAAGCGCATGGTCAAAAACGCCCGAAGATCATCGTTATCCTCGATCACGAGCACCGTCCCTGTTTGTTTAGACAATGTAAACAGAGCCGGTTGTGATATTCCCTCAACGTCCTCATTGATCGGTAAACGGGGCAATGTAGGCGTACTGGTGGTGGGTACTATCTCGTCAGGCGCTAAGTGACTGCTTCCCAGGGACAGCAAAATCGTGAACGTCGTTCCTTCACCCAACGTCGATTGCACACTGATGTCGCCCCGGTGCAGTTGAATAAATTCCATCGACAAAGCTAACCCAATCCCTTTGGCGAGGTTAAACGGCTGGCTACCACTATAAAACAGATCGAATGCATGGTCACGCTCATCGGGCGACATTCCCTGCCCATTATCCTCTATCTGAATGCGAACCTGATCCGCCAACGGCTCCAGACGAACATGGATCAAGCCACCTTTAGGAGTATATTTGAACGCATTCGACAAGAGGTTGAACAGCACCTTATCCAGCTTTTCGGCATCGAACCAAACCGGCAGATTACTCAGGCTGGTTATCAGTTGCAAGTCGATCCGTTGTTTCTCGGCCTTTCGCCGAAAGTCGTTTACAATGTCACGCACAAAGGCAACCAGGTCCTGCTCACTGGCCCGTAGATGCTGCTTTCCTACATCCGATTTACGCAGGTCAAGCATTTGATCAACCAGCCGAAGCAATCGGTATGCATTTTTCTGCACCAGCGCCAGACTGTTTTTTAACTCATAGGGCGCGACCGTTTTTTTACTGAGTAAGTCTTCCGTTGGGGTCAAAATCAGGCTCAGCGGGGTGTTGAACTCGTGGGAGATGTACGAGTAAAACCGCAGCTTTTCTTCGGTAGCTACCCTGGCCTGCTGCGATACCCGTTCGATTTCGTCTTTCTGGTCGAGAATTTCCTGGTTCTGCTTTTCAAGCGTCTGATAGGCCGTCTGTTTAGTTCGATATAAATACAACGCCCATCCGCCAAGCAGTAGCGCAGCAAGCAATATGGCCAGTATCAGATATAAGGTGTTTTTCTGCGAGGTATAGGTTTGGGTCAGTACTTCGACCCGGTGGCTCTGTCGCTCAATATCGGCCTGTTGCGACAAGAGCTTATCGCTTTGCGCCTTTAACGCGTACACGTTCGAGGCATCGACCTGAATCGAGTTTAGGATTTGCTCACGAACTACGGATTTTCCATCAAGAATTCGAACTGCCGTTTTGATCGCTTCTTCCCCACCTGTTGGGTATAAAAAGCTGGCTTTCAGAACCCCATCCGTTACAGCCTGCATGCCAGCACTGGGGCCAGGCAAGGCGTCGATACCCACAAAGGTTAGCTGTTTCTGTATCCCGGCTTTTCGGCAAACTTCGTAAGCGCCCATTGCCATCACGTCATTATGAGCAAAAAGCAGATCCACGTTTTTCAGCACGTCCAGTTCCGAAGCAATCACTCGTCGAACTGTATCGCGCTCCCATTGACCATTCAACTCGTTTACAACCTCAATAGACGGGTATTTTTTCAAAATCTCCTGTAAGCCCTTATGTCGTTCCTGAGCAGGCGACGAGCTAGGCAATCCCCACACCTCAACAATCCGTCCTTTCCCGTTTAACTGATTGGCGATAAACGTTCCGGCCATGCGACCCAGTTGCACATTATCACCACCGATATAGGCATTGTACGACTCAGAATCAATCTTGCGATCCAGCAGAATAACGGGGATACCCTGCTTAAAAACAGCTTCAATAACCTTGGTAAAGGGCTTGCTTTCGTTGGGAGAGATTATCAGCAGGTCGATACCCCGCTCCACCAGCGATTGCACCTGACTTATCTGCCGGGTTGTGCTATTGCCTGCATCTTCATAGAGCAGTGTGTAGTTCGGATGAAAGCCTAACTCACGTTTGACATCGGTCAGCATGGTTTTCCGCCACTCATCGCCCCCGGTACACTGCGAAAAACCAATGCGATAGATACGCGCTTCCGTTTTCGACTGGCACCCACTCACAAAGAGCCAGGTCACCACAACCAGTAGCCAGCTAATCAGCAGCCCCGCCGATGTACACTTGCCCGTAGCAAACGCATAACGATTGGCAGGCCACCCGGCTGAATTATGCATAAGTGAAATTTTACGGTACTGACCAAAGATAATGTATAAGGAATTGACTACAAAAGATACCAATCACCCACTGCAAATGGGGCCGCGCTTTGCCAATGATCTACTAGCTCGCCATCCGGTATTAAAATTTTTTAATGCCAGGCTATTATTTATTGTACTTTTGAAAACAGCCTTTCGCAAGCCGAATGTAACGTCCAACTCGCCAAAATACGTGTTTGCTCTACTATTCGACGCGCAAAAGCCCCCTCTTAAACCCCTCACGATAAGCACAATAACCCAATCCAGTTATGCAGCAAAAAATTCGTAGAGAAGATGCGTTGGCCTATCATGCCAAAGGGCGTCCCGGCAAACTTGAAGTTATCCCGACCAAAGAATACAGTACCCAGACCGATTTGTCGCTGGCCTATTCACCCGGTGTAGCGGAGCCTTGTCTGGCCATCGCCGAAAACCGCGAAGATGTGTATAAATACACCGCCAAGGGCAATCTGGTGGCCGTTATCAGCAATGGAACCGCCGTACTCGGTCTGGGCGACATTGGCCCCGAAGCCAGCAAACCGGTTATGGAAGGCAAAGGGTTGTTGTTTAAGATCTATGCCGACATCGACGTATTTGATATTGAGCTGGACACCAAAAACGTTGATGAGTTTGTCAGGATGGTGAAAATTCTGGAACCAACTTTTGGTGGCGTCAACCTGGAAGACATCAAAGCACCGGAGTGTTTCGCCATCGAGGAGCGGCTCAAAGCCGAACTCAATATTCCGATCATGCACGACGACCAGCACGGCACGGCCATTATTTCGGCAGCCGCCCTGCTGAATGCGTTGGAACTGGTTGGCAAAAAGATTGGCGAGGCTAAAATCCTGGTCAATGGCGCAGGAGCGTCGGCAATCTCCTGTACCAAACTATACATTGCTCTTGGCGCAAAGATCGAAAATGTGGTTATGTGCGACAGTAAGGGCGTTATCCGCGCCGACCGTACGGACCTCGACGAGCGCAAAAGTTTGTTTGCGACCACCCGCGATCTGCATACCCTCGAAGAAGCCTTTGTTGGAGCCGATGTGTTTATTGGCCTCTCGAAAGGAAATACGGTTAATCAGGATATGGTCCGCTCGATGGCTAATGATCCGATTGTGTTTGCGATGGCCAATCCTACGCCCGAAATCAGCTATGAAGATGCGCTGGCTGCCCGACCCGATGTGATCATGGCAACGGGTCGTTCGGACTACCCCAATCAGGTAAACAACGTGCTGGGCTTTCCCTACATTTTCCGGGGGGCGCTCGACGTACGGGCTACCGAAATCAACGAAGCCATGAAATTGGCTGCCGTACATGCCCTGGCCGATATGGCGAAAAAGCCCGTTCCTGACCTTGTCAACATGGCCTACGGTACCGACAACCTCATGTTCGGTCGTGAGTATATCATCCCTAAACCGGTCGATCCGCGGCTGCTCGAAACAGTGGCTCCGGCGGTAGCCAAAGCCGCCATGGAGTCAGGGGTGGCCAAAGAACCTATTGCCGATTGGGAAGCCTATGGTAGTCAACTGGCTCGACGGCTGGGTCAGGATACGCGTATTTCGCGGGTGATCAACAACAAGGCCCGTACCAATCCCAAACGGGTTGTGTTTGCCGATGCCGAAAATCTGAAGGTGCTCAAAGCGGCTCAACAGGTAAAAGATGGTGGTATTGCCCATCCGATACTATTGGGCGAAAAAGCCGTAATTGAAGAGATGATCGCGCAAAATCACCTGGATCTGAGCGATGTACCGATCATTACGCCCCGTAAGGAACAGGAACTGGTCGAACAGTTTGGCGACCTGCTCTATAAAAAACGCTTCCGAAAAGGACTCACAGCCGTTGATGCCCGCAAGCGAATGCTATCACGGACGCACTTTGGCGCCATGATGGTCGAAACCGGTCAGGCCGATGCGCTGATTTCGGGACTTACGCACAACTATCCTGACACCATTCGTCCGGCGCTGCAGGTTATTGGTAAAGAGCCGGGTGTTCGGAAAGTAGCGGGTATGTATATTCTGCTTACAAACCGTGGACCGCTATTCTTCTCCGATACGACGGTCAATATGACCCCCACGGCCGAAGAAATCGTGGAAATTACGGAGTTGACGGCGAGGGCGGTAGAGCGGTTCAACATTAAACCGCGGATTGCACTGGTTACCTATGCCAACTTCGGTAGTGCGAAGGGCGAAGATGCCGATAAGATGCAACTAGCGGCCGACATGCTACACCGCAAACATCCCGATATGGTGGTCGATGGAGCCATGCAGGCGCACCTGGCCTTCAACGTCGATTTACTACGGCAGAATTACCCGCTCAGCAAGCTAGTGGACGAAGGGGCCAACACACTGATTTTCCCCAATTTATCAGCCGCCAACATTGCCTATAACCTGATGCGCGAAGCCGCCGGGCCTCGCTCCGTCGGTTTTGATGCCATCGGCCCTATCCTGCTCGGTATGCGCAAACCCGTCTACGTGCTTCAGCTCGGTTCGTCGGAGCGGGAAATTGTCAATATGGTCGCGATTGCCGTTGTCGAAGCGCAGAGTATAAGCTAGATTGAAGCCATTTTGTGAACAAACACCCCGGAAGTCCAGCACTTTTCGGGGTGTTTGTTTAGAACAGGATACACTCAATGTGCCTTAGCTAACTCAACTAGGCTCAACAGGGTGTTTGCTACCAAGATTCAGGCTAAAAAGCTTCTTAAACCGTTCAGTCAAAGACTATTGCTTATCACTACTAGGCTCTCTAACTTATGGTCTTTCTCTAAAAACCAATTCGATCATGAAAGAATTACGCTGCAAAGATGTGGGATTCGACTGCCCTGGTATCGTAAAGGCCGATACCGAAGCCGAAGTACTTCAACTGGCCGCTCAGCATGCTCAGGAAGCACATCAGGTCACGATTACGCCCGAGATGGCAGAACAGATCAAGCCCCTAATTCACGACGCCTAACTCAGCCTGACACTTGCATCAAATTGCCGTTCAATCAAGGATTTGCGCCCTGTATTGAACGGCAATTTAGCTTGCAGCCATCTTAACAATAAACCACGTTTAGCATGCATCGTTCACTCATTTTCACTACTTTAATTGCTCTTTTCAGTCTTGCTTTCCGCCCTGCTTTCGACAACATCACTGGCACCTGGAAGCGAACCGCTATGACCCTGGTCGAAAGCTCCGGCAAGTCGACTGATATGAACAAAATGATGGAAACCAATATGCCCTGTACCAAAGAAATGACGTACACCTTCAGCGCCGATGGTTCTATGAAAACCAATGTTCCCGATGCCTGTGGAGCCTTGAAAAAAACCATTGAATCGATGAATGCCAGTGGTAAATGGACCATGAACGGCAGTAAAGTCGTGGTGACAACTACTATGAAGGAAGTTCCACCAGCGACCTACGATGTGGACGTTAAAGGGGGTACAATGACCTGGGTGTTCAACTATGCCGACAACCCTAAAATGCCGAATCCCACTAAAGCGCAACGCATGACCATCGTTTATCAACGGATTTAGCCAGCCCAATCATGAAAAAGCCCAGGGGTTGCCTCTTCAGTCTGGTGATGCTGATCCTGGTGTTACTGGGGTTAGGGACACTGACATTCTATGGCAGCAAGTTTTTCGACCGCTACCAGCGCCCCTGGGCTTATAGTACCTCTGAACCTTTGCTGGTTGGCCATTGGAAAGGACAATACGTTGACCCAGATAATATCCCCAAAACCATTGAACTGACGATATTAGATCCGGAACCCGATGAAAAGCGATGGAGTAAGGCTCTTTCCTTTCGGGGGCGTCGGAAACGCCATCGCCGGACTAGTTCTTCCCGACGCTCATTCGATGGGCAGGCAATTGTTATGAGTCGGCTAGGGCGTGAACAATACGAGGTGACTGGTAGTGTCGGCAAGGACGATTACCACCAGATCAGGCTGACATTCGATACAGAAACCAGCCGAAATTTTGACAAGCCTACTTTCTATCTTTTATTCGGGCAGGATGGTCGCTGGCACCACGACGAGCTTACCTGTAGGCTTGACTTTAGCTATCGACGGAAAGATGGAAGTAGCTATTCCAGCAGCGCCGACCCTCGTTTCAACAAACGAACACTTCTGACTCTTCACCGGGCATCTCCTGATTGAGCAAATGGTTCCCAGCCTAACAATCAGCCGTTTACACTACTCTGATCATTCATTAGCTTCACCAACAGATCAATAGAACGTAGATCGTTATGATCCGCAAACAATTAAAATTATCCACTTTTCTCTGAAATAGTTTCTATCTTACTGCCTCATACCCTATTCTCTAACCCTCTGATCTTAACCAATAACCGATGATTCAGTCTGGCTCCTCCTCTACCGTTAACAAACCAATCAGTATTATTCTTCGAGCTGGTGTAGTGGCCGGTATTTTAGATGCGCTGGCCGCCATGATTATGGTGTTGGTCCGGGGTGGAAAAGACCCACTTGTGGTCTGGAAATACGTGGCTAGTGGGGCGTTGGGCCAGGAGGCATTGACCGGAGGATCAGCAATGATCGTCCTGGGACTGGCCTTTCACTTCTTCATTGCCCTGTCGTTTGCCGCCTTATTTTACGTTATCTATCCGCAGCTACGTCGATTTATCGACAGTCAGGCGGCCATGGGCTTGCTGTATGGTATACCCATTTGGGTCATTATGAACCTGATCGTTATTCCGGCAAGCAAAATCAAAACCGCTCCCTTCGAATTATCGAAAGTTGCTATCGGCATGGGAATCCTTATGGTCTGTGTAGGACTACCCATCGCTCTGATTGTGAGCAAAAATTACGCAGACAGACGTTAGATGCTTTATAGTTTCCAGTTTATGGTATAGTGTAATCCGATATAAGTCGCTTGGTTAGACGTCACGGTCTCTTCTCTGACTACGTTAAGGCACAGTTATTTCCGAATTGGCTGCTTCTGCCAGTAGGTCAGGCTGCGCCAACCCCATTCGAGCGGTCCGAAGCGATAGAACTGTAGCCAGATAGCGCTAAAAATCAAGTTAATAACCCACACCCCGGCCACTACGTAGTACAACTGATGATACTCCAGCTTGCCGAAATAACCCAGGCCATAGCCGTTGAAGAACAGGGTACAGCAGATCGTTTGCAGGACATAATTACTAAAAGCCATCTGCCCAACATTGCCCAGGGCTTTCATCAGCCAGGGCACCAAACCCGAGCGATAAATCAATATGATCAGGCCGGCAAAGCCAATACCTACTAACCCACGTTGCAGGTCATAGCCTATGGTGGCCGAAGCCCACTGCTGGGTGTATTGTACAGGATCGGCCACTCGCTGCTGTATCAGAAATACGCCCAGCGCACTTAATGGCAAGCCAATGCCAAACCCTCCCAATAGGCTTAACCAGTAGGTTCGAGTGGTCAGTTTATTGGAAAAGAAACCCAATTTAAACAGCGCCATTCCCAGAAACATCATACACAGATTGTCCCACAGATAGAGGTAGAGATAGGTAGAGTGAAAGCGAATATTTTCGGGCTCCAATGTTTTATAGACCGTAGCGTATCCAGAACGCATCTTCTGGTTGAACTCAGCCGCTTCTTTCAGATCAGGTTTAGAGTCTTTGACAACTTTCTCCCAGCCCTCTTTATCTTTTTTCTGTTCGTCTGTCAACTTTTTATGCGCTTTCTCCAGCACCATCACCTGCTGATATTTTTCGTATTTGCTACGAAAGTCAATCTGCTGACGTTCGCGTTTTACCACATTGATAGACAGGCAGATCAGCGAGCAGATCAGTAACTGCCGAGGGGTCAATTTACGGAAAGGGAACAGAAATAAAGCGCAGATAGCATAGTCGAACAAAATGTCGCCTACCCACATGAGGACATACTCATGAATGACCCCAAACAATACCATCCATAGTAATCGACGGTACAGAAAATCGGCCGAACTTCCTGCGTTAGCCTCTTCCTTGCGACTCGTAAAGATGAGAATACCTGCGCCAAACAGCATGGAAAACAAGGCTCGCATCTTTCCTTCAAACAGAATACCAATGACAATATAGACATTATAATCGGTGCTGCCGGGCCGCAATAGGGGCTCCGTATCGAAGGTAAACGCCCGTCCGAAAAACGGAATATTCATCAACAGAATACCCAGCAGCGCCAGGCCACGCACGATGTCGATGGTTTTGATCCGCTCACTAAGCGCTACTGGTTGAATGGCAGGCTCATGATTATTAGTTTCCTGGATAGGGAGTGTAGCTGTTGACTCCATGTATGAAGATAGGTTTAGCCAGAATGACTGACAGAGGCAGGATTATAAACCACTGTAAATCAACTGGCTAAAGATAGCCGTTTTTCACTTCCACCAAGCCAGGGAAGTTCGTAAACGGTTTACCTCCGCGTAAAAGCGACCCGACGGGAGTCGAGTTTGAGGAAAATGAAGAGCAGAATGGAGAACGACCAGAGCGACGAGCCACCGTAACTGAAAAAAGGCAGCGGAATTCCGATAACCGGCATCAGGCCGATGGTCATGCCGATGTTGACCATCACATGGAAAAAGATAATTCCGGCCACACAGTAGCCGTACACCCGCGCAAACTTGGTCCGCTGTTTTTCGGCCAGAATAACGATGCGGGTCAATAAAGCAACAAATAGAGCGATAACAACCAGCGCACCAATAAACCCGTGTTCTTCGCCAATGGTACAGAAAATGAAGTCGGTGCTTTGTTCTGGTACAAAGTCAAATTTGGTTTGGGTACCCTCCAAAAACCCTTTCCCCTGAAGCCGTCCGGAACCGATAGCAATTTTGGCCTGAGTAACGTTCCAGCCTACACCTAACGGATCAATGGTGGGATCGACCAGTACTTTGACCCGGTTACGCTGGTGCTTTTGCAGCACATTGTTCACGAAGAAATCAACGCCCGTTACAAAGATCATCATGCCAATACCCACAACCCCTATGGCCAGTAGGTTAGTAACCGTCCGGTTGTAGCGCGGCATAATCAGAATAATCAATACAGCCAATACGCCAATGCCAATAAAGATATAAAGCTTCGGAAATACCAGTGACAGAACGAACAAAGCCGCTGCGCTTAAACCCAGGGCCGGCATCCAGCCGGGTAGGCCTTCCCGATACAGCATGATAGCAAAGGAGGCAAACACAAGCGTTGAACCCGTTTCGTTGGAGGCAATAATCAGCAAACAGGGCAGTATAATGATCCCCGCCACATAGAGCAGGTCCTTCTGTTTGGTCAGGTTGATCCCCGGCACATCGAGGTATTTTGCCAGCGCCAGAGCCGTTGCCACTTTTGCGAATTCGGCTGGCTGGATAGATACGGCCCCGAACTTAAACCACGATCGAGAGCCGTTGATGTTACTTCCGGCAACAAGCACCAGAATCAACATCAGGATCATAAACCCGTAAAAGACAAAGGCAAACGTATCGAAAAACGTATGATTGACAACCAGGATACAGATAATCAGAATCGCCGTTGTCCCGATCCACATCAATTGCTTACCGGCATTGGTCGACATGTCGAATGGGCTCGTATGTAGTTCAGGCGTATAAACAGCAGCATATACGTTGAGCCACCCCAGCGTTACAAGGCATAAATAGAGCAGCAATGCAAGCCAGTCAATATTTTGTGAAAAGGGGTCGTTTTGGCGAGCCAATGTTAATTCTATTTAGAAGTATATTGTTTTTTGTCTCGAGTCGGTGGATGCCCTTTGTAAACCCAGTTAAGTTAATTTCCCGACGTTCCAGAAACAGTAACGGCTTTCGGTTTGGTCGCCGTCATCATGGGTTTCGGGGTCGATGGTTTCTGCGTCGTGTCTTTATCCTTCTTTGGAGTGACAGGCTTTTTGGCATCAAACAGGAATTGGGCGGGTGGCATGTAATTCGATGCTTTCACCTGCGCATCCAGTACAGTAGCTTCTGTCTTGCGCTTCAGGTACCGTTCGGCGACCAGAGCGGCTACTGAGGCTGCCGCTTTTCCACCCCAACCAGCATTTTCAACAAACACGGCCACCGCAATTTTAGGATCGTTCATGGGTGCGAAACCAATAAAGATCGAGTGGTCGTATTTATGGCCAAACTTGGCATTCTGGGCAGTTCCGGTTTTGCCGCATAGATCAATCCCGGCAATATTCGCCAACGGCGTTACGGTACCATGTGCTACGGCTCCACGCATCCCGTCGATAACCGGCAGATAATACTTGTAATCAATGTCGGTCTGATGTTTTATGCTGTACTCAGCCGGAACGCCCACCCCTACTTTACCAAAGCCTTTTATGTAATGCGGTGTAACATACCACCCCCGGTTAGCAATGGTAGCGGCCAGGTTAACCAACTTCATGGGGGTAATCAACAATTCGCCTTCGCCAATACTGAGTGAGTACACGTTCGAAAACTTCCACCGTAATGCGCCCCGGTACGCCTTGTCGTAGTATTCGGGTGTGGGCAGATTCCCCTTTCGTTCGAACGGTAAGTCAACACCTAACCGATCGGCAATACCAAATTTTTCGACCATATCGTGCCATTCCCGCAACCCAATAGCCGACGACTTAAAGATATTATGCTCTCCGTTATGGTAAATAAATTTCCGAAATACGTTGTAGAAATAGGGGTTACAGGAGTTCTGCACCGCGCCCCGCAGGTTGTTTCCTCCCCGACAGTGGCACCGCATCGGCGAACCACCGTGCCCATACACCGTATTCGGGAAAAGCGTCCCCTGTTGCTGGGCAATCAGTGCCTGAATCAGTTTAAACGTCGAGCCTGGTCGGTAGCTAGCCGTAGCCGGACGGTTAATCAGCGGTTTATAGGGATTCTTGAGCAACGCCCGGTAATTCTTCGAAAAGAACCGACTCGATAGCATGTTTGGGTCGTAGGTCGGCGCCGATACTGATACCAGAATTTCGCCCGTAGAGGGTTCTACTGCCAGCACAGCCCCCACTTTATTCTGCATGAGGCTATCTGCATATTTCTGCACCTCGACATCAATGCCTGTGATCAGATTTTGACCAGCTACAGCTAATGTATCGAATTCACCATTTTTCCAGGAGCCTTTGTTCACTCCATGGACATTCTGCATCATGAATTTCACCCCACGCTTACCCCGCAACTGCTCTTCATACTGTTCTTCCAGTCCATTGTGACCAATGTAATCCCCCTGTCGATAGTAGACAATATCCTGGTTATCGAGTTGCTTTTTGCTGATTTCGCTTACGTACCCCAGCGCATTGGATAACGTATGAGCGGGGTATGTACGCATGGAACTGATTACCGGCTCAAAGCCCCGATAATCGACCAGCGCATCCTGAATACGGGCAAAATCTTCTTTAGAAAGCTGTCGGAGAAACAGCGACGGCTTCACGCGGGAATAGTTGACAGCCAGCCCCATGATACTGTCAAACTCAGGACGGGTAATATCCATCATTCGGCAGAATGCAGTCGTGTCGGGGATACGAACCTGTTTGGGGGTAACGTATAAATCGTAAACGGGTGTATTGTAAACGATTAACTGATTATTTCGGTCATAAATCTGCCCTCTGTAGGGAATTTCGACCACCCGTTTAATGGAGTTCTTCGATGCGCCCAGCGAATAGGTATCGTCCAGAACCTGTAAATAAAACAACCGGGTCAGATAAATAAGACCCACTAAGCAAAAGAGGCCTATAATGACCCACCTCCGATTCTCTAACATGAGAATATACTCCGTTCAATCAAGCTATGTACTCTACACAAATTTAATGATGAATTATGAATTATAAATGAGGAATTTATCGCCACAGCAGAAATCATTTATCATTCATAATTCATCATTAATTTTCACCATCCCTTAGCAAACGTACGAATCCGGCAGAGATACATATCAGCAGTGATATAAAGTGTGGTGCCATCGTCTCCCCAGGCACAGTTGGCGGTATCGGCTCCGACTTTGATGTGTCCCAGCAGATCGTAGGGACCAGTTCCCTGTGTGGGAGCCATGACGAGTACGCCTTTACCACCCGTTACCCACAGATTGCCATCACGGTCTACCTTCATGCCATCGAAGCCACCTTCCAGGCCCTGCTTCTTCATCTGCTCCGGGCCAAATACGATCCGGCCTTTCCCAACCGACCCATCGGCTTGAATGGGGTATGCCATCACCACAGGCCGCATCGGGTCTGATTGGGCTACATACAGGATTTTCTCATCGGGCGAAAGAGCAATACCATTGGGTCGGCTCAAATCGCTCACCACAATCGACACCTGTCCGGGTACACCAGCCCGCTCTGGTGCGATTCGGTATACGCCAAAACCATCCGTTTCGCGCGTGGGATCCTTCTCTTTTTTAGGCATTCCATAGGGTGGGTCGGTGAAATAATAGCTGCCATTGGAGTGAGCCACCACATCGTTCGGGCTATTGAACCGCTTCCCATTATAATTGTCCGCCAACGTACGCTTTCCGCCCGGACTGTTCAGGGGCATGGCCGTTACGCGCCGATCGCCATGTTCACAGAAAATCAGACGCCCCTGTTTGTCGATGGTGAGTCCATTGGAACCCGGTTCGTCGCCATAGGGAGCGATACCTGTATAGCCCGATGGTTTCATGAATGGGGTTACTCCCTCTTTATCGGTCCATTTGAAGATGGTATTCTGGGGAACATCTGAAAAGAGCAGAAAAGCCTCGCTTTTAACCCAGATAGGCCCTTCAGTCCAGACAAATCCGCTGGCCAATACCTCTATTTTGGCTTCGGCTGGAATCAGTTTATCCAGTCGTTGATCGGTTTTTATAATTTGTCCGATAGATGGGAAAGGAGCAATTTGTCCCATGGCCGTGCCCAGTGCCGCCAACAGCCAGCCGGATACAAGTAAAACGGTTTTTTTCATAGGTAGTGTCAGGAATTTAGGCCAATTCAATTTAGGAAATCAGGCGTTTACATGAGGAAAAGCGTGTAGCTAGCTGCTTATAATGTTCTTACAAACTATACAAATGGACAAATCTATAAAAACCCAACCCACTACTGTCGATGAGTACATTGCGGCTCAACCCGAATCAACCCAGGCTACTCTGCAACAAATTCGGCAGATCATCCGACAGGCTGCACCCGATGCCGAAGAACTGATTAGCTATCAGATGCCCGGTTATCGATCGGACGGTAAATTGATCTGGTTTGCAGCCGCGAAAAATCATTATGGTCTGTATATAGTACCGGCTATTCTGAATCAGTTCAAAGATCGGCTTAGCGCCTATACTATGACCAAATCGGCCGTTCATATCCCGCTCGATGCGCCTATATCAGCCGATCTGCTCACCGAGATTGTCCAGTATGGTGTTCAGAAGAACCAGGAGCAGAAACTGATTAAAGAACAGGCTAAAAAACGATAATATGGAACGAGAATTATCCCTGCGTATCGTTTTGGTAAAGCCGCCTGCTGGCGTTGATTTTGGTTTACAGCAAGGCAGTGGCCACCATTACCTAACCATTCAGAGACAGCGATCGAACAGCCAGGATCTGGCATTCTCATTTACCGTCCGAGTTAAAGGCGATGCAGCTACTAACCCAGCTCCTACACTACTCGGCCCGTTTGTACAAGGTCCTCCAGCGGGACGCTTTGTTTATCTGGATATTGGCACCGCTGCCGGTCAGTTCGATTCAGTATGGAGCCGACGTTTGAAAATCCCTCTGACGATTACCTGGGATCTTATTGAGCAATTTTCGCGAAACCCCAATCAGATTCTTGAAGCGCAGGTACCCGGAACCGGTAAGGATGGCACACCCACCTGCGGCACCGTAAAACCATTTGCAGGCTGGCACCTAAACAGCGATCACTGAACCAGATAAACTATCCTGCGATTGATTCGATCCAATAGAGATAATAATCTATTTGCCCCTTCTTTAATATTCGCTTATTTTTAAAAAAATTTAGTTATCCCCTCTCTTAATCGTACATGAAAAACAATAAACGGACGAATTCGTCGGACAACGATGCGCAGTCGTCACGGCGGTCGTTTCTGAAGACGCTGGGTCTGGCAGGTACAGCGGCTGCGGCTGCTCCAGCGGCATTAGCCGAGACAACCTCATCCAGTGCTATTGCAGCTCCCCAGTATCTGAACCTGGTCCAGAGTCACAGCAGTACAGCCGCTAACGACAAAGTACGTATTGCCCTCATCGGTACGGGTGGCATGGGTATGGGCGATACACAAACAGCCCTGATGGTTAATGGTGTTGAAATGGTGGCAGCCTGTGACCTCTACGACGGTCGACTACGGCGGGCTAAAGAGCTATGGGGCGAAAACCTTGCCGTAACCAAAGATTATCGCCAGATTCTGGAACGCACTGACGTTGACGCTATTATCAACGGTACAACCGACCACTGGCACGAAAAAATCTCATCCGATGCCATGCGCAAAGGCAAACACGTGTACTGCGAGAAGCCGATGGTGCAGAAGTTCGAAGATGGGCATACGCTGATCAAAGTTGCCAAAGAAACGGGAAAAGTGTTTCAGGTAGGCAGTCAGTTTGCCAGTTCGTTGCTCATTGCCAAAGCGCGTGAGTTGCTAAAAGCGGGTGACATCGGTGAACTGGTCTTTGTTGAAGCTATTTACGACCGCCATAGCGCGCAGGGTGCGTGGCAATACTCGATTCCCCCCGATGCGTCGCCCCAAACAGTCGATTGGGACACGTATCTGGGTAGCGCGCCCAAACGGGCCTGGGACCCGCTCCGTTTTTTCCGCTGGCGTAACTATGTCGATTACGGTACGGGAATCGCGGGTGATTTGTATGTTCACCTGCTGACATCGCTGCACTGCATTACCGGCTCCAAAGGTCCGACGCGGGTGTACTCCACGGGTGGCACACGCTACTGGAAAGACGGACGCGACGTTCCTGATATTCAGTTGAGTATCTACGATTACCCAAAAACTGCCGAGCACCCTGAATTTAATCTGACTACCCGCTCGAATTTTGAAGATGGTGGTGGTGGTAACTATCTGGTTCGACTAGTAGGTACTGAAGGCGATCTGTCACTTGGGTTCGACAGCCTGACGGTTCACCGGAACAAATTCCCCAAAGAACCCGGTATGTCGATCGACAATTTCCCGAAAGACCAGAAGGAGCTATACATTGCCGAATACAACAAACTGTATCCGCAAAAGCCCGAACTGGTTGGTCCGAAGGAGTTTAAATACGCATTCCCGAAAGAATACAAAGGCGATCGCTACGAGCACTTCGTAAATTTCTTCAACTCGATCCGAACGGGGGCTCCGAACGTAGAAGACGCCACCTTTGGGTTACGGGCCTGCGGTCCAACTCAGTGTGGCAATATGAGCTACTACCAAAAGAAAATCGTTAGCTGGGACCCAATCAACATGAAAATCAACGGGGCAGTTTAACAATTATTCTATCTGTAGAAATGCGATAAATCCCTTTAGTAGAGGGATTTATCGCATTTTCTTTTTAGATAGGCCAGCATAGACTTAGCTATGTAGAAAATTCGCTAAAAATGCCTTCATTTCAATTACGGCAAAACGTATTATCACCATATATTTATAGACAATACAACCATTCATCAAAATATACTTTCTTAACTTACATGAATAGATTTACAAAAACACTCATAGCTGTGTGCCTGATCCCAAGCCTGCTATGGGCGCAGGGAAAAGGCCAAAAAGCGGTTGATGGTAAACTGGAATCGCTTAAACAGGAAGCCATTAAAGCCGTTGAGCAGCGTAAAGACCAGGCTCAGCAAATCAACGACATGCTGTTCAGTTTTGCCGAACTGGGTTTTCAGGAAGAAGAATCGTTTAAGTACCTGACCGGCATTCTTGAAAAAGAAGGCTTTACCATTCAGAAGGGCATAGCCGGTATGCCTACAGCCTGGATTGCAACCTGGGGCTCGGGTAAACCCGTAATTGCCATCGGCTCCGATGTCGACTGTATTCCAAAAGCCAGCCAAAAACCCGGTGTCGCTTACAAAGACCCAATTGTAGAAGGCGCTCCTGGTCATGGTGAAGGGCACAACTCGGGCCAGGCGCTGAATATTGTGGCCGCCTTGACGGTGAAGCAGTTGATGGAAAAGAATAAGCTATTGGGTACGCTGATGCTCTGGCCAGGCGTAGCGGAAGAGTTGTTGGGGGCCAAAGCTTTCTACGTTCGCGATGGGTATTTCAAGGATGTAGACGCCTGTATTTTCACCCACGTAGGCGACAACCTCAGCGTGGCCTGGGGCGACATCGGCTACAATGGCATGGTCTCGGTGAAGTTTTCGTTTGAAGGCCAGGCGGCTCATGCAGCGGGAGCTCCCTGGCGCGGTCGAAGTGCGCTCGATGCCGTTGAACTGATGAACATCGGCTGGAATTTCCGTCGCGAACATCTTGAGATAACCCAACGCTCGCATTATGTGATTTCAGACGGTGGCGATCAACCCAATGTGGTTCCGTCAAAAGCGTCGGTCTGGTATTACTTCCGTGAGCGTTCTTACCCCAAAATCAAAGCCTTGTTTGAAAAAGGCATTAAAATGGCCGAAGGAGCCGCTTTGATGACTGATACCAAGTTCACCTATGAAATTCTTGGGGCGGCCTGACCAGGGCATTTCAACAAGCCCATCGCTATAGATATGTACCAGAATATCAAACGCATTGGCCTGCCAACCTGGTCACCTGTGCTGGCAAAAGCAACGCAAAAAGAGCTACAATCGCCCAATCTGGCTGGCCTAGACACGAAGCTCGATACTTTGGGCACACCCATCGCCAGTGCGCCAACGGTGATGATGGGCGGGCAAAACATGGTACCCCTAACCGGCGGTTCCGACGATATTTCCGATATATCCTGGTCGGTTCCAACGGTTGTACTGGTTTACCCATCCAATATTCCGGGATTGCCAGGTCACCACTGGTCGAACGCTATTTCGATGGCTACACCGATTGCCCATAAGGGTGTAGTTTCTGGGGCAAAAGTAGAAGCTATGACCTTGCTGGATATGATCTTAAAACCCGAACTCATCCAGCAGGCAAAAGCCTACTATACGAACGATCAAACGAAAGAAACGAAATACGAACCCCTGATTTCGTCGAAAGAAATGCCGGCTATCTACCTGAACAAGAAGATTATGGCCGACTTCAAGCCCAAACTGGAAAAGTTCTACTACGACCCTACGAAGTATAAAACCTACCTGGAGCAACTGGGCATCAAATACCCGACCCTTCGCGACGACCAACGGGCTGCTCTGGGGAAGTAGTTGACTGGTTAATTAGTTGATTGGTGTAGTGCCATTCAACCAATTAGCCAATCAACTACTCAACTAGTATACTCCCTTCACCTATTCCTGGCTTGCCATCGATGGTAGACCCTTCAGCACGCAAACGAATCGTAGTTTTAGCGTCGGAGGTAAAAAACGAGACGGTTGCTTTGCCCTGTGTATCGGTCTGAATCATAGGTATCCAACATAAGGTAGTACGGTAATCCGGCCTAACATGTTCTGGTTTCTTCATATCATAACGCGGTGCGTAAAACTCCCGGACTGGCGCATATCCCGGCAATTTGGCAATTAAGGTCCCAGGCGTTATATCTTTGGTATAATCGTAATTTGGTGAACCCCGTTTGGTTAGAATCGAGATCACTCCACCCGAAGCCCGTGAGCCGTAAATAGCAGCCGAAGCGCCTTTCAGAATATCGACCCGGTCAACATCCTGCACCGAAATACCCATAATGGCTTGTAAGTCCATTGGCATGCCATCCAGTACAAACAATGGGTCGACCGGGCCGTTGAAATTAGCCGCTCCCCGAATCTGTACGCGGGCATTAAAACCTGAGCCTATCACATTTACGCCAGCCACACGCCCCTGAATCACATCCAGAATGGTCATCCGGCCCGACGTGTTCATCTGATCGAATTTAACACTGGCATCGGGCGTTCCGTAAATAACCCGCGAATCGAATTCTTTTTCTTTTTTGGCTTTAACGGTTACGGCCTGCAACAGCACTTCGCCATTCCGTCGAATCTGCTCTTCAATTTGTTGATACTCCTTCGTTCGTCGGATAAACTCGGCCAGCTCATCCTGCCGAAATTCCAGTGGATTGTAGGGTACTCTGGTCAGGGTTACTTTGGGGATCAACAACTGATCAAGCGTAATGGACACCGAACGGTTTGCCTTTCCTTTTATCCCCTGAATCATAACGGTGGTAGTATCCGTAAAGTCGAGATTATAGGCGCCATAACGCCCCGTCTCGTCGGTTTCACCAATCAGAAAATCTCGTGTACTGTCCCGTCTTACCAGCATAAATGTCAGTTTTACAGGCCCACCCACATCTTTCTGATTTGGTCGAAGCACCCGGCCCGTCAGCGACAATCCACCTTCGGCCGAATAAGCAAGGGGAGGAATGTTGCCCGACAATATATCGTTCCAGGCAAATCGTCGCCAACCCTGTGCCATCAGTAATAAGTCCAGATGCTGCCAGCGATCGGTATGGCGAGGGTCAAAATAGTAGCCGGGCTGTTCGATTGTGCCGGTCAGGTCCGACGACAGCAACAGGTGCGACACGATGGTAGCGCTATTTGTATCGACTTCGGGGGCTAACCGGGCATCCACAGCCGCCAGCGACAGGTTAGCCGCTACAGGTTGGCCCTGCGCATTGGTCGTCGTGATGGACAGTTCAACTTTCTCCCGGTTTTTGTACGCCTTTTTATTGGGGTTGAGTGCCACTGTAAGCTGGTCATTTTTGAGGATAAAAATAAGCCGTTCGCAAACGGGTTTATGCGTTTCATCGAAGAGGGTCAATTGAGCGATGCCTTCGGGAAAATTGGTTTTTGGGATTTGAATAAGGGATCCTTTCTTGCCTAATGGGATTCGAACTACCTGAATAGCCTGTCCCCGCGTTTGTGCAAAAAGTGTCAAGGCATTAGTCGGGTCCATACTGGTCTTATTATGCCGTACATAAACTTTGATCTGGTCTTTATTGCTCAAATTATCGACCTGCATCACCACGCCCTGCGCTTGTGCTGTCGGAAGCGTATAGGACGCGATTTGGCCGTCAGGCAGTTTGACAAACGCTGTGTAAACTTGCGCAGCTTCGGGTTTGAAGGTGAAGTACCCCATGCCCAGATAGGTGCTGTTAAAGCCAATCACGGTATCTTTTTTCGCATCGAGCACGAACCCATTGATGTCCATACTCCGACCCTGTACATTAATCGCTTTAAAGGCAACCCTACTTTCGATACCTTCAATTAATTGGCCACCTTCGGGCAGAAACTGCACATCAGGTTTATTTGCATTCGTTTTCGTTCGGGTTGCAGTAGTGCCATCGGCCCGGAAAATGGTCAGCGTTTTATAGAAATAATAGTCTTCGGGTTCATTTCGCATGAAACCCGTATACCCCCGAAGCTGATAAGTCCCGGCAGGCAGTGAATCGGGTAGGGTTAGTTGACCAGGTGCATAGCTATTAGTAGCTCTGAGCTGCGTTCGAAGCCGAACCCGGCCAGCTGCCGGATCGACAAGGTCAACATATAGGACGCGACTCACCGTATCGGCTTCGTGGTTGGCGCCATTGACCAGATAGCCTTTTAGCCAAACGGTTTCACCGATCAGGTACGCATCCCGGTCAGTATGAATGTAGACTTTTTCGGTAGGTCTGGCTCGATTATAGGCGCGAAACAACTCAATTAATCGTTTACTAAATTCATCATCTGCCCACCGAAATCCGAAGATTGAAAAAGTGGCCAGAATGCTGAACAGGATGATTGAACGTGAAAAGGCTGGATACATAAAATAGATTTAAGGCGGTTGTGCCTTATTTATAAATTGAAGTCACTAATTTAGTAAAATACCCTCTTTACCATGACTACGCCCAGCCAAAAAACCGCTTTAGTGATCGGTGCCACCGGACTTATCGGCAATTTACTTACCCACCGATTGGTTGATTCGCCATTTTATTCAAACGTCAAGGTATTGGTTCGGAAGGCGTTAAATTGGCAGCACCCTCGCTTACAGGAGGTACCTTTTGATTTCGACCACCCCAATGGGCTCCTGACTCAGGCCGATGATGTTTTTTGTTGCCTGGGAACGACCATAAAAAAAGCAGGTTCGAAAGAAGCGTTTCGAAAAGTAGATTATCAGTATCCGCTCGACATTGCCCAACTTAGTTTAGCCAGTGGCGCCAGCCAGTTTGCCATCGTTACGGCATTGGGGGCCGATGCGGATTCTTCCATCTTCTACAACCGGGTCAAAGGTGAAGTCGAACGTGACTTAACGGCGCTGCACTTCCCTACCCTGCTTATTTTTCGTCCCTCGCTTTTATTAGGCGATCGGTCCGAAAACCGGCTGGGTGAACGCGTAGGTGCGGGCGTTATGCGGCTATTTAGCCCCCTCATTCCAGCTAAATATAAAGGCATCGACGCGTCGAAAGTAGCCAAGGCTATGCTGGAAACAACCCAGCGTGGCTTGACAGGCAGGCACGTATTCGAGTCCGATGCGTTACAGAAATTTTAGAATCACTGCTTCAGAACATCCAGGTTCGTATGCAGGAACCGTTCGGCCAGTTGATTAAGCAGTTCGGCTGGTCCTTGTATGTGAAAGGTGGTATGGCGATGCCGTTGTTTGGCACCGGGCGCCAGGCTGGCCGCTGGAGAGGAAGATTCCAACTCATAAAAATGGCCCATCTGTGGTTGACCAAGTTTCATCGGGCCATCGTTATAGGCATTCAGTACATCGCCCGAAAATGGCTCTTTTTGGACTTCCCAGGCCGAATTGACATACTGTCGGTCGGCAGGATTGAAGTCGTACGTTACTAGTGACAGCGTCTTGGTGGCCGAATCATAACTACCCACCCAATTGGTCGCGCGAGCAGGCGAAACGCCAATCTTACTACGGTAGGCCGCATCGGCTTTGAAAAAGGCAACCGTTTTGTCCATTTGCAGGCGTTCGGCAGGTACTTTACCAAAATAGGCATCGTTGACCGGCTGCCCTGCCCCTTCCCGATACGGTACGATGATCGTAGACGTAGGTGATGCATTCATCATGCCTAATATCCAGATAGACGGCATGCCGGTTTGTTCATTCCAGGCCCGACTACCCTTATTCGTGATTGAATTATCCGATTGAATGCCGACTACTTTTAACGAATCCGTTTTGACAGACAGCGCCCGTTCGATGTCTGCTTTATCCAGGAGCTTAACGGTGCGCTCAATACCAATATCCAACCGAGTGCCCGAGTAATTAGTCAGTGAGACAGTACGGGTAAAAGTAGCCGACGTTTGTGACGTATCGGTAACGGTAAATGGTTCCGAATCGATAGCGGCTGGCGTTTGCCAATGATCACCATCGAACGGATCACCTTTCTTAAAATACAAGGCAAATTGCCCACCTTCGGGCCCGAGCCAGAAACGGTCCTCTCCCCCAAAAGCATTCATATGGGGTAATAGTTTGCCCGATCTGATCAGGTCGTAATTGATCCATCCATAGCTGATTTCGCCATCGGCTGTACTGGTCATAACGCGCCCCTGATAGGCCGGGCAAATCAGGACACTGGCATTGCCTAATCGTAACTCGATCAGATCGGGGTGATGATCTTGTAAAAACTGTCGGTCGTTAACGTATAAATTTGTTGTTTCCACTTGCGAAATAGAATCGTTTGAGTTGGTTTGCTCGTTATTGGTCGTTGAATTTCGGCCCGAACAGGCCACGAATAAACTACCCAAAAGCAAAAGAAAGTATTTGTTCATACGAAAAACAGCGAACCAGTTGAAAAATAGCGAACTTGAAGGGTATTTTAGAGAAGCGATACTCCTATAAATTCCTGTGACTCCTCAATCTACTTTTGTGGATACTGTACAAATACGGCCTGCCATTCTAATCGATGAGCCTGTTATTTATCAGTTTATCTGTGATCTGGAAGAAACTCTATTAAATCAGACTATCTTTCATACGCTTTATCAGCAGAATTTAGCTAATCCAGCTATATTTTATTTAGTGGCTGAACAGCACAGGCAGGTAATCGGGTTTGTCAGTTGCCATGTACAATTTTTGCTTCATCACGAAGGCAAGGTTGGTGAAATTCAGGAGTTATATGTCCATCCAAATGTTAGAAATCAGAGCATTGGACAGAAGCTTGTCGCGGCCTTGAAAAAAATTGCGATACAGGAGCAATTCGTTAATCTGGAGGTAACCACTAATCAAAAACGCACGGATACCGTCCGATTTTATGAACGGGAAGCCTTCAGGCGTACACATTTCAAGTTAGTTTATCCCATCCAATGCTGATGCGACTCTTTATCTCTCTCATCTTTCTTTTCTATTCCAGTCTACCTACTTCTGGTCAGGCCACTCATAAAAACGATACAAGGCTAGAACGAAAACTTCAGACAGCGTTAGCTGGTTTTCGGGGTACTGCCGGAATTTACGTGTATCATTTACGTACGGGCAAAACTATCTCGATCAATGCCGATACGCTATTTCCAACGGCCAGTATGATTAAAATTCCGATTCAATGTGGCCTGTTTGATAAAATTCACAAAGGCGAACTTAGTTACAATCAGGAACTGGTTTACAAAGATTCTCTACACTATGACGATGGGATTGTTGGGTCATTGAAAGACGGCGCAAAAATTACGCTTAGTAAGGTGGTCATGCTGATGGAAACGGTAAGCGACAACACAGGCAGCTTGTGGTGTCAGGCCTTAGCTGGTGGAGGAAGTGCTATCAATACCTGGCTCGAAACCAACGGATTTCATCAGACGCGTGTCAACTCCCGTACACCCGGACGTGAAGCGAATCGGAGCCAGTATGGCTGGGGTCAGACTTCTCCGCGGGAAATGGCAGAATTACTACTCTACATTCGACAGGGTAAAGCCGTTAGTCCTGATGCCAGCGATGAAATGTATCGTAACCTAGGCCGTCAGTTTTGGGACGGTGATGGTTTATCCCAAATTCCGCCCAACGTAAAAGTGGCGACTAAAAACGGAGCCGTCAACCAATCCCGTTCCGAAGTTGTGCTGGTTCATGCCCCCCACAGCGACTATGTGTTTTGCATCATGACAAAGAACCAACAGGATCAAAGCTGGGAACGTTCGAATGAAGGATTTACGCTATTGCGTACCGTAGGAGCTATTATCTGGCAGCATTTTGAACCCAAATCAACCTGGAAACCAGACGAAGGTTACGAAAAATGGTGGTAAATTGACGATAAATATGACTGCCAGACAACCCATGCCGAAGCTGTATACTTTCGATGAATACGTCGCACTTGAGCGATCCGAAGGGATTCGTTATGAATACTGGGATGGAGAAGTTGTGGCCATGGCTGGCACCACAAAGCGCCACAATACGATCGTTCAAAACATCGCTTTTTCCTTGCGCCCCTTTGCGCGTAACAAAGGATGCCAGGTATACGCAGAAAATGTTCGGCAGAAGTTGAAAACCGGGCAGCGGTATGTTTACCCTGATATTATTTACACCTGTGACCCTGCCGATCTGGAAAACGATATGGGCGTTTGGGTTCACTCACCCTGCTTACTGATCGAGGTCATTTCAGATTCTACCCAAAGCAAAGATTTTCATGACAAACGTCCTCATTATACCAAGTTACCGTCACTGCTGTATTATCTGTTAGTTTCGCAGACCGATTACCGCGTGGAAATTTTTGAACGTAATGTCGATTTCTGGAAATATCAGGTCATCGAAGGAATCGAAGCAGTGGTGGAGTTACCTTTATTGCAGATGAATTTGCCATTAACTGCCATTTATGAGGGTATTAGTCTTGGCTCTGAATAAATCAAATTTACCTGAAAGGCAGCTCTTTAAAATAATAAAAGCCGCTCATCTGATTCAGACAAGCGGCTTTCTCTTTGGGTAAGTTAGATTAATTCAAAAACTTCAGACGAAGATCGTTCAACTGACTACGAATCGACTCGTCGATTTGCTGATCGCCAACCCGCAGTACATAACCACCAACGAGTCTGGAATCGATTCTTTCATCCAGTTCAACCAATTGGCTTCCGGTTGTTTTCGCAACCATTGCCTTGAACGTTTTCCGCAGTGTATCATTCAGCGGTACGGTCGTTATGATCGTAGCACGCTCAACGCCTTTGAGTCGGTCATACTGGCTGATAAACTCATCAGCGATTGCGTCCATAATCGGTTCGCGATTCTTTTTTGCAATGATTTGAAAAAAAGCCATCGTTACCGAATCTACATGACTGACGAAAACTGCGTTTAGAATAGCACTTTTCTTTTCAGCCCGAACAATGGGGTTCTTCAACATCAGCAGGAGCGGACGGCTACCTTCCAGTGTCTTTTTGAAGAACTGCATATCTTTATACATCGTCTCGGTCAGGCCTTTTTCCTGCGCCAAATCCAATAGCGATTTGGCATACCGAGCTGCTACTGTTGCAACGGCCATAATCGAATTAGTTTAAGCTTGAGGTTGCGACCAGGTCATTCACCAGTTTCTCCTGCGCCGATTTATCACTCAGTTCTTTACGAAGTACTTTCTCAGCAATATCGAGCGACAGGGTAACCACTTCCTTCTTCATCTGCATCACCAATGCCTGACGCTCATTCTGCATCGTTTCGCGAGTCTGTTCCAGAATCCGTTTGCCTTCGGCTTCGGCTTTCTCACGCGAATCAGCCACTATTTTGTCGGCGGTTTCTTTGGCTCCCCGCAGAATAGCTTCACGCTCCGAACGAGCCTGAGCAAGGAGCTTTTCATTGTCAGCCTTCAGAGCGGTCATCTCAAGCCGGGTTTTTTCGGCCAGATCAAGTGCACTTTGAATATTGTTTTCACGCTCACTCAGGCTTTCCGTAATGGGTTTCCAGGCAAACGTGCGGAGGATGAAAAACAGGCCGAGGAAAACCACTACCTGCCAGAATAAAAGACCGAGATCGGGAGTAAGCAAATCCATGGATTTACGACCGCGTGAGCGGCTGATTACGAGATACGATTTATATTGTTTTTAGTTTCACTGGATGCCCTCACTGACGCTAACATCTTGTTTCGTGCATCACACTTCCTGTCAATCTTTTGTTAGAATCTGTTCGCCCATCGGCTATTCCAAACGGGCGAACAGACCCAAAATTTGGTGAGCAGTTGTGCCAGTGCCTAATGCAACCAGCCTGCTCAAAACTCAGCATCTGTGTGGCCGGGCTTATTAAGCCGTAGCAACCAGCAGACAAATAACGGCTGCGAACAGAGCCACGGCCTCGATCAGAGCTGCGATGATCAGCATGGCGGTTTGGATACGACCAGCCGCTTCTGGCTGACGAGCAATACCTTCCATAGCGCTACCACCAATCCGACCGATACCCAGACCAGCACCGATAGCAGCCAGACCAGCGCCAACAGCGGCACCCATAACGGCTACACTACCAGTAGCTTCCAACAGCAGGGCAAACAACATTGCGAACATAAACTTCAACTGATTTATTAAACGTGAAACAAAAGATTGCTAGTAAATAAATGGATAATGTAAATTGAATGATGGATAATGAGTGGGTCGTTACTGCGTTACGTTATCCATTGTCCATTATTCATCATGTATCAGTGCGCTTCTGCACCTTCATAACCGATACCGTGGTCGGCTTCGTGGTGTTCTTCTACCGCACTGCCGATGTACATAGCCGTCAGTAGGGTGAAGATAAACGCCTGAAGAAACGCCACCAATAATTCGATCATGTTCAAAAACAGGGTAAAGAATAGGACTACCGGACTGATAGCCCAGCTTGTCCCTGAACCACCCAACGCATTGGCCATGAAAATCAGACCCAATAGGCTTAGGATAATGATGTGCCCTGCGGTAATGTTGGCAAACAACCGGACCATCAGCGAAATGGGCTTCATGAATACGCCCACAATCTCGACCGGAATCATAATTGGCAACAAAGCGATGGGAACACCCGTTGGCTTCAGAATGTGCATCCAGTAATGCTTATTGCCGCTGAAGGTCACAATCAGGAAGGTAATTACGGCCAGTACCAGCGTAACGGCGATATTACCCGTTAAGTTAGCGGCACCAGGTAGCAGCCCTAACAGATTGTTGATCAGGATAAAGAAGAACAACGTCAGCAGGTAAGGCAAGAACTTTGTGTACTTAGGACCAATGCTGGGCTTCGCAATTTCGTCCCGCACAAACAAAATGATTGGCTCCAAAAACGATTGCAGCCCTTTAGGCGCTTTGCCTCTGTTTTTAGCATATCCCCGACTAACAGCCGAAAATACCAGCAGCATAATTACTGCACTTAATAACAGCGATGCTACGTTTTTGGTAATCGAAAGATCGTAGAATTTAGCTTCGTGGTCAGCCTCACCAGTTTGGGTAACCCGGTGAATTTTGCCATGCTCATTCTTATAGCCGTTATACACCTCGCCATGAGCCAGCCGGGACGACGAGAAAATTTCCAGACCCCGATCCTGTGAGTAAAGAATAACAGGTAGGTGAAGTGTAACACCGTGCGCAAACTCCCAACCGTGGTCATCTTTAATGTGGTGCATAATCATAGCACCCACATTAAATTTCCCTTTTTCAGCGTGAGCTTCTTCTGCGTGTTGAGCGTGAGGTTCGCCTTCCTGTGGATGCTCCTGTGCTTGCACGCCAACTAATGGACTCAAAATGAGTGCCATTACCAATAAAATTTTATTAAATGCCGAACGCATCATATGATATGACAGATCGATTTTACGAATCGCGTCGCAAGTTACGAGTAAGCGACCAAATCTCAAAGCCTGTGTAAAATATATATAGTACAAGAAAGTCCAAAACGAAGGCCCGGCGTTGCTCAATATGGCGGAATAGAAAAAAACCAACAAAGGCTAATCCCAATATCAGGCGGGCTACGGTTGCGGCCAAGTAGAGAGGGATAAATCGCTCCCGATCACCTTGTAAACCAGTCTCTATTAGCCGATGAGTTAGAAAAGATACAGCCAGAAAAAACACAAGAATAATTTTCCAGTCCGGGTGTAGCCATGGAACAACAAAATATCGTTTGGCTATAAAAAATCCAATTCCTAGTAGGATCGTAAATAGTACAGTACGGAGCATAATTACCTAATCAAGGAGAATGTGCGAGCAGATATACAGAAAATCAAAACCTATACTTTATGCTCGCACACCTCATTCTTAACAAATTACCGCTTTGTCAATTGGCGAATAAATAAATAGAGCGAGGCTCCAATAGCCGTCATCGATAAAATAATGGTCCAGATAGGGCGATGGTTATTTTGCCAAGCATCCAGCTTCATACCCAACCAGACCCCGAGACCAATGGTGCCCAACATTTGAAAAGCAATTCCGCTGAATTGCACAAAGGACGTTGTATTTTCCGTCGCTTTCTTCAACGGATCATGCTCCCGAGGGGACTTTTCGGAGTCATTCTGATCGGATTGTTCGGGGGTGTTTTCCATAGGAATCAGGGTAGGCATGCTATTTGCCGTACAAAATTCGTTAATTTGGCCTAACGTTCCATATTGCCTGACCGGCCTGCAACGTTTTAATACGAGTAACCACGTGTTATTACCGAATGTCCCGCTGTTTTTCTAATCATCTCTTCCTACTTCTTGCGGCCGTTGTTTTGCTGACCGGCGGGCTGGTTTCCTGTTCGCAATACAGTACAAAAGCCATCCCCAAAGGGTATCATAACCTGACGGCCCATTATAATGCCTACGTCATTGCCCGCGACGAAATTGATCAAGCAGAGCAATTTCTCTTTAAAAAACGTCAGGAAAATTATAATCAATTACTACCCATCTTGTTGCCAGTCGATTCAATGCTGGCTCAACCAGTAAAGCCACAACTGGACGATGCTATCAAAAAGGCCTCGCTGATTCCCGAACGACACCAGAATAGTAAATGGCTCGACAATGCCTATAACCTCATTGGTCGGGCGCGATTGCTAAAACAGGATTTGCCAAATGCCATTGAAGTGTTCAAATATGTGAACACAAAAGGGACCAACGAAGACGACAAACATACCGCACTCGTGGGATTAATGCGAGCGTATGTCGAAGCCAGCGATTACGTCAATGCGCTCAACGTAGCCGAGTACCTCCGTCAGCAGCCACTGAACAAGATCAATACCCGAGATTTCTACCTCACAAAAGCCTACTTGCACGAACGCCAGGGCGAATACCCAACTGCGGCTGGTATTCTGGAAGCCACCTTTCCCGTTTTGAAAAAAGGAGAATCTACAGCCCGGCTTCACCTGATTGCCGGTCAGCTTTACGATTTAAGTGGTCAACCAGCCAAAGCTGTTGAGCAGTATCAGCAAGTTCTCCGGTCGCGGCCATCCTACGATCAGTCGTTTTATGCCAATCTGTATGCTATTCAAAGTAATGGCCTTACTGGTGATCAAAAACGGGTAGCCCAATCATCCGAAACCTTCGACCGGCTCCTGAAAGACCGTAAAAACGAAGACCTGAAGGATAAAATCTATTTCACAATGGGCCTACTTGAAGCTCGTCGGGGCAATACCGATAAAGCCATCAAGCTGTATAGCCAGTCGATCCAGGTAGCGGGTACGGCCAATGCCCAGGTTCCGTATACTTATCTGGAAATTGGCAAATTGTATTTTGACAAAAAAGCGGATTACATCCATGCCAAAGTCTATTACGATAGTGCCCTTGCCTTAATGCCCCGACAATCGGCCGATTATACCGCTTTACTGAACCGCAAAAAGACATTAGATGAGTTTGTTCAGTACAAAACAACCATCCAGACCGACGATAGCCTTCTGCATCTGGCCCAGCTAGACGCAGCGTCAGTAGACAAAGTGCTTGATAAAGCCATTGACCAACGCGAAAAAGAGGATAAAGCCCAGGCAGCCCTGGCTCAACAGATCATTGATAAAGCTACGAATGGCAATATCAGTTCGGTGCCGGGAGCGACCAACTCTAATTTACAACCTACCGAACGCTGGGTTTTATACAACCCAGTTGCCTCAAGTCAGGGGCGACAGGAGTTTTCGACCCGCTGGGGGAATCGTCAGCTTGAAGACAACTGGCGACGCAGTAACAAAGAAGCATCCATCGCTATTGCCGGTGCCAATAGTCCAGTTGTAGGGGGCACGCCTGCCAATTCGATTAATCCCAATGCACCGCTAGCTCAATCTGAAGCATCACAGGCAGCCGCTGGCGTAGCGGGAATTGCAACGAGTCGTAAAGCCCAGAAAGAGGCTATGATGGCGAAAATACCGTTCAGCAAGGAGGCTCAGGTGGCAGCGAATCAGCGCATTGAAACAGCATTATATAAACTTGGGAAATTATACAAGTTCCAGTTTAATCAACCTGCCGACGCTATTCCGACGTTTGAACAATTGCTTACCCGGTACCCAAACACACTCCAGAAACCAGAAGTTTATTATTTATTGTACCTTAGTAACGAGCAGTTGGGTAAAACGTCTAACTGGAAAGATAAATTACTGGCCGAGTTCCCGAATACGTCCTATGCCCGACTGACCGGACGCGCTGCTGCTCAAACAAGCGATTCAGAAGCGCAAGCCCTGAAAACATACACCGCTATCTATGACCTTTATCAGGCCAACAATACAACTGAAGCGCTGGCAAGGGCCGATGCGTCGATGAGTAGCTTTGCCGGCACTCAGTTGGAAGACAAACTGGCGTTGTTACGGGTTATGTTGATTGGTAAGGTGCAAAATGTGGAAGCTTACCAACGAGCACTGGCCGAGTTTATACGCGATTATCCAGCCAGCCAGTTATTACCCCGCGTCAAAGAAATGCAGACGGCCGCCGAAAAGGCAACGGCAAAACGGAAATAAGCTTATTGTTTCAGGCTCCACGTTTTAGATTGACAAATCCAAATGTGACTTGCTGGTCTGTCAACCTGAGAATTGGAACCTGAGACCTGAAACCCGAAATAAAACGAATGATCGAATTTACCTCCGGGCCTTACCGGAAAATCATCCGAAATCTCTGGCGATTTACCCTGATTGGCGTAGCCATGCTGATCTTCTATGTAGTGGCGGTTAGCTACAACTTTCTGTGGCTTTTTGGTGGAATGCCCAGTTTGAAAGCGCTCGAAAATCCAAAGAGTGAAGAAGCTTCGGAAGTGTATACCTACGATCGGAAGCTGTTAGGCAAATACTATGTCGAAAACCGGACGCCTATCGAGATTTCGCAGGTATCGCCTAACGTAACCTCAGCTTTGCTGGCCACCGAAGATGCCCGTTTCATTAAACACTCGGGGATCGACCCGCGCTCCTTATTCCGGGCCGTGGGTGGTTTTCTTACATTCCGGGATGCTTCAAGTTCTGGCGGTGGTAGTACGCTTACGCAACAAACGGCCAAAAACCTGTTCGATACCCGTCAGGAAGAGTTACGGGGTGTTTTGGGGAATATCCCGATTATTGGTCTGATCATCGCCAAAACTAAGGAATGGATTCTGGCCGTACGGCTGGAGCGGAATTATACCAAACAGGAGGTCATGATGATGTACCTCAATACGGTATCGTTTGGCAATAATACGTACGGGATCAAAACCGCAGCCAAAACGTATTTCAGCAAGGAACCCTGGAACCTGAACGTCGAAGAAGCGGCCATGCTCGTTGGCATGCTCAAAAATCCTACGCTCTATAACCCCCGGATGTTTGAAGACCGTACCCGTGAGCGTCGTAACGTTGTACTGGGTCAAATGAAGAAATACGGCTTCCTCAACGACGAGCAGTTGTTTACCTACAAGCGAAAGCCTCTGAAGCTTGATTTCAGCGTCGAAAATCAGAATACGGGTATGGCCGCTTACTTCCGGTCAGTCATCAAAGACGATTTGAAACGGTGGCTCAAGGAATATAACGAAGAGAATCCGGATGCCGAACTGGATCTGTACACCAGTGGTCTAAAAATTTACACCACCATTGACTCCCGGATGCAGACCTATGCGGAAGAAGCCGTCATGAACAATATGCGGGATCAACAGAAGAAATTTTATGAACACTGGCGCGGTCGAAATCCCTGGGTACAGAAAGATTCCAGGACAAAAAAATATGTTGAAATGCCAAATTTCATTGAGGGTGTAGCCCGGCGAACCATTCGATTCAAGCAGCTTAAGTCTGTTTATGGCGATAATGAGAAAGCCATTTGGCAGGAAATGCGTAAACCTATCAAAATGAAGGTGTTTGTGTATGGGGGTGGTCGTAATGAAAAAGATACCACAATGAGTCCTCTGGATTCTATCCGATATTATAAACGCCTGCTCAACACAGGTTTTATGTCGATGGACCCGCGCAATGGCTATGTCAAAGCCTGGGTAGGTGGTATTAATTTCAAATACATGAAGTTCGACCACGTTCGTCAGGGCCGTCGGCAACCGGGTTCAACGTTTAAGCCCTTTGTATACCTAACGGCTATGGATCAGGGATTCGTAACCCCTTGTAGTCATCTCATTGACCAGCCTACCACCTTTGTACATGGTGAAGACAATAACGGTGGCCCTGCCTGGACGCCCAAAAACTCCACGGGTCGATATAGTTTCCAGAGTCTGTCGTTGCGGGAAGCCCTGGGGCAATCGATCAATACAGTCAGCGCCCAGTTAATTAAGAAAACCCGGGCCGAAGAAGTTATCAAGTATGCGCATGAGATGGGAATCGAAAGCAAAGATTTGCCCGAGAACCCAACTCTCTGTCTAGGAACGGGCGATGTATCCGTTTACGAAATGGTATCAGCCTATTGTGCCTTTGCCAATGGTGGAATGCGCGTTCGGCCAATGATTCTGACCATGATTACGGACAAGAACGGGAATGTGCTGAAAAATTTCTCCGTCGATGCTAAACAGGTAATTAGTGCCAACCGAGCCTATGAAATGCTGTACCTGATGCGGGGGGCTGTTGAAGAACCGAATGGGACAGCGCAACGGTTACGTACACAATACAAACTACTAGACGGTGGTAACGAAATAGCAGCTAAGACCGGAACAACCTCCAATTACTCCGATGGCTGGTTTATGGGTATGACGCAACATCTGGTATCAGGCTTATGGGTTGGTGGGGACGACCGTTCCATCCACTTCCGGGACATTTCGTTGGGACAGGGGGGCCGATTGGCGATGCCTGCCTGGGGTATGTACATGCAGAAAATCTATAAAGACCCTACTCTAACCAGTTACCGGCCGGAGCCTTTCCGCAAACCCAACAACTTTAAGATTGATTGCGGAGGTTATCACATTGATTCTTCTCAACGGTACATTCCGCCTAAAGTAGTGCCGGAGGATGAGGATGAGATTTTGCAATAATTGATTGGGTGGTGTTATAATACAGAGATTCACGGAGAAGGCCCAGAGATACACAGAGAATATAGTTTAACTCTGTGTATCTCTGGGCCTTCTCCGTGAATCTCTGTGTCACAATTTTGTGTGCGTCAACCTTTACGGGTTCTTTTTTGTTTTAAACTGTGGTCAGTTATTCTTCACAACGTTTTATATGCCTGAATTCGATTATAAACAGGAATTAACCAAAGTACCGCACGAACCAGGTGTGTATCGCTATTTCGATGCCACAGGCGAGGTTATTTATGTTGGGAAGGCTAAAGATTTAAAAAATAGGGTTAGCAGTTATTTCACTAACTCAAAAGGGCATGATCGTAAAACATTGCGTTTGGTAAGCCAGATTCGTAAAATTGAGTTTACCATTGTTCATACCGAATTCGACGCGCTCCTGCTCGAAAATCAGCTCATCAAACGGTATCAGCCGAAATACAACATCCTGCTGCGGGATGATAAAACCTATCCGTTTGTCTGCGTAACCAATGAACACTTTCCGCGTGTATTGACAACCCGGCAGATTGATCGGAAACTAGGCACCTATTACGGTCCTTTTGCCAACCTGAAGCCGATGTATACGGTGCTGGACATGTTCAGCCAATTATTTACGATTCGTACCTGTAACTATAATCTGGCTCCCGAAAACATTGCAGCAGGTAAATACAAAGTCTGTCTGGAGTATCATATCGGCAATTGTAAAGGCCCCTGCGAAGGTCGGCAAAGCGAGGGTGACTACGACAAAGACATTGAACAAATTCACCATATTCTGAAAGGGAATCTGAAACCGGCTCAGGAGTATTTTAAAGGCCGAATGATTGAATCTGCCAACGACTTGGCATTTGAACAGGCGCAGAAATACAAAGAGAAAATTGATGTACTACAGCGATTTCAAAGCAAATCGACTGTTGTCAATCCAAAAATTGCCGATGCAGATGTATTCTCGATCGCTTCCGACGAAATCTCGGCCTACATCAATTTCATGAAGGTGGTCAATGGAACCATCGTGCAAACCCACACGGTAGAAGTTAAGAAAAAACTGGACGAAACTGACCCTGATTTGCTGGCGATGATGATCGTGGAGTTCCGGGAGCAATATGGTAGCCAGGCGAAGGAGATTATCACGAACATTCCGCTGGATGTCGACTTAAAGACCGAAATAACGGTTCCTCAGATTGGCGACAAGAAAAAGCTGCTGGACATGTCCTTGAAAAACGTACTATATTTCCGACGTGAACGCCAGGAACGGATGGCCGCCGAAGCCACGGCCAACGCCAGCAAAAAAGATCGGGTTTTGATCCGACTCAAGCAGGATTTGCAACTAAAAACCATTCCCAACCGAATCGAATGTTTTGATAATTCGAACATTCAGGGCACGAACCCTGTGTCGGCCATGGTGTGTTTTATTGGCGGCAAACCCGCAAACAAAGAGTATCGGCATTTTTCGATCAAAACGGTTATTGGGCCCAATGATTTCGCGAGTATGTACGAGGTTGTTACACGCCGATACACCCGTGTTTTAACCGAAGGGACCGACATGCCTGATCTGATTGTCATCGACGGTGGTAAAGGTCAACTGAGTGCTGCCTGCGATGCCCTGAAAGCGATGGATTTATATGGCAAAGTTCCTATCATTGGGATTGCCAAGCGGCTGGAAGAGATTTACTTCCCTGAGGATAACCTTCCGCTCTACATCGATAAAAAATCGGAATCACTGAAGCTTATTCAACGTATCCGCGACGAAGCGCACCGATTTGCCATTACGTATCACCGTGATAAACGCAGCCGTAACAGCCTCATCAGTGAGTTGGAGAATGTAGAAGGAATTGGTAAAAAAACGGCGGCAAAGCTCCTGAAACACTTTAAGGGCGTCAAAAAAATTCGGGAAGCCAGCTTCGATGAAGTAGCCGAAATAGTTGGGAAAGATCGCGCCCTAAAGCTCAAAGAGTATTTCGAAGCAATCGAACAGTAAAAAGTAAAGCGGCTGGAAAGCCGCTCTAGATCAATCATATTAACATAGCGGCTTTTCCAGCCGCTTTACCGGTAAGTATAAAAAAAGCGGCCCTTAGAGCCGCTTTTTCAATTTTAGTATTCCCAAAGACTATGCTCGGTTTCCATCAGCTCATACTCTGTCTGGTATGACTTCATCAAACCTTCGCGATCGCCATACATACCGATTAAATCCTGGTCGCCTGGGTTGGCCACTTTCGTGATGCGGCCATAGAACAGGCGGAGGTCAAACGCATCAGCCAGGTTTTTGTGCTGAGCCTGGTTTTGTGGATTATACCAGATGAACTTCTTCGGATCGCTGCGGAACAGTTTGTCCAGATCTTTGTATTTAAAGGAAGCGATTGGCTTTTCAAAACCGGCTTCGTTCTTATCTGCAGGCAACAGGAGGGTTACCGTCTGAATATCATAATACAAGCGAGAGCGTTTCCGGTCAAAAATCCAGTCTTCCTTAACTTCAAGGATGTTCAACTCCTTAGGGAAGTATTCATCACCAGAGAACGTTGCCGCTTTAGCAACCGCTACCGTATCTTTTTTCGGCTCTTCAACGGGCGGAGCAACAACCGCTTTACCTTTTTTACCTTTAGCATTTTTAGCTACTGCCTTCTTCTTAGGCCCCCCCCAGCCATCATCAACAGGCTCAGCAGCAGCGGCTGCTTTCTTGGGCGCTCCCCAGCCATCATCAGCCGTCTTTTTCTTATCATCCTTTTTCACAGGATTGCCCCAACCGTCATCTTTAGCACCATTCTTACCATCTTCGGTAAAACCAGCTGCCTTTTCTTCGGCCGATAGGCCACCACCCGTATTTGGGATTAACAAATTCTCGTGGAATTTCTCGGCGGTAATCTTCGTCGTACAGGAGTCATTCGTATAGGCATCAATTAAACCAGCCTTTACTGCCTCCATCAGGTACTTCGAAATCTCATTATTCTTCGAGAACATCGATTGATTCTGTTTCTCCTTCAGGTCGATCCGACGCCAAAGGGTCTTCTTCATCATGATGTCGTTCTCATTGATCGGACGAATTGAATTAGGATTCGTGCCGTTATTTGCTTTTTCCTGAGCCAGGGTTTCTCCTCCTGCCAGGGCCAGCGCAGCTATAGCCAGCACACCGGCGTATCGTATCGTTCTTGCTTCAGTCATGGCTCTTTATTTGTTGTCAATTCAAGATGTTAACGGCTTAATGACCAGTTTAGTCTATTAATAAAGCGAAACTTGTTGCAATGGGTTGCCCATCGGAACATCACTGATTTCACCCCGGAAATTCTGGCGCTGTACACCATCAATTTGAATGACTAGTCGATCGCCAGGCTGAGCTTCAGCAGCCAGATCAGCAATAGATCCACCGCCTGCCCCTACCTGGGCAAATTTCACGCGTCGTGTACCACGAACCAGGGATACTGTAGCACCCGTAGTCCGGAATTTAGCATCGTCGGGTGAATAGGCAGCAAAACTCGGATCGGCAACGGCCTGAATCCGCACACTACGTGCTGACGAGACAGGAACGCCCCGAGGGTCATTCGCCCGCGTACCTCCTACAAAAATTTCCAGGGTTGGCCGTGGCACCTTGTTCACCTTGAAATGCTCAGTGCCTAACAAACTACCCGAGTTACTAATATTTAGTGCTACGCTAGCCGAGCTGGGTACAACTGTTATTTTTCCTTTTTCACCCGATGAAACTACCGAAGCGCCATCAGCCGAAAAATTAGGATTCCATAAAGCGCCTAATTGTGGACTTTGAATACTCAGTTTGTTGGCACAGCCTAAATACAAGGGAGGCATGGTACCTGTTTCGATCTGATACGAAGGCTTAGCCACAAAGTATTCAGCCGACAGAGGCACGGTTTTCAAACCGGCGGGGGTCTGATAGGCAATCGAACCTGTCAACATTCGACGCGAAAGACCGTTTTTGTCGTACGTTCCCCCTTGCGCCGTAAATTCAACAATACCCTGTCCGTCCTGCATCCGAACGGCTCCGCCATTCAGGCTCATACGTGGCTGAATCCCCGATGAGGAAGCCGCCAGAAACATTTGGCCTTTGAACTTTGTACCAGCGACTACCACTTTCGAATCCATGCTCAGCATGGCAATGATCTTATCGAACTTAACATCCTGCGCGCCTACTTTACTGGCCAGCACATCCAATACTTCGCCTTCAATCCGGCGAATATCAGCCTGTTTCTGGCTTAGTACTGCCAAGGCAGCCGGTACGGGTGTTTGCGCGAAATTTAATTCAGCAAAATCTTTCCGACGCTGATCTGGAGAACGATTCGCGATGGGATCGTCTTTGCCATCAAGCGCTAACGGTGCATATTTTGTACCTGCATACTTCGAAACATTATCGATGTATGTGTTCAGGTCATTTTTCAGTTTGAAAGCGGCCCCATTACGGCTAGTACCAATCATCAATTGAGCGACTTTCTCTTCTTCGCTCAAGTTTTTGATATTGCCCGACTCATCGCGACCACCACCAGCCTCAACAACCTGATCTTTCAACTTATCAAGTTCGCCGATCATGTCAGAGGTAATTTTCCGAACATCCTCAGCCTGTTTTACGATGGCGAGGTCAGTAGCACGGTTCCCGGACTTTTCAACAGTTCCCCGAATATTATCGACGGTTGCCTGGTTAACCTTATTTACGGCTATGGTGGACTGCTCCAGGCTATTATTTATAAGTACAAACTTTTCCAGAATTGCCGATGTGACCTGTAAAGCCAGCATTGCGGTCAAAACCAGATACATCATCCCGATCATCTTCTGACGGGGTGTCTCTTTTGTGCCTGCCATATACTATGGTAGTATGAATAAAGGAAGTTGTAGAGTGATACAGTTGTAGAGTTGTAAAGTGTTTATGAGAGCTATGTTCTTTCAACAGAGAGATCATTCTCTACAACCTTACAACTCTATAACTAATTTTAGTTGCCGCGCATGGCTGTCAGCATGCTGCCATACACATTATTAAGCGAAGCCAGATTGCCAGTGAGTTTGGCCAGTTCATTCTTGAATTGCTGCGTGTCGCGGCTGGCATCGCTCATGTTCTCCATAGCTGCGGTCAGGCTGCCATAGAACGCATTCATCGCTTTCAGGTGCTTGTTGGTATCCTGTAATTCCAGTTCGTACACAGCGTTAAGGGCACCCATATTCTTGGTTACTTTCTGGAACTGATCGCGGTAATCCTTCGCATCGGTGGTTGCATCGGCCATCGAATTCATAGCTGTGATTGCCGTGCCATAGGATTTGTTCATTTCACTGATTGAACTCGAAGCCGATTTAACGTTACGTGCATAATCGTTCGTAGCCACCGTTGCTTCGGTCAGATCAGACAGTTTGGATACGGTATCGTTCAGGTTTCGGAAACCAGAACCCAGTTTCTCAAACACATCAGGAGTTACTTTGGCTTGAGCCAGCATTTGATCCATATTCGCCGTCAGGCCATTAGCTTGTGGCGATGGCTTACGAGCTTCTCCCTTAAAATCATCAGCCAGTTCGGGATATACACGTTCCCAGGCATAATCATTTGAGGCTATTGTTGGGTTTGTGAAGCTTTGAATTGCATAAAGAACAAAGATGACAACCTCGGTAAGAAGACCAGCCGTCAATAACCAGCCAAACTGTTCGTTGTGGGTAATTTTAGCCCATGCCCCGGCAATAACAACGGCGGCTCCGGCACTATAAATGGTTGGTACTAAGCGATCCCAAAAGAAATTTACTGACTTGTCTGCTGCCATGATAAGCTATTTTTATTGGACTAGGTAATTGACTTTATTACGCGTTAAACTTTTTTCGTTGCCGATTTTTTGCTGCTTTTGCTCTTACTACTTCCCCCTAGCCTGCTACCACGTGCCGATGCTGTCCGACCTTCCAGGTTGTCCATAATGCAACGGAATCCAATATAAGAACGCTTCTGATCTTCGTATTCGTAATAACGTGTACCCGTTTCGAGGTAGTAAGCAATGTCCTTCCAGGAACCACCACGCACCACTTTACGAGGCTCATCGGCATTCTGGTTGTCGGGGTTCATATCCCAGACAATGGCATTGGTGTTATCGGCATAGGCATCCCGGCACCATTCAGCTACGTTACCAGCCATGTTGTATAGACCGTAATCGTTCGGACTGTAGGCCGTTGCAGGCGCTGTGTATGGATAGCCATCAGCGTCGAAATTACCGCGCTGGGGTTTGAAGTTGGCCAGGTAGCAACCTTTCCCGTTTGCTACATAGGGGTTACCCCATGGATATTTGGCGCCACTCTTGCCGCCCCGGGCAGCCCATTCCCACTCAGCTTCTGATGGAAGGCGGAAACCAAATGATTTATAACCACCTTCTTTGGTGCGATAATCATCCAGCATGTTCGTACGCCATTTGCAGAAGTGGTTAGCTGCAATCCAGCTTACTCCTACTACCGGATACGTATCGAATGCCGGGTGAGCATAATAGTGCTCCAGCATTGGATCACCATTGTGATACGTGAAGTCGTTTTTCCAAACGGTCGTATCTGGATAAAACTTCGACATAATTTCTTCTTCGCCCAGTGTCGAAACCGAATCAGCCAGCAGTGCATTGATGTACTGACGGTATTCGTGGTTCGAAATTTCAGCATCGTCCATATAGAACGAGCTGATCGTTACCTGGCGGTTCATGTTAATCTGGGTTGCGGCCACATCTTCATCGGCCTGTCCCATGATAAACGAACCAGAAGGAATCAGCACCATTCCATAGGGAGTTGGCTGCTTCCAGCCTTTACGACCTGTGGCCGTAATTTCCCCATTCGTAACGCCAACTTCTCCTCCTTTGCCACCTTTGCTAAATTTTGATTTCAGGAAGCCACAACCTTGCATTAGCAGTACGACTGCTGCGACCATCACCATCCGGGTTGCGTTGACTGTATTATACTTCATCATCGTAGAACTTTGCTTCTTCTTGTGCGAGACCAGACTAAAAACGAAAATCTGTTTGGTTATTGTATGTAATCCCAGGACCTGAATTATTTTCTAACTCTATCCCGACCTAATGGGTTTTATGATTTAGACGAATTAGTACTGTATGAATCAGTCCATTCCCTCAAAAATAAGTGGCTATTCGCAAACTGCCTAACAAGAATACTGCCAAAATAGTCTGCAAACCTAAATTTTAGCCATTTCTTCTGCCTTAATATCGAAAACGAGGAGTACGGATAATTGGTTTTTTACGCGTGTCGATAGTAGGCAGGGCATAGCCTAAAATAATTTCATGCGATGTCGCACTTTTTATTTGAGTACCACTTGTCACAATATCCAGTGAGTATCCAACCCGTAGTGCATTGTTTCGCATTAGGTTGATCCCAGCCGTTGCCATAACTGCGTCTTTAACCCGGTAACCTATCCCGGCCCAAATACGGTTGTCATACGTTCCAAGAATGTTAACAGTCGCTACTGATCCGGGTAAGCCTTCTTTGGTACTGTACTGAAGCAATACCGATGGCTGTATATCAATATTATACCCAAAACCAAGTCGATAACCGGCTGATAAATACGCTTTGCTATCCGACGGATCGGTTTCATAACCAGTCGTGTAACTATACGTAGCCCGATTCAGGTGAGTCATACTTACACCTACCCAATAGTCGGTTGTATTGTAATAAATCCCGGCGCTCACATCAGGCTTAAACAGATTTATGCGCCCACCCGGCAGTAACGGGTCACCTGGGTCAGTTGGCCGGAACTGATTAAAATCGTACCCCCGGTTAAACATACCTGCCTGAACTCCCAGCGCCAGTGTCCCATTTTTCAAAGCCAGCCGGTACGCATACGACAATTGAATGGCCTGATTGATGGATGGACCGTATTTATCATTCAACGCATAAATCCCGATACCGCTTTTAATTTTATCCAAAGGCATCGTAAAGGAGAGCAATTGGGTGCTTTGCGCAGCACTACCGTCTCCATTACCTATCGTCTGATACCCCAGATATTGGGTTCGGTGGGTAATCTGCACTCTCGTTACCCCTTCTGATCCAGCAGCTGCCGGATTGTAATAGAGGGGGTTATACATATACATACTAAACTGAGGATCCTGCTGTGCCAGAACGGTCGATACAGCCATCGTCAGCGATAAAAAGGCAAAAACGTAAAATGTGCGAATCATACGGCCTAAGCAAAATTCAGAACTGCCATTGAGCGCTCTGGGAAATAAATCACAGTTTACATCTAAACGTGCGTAAGCGCAAATTATTGGGCTATAAAAAAAGGGGAAATGCCGGAAATTAGGTGATTAACCTGATTCCGGCATTTCCTTTCGTATAACCGCTAACGGTTCTCAATTGTTAGCCTTTTTTAGGTACAGGTCTAAGGCTCCCGTCATGGATGGGGCATTGGGCAATGGGGCTTCAATATCAAGTGTCAATCCGGCATCTGTAATGGATTTGGCAGTTGTAGGCCCGAAAGCTGCCATGCGAATACCGTTCTGATTAAATTCGGGGAAATTGCTAAACAATGAGCTTACCCCCGACGGACTAAAAAACGCAATAATATCATAACTCTTGATATCCAGATCCGACAGATCGGTAGGCACCGTTTCGTACATCACCGCTTCGGTGAAATGCAGGCCACTGGTATCCATGAATTCTGGAATATCGTTCCGACGGATGTTTGAGCACGGAAAAAGAAACTTCTCGTTCTTATGCTTTTTAATCAGATCGAACAGTTCAGTAGCGGTTTTAGTCCCATTAAAGATCTTACGCTTTCGGATAACAATGTATTTCTGGAGATAATTGGCCGTCTGTTCCGAAATACAGAAGTACTTCATATCGGCTGGCACCTCGATTCGCCCTTCCTGGCAAATCCGAAAGAAGTGATCAATGGCATTTCGGCTGGTGAAAATAATGGCCGTATGTGCCAGAATGTTAATTTTTTGACGACGAAAATCCTTGTGCGATACACCCTGAATCTGAATGAACGGGCGAAAATCGATTTGGATGTTGTACTTGCTGGCTAAATCGAAATAAGGAGATTTTTCGTCGGCGGGTCGGGATTGGGTCACTAACATCCGGTTTACTTTCGTAAGCCGGGCTTCGGCAGATTGCATGCTCGTCTCGTTCATCGAATCTCTACGCGGGTAATAGTCGGTTGGCAGTCGACAGCTCTCGTGGATAGTGCAACATGTATGGCTGACTATCAGATACACTGCGGGCTGAACATTCACTCATCAGATCGCAAAACGCAAACCAATGATGAGCGGGATCAATTCAACGATGCAAAGGTACGAAAATAAATAAAGATTCTTGATAGGGTCCAGACTACGGATCACAAAGTAGAGTAAGGCGAGCCGGGCAGTGTAAAACACGATCAGGGGTATCAACAACGCATTTTGCGACCAGTTTACCGCCGAAATGTTGAAGGCAATGACCGTGAGTAGGATCGCCAGGAATGTAAAAAATAGCAGAGAAGATTGTAAAATTTTAAAGTAATGGACGTTTACCACCTCCTCAAGCTTATACAGTCCGCCCATAATTTCAATGGCAATGTATTTGCCAATCAGGCTCATAAAAGCAGCCGCACTTAACAGAAAGAATTCACCTACCAGCCAGCCAAAATGTTGTTCACTTAATAATAACTCCCGCGAAGCAAATACGTCCAGATTACGGCTTTGGGCAAAAACGATCAGATAGGCAATCACAAAACTCAGGTTTAGCACAAACAACATGTTGGTACTACTGAGCGGTCGATTGATCAGGAACGACTCCTCCTGCGCTCGCAGTGAAACCAGATCGCGCAGGCTATAAAACCGTAGGAAAGCCCGGTGATAAAAGCTAAACAGGAAAGCATGCGTAGCCAGGAGAAATAACAATCCCAACCCCAGAAAATTGTCGTAAATCGTACGAAGGCGTGGGCGAACGCTGAGGTTATCGTCGCGTAGCACAACCGGTTTCTGTGTAGCTGATTTAGGATAGCCAATAAATAATTGTTTATCCTGAAGGCCGGCAGCGCCATAAATCGTCAGAAAAATTTCTGGCTGACGATACACTCGATACAAACTATCAATCCGCAAAACCTGCCATTGTCCTGCGCGAAGTTTTCGTTTAAGGGCTGAGTTGATGAACAGGTAACCGTCCTGCTGCGTCGTTACGAGGATACTATACTGTCGATTACTCTCCAGATCGACATAAACACTCAGTGCGGGTTGGTTGGCGTGCAACTCAACGATGTAGGGTACATAGGCCTTCGCCCGCTCGTCGTACACCTGAAAATCGTCGTGAAAATCATGTACGGGATAGTATTTACCTCCCGGACCAATGCCTGAGTTTCGCGACTGGCCGATTGCGAAGGAAAAAATAAAGAGCGAAAGAGCGAAAGAGCGAAAGAGCGTCACTATCAACATAGCCCTGCTACTTGTTGTACACTCTTTCACTCTTTCGCTCTTTCGCTCTTTCACTTTTTTATTTGCCTAATGCCTTAAGCATCGTGTCGCCGATCAGGGCAGGAGATTCAACTACATGGATACCACACTCACGCATGATAGCCATTTTAGCCGCTGCGGTATCGTCCGCACCACCCACAATGGCACCAGCATGGCCCATCCGGCGCCCTTTCGGAGCGGTTTGTCCGGCAATGAAGCCAACCACAGGTTTGCGGTTGCCGTCGGCTTTGATCCAGCGGGCTGCTTCGGCTTCCATACCACCACCGATTTCACCGATCATGACGATGGCTTCTGTATCGGGGTCGTTCATCAGCAGTTCGACGGCCTGTTTGGTCGTTGTGCCAATGATTGGATCACCACCGATACCAATAGCTGTCGACTGACCTAAACCTGCTTTGGTCAACTGATCTACCGCTTCATAAGTGAGCGTACCTGATTTAGAAACAATTCCAATGGTGCCTTTCTTGAAGATAAAGCCGGGCATAATTCCTACCTTACATTCTTCGGCTGTCATTACACCAGGGCAGTTTGGGCCAATAAGCCGCACATCTTTATCAGCCAGGTAGTTCTTCACTGCCACCATATCTTCTGTCGGTATGCCTTCGGTAATGCAAATGATTACTTTAATACCAGCTTCGGCAGCTTCCATAATGGCATCGGCAGCAAAAGCGGGCGGCACAAAAATGATCGAAACATTGGCACCAGCTTTATCAACAGCCTCCTGAACAGTATTGAATACGGGTCGGTCGAGGTGAGTTTGACCTCCCTTACCAGGCGTTACGCCACCAACCACGTTGGTACCATATTCGATCATCTGCTGGGCATGAAAACTGCCTTCCGAGCCAGTAAAGCCCTGGACGATTACTTTAGATTCTTTGTTGACTAAAACAGACATGATAGGTTTTAGAAATCGTTGGCGATACGGTTAACTAGAGGAAGACGCAAAGACATATGAAGAAAGACGGATGCTAATCTGATACTCTTTCTTCGTACGACTTCTTATCTCGCATCTCGTAAAAAGTTGGGCAAAAGTAGCCGAAACTTCGTAAATTACGTGATGATTTTTTCGCACATCCTTTCCGGCTCTATATTAGTCGGGGCGGGCGTCGGGGTGTTCTGGCACTTTTTCGGACGCATTTCCCTTTACAACCGGCTCTTGTGGGGATTTTTTTTGCTCACCACTTCATTGGCTGCCCTGATCGGTGTTATCCAATTTGCCGGAAATGAGTCGCTCGCGACTTTTCATCAATGGCTTATTGTCCTGTCTGATTCTCTGGGAGTTGTATGTGTTGTCACGGCAGTATATGCCTTGCTGAACAAGCGCACATTATCCTGGTTAACGTTTGTGGCGACCATCGTTTTTGGCCTGTTTCTATTTATTAATCTACTATCGCCTACTGCACAGGTTTTTACACCCATTGTTCCGTCACTTGGAATTTTAGTACTGATGCTCCTGGCAGTATTTTCATTGCTTCAGCGCGATAAGCGAGGAATGTGGGTTGTACTGGCAGCAATGGCTATGGGTTTGGCCACAAAAGCCGATTCGTTTAGCAGCCTGATTCATCCTACGGATTTTTATCACTATGTCACGGCACTGGCTTTGTGGTTCTTTGGCAAAGCTTCTGAACAGCCTGCAATGGTTCGGTAAGGAATTAAAATAACCAATTCGTTCGTTCGACAGTTACAGGAGGCAGCATAATGGATAGAATCCACTTATGCTGCTTTATTTATTACAATCACTACCTGTCTCAACGAACGTGAATTTACTGGAATTAGCCCACGATCCGGTGCAGGCTGCTCAGGCCGCCCGGCTTGTTTATATGAACGATACCATGCCTGGTATCCACCGGCAGCGACGCGGTCAGCAGTTTATTTATGTTGATCCAAAAGGGAATATAATAGATGATGAGAACACGCTAGCTCGTATTCGAAGTATGGTACTTCCGCCTGCCTGGGAAAATGTCTGGATCAGCCCTAAAGTCAATGGGCATTTACAGGCCACCGGCATCGACACGAAACAGCGAAAACAATACCGCTATCACACTAAATGGAACGCTATTCGGAGCGAAACAAAATTCTTTCGGATGGTTGCGTTCGGCGAAGTGCTGCCACTGTTACGTGAGCGTATCGCTACTGATCTGAAAAAACCTGTACTTTCTCGTGAGAAGGTAATTGCCATTGCCTTGAGTGTGATGGAGCAAACGCTGATTCGAATAGGTAATGCGGCCTATGAAAAAGAATATGGTTCTTATGGGCTAACGACATTGAAGAACCGGCATGTCAAACTTGAAGGCAGTGATGTACGCTTTAGCTTTAAAGGCAAGAAAGGCATTTACCACGACATTACTCTACACGACCGGCGGTTGGCTCGGCTAGTTAAAGCCTGCCGTGATATGCCAGGTAAAGAGTTGTTTCAGTATCTGGACCAGCAGGGTGAGCGGCACTCCATTGATTCCGGCATGGTCAACGATTACCTGCATGAAACCATGGGTGATGATTTTTCAGCTAAAGATTTCCGAACCTGGGCTGGTACGGTCAACGCACTGCGGCTCCTGGTCGAACTAGAACCTTGCGAAAACGAAAAAGAAGCGAAGAAAAATGTTAATACGGTACTGGACCAGGTAGCCCACCAATTGGGCAATACCCGTACTGTCTGCCGCAAACATTATGTGCATCCCCAGATACTGGACGCCTACGAATGTCAGGATTTAGCTCCTTATATCAAGCAAAAAGCCCGGTTTCGTCAAACCAGCCCGTACGGCCTCGATGGCGTTGAGAAACTGCTGCTGAGATTCCTGAAAGATCAAATCAAGACCGTGACCTAAGCGGTGTGGTTAATTAACGTGGGTGACTAATTATACTTTTTAAAGAACTTTTATCTGTAACCGTTCCACGCTGTAGACAAAACTTAGCCCTATCAGTTCATTAACTCGCTAAATAGATAAGCTCCGTGAAACAGAGTTGCATCTTTCATAGGTAGACTTGACTTTGTAGTTCATATCCTCAAACTTAGACAGTCCATTGATGTTCTTAATTCAGTTCACTTTAAAGGCGACACAATGAGACTACAAATGCACGCCGTTAAATTTACGGCAGACCAGAGCCTGTTCGATTTTATCCAGGCCAAGCTAGATAAGCTAGATACTTTTTATGACCGAATCATTGGAGGTGAGGTATTTCTTCGATTAGAAGGGGCCGACTCCAACAAGATCAAAGAAAAAATCGTCGAAGTTCGACTAATGCTTCCGGGCAAGGAGATTTTCGTGAAGGAACACGATAAAAGTTTCGAAAGCGCCACGGATAGGGTCATGGACGTCCTGAAAGACAAACTCGTTCGCTGTAAACAAAAACGCAACGATATTTCCAGCCCAGCTATTGCAGAAGCAAAATCCCGGGTTCAGCCTGAAGAAGAAATCTTCGAACCGGATGAGTTATAAACAATTTAACTAATCTCACAATGCGAAAGCCACTCCAAACGGGGTGGCTTTCGTATGTATCCACGGGCTTCAGCCCGTAACTGTCAATGAGAAACACGGGCTGAAGCCCGTGGATATATTAAAGGCTAAACTCGGTCTTGACTTGATCAACGAAGTCGAGTTTCTCCCAGGTAAACAGCTCTACCTCTACTTCTTTCGAGTGACCGTTTGAACCAAAGGTCTTCTTTACAACTTCATTCTTACGCCCCATGTGTCCGTAAGCCGCTGTTTCCGAATAGATCGGGTTACGCAGTTTCAGCCGTTGTTCAATGGCATAAGGGCGCATGTCGAAAATTTTGCCCACTTTCTCGGCGATTTCACCATCGTGCAAATCGACTTTAGCCGTTCCGTATGTGTTTACGTATAGACCGCATGGCTTGGCGACCCCAATGGCATATGAAACCTGAACCAGAACCTGATCGCAAAGACCAGCGGCTACCAGATTTTTGGCAATATGCCGAGTAGCATAAGCGGCTGAACGGTCTACTTTCGAGGGATCTTTTCCTGAGAAAGCACCACCGCCGTGAGCTCCCTTGCCACCGTAGGTATCTACGATAATTTTGCGACCTGTAAGTCCCGTATCACCGTGCGGACCGCCGATCACGAATTTACCGGTTGGATTAATGTAATAGGTGATGTCGTCGGTAAACAAACCGTGTAGTTCAGCTTTCTGAGCGGCTTTTACCCGTGGAATCACGATATTGATAATATCTTCCTTGATTTTCGCCAGCATCGTGTCGTCATCAGCAAAATCATCATGCTGAGTCGATACAACGATGGTATCGATTCGAATAGGCTGATGGTCGTCAGAATATTCGATCGTCACCTGCGACTTGGCATCGGGCCGTAAGTACGGCATCAACGAAAGCTCGTTATTGCGGATATTGGACATTTCACGCAGGATGGCATGAGCCAGATCCAGCGGCAATGGCATGTAGTTGTCGGTTTCGTTGGTCGCATACCCGAACATCATACCCTGATCGCCAGCGCCTTGCGCGTTAGCTTTGGTTTCGAAGTCGTCGTTTGCCACTTCCCGATCAACACCCTGGTTGATGTCGGCTGACTGATCGTGTAATGCCGAAAAAATACCGCAGGAGTTTGCTTCGAACATGTACTCGCTCTTGGTGTAGCCGATCTTACGGATCACCTCACGCGTGATTTTCTGAACATCCAGATAGGTATCGGTCTTAATCTCACCGGCTAGTACAACCTGGCCCGTAGTTACGAGGGTTTCACAGGCTACCTTGCTGGATGGATCAAAAGCCAGAAAGTTGTCAATCAGTGCGTCGGAGATCTGGTCGGCGACTTTATCAGGGTGTCCCTCAGAAACAGACTCGGAAGTGAAGAGATAAGGCATTGCGCTATCCGTGTGACTTGGTTTGAAAAGACAAATTTATGAGTTTCTGCGCACAGGACAAGCCTTAAACTTTGTACTTAACCACTCAACCGATCATCTTTCTTCGCAATACGTTAAAAAAAGCGGATACAAAGGGCCAGAACGGCATGGTTGAAAACAGCCGCAGCTCTTCAACGAAATGAGTGTCTTCGTCTAAAAACTTGAAGACCCGACGCGGGTTTTCCGTATAGATTCGTGTAAATATATCATCGGCCGGATAGCGGTGTTTTTCCAGCACATTTAGAAAAATACTATCGTAAAGTTTGAACCGACGCTTAAACCAGGGCTCTTTTCGATTCGGCTTGCCGGTTTCGGCCAGGTTTTGGACAATGGTCTGTAGGTAACGTTGGGTTCGCTGAAACGTATAACCCGTCGATGGTTTGGTAAAACCGCCAGCTGTACCGATGCGAATAATATGCTCTGACGGATTTTCCTGCGTAGGCTCGTCCGACATGGGAATCACACCATACTCCGTTTCGCAAATCTGGTAAGAACCTGTATCCAAATACGTTTCAATATATCGCTGGAGTTCGGCATCGTAATCGTCGTCGGACAGCAGCGTCGAGTTGAACAGCGTGAACTCAACGAGCGCTGTTTTTTCATCGAACGGGAGCACATACATAAACCGACAATCTCCTTGCTGATCGATGCGAAAGTCCATGATTTTGGGCTGTTCCGGATCAAAACAGGGCTTTGACGTCGTGATTACCCAACCTTTGAAATGCTGAAGCAGATTATGATTTTCGGGTTGATCCAGTTTCAAGCTGAACGTACTGTCGAAAATATAATCGGCAATGTAGGGCTCGTCGTCGGCAATAATAAATCCACCCTGGGGCGTGTCTTTTATTCGCTGGATAGTAACCTGTTTCTGCTCTACGTTTGGCCACTTGGCTAACTCGGCTTCCATAAAGCTGTAGAAATCGATACCCCGTAGCATTTTGTACCGATACCGCCCCATATCGAGCGGCCCAGCATAGGTGGTCCCGTGAAATACAATCGACTTCCAGGTACGAAACAATATTGACTCAAATGGCCGCGTGCGAGCCAGTCGTTGGTGCATACGTGCCGAGATCGGCTCTCTGGGGTCACGTTCCCAGAAACACCAGGTTCGGTCGTTACGGATTTTCTGTTCGCGGTCCAGAATGAGAATGCTTCGGTCTCGTAGGGGTGACTGAAGCAGGTAATAGGCCAGACTTAACCCGGCCATACCTCCTCCCGCGATAATGAAATCGTATTTTTTCATGCAGTAACGAAAAAGTCCGGGCCGTGGGTCCGGACTTTCGTCTTTAAACTAATGAAACAGCCTAAATTGTTTTGGCAAGCTTACACATTCACGTGTTTCTCGGCATGATAGCTCGACCGAACCAGCGGGCCCGACTCCACATATTTCAAGCCACGCGCTAATCCTTCCTCACGGTACATGGCAAACGTTTCGGGGTGAATCCACTCAATTACTTCGTGGTGCATCTTGGTAGGCTGTAAATATTGGCCTAGCGTCAGCACGTCCAGTCCGTTTTCAGCCAGGTCATCCATTGCTTTAAATACTTCGTCATGGGTTTCGCCAAGGCCAAGCATAATGCCCGATTTGGTCCGTTGACCATATTCTTTGGTCCGACGAATCTGCTCCAGACTGCGTTCATACCGCGCCTGTGGCCGAACGCGCCGGTACAGTCGTTCTACAGTCTCCATATTATGAGACACCACTTCCTGACCCGCCGAAATCATCCGTTCCAGGGCTTCCCAGTTTCCTTTTGTATCAGGAATCAGCGTTTCAATGGTAGTAGTGGGCGACGCTTCTTTGATCAGACGAACCGTTTGATACCAGATTTCAGCACCCCGGTCTTTCAGTTCGTCGCGGTTTACAGAGGTAATAACGGCATGTTTTACCTTCATCAGCACGATAGCTTCGGCCACCCGCCGGGGTTCGTCGGTATCGTACTCGTTGGGGCGTCCGGTGGCTACTGCACAGAAAGTACAGCTCCGCGTACAGACATTTCCCAAAATCATAAATGTAGCGGTTCCGGCCCCCCAGCACTCACCCATGTTTGGGCAGTTGCCGCTTTCGCAAATGGTGTGGAGCTTATGCTCATCGACCAGTTTACGAACTTTGGCATATTCAGGTCCAATGGGCAGTTTGACTCGTAGCCAGTCGGGCCGTTTCGGGACGCCCGCCCGGTTACGTTGTTGTTCGGAGGGTATTACGGGTAGTTCAATCATATCACCTCATTCCTTTCCAGCAAAATTCGTTTTTCTGCCGGAAAGTTCATGTAAAGGAGTTAGTAGTTAGAAGTGAGAATGCTGGCGCAAGCCAAAGAGAATATGCGTCAGCATTCTCACTCCTCACTTCTAATGACTAACTCCTATTTCTTACTTCCAAAAAATAAGGTCAGGTAGGCTGACGTAAAGAAGTTGCGGTTACCATCTTCCCGATTGCCATTTGGGCTCTGGTTGGGAATTATAACCACTTTGTTTGGGAAAACTTCGGCCAGGAAACCGATTTCAATACCTGTAGTATTGGCCCGGAAAGCACTTAGTTCAAAACTCAACGCGGCTTTTACATTTAGCCCCACCGTAAGTTTCGACTGGTCGAGCCCCTGAAAAAAGCCGCCAGCCCCTGTAACAGTCTCACCCGACACGGTCGCAAAGCCATTTACCTGAGAAGCCGGGACACTCCGGGACGAATTGCCGTAGGAAACGTCGAGATAGTACGGTTTGATAATTCCCAGCGATGGTCCACCCGCCAGAATCCCACTGACTGCGATGCCTTCATCACCCGTGCGCTGGAATAATTTTACCTCACGACCATATTGCGGACGCAGTACAAATAAATAATTTTCTTTTCCGACAATGTAGCGTGAGCCAACGGAATTGATCGACGACTGGATTTCTTTAGGATGTTTAACGTTGACGATCTCTATACTCAGGTACCGGTATTGGGACATGCCCATCAGTTTACTGGATAACAGCTTCGATCGCCGATAGGAAAAACCGCCAATTATCCCAGAATTCGTATTGGTTGTAATCCCAAACGTTGTGATCGTGTGATAATTTTCGTCATCACTATCCGTATTTTGGGCATTGACGACTTGCCCGGATATGAGTACCCCCCCCAACGCAAGTCCAAGTAGTCTGTATAAAGTTCGCATTTTCGTAATATCCTGAAATTAAAACTAATCATTTTTATACGTATTCACAAAATCGGCCAGCACAATTAGCGTAACTACCGCATTATTTATATGTTTAGAGCGAAAATAATAGGTAAGCCCATTTTTTAACGAATTTTTAGGGAATGGTATCACTATGGCTATCCTAGCTCTACGGCGCTGATAATCATCGGCTACCGTAGAATCCAGAGAATCAAAAAGCCTATCGAATCTACTCAGGACAAAGCAATTTATTTATCAGCTCATTGAGCTTCCTATCTGATCTTATTTATTTCTATGGCAACAATCCATATCGACTACATTGGCGGACTTCGCTCCGATTGTGAGCATATCCAATCGGGCACCCACATTAATACCGATGCCCCTACCGACAATCAGGGTAAAGGAGAAGCATTTTCGCCGACCGACCTGGTTGCCAATGCGCTGGGCACCTGCATCATTACCACAATGGCCATACATGCCCGGCGTGATGGTATTGATCTGACAGGCAGCGAACTGGATGTAACCAAAATAATGACCAGCCAGCCCCCCCGAAAAATTGCCCGTATTGAAGTAAATCTGACGCTTCGGGCCAATCGGGAAGGGGTAGCCTTTATGCCTGACGACGAAACCCGCACCCGGCTGGAACGGATTGCGCATACCTGTCCGGTGGCGCTTTGTCTGCATACCGATGTTGAGCAGGCGGTTCGTATTCAGTGGAATGAATCTGTCCCTAGCAACGTCTAAATCTTCAGGTCGGCTGGAATTTGGCAGTTCCAGCCGGCTTTACGTCAACCCTTACTTATTAGTTACGTTTGCGCTTCTGGCTCCATCGCTTAATATCGGCTGTGAGGTTTTCCAGAAAAAACGATGGCCCAACGGACAGATATAAACCGGAGTAATTAATCTGGCTTTCAGGAATGTCTTTTTTCAAAATGAACCGGTAGCCTGTCAATATATTCACCCCAAACCAGTGAAGCGGTCGAAACCAGCGTACCGTCGGGAAATGGTACGCTCCTGATACACCCACCCCCAGCGGAATAAACACACCACGTGCTATTTCATGCTTTTCTGCCACATCGTCGTTACGCTCATAACGTGAATGCCCATACCCCAACTCGATTGGCATACTCACTTCGAACGCTTTATGACGAAAAAAATAGCGCTCATAATATACCGTAGCCATACGCAGATGCCGAGTGACCGACTCCGACGAATTGGGCAGCAATCCGGGGTGATTCAGCGACTGATTGACGAAATAAAAACCGGCACCTGCTTTGAAGCTAGCCGACCGACCGCCTTTCAGATTAGCCCGACGATGGCTTTGCGGAAACAAAAATCCAGCCCGTATTCCATAGACGCTGACGGGATCTCGTCGGTTATCTTCCGTACGTGTATCATTAAAAAACGTAAACCGTTGATCTGTCGATGCCGTAAAGGTCAGCGATTTGGGTTTTGCCGACTGTAGTGTATCTGGCTGGCCATTCTGAGGAGCCGATCGTTCCTTTAATCGGGTTTCTTCATCTAAAGATACTCGCGTCTGCGCTAGAGCGGTTGTATCCATAAACAACCAGAGTATATAAAATAAACATAAACGCCATACTAATCGCATAGTCTTCATACCGTTGATAGAAACAATAACGGCAATAGAAGCTAATGGTTTATGCTTCCGGTTGGGCTATACATACGATTATTAAAAGTATAGATTAACTATTTTCAAGTTTAGTGACAGAAAGGACCGAATCTCTGATTATCAGCCCGGAAATTGTTTATAAAGTCCCTATGCTTACTGGTATAAAGCAGGACCTACATAGCTCAGAAACAGCATAACCAATCGGATCTTATATTAGATAAATACAATTTTATAGCTTAAATTATTTTTATAAACCTACCTTGATAAACTTGTTCCTATTTCCATTATTCTAACATTTTAGCTGTAAATGCTCATAGATTTTTACTTTGGCAACGTTACCGGAAACGTTTGCATAAAAAAAGTGAGAAATTTTATTCTTTATATCCATTTTTTTTCAGAATATTATAATGGCATTTTCGCAATCTAAAATTGTACATAATAAAGCTTTATCGAAGAATAATCCATAAACCTTAACAATTGGCCAGACAAAATAATCTGCCCTCAAACGATGCCTTTAATAAGTAGAAACCCTTATATCTGACGCTTTGGCCTACACGCAACAGCTAAATACCGTGTCCCATAAGCCATATTCTGCTTACACCGTTGAGGAGCTTGCCCTCGATGACCTCTTTGTACGTTGGGTACAACACCCCAACGACGATGAGGTGGTGGCTTACTGGCAAAATTGGCTTTCACAAAATCCAGACTGTGCAGAAACGGTAGAAATGGCTCGTAAATTAATTCTTACCAGCAGCCAACCTACTTTACCTGCCCTGTCGACTGATGAAATTTCATCGGTATGGGGACGGATCCGGGAATCACTCCAGACCATGGAGGACCTTCGCCCGCTTCAACCCGACGTTCGGGCTGTGGTTGGCTGGTGGTACTTTTTCCGAACGATTGCTGCTGCTATGGGAGTCTTACTCCTAATCGGCTGGGCATTGTGGATGCAATATGGTCCTAATCAACACATTTCGACGGTTAGTACATCCGCTCATCAAACCCAGCAGATTCGTCTGCCCGACAACTCAACCGTTACCTTGTATCCGAACAGTTCGGTCCGGTATGCCCGCCGATGGACGGATGAAACACCCCGAGCGGTCTGGTTGAAGGGAGAAGCTGATTTTTCTGTCATGCACCGGAATGATACGACATCGGCCCGACTATTTCGGGTTCATACCAGCGACCTTACGATCGAAGCGCTCGGCACAGCGTTTCAGGTAAGTCAGCAAGCCGCCTGCACATCTGTCGCTTTAACTTCGGGAGCTGTCAACCTGCTCGTCAAACACCACAATCCCATCCGGCTCCGTTCGGGAGAGTGGATTGAGGTTCCAACCAGTTTGGACAAAACATTACCCTAGCTGCTTTTATAATTAACTCTTACTTGAACCTACAATGCAAAACACAATTACCCAACCTCCACGGAAAACGTGGCTTCCTCTGCTTGGCCTTATGGCACTCGCACTGATGGGTCAACCGGCCTACAGTGCCCCCCCAACCAACCGACCGACGGTAGACAACCCGACTCAGGAACGAGCCATAACGGGGAAAGTTCTGTCGGCTGATGACAATACCGGGCTACCAGGTGTTAGTGTAGCAGTAAAAGGTACCACACGCGGTACTACAACCGATGCGTCGGGGACTTACCGGATTAACGTTCCCAATGGCCCGGCAGTGCTGGTTTTCTCGGCCGTAGGCTTTGTTAGCCAGGAGGTTACTGTTGGCAACAAGTCGACCGTTAACCTAACGCTTAGTACAGATACGCGTGCGCTGAACGAAGTAGTCGTCGTTGGTTACGGTACGCAGAAGAAAAGCCAGACTACCGGGGCTATTTCGTCGATTACGCCGAAGCAAATTACGGAACAACCTATCACCAACATCGGTCAGGCTATGCAGGGTCGGGTAGCAGGGGTAGACGTAGCTCAGTCGGGTAGCCGCCCTGGTTCTGTACCAACCATCCGGATTCGTGGACGTCGTTCGTTCAATGCGGGTAATGATCCTCTTTATGTAGTGGATGGAATTCCGCTCGCGAGAGAATACGAAGACATTAACCCGAACGACGTTGCCTCCATGGAAATCCTGAAGGATGCTACGGCAACAGCCATCTACGGTGCCAGAGGTGCTAACGGCGTTGTACTGGTAACCACCAAGCGGGGTAACCAAAATGGCCGAACGACGATCTCGTATGATAACTATGTAGGGGTTACCAATGTGCTGGATAAAGTTCACCTGTTCAGCGGCTCCGAATTTGCCGAATTTGTGCGGGAAGCCTACCGGACTACCAATAACTACAAAGACGCCAGCGGCAATCCAGTTCCGACGGGCGTAGCCGATGCCTATGCTGACTCGAAAGTAGCGGTATTGGGTGGCGACCCTGCCGTAGCGGCCGGGATTGCCGCCGGTCGTAATACCGACTGGCAGTCGCTGATTCTGAAACAGGGTTTCCAACAGAACCACACGATAGGTGTTCAGGGCGGTAACGAAAAAACTCAGTTCTACATTTCGGCAGGTTATTTCCAGGACAAAGGGATCATGCCAGGACTCGACTTTACCCGCTATTCACTCCGTGCCAATATTGATCACCAGATTAATAAGGTGCTTAAAGTGGGGATTGCTTCATACATGATGTATAGCCTGCGCAATGGCGAGTCGTTGAACCCGTACAACTTCACCCTTCAGCAAAATCCGCTCGGACGGCCCTACGACGACAACGGAAACCTGATTTTCTCACCCACGAACGATGCTCTGCTCACCAATCCGCTCGCGGAGGTTGTACCAGGTGCCCAGATTGACGAACGGAAGAAGTACCGGATTTTCAATAGTGTTTATGCCGAAGTAAATATCCTTGAAGGGTTAAAATACCGGGTCAACTTTGGCCCTGATTTCACCATCAACCGATACGGCCGCTTCATTGGCGCTCAGACGAACGCCCGCAAAGGGGGTGATCCTCAGGCATCTAACGCCAGCACGTTTAATTTCGACTACACACTGGAAAACATCGTGTCGTATACTAAGAAGTTTGGTGATCATAACGTAGGCATAACGGCTCTGCAATCCATTCAGCGCGATAATTCTGAGTTTAATAACATTAACGTACAGGGCGTCCCTGCCGAAACTCAGTCGTTCTACAACGTAGGTAACGCCAGCTCGGTACTGGGTGTTGGTAGTGGTCTGGTTCAGTGGACAATTAACTCCTACATGGGTCGGGTCAACTATGACTACAAAGATAAATACCTGGTTACCGCTACAATTCGTCGAGATGGATCGAGCCGGTTTGGTGAAAATACCAAGTATGGTAACTTCCCAGGTATTGCTCTGGGCTGGAATATCAGCAACGAAGACTTCCTGAAGGGTTCTTCCTGGGTTGACCTTCTGAAACTACGGGTTAGCCGCGGATCGGTAGGTAACCAGGCAGTGGCTCCCTATCAAACTCAAGGTCTCTTGGGTCGTACCGTGTATGCATTTGGTACCACGCCTGCCTATGGATATCGTCCTGAAACGATTGGCAATGACGATTTGCACTGGGAAACCTCCACAACAACTAATATCGGGGTTGATTTCAGCCTCTGGCGGGGTCGTGTAGCGGGTGCTATCGAATTGTACAATACACGCACGACAGACCTGTTGCTGTCTGACCTGCTGCCTACCTCAATTGGCTTTAACGCGGTAACCAAGAATATTGGCGAAACCCAGAATAAAGGGATCGAAGCCAGCATTTCGACCGTAAACGTAAATACGAAGGGCGGATTCAAATGGACTTCTGACATTGTATTCACCAAGAATACCGAAGCCATCATCTCCCTGTTCAACGGCCCCGTTGATGACGTGGGTAACAAACGGTTTATCGGTAAGCCTCTTACGGCTATGTATGATTACAAAAAAGCGGGTATCTGGCAAACTAATGAAGCCGATGCTGCTAAGTCATACCAGAGTGCTGTTGGGCAGATTAAAGTGCAGGATACCAATAACGATGGCAAAATTACGGCTGATGACCGCGTATTCTTAGGCTCCGATATTCCGACCTGGAGTGGTGGTATCACGAACCGATTCAGCTACAAAGGATTTGACCTGAACTTCTTTATCTATGCCCGGGTTGGTCAGACCATTCTGAGTGGTTTCCACCGGGATAACAACCAGTTGGCAGGTCGATACGAGCAGATCAAAGTCGATTACTGGACCCCAAACAATCCAACCAACGAATTCCCACGGCCTAACTCCAGCCAGGAATTCCCCGTCTACAACTCGGCGATCATCTACTTCGACGGTACGTTCGTGAAAGTGCGGAATATTAACTTTGGTTATACGTTCCCGTCTTCAATTACCTCGAAACTACATCTGCAATCGCTTCGTCTATTCACCAGCATTCAGCAGCCATTTATTTTCTCGTCTTACCGGTCGAAGTATAACGGTGTTGACCCTGAAACAAGCGATGGTACGGTCAGCAACGGTGTTGTGCCAGCTACCCGGGTTACGACATTTGGTTTAAATGTTAAATTCTAAGCGCACAGCCAGTAATTGATGTGTTCATAAACACCTTACGATTCAAAAAATCATGAAATCAAAATTTTCACATAAATCTATTCGCGTTCTAGCGCTTGCTACGCTCATGCTTAGTGGGCAGGCTTGTAAGAATGTGCTGAATGAAACCGTCGTCTCCGCCATCGGGAACGACTATATCAATACGCCCAAAGGGTTTGAAGATGCCAGCCGAGCCGCTTACTCATCCATGCGGAATTTTTACGGCTCAGAACGCGGCCTGACCATGACCGAGTACGGCACCGATATTTACCAGGCCGGTGCTGATGGAAGCTACAAAGGGTTTCACTTCTACGATACCCAGATGAACAGCTTCGTTGATATCATCCAACAGGTTTGGGAAGAGTTGTATAAGGGCATCAACACTTGTAACGCCGTTATTGAACGCGCCCCGGCAGCTACTGTTTCGGATGCAACGAAGAAACTGCGGGTAGCTGAAATGAAGTTCCTGCGGGCACATTACTACTTTATCCTGACCCAACAGTTCGGCGGAGTAGACTTGCGGTTAACCGAAACACTCGGACCCACGAAAGTGACGAAGCGGGCATCGGAAGCCGATATGTATAAACAAATAATAGCTGACCTTGAAGCAGCTATAGCTGATTTACCGACTACCAAAGCTTCTGCACAAGCAGCTAGTGATTACGGTCGGGCTACCAAATCAGCCGCCGAGCACCTGCTGGCCCGTGTATATCTGACGAAAGCAACAAACGCATCGGCCAAAGCAACGGACGATTACGCTAAAGCAGCGACCTATGCCCAGAATGTCATTTCGAACTATGGCTACAAACTGCTGCCTGATTTTGCCAGTGTGTTTGCTCAGGGAAGTGGTGAAATTAATGACGAGGTGATTTTTTCGGTACAGTATACCTCTGACCCGCTCACCAACATCAACTCGGCGAATACGAACAATGGCGATGGTAACAAACTTCACCTGTACTTTGGTATGCAGTATGATGTGCAGCCAGGTATGAAACGGGATATTGCCAACGACCGTCCGTTCAAACGTCTGAAACCAACGAACTACCTGCTGGAAACCGTCTTCAAAGACCGGGTTAATGATTCCCGCTACAAGAAGACATTCAAGGATACCTGGCTATCGAACAACCCTGGCTCGAATCTGAATACCTCGTTTGACAATAGTAAGGCTAAGGTTACCTATAAAGCAGGTGATACCGCCATCTTTATTCCAGGGGTTGAATGGACATTAGCACAACGGGCGGCTAAGCCTTATCAGGTATTGGTACCCAGTGCCTACTCGCAGGCTCTGTTTCCAACGCTGCAAAAATTCCTTGACCCGAACCGTCCTGACCTGACCTACGAACAAGGTAGCCGCGATTACCTGGCCTTCCGTCTGGCTGAAACGTACCTGATTCTGGCCGAAGCTCAATTTAAGCAAGGTAAAACAACTGAAGCCGCTGCCGCACTCAATGTAGTACGTCGCCGGGCTGCCTGGCCAGGCAAAGAGGCTGCTATGGAAATCACCCCTGCCCAGGTGGATATGGAGATGATCATGCAGGAACGCGCTCGTGAACTGGCTGGTGAGCAAACCCGGTGGTTCGATCTGAAGCGTTGGGGCAATCTGGTGGAGCGGGTTAAACTCTATAACGCCGACGGCGCGGCCAACGTGAAAGAAACACACAACTACCGTCCAATCCCACAAACACAGATTGACCGTACGGAAGGTGGCAGTGCCAACTTCGCACAAAACGCGGGCTTTTAATTGAGTGAAAGAGCGAATGAGTGAAAGAGTGAAACCGGGCCACCGGAACAGAGTGAATTACTGACGCAAGTTATTTTCACTCTTTCACTCTTTCGCTCTTTCGCTCTTTTGCAAGGAGTAGAATTAAAAAATCTTCCTCTTCTTTTAACCGAACCTGAATTGTTTCACCATCAGTAGCAACCTATTTAGCTATCTGTTATCCCCGTTCTCAATCATGCAGGCGACTGTAAACCGGCGGCAGTTTCTCACAAGGGCAAGCTTATCAGCCTTAGCCTTTACAACTGGCGCACATCAACTATTTGCTCGTTCGGCTAATCCATCGGGCCTTAAAATAGCGTATTCGGCTATTACCTGGGGTGGCAACGATGCGCAGGCCATCAGTGACCTTTCGGCACTTGGTTACAAAGGCATTCAGCTCCGGGCCAATACATTCGCCCCCTATAAAACCAAACCGTCTGAACTAAAAGCACTGCTCGACCAGCACCATCTGACACTGGCTATGTTTTCGAGCGGCAATGTAGAAATTGATCCGGCCAAGGAACAGAGCACGATTGATATGCACGTTGCGCATGCTAGTTTTGTGAAAGCCCTCGGTGGCTCATCGTTTCAGATGACCAACAGTCTTCGTCCGAAAGATCGGTTGCCGACCACAGAAGAACTTAAACGGTTGACTGCTGTCATGAACGAGATAGGTAAACAAACCGCCGATATGGGCGTTCAGGCAACCTACCACAATCACATGCATCAACTGGGCGAAACCCCTGAAGAAGTGGATGTGATTGTCCAGGCGATGAATCCTAAATACTGCAAACTCCTGTTAGATATTGCTCATTACAAACAGGGAGGAGGCCAACCCGAAAAAGCAGTAAAGCAGTATAAAGACATCATCCATGCATTGCACCTGAAAGACACCATGTCGCCCCTACCCGACAAGCCCAACGATCCGAAAGCCTACAAATTTGTTGAACTGGGCCGTGGTAATGTCGATGTTGCAGCCGTTTTTAAAGCCCTGGAGGACATCAAATTCAAAGGATGGGGAGTCATTGAACTGGATGGCGTACCCGAAAAAGACAAAACGCCAGCTCAGTGCGCTCAGATTAACAAAGACTATATTACAAAGACCTTACATCATCCCCTATGAAATGATAGAATGATTGAATTTTGAATGATTGAATAAGGTTTACGATCGTTTTTAATAATTCAACAATTCTATCATTCTATCATTCAATCATTAGACATGAAACAACTCATCATTAGTGCTGCTTTGCTCGGTCTGCTCGCGTTTGATAAGCCTCAGGCGCCTAATACGCTGACCGACAAGGAGAAAAAAGAAGGTTGGAAATTGCTGTTCGATGGAAAAACAACTAACGGATGGCGGGGAGCTTATAAAGATAAATTCCCAGAAAAAGGCTGGAATGTAACGGATGGTATGCTGACCATTCAACAGTCGGACGGGTCGGAATCGCAAAGTTTCGGCGACATTGTTACCGACGGTGAGTACAGTGATTTCGAGCTCGTGTTCGATTTTAAGCTGACCGAAGGGGCCAATAGCGGGGTGAAATATTTCGTGGTCGAGCATTCGCCTAAACCTAAAGGTTCAGCGTTTGGCCTGGAGTTTCAGGTACTGGACGACGATAAACATCCAGATGCTAAACTGGGACGCAACGGAAACCGCACCGTGGGCTCATTGTATGATCTGATTCCGGCATCGGGTAAGAAAGCGAACCCAATTGGCGAGTGGAATACGGGCCGTGTGGTATCAAAGGGTAAACACGTCGAACACTGGCTCAACGGGACGAAAGTAGTTGAGTACGAACGGGGTAGCGAGAAGTTTCGTGAGCTGGTTGCTATGAGCAAATACAAGGCGCCTGAATACAATGCCAACGGTCGGTTTGGCGAAGCGCCCAAAGGCCATATCCTACTTCAGGACCACGGAAACCGGGTTTATTACCGGAATATGAAGATCAAAACACGCTAACCAGGTGCTAGGCATTCTGGCCTTTCACCTCTATTTTTACAGTCAAACGTTTCTCTTTCAAATCGTATGGAAAATCGTCGTGATTTTATAAAGAAATCAGCGCTGGCCGGGCTCGGTATGAGCTTCTCGGCCGGTAGCTACGCCCGTATTCTGGGCTCGAACGACCGGGTTCGGGTAGGTATCGTAGGCTTCTCGGACCGCTTCCGGCAATCGCTGGCTCCTGCTTTTGCGGAACATGCCAAAGCCCAGAATTTTGCATTTGTAGCCGTATCTGACATCTGGAATCGCCGTCGCGAAGAGGCCGATGCTTACCTGAAGGGTAAAGGGCTGAATGACAGCACCTTCTTCAAAGCCCGCAACAACGACGAACTGTTCGAGCGGAAAGACGTTGATGCCGTCATCATCAGTACTGCCGACTTCCAGCATGCTTTGCATTGTGCGGCTGCTGTTGAATCGGGCCATGATGTGTATTGCGAAAAGCCCTTTGCCGAAGCACTGGACGACGCTCGCAAAACCCTGAAAGCCGTTGAAAGCTCCAAAAAAATTGTTCAGATTGGATCACAGCGTCGTTCGGCTCCCAACTACCATTCGGCCAATGAATTTATCCGCTCGGGCAAATTCGGCGACATTACGATGGTTGAAATGACCTGGAACGTGAACCAGCCCGGTCGCTGGCGTCGGGCCAAACTCGTTTCCGAAATTCGGAAAGAGGATACCGATTGGGACCGTTACCAACTCAACCGCCCAAAAACCGCCTGGGACCCGCGTAAATACCTCGAATTCCGCTTGTTCTACCCCTACTCGTCGGGTATTCCTGGCCAGTGGATGTCGCACCAGATCGATACGGTACACTGGTTCAGTGGCCTGGATCATCCTCGTTCGGTAGTGGCCAACGGCGGTATCTATAGCTGGAAGGATGGCCGTACCAATGCCGATACGTTCACCGCAGTGTTCGATTACGGCCCGGACAACGACAAAACGAAAGGCTTCCAGGTTCTGTATTCATCCCGGATGAACAACGAAGCAGGTGGTGTGAAAGAATACTACTACTCAAATGGTGGTATGATTAACCTCGACACCAACAAGATTTCACCCGAAGGAGGTCTGGAAGAAAAATATGCTAAAGACATGGGCATGAAAGCGAACCTGCTGCCCAGCATGTCCCTTGGTGAAGTTGCTAAAATGGAAACGTCGGCCAACACAGGTGGCGACCCCATGACGTCCTTGCATATGCTGAACTGGATGGAATGCGTACGGAGCCGTAAAGAGCCAAACGCACCAGCCCGTGTCGGTTTCAATCACTCGGTAGCCAACATCATGGCTACGATGGCCCTGCACACAGGCAAGCGCGTAACCTGGGATGCGACGAAGCAAGATGTGATCATTAGTTAAAAAATGTATGATATAGGATGTAGGATATATTCATTTACACATCCTACATCCTATATCATACATTTTTTAGTAAGCCTGCTCCTATCTGGCAGCTCAGGCATTTTTTTACGGTACAAAACTCATTATAGAGTTCGATAGCCGCCTGCGAATCGAAGGCTGAACGAATACCTAGTCCTAGGATATTCCAGCCTTCAGTCAGGTGGTTTTTTTCGGCAGGCAGTTGTTCCAATAAGCTAATGGCCCGGTCGATGTAAGCCGGTTGTCCTCTGTGATGCGCATAAGCCGCCAGTAAGGGCACTACCGCGTTGATGACGATACTGGTAGCTGATGTCTCTCCTAGCGTTGGAACCGTTTTTTCAGAATCCTTTCCAAATCGATAGTGCGACTGCCAGTATTGGGATGGAGTTACCTGTAAAGCCTTTACAAGCATTTCAGCGTCGGTTGCTCCGGCAAATAGTGAGAACAAGCTGGCATTATGTGTGATCAGGCAGGCTAATTGGGCAATCCGAAGGGTTGGAAAATTGGCAGGCCTGAGCCTCCCCCACTTCCAGCTATGGGCTGGCATCTGTTTATCCGTGAGCGAATATTTGACCGACAAAAATCGATACTCACGTTGCAGAGCCACTCTATAGTTATCCAATTCTCCATCGTTCTCGTCAATCAGCCCAGCGACACCGAACAACATTGATTCAACCTGTAAAAGGTTATTACGATGCTTCAGCAGTACTTTTAAAGGAACTGACCGACTAAGCTGCGCCATAGGATCAGCATTTATCTTGAACCCCATGGTTACTGCCAGCAACCGATAAGCCGTTTCCTCCCAGTCTCCTCCCGCCTGACCAAACAGCTCAAGCACCCCAGCAGCTTTTCGTTCGAGCCGTTGGAGCATTGCTTTATCCAGCATGGAGGTTATTCGCAATGGTGATACTGAACGGAATTGACCAGCGCAGGGAATCGTATCGCTTGAATCCTTGAGGAGTTGGTATCGATCAAGCAATGAAGAGTCTATCCGAGTGTTTAATTCAAGGGTTGGTAGTGATGTGCCATTGGTGCGATCAACCCGACGACCAGTTACCGATGTATCATCTTGCCAAACGACATGAAGAATCACATTATCGTATGCCCGATCATATTGATGTTTATGCGCCAGCCAATCCGATGCTCGCGTATGCATCTCTACAGTTCCAACCCATTCGACATCGTTGATCAGTAGTCGAGCATTTGTGAAATCAGGCCCAGCGTCACGATTTCGAAAACCAGGGTGGATAACCTGGACAGCCTCACCTTCGGTTGTTGTGAGGTTTACCCGCGAAAAGTATTGGTATTGCCAGATAAAATAGAGAAACGATTCGGGCACTGGGCTAAATGTATAATGAATAATGCGCAATGTACAATTATCCGTAACTGTAGCCAGAAAATCAAGCACATATACCCAAGCGACTAAACATTATACAGTATTCATTTTACATTGTTTACTAAATAGCCTGCCATTTCCTGTTGCAGACGTTGCGCTTCGGCCCGAGCCTGTTCAGCAAAATCGGTACCCGACGAGGCATATAGTATGCTTCGAGACGCATTAACCAGCAGCCCGCCATCACCCGTAAGTCCGTATTTGGATACATCGGCCAGCGAACCACCTTGCGCGCCTACACCCGGAACCAGTAAAAAGTTTTTTGGAGCTAATGCTCTGATTCGGCCTAACTCTTTCGCTTGCGTGGCGCCAACCACAAACATCAGTTTATCGGGGCCTGCCCAGGTATGTGCTGTTTCAATAACAGCCTCAAAAAGCTCCTGATCATCAATAGTTTGTCGCTGAAAATCGGCACTACCAGGATTTGATGTTAATGCCAGCAGGATCACCCATTTCCCATCATAGGCCAGAAAAGGCGTGACCGAATCATGCCCCATATAAGGAGCCACAGTTACCGAATCGAATGAAAGACCGGCGGCCGTGGGGTCGAAAAACGTACGGGCATACAAATCCGATGTATTACCAATATCCCCTCGCTTGGCATCAGCAATGGTGAAACAGTCGGCCGGAATATAGTCAAGTGTTTTCTGAAGGCTTTCCCATCCGCGTGGCCCCTGTGCTTCATAAAAAGCAATATTGGGTTTATAGGCGACGGCAAAATCGGCGGTTGCCTCAATAATTGCTTTATTAAATGCAAAAACCGGGTCTTTTTCGGTCAGTAAGTGGGTGGGTATTTTTCGAGGATCGGTATCTAACCCAACACAGAGATAAGACTGCTTCTGGGTAATCTGATTGCTTAATTCGGCGTATGTCATGCTCAGGCAAAGAATCATTTACTAAAATGATTCACCCCAAAAGTACAACTTAACGAGCCCGTTTCATAAATTTGCCTGTAAGATAACTATTTGTATACGAAACATACTGCTGTCATGCAAGTCCGCCAAACGGCCATTGAGGGTCTGATCGAACTAATTCCACGTATCTTCGAAGACGAGCGCGGTCATTTCTTCGAATCCTATAATAAACCTCTATTTGCTTCATTGGGACTGCCAATGGAGTTCGTGCAGGATAATCAGTCGTTTTCTGTGAAAGGCGTGTTACGGGGTCTGCACATGCAAAATGAACCCTTCGCCCAGGGAAAGTTAGTACGGGTTATCAGTGGTCAGGTACTCGACATTGCGGTTGACTTACGACCCGACTCTCCGACCTTCGGCCAATACGAAACGTTTCTGCTTGACGCCAAATTATCCAATATGGCCTATATTCCCGAAGGTTTTGCTCACGGCTTTGTAGCCTTGGAGGACAGTGTTTTCAGCTACAAATGCACAAACATATATAACAAAGCATCTGAATCGGGAATCATCTGGAATGACCCTGATTTAAATATTGACTGGGGCGTCAAAAACCCAATTGTATCCGAGAAAGATCAGGAATTAAAACCACTTCGTGAGGTTTTCCCCCAGGCAGTCGTATAAATTACTTATTTGTCGAATACGAATCAGTAAACTGATCCAGGGTAGCGTAGTAATAATAGTATAGAAAACTTTGGTAAGCTTCATCCCCTGGAAGAGCATCATGATCGATTGCTCTTCCAGGGGATGGTGTTTTTAGTGCATCCAATTAATCAATTTTACCCGCTTTTCATTTACTTTTTCAATCATTACAAAGTATCTGTCGAAACTCTGAAGAATTTATCTTGTAAGATAATCTTAAAATGATTTTTTTGCTTCATAATCCTCTTTATACCACCAGCTTTAGCTGTTTATGGAACAGATCTACTCGTACTTTTCCACACAAAGAAATCAACTACTTTTTATCCTTGCCGCCTGGGTTCTTTCAGTACTAGCCATCAATCCATATGGTGAATTTCCATTCAATGACGATTGGGCCTATGCGTTATCTGTGCAGGCTTTAGTTGAAAAACACAGCTTTTTTATGTCTCCATGGACCAGTGCAAACCTACTGGTACAAATTGGGTGGGGTGCTTTATTTTGTCTTCCGTTCGGTTTTTCGTTCACAGCACTTCGAATCTCAACGCTAGTAGCTGGTCTACTTGGGCTTTGGGGAACACATCGACTCATCTATACAGTCACGAAGGATAGCCGGTTTGCCTTTCTGGGTACCTTGCTAATGCTGGCCAATCCGATGTATCTGGGTTTGTCGGCTTCGTTTATGACTGATATCCCTTTTTACACATTGCTAGTCTGGTCGTTGACGTATATGGTTAAGGGCTTCCAGGAAGACAAATTCCCGGTCCTCTTGCTAGGATTATTTTTTGCCCTTCTTGCGCTACTGGTACGTCAATTGGGCATTTGTCTATTTGTTGGTTTTAGTGTTGCTTATCTAATCCGCAAAGGCATCAATTGGAAAACAATATCCATAGGCATAGCAAGCATAGCTGCGGGACTTGTTACCCAATTACTTTATCAGAAATGGGTTGTTTATATGATGCCCAACCTGGTTCTTTATAACGTACAGGCCACTAATTTTTTCAGTAAAGATTTCTACGAACGACCGCTGGTTCACGATTTTTTCAACAACACACTTGTCGTTTTGATGTACACAGGTGCTTTTTTGGTCCCTTATTTTTTATTGCTACTCACTAAAAATAGTTTTGCTGCGTTCCGAAAAAACTGGCTTCTTCTTGTCAGTCTAACCGTTGTGGTTATTGGCCTTTGGTTTTATTTTTTTCAGGGCATGAGCATGCCTATCTGGTGGAATGTTCTGAATGCCTATGGCTTAGGCCCTATACTGTTTCGAGACATGTTCTATCGGCTATACACCCTACCAATGCCTGTTTTTCTTCGGATAAGTATGGGCGTCATAACCGTAGGCAGTATAGTCGGTAGTGTTGGCGTTCTTTTCTATCTGATTCAGATAATCCGCTATCTGCTAGTACGCTCTACCCCTATAGTAAATCGGTCTGTCGGCATCCTGTTTTTTGCCATAATCAGTATTTATTATTTACCACTGAGCCTACAGGGCCTATTCGATCGGTACCTGTTGCCTTTCCCGGCTATTTTACTAATCCTGATTTATATGGTTCGGGCAGATTCCCCTCAAATTAAATCGGTCCCTACCCTTTCGGTACCGCTCTATTTATCTATGAGCCTATGCTTTATCTGCTTTATTTATAACATCTGTACCACACATGATTACCTGGCCTGGAATCGTGCGCGATGGCAATCACTTAATAATCTGCTAAAACAGGGGGTTAAGCTGACAGATATTGACGGAGGGCTCGAATTTAATGGCTGGCATCTGTACAACTCGTCGTATAAAGCCAGTCCCGATAAAAGCTTTTGGTGGGTCCATAACGATCGATATGTATTGGGAGCTAGTGTACTCCCAGGCTTTACACTTTTTCAGGAAATACCCGTAAACACCTGGCTACCGTATGGGCTTCAGACGCTTTATATTGGAACAAAAGCCACTGATTCAGAAGTAAAGTCTACCGACTAATCCGGCCCTGTCACCGAACGATGGTATAGCTAAATCGGCTCTCTAAAAGCAAAGTACGATAGCAACTATACTGTCGTTCAATGACCGCTCTCGTACGTAGAAATACAAGTTAATGGACTGATAATGAATAAGTAGATAGCCATACTTCGGTTCACTTTTCGTACATCTCCTCCAGCACTTTCCGACCTACTTTGCGAGCCGATAATGGATTTTGTCCGGTAACCAGCCGCTCATCGACTTCGATGTATGGAACAAATGGAATCAGGCTTTTGCTATAGAGCGCATTTTTTTGACGCAGGGCATCTTCCAGCAAAAAAGGGACTTCTTCATCGAGCCGAACGAGTTTTTCTTCCATGTTCGAAAACCCAGTTACCTGCCGCTTATCAAGCAGTAAACTCCCATCCGACAGCTTAACATTAAGCAGAGCACTTACGCCGTGGCAAACAGCCGCAACCATTCCACCGTTCTCATAAATCTGTCTCGTTATGCGTTGGATAGCTTCATTATTCGGAAAGTCCCACATAGTGCCATGACCACCAGCGAAATAAATGATCTGATAATCCGCTGACTTTACCTCATCCAGGCGTAGTGAGTTCTCTAATTTTGACCGGAACGTTGGGTTGTTGTACCATTTTTCATTGATGGTATCGCGCCGATCGACGCTTTTTTCATCAATCGGTATAGGGCCACCGTTCGGGCTGGCAATGTCGTACGGTAAGTTTCGACCGGCCAGTTCATCATAAAAGTGAGTTGCTTCACTAAGCCATAAGCCAGTTTTATGCGTTTTTGTCGGATAGGCCGTATGGTTCGTGCAAACAATAAGCGTGCGGTAGGTAGGGTCCATAGGTAAAAGCAGTCGTCTAGTCAGCCACCACTTCAGAGCGAAGTTAAATGGTTTCCAGCAACTTCCAGTACCGTCTGCTTTTGATAAAATAAGGTCAGCAACTAGTACTAACTATACTGGGAAAGGATATAGTTTATAAATAATGGGTGTGACGGCCTTTCTGTAAATTAAAATTTGCCTAACTCTTGCTTTCGCTACCAGAATAAACTGCGTATGACTATATTTGTTAGCAAACCGTACTGTGCTGAATTTATGCAATCTCTTTCTTATGAATCTCTACAGGCTGAACACGCCTGGATGCTCGTCTGCGATCAACTTCAACAACGGAATAATGTACTGGCAAAAAGCATTTCTCACATGGAGCGAGATCCTAAAGAGTTGCCTATGGCTAGCCGGCTAATTATCCTGCGGTATCACCTCAAAATGAGCTTACGCCAACTCACTCAGGCTGCCCGCCAAAAAACGTTGCAGCATCAGAATGCGCCCCAGCTGGCGGCTCAATGGGAACATGTTCACCAGCTATTCTTTTTACTTCGTCAGATCGATAGCGAATTAGGTCGGGCATCAAGCGAAAACCCAAATCTGCGTTCTTGTTTACAATCCCTCGATGGGCGTGTTTATCGATCAGCATTAGTACATCTGAACTAACTCGTTAGCTGATATAAATCTAAAACGTCACTATCTGGGAACTCTTTACGTTCCCAGATAGTGACGTTCGTATTTATAGAAATGAATTTACCGCTTACGGTTTGAGCGAACAAACTGTAATTTTTGCACATCAACGCTTATACAACCCGGCTCACAGGGAGCGGCATTAGGTGTATCAACCAAAAATTGTTCGCCCGGAGTTTCTGCTACTGGCCCGTTCGGACTGGTGGCAATCCAGGCAAATTCAACCCAGGCCCCTGGCGATGGGCTATCAGCCACTAAGCTTAACTCTATTTGCCCGATTGTATAATCAAGCCAGTTGTGATTTTGACTGAGATCAAATTCATAGGTATGATATTGCCCATCGTTTTTGATTTCGAAATCCATATACCTGTCTCCCGTTCCATACGTTACGGGATCATCGGTTCGGCGCCATTTCAATCGTAACTTATTGTGTTTCGTCTGAAAAGCAGCCCGCATGTAGATTTTAGGATTATCACTACCCTTCCAGAACACAAACGGAGATTTAACAGTAGCTTGTTGAGCGTTATCCCAGAGTACATGTAGTTTCCCAGAAATAGGCCATCCTGTATCCTGAGCTTGCCCTAATGTCCAGCCTTTCCGCGAATTATCAAACGTATAGTTGGGGCCGGGCAATGATTTTGGTCTGCTGTACACATAGGAACGAATTTCGCTTAAATGCCCCAAAATCAGTTCATAATCCCACTCATGAACTATGTTATAATCAAGTGTGATTCGGTTGGTTGCTGCAATGTATGAGGCTACCGTACTAAATTCATCACCTCCCAAATCCGCACCAAAATAACCTCTCTTCCATTCGTAGTTATTACCCACCACATACAGCCCTACACCGTACCCATTGTCGTTGGTCGAGGCCATCCAGGGCTCTGTCGGAAATACATCGCCGAACATGGCTGTTGCTGGGGGTTGTATACGCGACAGGGTAAGGTCACCATTTACAAATGGCGTTTTACCCGAATAATACCACATATTATGATAATCGCCAGTCAGATATACACAGGGAAATTCCTGTTGGCGTGCATCGTATTGGGTTTTGTCAGACCGGGACATTACTACTTTTACATGCACCTTTACTACATTGCCATCCAATCGAATCCAGTGTTCCATAGTAGCTTCGCCAGGCTGGTTATTGAAAGCAAACTGCTTCGGAACCGTTTTGGCATACAACAGATTTGACTGTTTAGAAACGGCCAGTACCTGTGAGGGATTACCATATACATCACCCGCCTGAATGGGATTCCAGCCCAGGCCTATCCAGGCTGCGTTACCGGTTGCAGAGTAGTCAATTGGACCTCCATATAACCCAATCTGAATTTGGCGGCCCAGGTCAGGATTACTAACCATATTTCGAGTCGTAACCTTGCCCCCATGGTCGTCCAGAAAGGTGAGATGTGTAATGGCTCCACCGGCATTGGTATTAATTCCTACCCGAATTTGCGAGTTTTCGATGGTTAATAAACCATCAGCTCCTAAGCGTAGTGAAGGCGATACTGTCCCTGAAGTGGCAGTAGTATTGATCCTGGGCTGAGCGAAAAGAATTCCCGGAACCAGTAAGAGAGCTGCCCAAATCAGGCAACAAAAACGTTGAATGGAGTAAAAAGAGATGTGGGTCATAAAAACCAGTACGGTTATGTGTACCAGTTTCCACGACCCACAAATAACATGCCAACAAAAGACAATCTTAAGTTAACATATTCTTTTATCCGTAAACTATTTAACCAGCTGACTCAGCGCACTGTCGGAAAGCGAGCCAGACTGGATCAATAATGTATAGCGAAACGTAACCGACTGACCGGCAGGAAGCGTATAATTCATAGCTGGCGCTTTACCGCTACTCATGACCGAGGCTCCCAGCGGATTGGCAGCAAATAAACCATAACCCCTTGCATGCCAGTATGTTGGATAGCCTACATTTTTAGGATTATCGAGTATAACCACTGAGAGTGCTTCGCCATTGATCGTTCCGCTCAGTTTCATCCAGGGAGCGCGGGTACCCCATACCGCATCACCTTCAACACCTTCAGCACTGTGATAAAGGCCCGTTACGCCTTCGTTGTTCATAACCGGAACTTTTGTCTCTACTCCCTGCGCATCCGTAAATACTTCGGGCTTGGTAGCGGGCTGTTCAAGCTGATGAGCCATCCGCAGGGCTATCATTCCTTCTTTATTATCCTTGAACAACACATCTTTATCAGCCGCTTTCAACGTAGCGCTCCGCTCAATAGTACGACTGTTGGCCGTGGCTTTAAACGCATACGTTGTGGTTTCCTGAAGCATCACTTTACCGTCTTTATCGAGCCAGTCGGCCGTAACAACCAGTTCGGCCTGCCCTTTACCGTTTTTCATGGATTTAACCCCCGTATGCACAATGGTTCCGAACGGGCCTTTGTGCTCAGGACCTACCTGAATCGAATTGTTCCAGAAATCATGGCCATTTACATCGCCATAGTTGAACCACATACCTACATGGTGAGGATGGTCAATGCGCTCGCCCGGACGAGGGTCGAGGGGCCAGCCTCGCGTAATGAAATTACCACCCGCCGACCGAATTGGATACAGCACAGGCTTTTTTAGAACGGTTGGGCCGGGATAGATATACGCCGTAAAGGGTTTTCCATCAACCGTAACGTCGACGCGTTTCTGCGCTTCGTTATGGGTAAGCTGGATAGATTGAGCAAAACTCGATACCATCGAGGTAAAAAACAGGAGGGTTATTATAGAATAGCGCATTAGAAAATTTATTGATCAGACTCACAAAGTTTACGTCAAAATGGGCAATAAACAAATGCCCCGGCTAAAAAGTCGGGGCATTGCAGAAGCGAATTGGTTAGACCGAAAATCGGCTTAATTACCGAACAGAATTTTGTTTGTAACGTCCTGATCAATGGTAATGTAGCCGGGATAGTTGATTGCTTTATTACCCAGTGCCAGGGTCGGTTTGATCTTGATCGTAAGTTTAGATGGCTGCGTATTGGCCGCTCCCGACAGATTGCGAACCAGTTGTGTAAACGCTTCGCGAGTTTTCGAATCCGAAATAAGCTGATAGGCATTTGTATTTAAGCGAACCGGAACGCGGGTTTTGCCGCCGGGTTGCACTTCAATCCGCTGATTCAGAAACCCATTGAACAATTCCTGCCCGGCCAATAAAACCCGGTATTCTAACTGATTGATGCCCGCCAGTTTGCCGGTTGGATTGGTAATATCCAGATTGAGACGAGCATCCAGCGGAATATTTCGGGTCAATAAACCGGCAGCCAGTCGGGGAAATCGGGTAATATCCATGTTTTCCAGATTGCGAAACTCCCGAACATCGGTACCGGCCAGATAAACGCTATCGGCGGATGCAATGGTATATCGACAATCGCCCAGCGCCTTTGCCTGTGCAATTTGCTGATTGACGCTACAGCGACTAAATAAGATTGGTAAAGCCAATAAGGCCAGAACAAGTGCTTTTCTCATGATTTGTTGGTTGTCATGCTTTTGATGTAAACGTTCGACAGGGGGGAAAGTGTTTGGTTTAATTATTCTTAACAAACACCATCTGCATTCGGTCGGCTTTGGCCACTTTTTTTCGAAAATCTACCCATTCGGTATAGGCGGAGGCCGGGAAACGCCCCCCGTGCATGGTTATATGACGCACATACGTGATCCGGTCACCTTCTACAGCTACCTGGGCCGTATATTGACCAAATTTCGACTCTACAGCTACAGGGCTGATTGAAAACTCGGGTGTATACCCTTTCGGGATTTGGTATGTAATGGTATCGCTATCCGTAAAGTCGTAATTGGTCCCTAACTCAACAGCCGCTTGCCGGGGTTGCAGCATAGGGGTAGCCATCGATAGTGCCGACATCAAATTGAGGGGCAAGAAAAGTCGGTTACCGCTAAGCGTTGCCCATTTTCGAACAGCCAGCGTAAGCGTTTCCGTCACGGCAGGCACCGAATTCTCCTGCTCCCGAAACGCGTAGGCCGTTAGTTCAAAAGCGGGCACATGGATATGTTTGAGCAGCCAGCTTCGCTGTTCATCCCGGTTCATACCATGAATAACCTGTTCATAACTATCCTGCTGGAGTCCAGTATACCGTGTTCTGACATCGGCCGTTGCATCGCCCTGTTCGGTTAATGCAATCGAAATCCGTCGTTGCTGAAGGTTATCGACTGATCGATAGCTAGGCGTTTTCACTAGTCGCCCCCCATCGGGTGTAATGAGCAACACGTGTCGGTTCCCCGTAAAATCACCAACGTATCCGGGCTGTCCGTGCTGGCTGGTGCATTCCAGGAACAATGAATCACGACCGTTAGGCACGCACAAGATGATATGGTTGAACTGAAACCCCGGGAAATCGACCTGAATGTCGGGTTCATCATCACCTGCCCGCACCAGGGCGGGATAGGCCGTAACGCACACATTTTTCAGCAACGCCTGTGTGAAGTTGGTGAGGGCTTTACAATCGCCATATTTGCTGGCAGCCACCTTATCGGCCTCAATCGTTTGCCAACCCCCAATACCCAGTTGGATACTCACGTAGCGCGTCTGATCCTGCAAAAACTTGTAAACCTTCCGAACCTTACCAAGTGTCGTCGTTTCGTTTTTGGTCAGTTCCAGCATACGCTGTCGAAGGTCGTCCGGGATGGCATCACGGCCATTATTTAGGGTGTAGTAGAAACGACCAACATCGCTCCAGGAGGCCACTTTGCCTTTGTATCCCTGCACCTCAAAATCCGTTGGAGCCGTATAAACGATGGGTAGTTGCTCCCAGCTCGGTGGCGACAGCGGTTCGAATTCGAGCGCAGGTCGATTGGTCAGCTTCCAAACGTAGGTTTTACCGCCATCCGCCGACGGAGCTGACGTACCCGGTGTTGGCAGGTTGATTTCTTTATAACGCAACGCCAAGCCGGCTGGCATTGTGACGGTATAGGTAGCCTGCTCCAGTGCGACATGTTCTTCTTTTAACGGAATCCAGGTCGGATAAAACATCAGATTTCGTTCCGTTGTCTCTACCACAAACTCGACTGTATAGGGATAGGTTGGCTGTTTAGGGAAGGTAGCCGCTTTAATTCGTTGGTCGTCAAAGAGATTATAGTCGGAGAAGGTGCTATAGTCTTCTATATCTGATTTTTTGAGCCGCTTAATCAGCTTCCCATCGGCGTCATAGAGCGCTCCTTCCAGTGCTGTCACTTTCGAGAGTTTGTCATATCCAGCCACAATGGTAGCATCGTCATCGGCCTCTTTATCGAGCACGGTCACCACAGTACGCACACGTTTTACAGCTTCGCCCGGTGATTTTACTGCGAAGGTGGTTTCGTGGCGTCGAATCACACTATGGGCATTCTCTTTCAACGTTGCCGGAATAGCATCGGCTTTATATTCGCTCTGCGCCCAGACCAAGGAGGGTCCCAACAGAGCCAGCAGTAAAAAAGACTTCATAATTATTTCTTTTCAGCTACGGAGCCACGTTTCAAAACGATCGGTTCGGCATGTTTGGCTACAATACGGCTGAACAGCTCTCGAAGTGGGCCATATTCTTCAGCACTATAAACTGGCCGACGTAACACTATCCGACTTACTACATGAATTTGATTAGCAGCGCTACTAGTCACCTGATACAAAAAACGCCCTCCATCGTCGGGCAATGTCATCGATACAGGCTTGGGTATTTCTTCTACTTGATAGTCACCAGGTAAGGTGTACGTTGCCGTAAATGTCTCGTCAATGGCGGCTCCAAAATCGACCGGATAAAGTCTCTCCGGTTCTTTAAAGGGGTTTTCCAGGCGGGCTTCTGTTAGCATCGGTCGAAAGTATAGCCGATCGCCTGCTTTTGAGCCCATATCCGACACGGTAATTTTATAATTTACCTTAAACAGTTGTTTTTTAGGGTTATCCTCCGTAAAACTGGAACTTTCTATTTGCCAGCCAGGGCGTTTCTTCTGAACACTTTCAAGGTATTTTGTCCTTCCTTCAGCGGCTAGTTTTTTACGAGCGCTCCAAGCACTATATCCACTGTGCGAATTAATGATTGTTCCAGTCACTTCACCTTCATCATTCAATTGAAAGGTAGCTGTCTGAGCTTCTGTATCACGTTCTGTTGGCGAAAGAGATATAAAACGAGAATTGGTTGGATGAACGAGCCGACCTTTTCCATTTAGACAATGGAAAGGCAACATACCAGGAGTTAAATACGAATCAGTAGCATCCAACAATAAATCTTTCCCGTTTACCAAAACTTGAGCAATAACATAATTAAACTTTTTCAATAGTGCGTAGGAATCATCGATCCGTCCATGTGAGCGAGTGCTTAAGATAACAGGGTTAGCCTCCATACCCATTTCACGCAGAAACGCAATCAACAGTAAGTTTATATCGGCAGCATCTCCTTTCTTCTCGTCAAATACTTTTTTGATATTCCTGGCCCAGATTGCCGATTCTTCATTCCAGGTGATTGCATGCCGTATATAATTATACGCAGCAGTTACCCGTGCCAAGGTATCGGCATGCTCACTATAAATTGATTTAGCTTTTTCACGTAAGAAACCAGCCCGCTTTATTTGCCCACCAAAGGTTGCATCATCAAGCAAGGTTTTATCCATTGCCTCCCAGCCTGCAGCAATGTTTTGAAGCATCTGGCCGGGTAGCTGATAGCTCGCTAATTCGAATTCAACTTTAGAGATATAGTCCTCCTTGGTTGTTATATATACTTCCTCACGAAACGCAGGAGCATCCTTGACAAGAAAACGGTAGGCGGCAACCGAGCCCTGTTTAAATTGATCCCCCGCTATAGATAAATAGCCATTCTGTTTTACACTATAATAAAAGTAGTCTGGAATAGCGATACGGTATTCACTCCATTTTACTGGAATATTCTGCTGGAAGCGCCATGCAGGTGGATTATGGCTAATAGTAAATGGGGTACGAATCGTATACCTATACTCAATAATGGCTCCTTCCCGTACATTGGGCATTGTGTATTTTTCAACCCATAAATCGTCCGACACTTTTTCGGTAAAATGCCCAGCTTTGGTCAAACGGTCAATGGCAACAGTTCCACCAGTAAGATTATAGGTATACCCATCAAACTCCGACACCTGTTCATGCTGACCTGCCGTACCTCGACGGGTCAGTAACCGAATAATCGCCCGCTCATAAGCTGACTTCTTTCTAATGAATAGTCGACTATGATAAGTGGTATTTAACCACAGATTGGTTGCAGTAACGTCAAACCATGTCTCACCATAATCATATAAGACTACAGCTTCGGCTGTAGAATCACTAAAAATATTCTGAAACTGATCAGGGCTGATTTTACCGAATTTTATAGCAGGTTCCGGCTGAGTTATCTGCTGAGCAAATGTCACTGTGATACTTACCCCTAAACAGCTAACTAATAGAAGTATCCAATTAATACTGAATTGTCTGAAAAACATGAACGGCAAGTGGAAAATGTTAAACAGGCGCCTTATTCTCAAAGGCTTATAAACGTTTAAGCAAACTCTTACGTCTAGCGATAGCCACTATTTCTTTTCAGCTACGGGACCACGTTTCAAAACGATCGGTTCGGCATGTTTGGCCACAATGCGACTAAACAACTCTCGAACATTAGGGTACTCTTCGGCAAAATACATCGGCTTTCGCAGCATAATCCGGCTCATAACCTGAAGCTGATTACCATTTGTAACAGCTACCTGATACATAAATCGACCACCATTTTCGGGCAATGTCATTGATACAGGCTTGGGCATTTCTTCTACCTGATAGCCCTGCGGCAGGGTATAGGTAGCAATGAAAGTTTCTTCTTTGGCATAACCGAAATCGACAGGATACAGCCGTTCAGGTTCCTTAAACGGGTTACTACCATGACCTTCCGTTAGCATAGGCCGGAGATAAAGTCGATCCCCTGCCCGTCCGCAGGCATCGGGTATCGAAAACGTATAGTCCGTATTAAACGAACTGGTGTTCCACTCAGCGCCCGAGAAATCTACTTTCTCAATCTGCCAAACGGGTCTTTTCTTCCGAATTCCGTCCAGGTATTTTGTTTTCCCCTCCGAGGCAAATGACTTACGGGCTCTTAATGCGCTATAGCCGCCTTGTGACTGCTTGAGCGTACCCGAAATTTCGCCGTCATCGCTAATGGTGAACGTCCCCAGGTAGGAATCAATCTCGCGCTCGGTTGGCGCTAACGAAATAAACCGCGACGCCGAGGAATGCACCAGTCGACCGCTCCCATTCAGGCAGTGGGTAGGCAACATACCCGGTGTTAGGAACGGGTCGGTAGCATCGAGCAGCATATCTTTCCCACCGACTGAAACCTGAGCGACGGCATAGTTGAACTTCCGAATTAGGGCATAGGATTCGTTGATGCGACCATTCGACCGGGTGCTGAGAATAACTGGGTTTGCGTCGAGATCCATTTCGCGCAGAAGTGCTACGAGCATCAGGTTGATACCGGCAGCGTTTCCTTTCTTGTTGTCGAAAACCTTTTTAATATCCTCAGAGGGCACAAATCCGCCCATTTCATTCCATTTGATGCTCTTCCGAATAAACTCGTAAGCAGCCGTCACCCGGCCCAGCGTATCGGCATGCTGACTCAGGATGGTTTTGGCCGTTTCGCGCAGGAAAGGGGCCCGTTTAAACTGCCCGCCAAAATCAGCATCTGTTAGCAGCGTTCGGTCGAGGTCGGCCCAACTCACCGACAAGTCGTGTTTTCGTAGATCCACCCACTGATAACTGGCCAGTTCAAATTCGATTTTAGCCATGTAATCGTCTTCGGTGGTGATGTACGCTTCATCGCGGAAGGGTGGAATATCCTTCATGGCAAACCGATACGCGGATGCCGATGCTCCATTCTGGCCCGGGTATAAATCCACCGACTTAACCGTACGTTCATTTACAACCATCGGGATATAGCCGGTCTGCAGGATTTTGTAATAGAAGTAATCGGGAATGGTGATCCGGTATTCGCTCCAGTTGACGGGTACGTTCTGTTGAAACGTCCAGGTCCGAGGGTTGTACCGTATACTGATAGGCGTACGAACGGTGTATTTAAATTCGATGATCGATCCTTCGTGCACATTGGGCAATGTGTACTTTTCCCGGTAGTAATCGTCGGAAACTTTCTCGGAAAAATGAGCCGTTTTCGGAAAATGCTCAATCAGTACGTTTCCGTCCGTGAGGTTATACGTGTAGCCGTCGAACTCAGAAACATATTCGTGCTGACCAGCTTTACCCCGACGTGTAGAAATCTGAATGGTTGCCCGGTCATAGGCTGACTTCTTGTTGATTTTCGTCCGGCCATGACAGGTAAACACCAACCAGACTTCACCCTGATTTTCCTCAAAGGCCACCTCGCCAAAATCATATAGAACAACAGCTTCGGCAGTAGAATCACCTGATACTTTGGCAAAATCCTCGCGGGCAATGACCCCGAATTTGATGACTGGAGCTGGGTCAGGCGCCTTGTTTTTTGATTTTTGAGCGAATGAGACGGTAAGACCTATACAAAAAGCTAGAATTACTGTTGCCAGCAAGCGATGAGCGAGCGAAGAAGGGAACATAAACGGTGGGAAATGTAAGTAACTACTTGCGGGCAATATAAACAGTTATCAACGATACTACAATGACCGTTTAGAAAATAAAAAATAGCGTTTAGGCACTACTCCCATGAAAGTTTTAGCAATGATACACCCTGACGTGGCAACGAAAATGGCAGCGTTAGCTCCCCATTTTTTACAGTAATCCACTCCGGCGACGTAAGAAGTTGCAATTGACCTGCTTTCTCCAACTCGGTAACCTGCTCGGGGGTGGGTGTTTTAGGGGAACCCAGCCTTTTCCAGACTTCGTACGAATTGCTATGCTCTTTGTCGATGCGATAATGCTGAAGCAGAACGCGCTGAGCTGGCACTCCTTTTACCTGCATCGACACAGGCGCATCGGGAGCCGGACTGTTGTCATCATGGTAATGCCAGACCATGACGGAGGCCGTTTTGGCATCTTTGGTGGCCAGGGCATTAACGTCCGGCTCGGCTCGTACGCTTTGGTCGCGGATGCGGGCATAATCATACCCAGAGCCGCCCGTCACGGCCATCCGATTTCCAGCCATCATGCCAAACATCCGAAACACATTCAGAACGGGCTTATCGACACCATTTGTGGCCAGGTCGCGGAACCCCCGAAACCAGGGTTGGTCTTCAAACTCAAAAGCCCAGGTGACTGCTCCTTCCAAATTGACTCCGTGCGACTGCGCCAGGTCATATTTCCGGGCAAAAGAAGCCGCCGTATAACTTGAGTACATGGTGCCGTTGCGGTAGGCATTTTGCGGGTGTAAATCTTCCGAACAGGCCGCACAGCCTTCCGGGTCCGACTCGCCAATAATGATCGGCAGGTGTTTCAGTGTCGGGTACGAGGCCACAATCTCACAGCCTTTGCTGATGTCGCGAAGCTGCGTGCCCATATTCATCTGCACAACGCCATTGACCAGTTTCGGCGCCCCTTTCGCATGAAAGGTAATGAAATCGATCGGAGAGCCTGTTTTGCCCGTAACGTAATTAGTCCCGCTTACTACATGGTCCATGAAGGCTTTAAAAAACTTCTGTGAGCTTTCGCCACCGGGGCCTGTCACTTCAGGGCCACCCATTTTGGCAGTAGGTAATGCCCGTTTAACGGCATCAGCGGTGTAATCGTAGAGCTTGATGTATTCTTCCGTTGTTCCTTTCCAATAGCTGATGTTCGGCTCATTCCACAATTCCCAGTACCAGCTTTCAACTTCTTTCTGGCCATAGCGGGTTATGGAATGTTTCACCCATTGGAAGACTAATTCACCCCATTTTTTATAGTCAGTTGGTGGATAGGCCCAGCCGGTGTAGATGTCATTGTAATTGTCGCCCGGTTTCCAGTGGTGTCGGTACGGTTGTGGTTTGGTCGACAGTGCTTCGGGCATGAATCCGATCTGGGCAATGGGTTTCATTCCCCGTTCGATATAGGTATCGAAAATCTTATCGACAATGGTCCAGTCGTACACCGGATTACCTTTCTTATCTTCGGTATAGGCATTCGTCGAACCCCATTTCAGCGCAGCTACGCCATCGCCCGTCACCAGCAGACTATGCGCCCGTACGTTGACGGGGACCTTACTTAACTGCGAGATTTCGGTCAGCAGTTTCTTCCCGTCTTTCATGTAGGTGTAATTCGGCTCATCGTAGCCAAACCATGCCCAGATCGGCTTCAATGGTCCTTTATCGGCCCGTAAATCAACACCTATTGTGATGGGCTGAGTTTGAGAAACCTGCGCGAACGTTGTATTGAGTAGAGCTCCGTAAAGAAGACTAATAATAAGCCAGGCAAAGCCTTTCTGTAATTTCATTGTGTTTAGGGAAGGGATTTTGTACCCTAAAGAGAAGATCAGTTGGGCTATACCCTTGGCTCTGTCGTAACGTGGGTGGAAACCCTCGATTTTAGCTAAGAACGCGGGTTTCCACCCACGTTACGACAAGCCTCTATACAAAGACAGTTTTACTTTCTGACATGGAACTCCCGAAAGTTTTAAAACTTTCGGGAAGTTTATGGGGCATAAGGATTGTAAGGGGCTCGTGATTGGACTTCACTTCTGATATACCCGGACATAGTCGACCTCAAAACGAGTCGGGAAGGTTGTAGCAGCCGGGTCTCCCCCATTATCGCCACCAATAGCCAGATCCAGAAGAATGTAATGTGGCTGTCGAAACGGATTACTCCTTGTGCCATCACCATTGATGGTTTCAGACAACGGAACCTGATTCAGCAACTCGTCATCAACATACAATCGAATAGCCGTTTCGTCCCAATCCATCCGCCAGATATGAAATTTCTTCACCCAATCAGGATCCTTAAAGGTATTCATCGGCTTCTTTACCGATCGCCATTCGGCCGTATACCGTTTACCAGTTGCCCAGGCCACATTCGCCAGCATCATATTTCGATAGTATTCCATGATGTCGATTTCGCCGTTGGATGGCCATTCACCAGCCACGCCCAACGTCCAGTAAGCTGGCCAAAGACCAGGACTAACATCGATACGTCCCCGCATCTCAAACCGTCCGTATTGCCAGCTATGCAGTCCTTGTGTATTCAGACTGGCAGATGTATAGTCGATAGTAGGGCGACTGGTTTTCCAGTTCGAACTATTGGGCTGATAGGTTGGATTCGGTTTTTTCTCTCGTCGCCCTTCAATTATCAACAGGCCGTTTTCACAATGGGCATTTTCGGGCTGATACCACTGAATCTCGTGGTTCTGAACAAAGCCGTTTTCAAATATCCAATTTTTCGAATTGGGCGGTCCATCCACATCAAATTCATCCGCCCATACCAGTTTCCAGCTTTCGTCTGTTTGAGCAGATGATCGGGAAGACTGGCCAAAACCCATTTGGCAAACCAATACAGTAGTTAAAATGAGTAGAACACGGGTCATGATGACAATTTTTCAAATTAATGTCCTCCACTAACTGGTTGGTCTAAAAATTACACATCCCGACCGGGACACGTAGTCAAAGAAGATCCTCTAACATGCACGATGTTGAGATCCCTCCTTCGACTACGCGTCCCGGTCGGGATGACAAAATATTCTTTTGAACGCCTTCAATAGTAAGGGGCCAACTAACTACTCATTCGTCCACTTCCCGTTCACCAACCGCCAGATATGGAGGGGGTTAGCGGCTTTTAATTCATCGGGAAGTAAAGCATCCGGGAAATTCTGGTAACAGACCGGACGAACAAACCGCAGAATCGCATTGGTACCCACAGAAGTAGAGCGCGAATCGGTTGTAGCCGGATACGGTCCACCGTGCTGCATGGCGTGGCTCACTTCTACACCGGTTGGAAAACCATTAATTAACAGTCGGCCAACTTTCTGCTCCAGAATCTCCAGCAAGTCGGCATAGTCTGCTAGTTCATCATCAGTTCCGTAAACCGTAGCGGTGAGGTGGCCTTCCAGTCCTTTAGCCACAGCCAGTAATTCCTCGCGGCTACCAGCTTCGACCACGACACTGCTCGGCCCGAATACCTCTTCGGCAATGGCCGGATTGGCGAGCAGCGCTTCGGCCGTAGTCGTCAATAATGTCGGCGTACCGTTGGCGAAGCTTTCAGCGCTCGTTGCCTGCGCCAGGATGCGAACGCCTTCTGCACTACTTAGTTTGCTTAGACCGTTCGCAAATGCTTGTTGAATACCTTGGGTAAGCATAGTAGCGGGCTGACTACCGGCCACAAACTGACCGGCCTCCTGAACAAATGCCTGCGATTCGGGCGATTGCTGAACAATAGCCAGTCCGGGATTGGTACAGAACTGCCCTACTCCTAACGTTACTGAATTGACATAGCCCTGAGCCATAGCGCTCCCCTTCTCTTTTAGCAGTTTGGGCAAAAAGAAAACCGGGTTGGTGCTTCCCATTTCGGCATAGACCGGAATAGGCTCATGCCGACGGGCAGCCGCATCGAAGATAGCTTTACCCCCTCGCCATGAACCAGTGAACCCAATGGCTTTAATGGCCGGGTGCTCCACAATGGCCATCCCAACGGCTACTGTACGGCCCTGCACCAGCGAGAATGTTCCGGCCGGTAACCCACAGACTTCAACCGCCCGGCTAATGGCATCACCTACAAGTTGGGAAGTACCCGGATGTGCTGGATGCCCTTTTACCACAACTGGGCAACCGGCTGCCAGTGCTGAAGCAGTATCACCGCCCGCTACCGAAAAGGCCAGCGGGAAATTGCTCGCTCCGAAAACGCCAACCGGACCAAGAGGACGTAACATCTGACGCAAATCAGGACGGGGTAGCGGCTGACGATCGGGCAAAGCGGTATCGATGCGGGCATTTACCCAGGAACCGTCGCGCAGGTATTCGGCAAATAGCCGAAGCTGGCCGGTGGTACGACCCCGTTCACCCGTCAGCCGGGCGAGTGGCAAGCCCGATTCGGCCTGTGCACGCTGGATCAATTCATCGCCCAATGCTTCTATTTCAGTAGCGATTTGTTCCAGAAACTTCGCTTTTTCGGCCCCCGATTTTTTCCGGTATTCCGTAAAGGCTTCAGCAGCCCGTTCGCAAGCCTGTGCCACTTCGGCAGCTGTTGCTTCCTGAAAATAGCCCGTCAGGAATTCACCGGTTGCTGGATTGATACCCTGAAACGAATCTGAAGAAGAAGGCATTACCGTTGTTAAGTCAATCATAAAAAAGGGATAAAATAAGTGTGCGTCAAGAGATTGGCTAAAGCTCTAAATCAAGATCAAAACGGAGAATTTTGTCATTCCGACGGAGGAGGAATCTCAGCGTCGCTCATTTGTTAAGCTTGAGATTCCTCCTCCGTCGGAATGACAAAAAATCGACCCAATTATATCGGAAGTTAAAAAGTTTAAACAGGTTCAATCTTCAAGATAGCCATTCTATAGAATACTGTAAATAATTTATTATTTAGCTGCTGAGTCAACAGCGTAGAAACGCCAATTAGTTTTAAAATCTTTATCTAATTTCTGGTTAGTAAGAATGGCCCGAACCATTTCTACTGGCATCGAATTGAGCTGCATAACCGCGTCGTGGTACTGCTTATAGGTCATTTTACCGCTATCGACCAGTTCTTTTTTCAACGCCCAGAACTGGAAAGCCCCCGTCATATAAGCCAGTTGATACAATGGCGGATAGCCCCCGACAAACGACCGACGCACTTCCCCTTCGGCATTGGCCCTTTCGTGACCTACCCGATCCACCAGAAAGTCGATACACTGCTGAGGTGACCATTGACCGAGGTGGTAATTGAGTGAGAAAATAATCCGGGCACAACGGTGCATCCGCCAGAACAACATCCCAATCCGGTCTTCCGGCGATCGGGGAAATCCCTGATCCCACAAGACCATTTCCCAATACAGCGCCCAGCCTTCTATCCAGAATGGCGTATCAAACTGCCGATACACTTTATACCGATTGTTCATAAAGCCTTGCAGGTGATGACCAGCGATGAGTTCGTGATGAACCGTAGCACGGGAGAAATGGGGATTATTTCCGCGCATACTCATCAGCTTATCGGGATGCGACATATCACTGGTTGGGTAGGAAATGAGCAATTGTTCACCGCCGAGGAAAAAAGGAGCCACGCGCTGGCGTTCGGGCGACATCATGTTCATGCGCCAGGTTTCTTCGGCCAACGGAGGAATCGTAATCAGGTCTTTGCTTTTGAGAAAAGCGATGGATTCATTGTATAGCCCCAAAATCATTTCGGGCTGCCTGCCAATGGGAACGTAGGTGTTTTTGACTTTCTCCTGGGCTGATTTCCAGTTGTCGCCAAAACCCATTTCACGCGATGCTTTGAGCAGTTCACGGTCGCACCAGGCAAATTCTTTATTCGCAATGTCGATCAGTTCTTCCGGCGAATACGGAATCATTTCGACCTGTAGCTGACGGAGCAATTCGGTTCGCCCAACAGCCACGCCCGCTATGCCACTACCATCGTCTTTAGTGGGGGCAGCCTCCCTGGCTTTTTTCTGGAAAAATTTCACATACGCGTTGAGCAGACTATCGGCCTTCGGGTACGATTTTTCCATCCACCAGGTAAAATTGGGGTCGTAAGCATTGTAAAATGTATAAATACTTTTCAGTGCCTGCTGTAATCCCTGTGCGGTCGATTCAGCCCGCCGTACGAGAGCAGGGTCCAGCTTTTCAACTTTCTCAACCCCTTTTTTAGCCGCTACAATCTGCGGTCCCAGCGCATTCAGGTTAGCCGCTAATGCCTGTGCATTGAGGACATGCCCCCGCCGACGAAGTTTTTCAACGGCATAGATCGAATCAGCAAAGGGAAACCACGGCTTTACTTTGTCCCGCTCTTCGGCTTCCTGCGCCAGTTTATACAATTCCTGCTGTAGATTCCGGCGAAACAGGATGTAATCGACCCGACTATCAGTAGTCATTCGGTCGAAATCCAGTTTCTGCAGTTTGTCTAGATACTCACTGTGCAGTTTCTGAAATCGCTCCCGCCGTTCGGGCGAACCCGTTATAGTGTAAAACCGACTTAAACTTCCGTAATCGGCTTCGTGCTGAGTCAGCAGATGGTGCACATCACTGGTTTGCGGATTAATTGATTTCAGGTAAGCCGGTTGCCCAATAGCTTCCGATAAACCGATGGCTAAGTTAATGGCAATGACTAACAAAAAAAGAGGTTTTAGTGAGGGCATGAAGTGTAGAGGGTTATGTAGAAGCTGTTTAAACTTACTCGAAAGTCATTTTGTCATGCTGACGAAGGAAGCAGCCTAATGTATACTTATCTTAGTGATGACGCATTAAGATGCCCCCTTCGTCAGCATGACAAAAACGCTCATTTTGAGACTATTATAAAAAGTCTAAATAGGTTCGAAGATAGAGTAACGCTTTAGGCAAATCGATCTGGATTAAAGGCAGTAAGATCCATGCTGGTTGGGGAGCCACTGACTAGTTCACTCACCAATTTCCCTGTTGCCGGTCCGAGACTGACGCCCATCATACCATGCCCCGTTGCCAGTACCACATTCTCATACCGCTTCGTTCGGCCCAGGTACGGTAATCCGTCAGGAGAGCAAGGCCGCAGACCACGCCAAACGGCATCGGCAACCGGCATGTCTACCCGAATGTCGGGATAATACTGGTTAATAGCCTCTGAAATTCCTCGAACGCGGTTCATATTCACGCTCAAGTCGGTACCGGCCACTTCAAGCGTACCCGCAAAACGCAGGTTGCCGCCGATGGGTGTAGCGGTGGCCCGCGCTTCCAGCATGATGGCTGGTATCTGAATGTCATTAACCGTACCGGGGAGCATAAAACTATAGCCTTTCCCACCTTGTAGCGGTAACTCTATACCAAGCTGCTGAGCAATCCCTGGCGACCAGGCCCCACCGGTAATCACCACTTCATCGACATCGAACGAACCCCGCGCATGAATAGTACTCACTCGGGAGCCCGACGTGCCAAAACCTGTAACGGGATGATTTTCCAGAATAGTAACTCCTTCCTGCCGTAGATACTCCACCAGAGCCAGCATCAGTTCATTGGGATTCAGGTGGGCATCGCCGGGATAATATACAGCTCCCTGTACTGTCACCCGTACATGGGGTTCCAGTTCCTGCACCTGGTTGCTGTTCAGAAGTCGTGCTTCGACACCGGCATGGTTGGCGATTTCGGCTTCTTCGGCCATTTCCTTTTCGGCAGCCGACGTTTTGTAGAGCATAAACAAACCTCGTTCCTGCCAGCCGAAAGCTAGTCCATCGCGGGTAGCCAGATCCTGATACAGCCGTTTGCTCAGGAAACTAAGGTCGCGCAGAACCGGAATTGACCGCTCCACATGTTCGGGGGTAGAATGTTTATAAAAGAGCCATCCCCATCGCAACAGATCAGCATCAAGTCGGGGTTTGACATAAAAGGGGCTGGTCGATTTCAGCATCCAGCGTAAGCCTTTGGCAATCATACCTGGTTGCGCCAGCGGCACAATATGACTCGGCACAATCATTCCGGCATTACCGAATGAACAGCCATTGGCAATATGCGCCTGCTCAAATACCGTTACCTTATGCCCCGCCTTATGCAGATAATAAGCCGAGCATAACCCAATAATTCCTCCTCCAACTACACCAACGTGCGACATTTTACAATGATTGAATGATAGAGTGATTGAATGATTGAATTGTTAGGTCGCTGATTCTTATTAATTCTATCATTCAACAATTCTATCATTCAATCATTTCATATTACCTGGAATCCATGCACATACGGATCATCTTCGTCCAGGATCAGGTGATTATATCCGTGAATTCGGGCCCAGCCTTCGATGCTGGGGATAATGGCGGGGTTGCCTGCCAGTTCGGTTTCAGCTTCGATACGTCCGTTGAAAATCGACCCAATGATACTCTCATGAATAAACGTATCGCCGGGTTTGAGCTTTCCCTTCGCATACCATTGTGCCATACGCGCCGATGTGCCCGTACCACAGGGCGACCGGTCAATAGCTTTATCGCCGTAAAAAACGGCGTTGCGGGCAGTCGATGTTTCCTGTAAGGGTTTGCCTGTCCAGAGGATATGGCTTAGACCTTTAATGGTCGGATTTTCGGGGTGCACGAAGGTGTACTGCTCATTCATTCGCTGGCGCATCACCCGCGCCCAACCGATCAGTTGCTCAGCCTTGTAATGCTCCAGACCTGGAAAATTTGGCTGTACATCGACAATGGCGTAAAAGTTACCCCCATAGGCCACATCGACCGTCAGCGTTCCTAAATCCGGGCATTCGACGGTCAACTGTTCGGCCGCCAGGTACGACTTAATGTTAGTAATCTTTACCGACGTTACTTTCTTACCCTCCTGCCGGTACTCGGCCCGAACCAGACCAGCGGGTACTTCCAGATTCAGGACACCGGGTGTTTTAGGCGTAATCAGGTTTTGCTCGATGGCAACGGTGACCGTACCAATCGTCCCATGACCACACATCGGTAAACACCCCGACGTTTCAATAAAAAGGATGCCAACGTCATTGGCAGGATCAGACGGCGGGTACAGTATGCTTCCCGACATCATATCGTGGCCGCGTGGTTCGAACATGAGCCCTTGCCGAATCCAGTCGTATTCGCGCAGAAAGTGCTGCCGTTTTTCGCTCATATTTGCCCCCTGCAAAAAGGGAATACTTCCCCCCGTAACGACCCGTACCGGGTTGCCGCAGGTATGTGCGTCGATGCAGAAAAAATGAAATTCAGACATGGGGAGACAATGATTGAATGATAGAATTGTTGAATGATTGAATAAAGTCGCGTTACCCTTTCAATCATTCAACAATTCTATCATTCAACATTAATAATTGGTCTGTTTGCCAAAGCCTTTTGTATAACCTCCTGAACTTGCTCGCGTTCGGCACCTATGAGCGGCAGTCGGGGAGCGCGAACGTATTCGGAACCTATGCCTGTGGCCGTAGCGGCCAGTTTGATGTACTGAACCAGCTTGGGGTGAATATCCAGTTCGAGCAGGGGCATAAACCAACGGTAAATGTCGAGGGCTTCGGTGATTTGTCCTGCTTTGGCCAATTCATAAATGGCCACCGTTTCCTGTGGGAACGCATCGACCAGACCGCCTACCCAACCATCACAACCCAACAGGAGCGCTTCCAGCGCCAGCGTATCGACCCCGCCCAGCAATTTGTAGCGGTCGCCAAACGCATTACGCATCCGGGTAATATTGGTCAGGTCCCGTGTCGATTCTTTAACGGCCTGAATGTTGGGTAATACGGCCAGTTCTTCAAACATAGCCACTGTGGTCATGATCTTGTAATCGTACGGATTGTTGTAGATCATGATGGGCAGTGACGTTTCCTGAGCAATCGCTTTGAAGAACGTGACTGTCTCGCGGGAATCGGCAGGATAGCGCATTGGAGGCAGTAGCATCAGACCGTCGGCGCCACCGTTTTCAGCTTCATGCGCACGAGCAATAGCCTGTTTGGTTGCCTGCTCGGCAATGTTGACCAGCACCGGTACGTTTCCGGCGCTTACGGCCAGAGCCGATGTCAGCAGCTCAATTTTCTCCTCGTTAAGCAATGTACTGGCTTCGCCCAGCGAACCACCAATGATAAAACCATGTACACCTGCATCGAGCTGTGCCCGCAGGTTTTTCTCGAAGAGTGGCAAATCAAGCTGGTCATCAGCCGTAAAGGGAGTTAGGAGTGCGGGATAAACACCTTCCCAGCGTACAGAAACATTCATTGGCAGAGGGGATCAAGTTTAACAACCAAAGTTGCGAATTCTTCAAAATATTTCATGTCAAATCGACACAAATCCGGTAGAACCACAGAAAAAGGTCGTTTTCTCCTATTTTTCAATCGGACTAACACTATTGGCAGCCGTATTACTGATAAAGGCGACTCGCTTGCTATCCGGCGACCACGAAGGGGTGTTGATCGTTCCCTGTCCTCCGTAGATGTACGCAATTACTTTGGGCTCTCCAACTCCCGAAATAGGCAACAGGCGCAGGTAAACGTGCTTATAAAACGGATGCTCATTGGACTTAACTTCCTCTTTCAAAAATGACAGGAAAATGATCCATTTGCCATCGGGCGAGATGTGTGGAAACCAATCATGATAATCGCCATGGGTAACGGCTTCCTGAGCGCTGCCATCCGATTTCATACGCCAGATTTGCATGGTGCCGGTTCGGTCGGAGTTGAAATAAATCCACTTGCCATCGGGCGTAAATTCCGGGCCATCGTCCAACCCTTTCGCATCGGTTAAGCGAACTTCAGGCCCTCCATCCGACGGTACACTGTAAATATCAAACTCGTTGTTTCGGGAACCGGTAAACACCAGCGTTTTCTTATCGGGCGACCAGCCATGCAGGTACGACGGCCCTTTCGGTGTAATCTGCTTCGGCTCTCCACCCGTTACCGGAACGGTATAAACGATCGAGCCACCCAGTTCTTTTACACCGCTACTGAGGCCCAGCATTTTCCCATCCATCGAGAGTACGTGATCGTTGTTGTTATTTTTGACCGCTCCCGTATTCAGCACAGAGGGCTGACCTTTTGCCAGATCGAAGGTATAAATCGACCCATCGCCATTATACAAGAGTGTTTTGCCATCGGGCGTCCAGTTTGGTGCCTGAATCGATCCCGGCACATTGAAAACAACCCGCCGATCCCCAGTAGCCACGTCGAGAATTTCAAGATTACTAGCCAGATACTCCCGATACGGAACCAGCTTGTCGTGTGCCGGTACACTGATACGCACATCCCGAAATGTACCCCGTTCCAGCCCGTCTTTATTGTGCGCGCAAACAAACAGACCAACGTATACTTCCTCGCCCAAGGCAAGATCAGCAACTTGCTCCGTCACAAAAGGTTCCCCGAATTTGGCAGCCCGCATGGTGTAGGTATTACCCTTCCGTTCGAGCTGGATCACATCGGCACCCGCCAGCTTTGTACGAATTTCTTCGGTTGTTGCGCCGGTCGTGCGTCTGAACTGTAACGATGTGCTGCCATCGCCATGCGTACATACATTCACATGCGCCGATTTGCCGTCCAGGCTGCTCCGAACCATCCAGCCCACTTTCCGATGTGGATCTCCTGCCTTGCCCAACAGCGATGCTCTTGTATAAAGCAGGAAATCCCCCTTCATCCGCTTCCATGCGTAATGAAATTCATCATGGTCGGCCCAAACATTAGCCCCTGAGCCCGACAGTTCATACTGATGCGCTTTGGAATTATAGCTACCCGAACCGGGCTTCAGCACTGCGCCAATATCGGTTTGTCCATCAAAAATCCCAAATTTAGCATCTTGTGCCAGAGTGGAATCATAGAACGTCAGAAGCAGACTGAGCAAACAAGTTAAGCAGGTAATTTTTAGAGTTTTCATCAGGAGTCAATTGAGTTCGTTTTATCGGGTTCGGCAGGGTGATCAGGTAACTTTACCAACAAAGCGTTACTGATTAGCGACTTACTCAACGAAAGTCACCAGCCCCTGCATTCACTGTAAAAGCCATAAAACGCCTGTCAATTTTTGGTCATTTTTTTTATCTTTGTCAGCATACACATCCACCACTTTCATGGATAAGCTCACCGCCGACGACCTGATTTATGGGTACATAAATGGCATTTTCCCCATGGCCGATGCCGACGGTACGCTTTACTGGTACGCTCCCGATCCGCGTGCTATCATTCCCATTTATACCTACAAACCCGCCAAATCACTCCGGCCGGTTCTGAACCGCAACCAGTTTGAGATTCGGCTGAATACTGCCTTTAGGGAAGTGATGCGAGGCTGTTCAAAACCCCGCTCCGAAGAAGATAGCGTCTGGATATCCGATGAAATCATTGATGCCTATACCGAGCTGCATCATATGGGGTTGGCGCACAGTGTGGAAACGTATATCGACAATCGGTTAGTGGGTGGCTTATATGGTGTGGCGCTGGGCTCTGCTTTTTTCGGCGAGTCGATGTTTTCGGCCGTCAGTAATGCCTCTAAAGTGGCGTTTCACCACTTAATCCAGATTCTTCGGCAGCAGAAGTTCACCCTGCTGGATACCCAGTTCATTAACGATAACGTCCGTCGGTATGGAGCTATCGAAATTCCCAAAGCTGACTACCTGCGGCAACTGAAAATGGCCCTTCGCAATAAAGTCAAGTTTACTGACCAGGTACCTCAGAAGGTGTGAGCTATTCGGTATACCGAAAACCACCTATCTTTGCCGCATGTCGAAACCCGTTCTTGTCCTTAAATTCGGTACTGCCTCCATTACCAAACCGACCGGCGAACCCAACGAACCTGTTATGGTCGACATTGCCCGGCAGGTCGCTGCTCTACACCCACATTATCGGATTGTACTGGTATCGTCGGGAGCCGTAGGTGCTGGCAAAGCATTGATCCGCGATTATAAGGGTGATATTATCCAGCGAAAAGCTGCGGCTGCCGTAGGTAATTTACTATTGCTCAACCAATACTCTCGCTTTTTCGCGATCTACGGCATTTCTATTGCTCAAAGCCTTTGCGAGCGCCACCACTTCGCCAATCGCGACCAGTTCCTTCAGTTAAAACAAACTTATGAAGAACTGTGGGCCAATGACCTGATTCCCATTGCCAACGAAAACGACGTAGTGAGCAATCGCGAATTGAAATTTTCGGACAATGACGAATTGGCGACCCTGATTGCCGTAGGTTTCGGTGCTAAAGTGCTGATGCTTTGCACGTCAGTCGGTGGGTTGCTAGATAAGGACGGGCAGATTATTCCCAAAGTGACTACTTTCGATGAGCAGGTATTCGGCGTTGTCAGAACGGATAAGTCTTCGTTGGGATTGGGTGGTATGGCTTCTAAACTGACCTTTGCCAAACTAGCCACCCGCATGGGTATTCGGGTCGTAATTTTTGGCATGAACGAACCCGACAGTATGGGGAAAGCCTTACGGGGCGAAACCGGAACGGAATTCGTGCCACAGGCTAATACTCTTTCGGCCCGGAACCGCTGGCTGGGCAGTGGAAGTCTGGCCGTGGGGCAAATTCAGGTCGATGCGGGGGCCGTTCGGGCGCTCAAACAACGACGGAGTCTGCTGGCCGTAGGTGTCCGGTCTATTCTCAGCGAATTTGCCACGGGTGAAATGGTCGAGATTTTGGACGAAACACAGGAAACAATAGCCGTAGCCCGAACCCGAATTTCATCCGAAACGTTAGCGCAACAGCTTAATCAGCAAAATGTTGAAGTGGCGAATGCCAATGATATTGTACTTTTGTAAAAAGAAGGAAAGGGCCACTCTCTCTTTCGTCCATTCCTCCCTTTACTCCTTTTTCACAAATGACACCAATTACCCCTTTACTCCAGTCGGCCCAACAAGCCGCAGCCGCCGTTCGGCGATTGAGTCCTGATCAGAAAACTGCCCTGCTCAACCGGCTGGCAGATGTGCTGGCAGCGCATACGGCTGATATCGTTGCTGAGAACCAGAAAGATCTCGATCGCATGTCGGCTACTGACCCGAAATATGACCGGCTGAAACTGACCGAAGCCCGGATAGCTGATCTTTCTAAAAGCCTGCGGGAAGTAGCCGTGCTACCCGACCCGGCTGGCGAAGTTATTCTGGAGCGTACCATCGAGCAGGGCTTGCAATTGAAAAAGATTGCTGTACCTCTTGGGGTCGTCGGGGTTATTTACGAAGCCCGGCCGAACGTAACGGTCGATGTGGCGTCGTTATGCCTGCGCTCGGGCAATGCCTGTGTGCTGAAAGGGGGCAAAGAAGCTGACTTCTCGAACCGCTACCTGGTCGGTCTGATTCAGGGTGTGTTGGTGGAATTCAATGTACCGAAAGCAGCCGTAACTCTTCTTCCCCCTGATCGGGCTGTTGTGAATGAATTGCTTACTGCCACTCGATATGTCGACATCATCATTCCGCGTGGGTCGGATTCGCTGATTCAGTTTGTTCGAAAAAATTCACTAGTTCCTACTATCGAAACGGGCGCTGGCGTTTGCCATGCCTACGTCGAAGCAACGGCCGATCTCGATAAAGCGGTGGCCATTGTGGTAAATGCCCGCGTTTCGCGCCCGTCGGTCTGTAACTCGCTCGATTGTGTGCTGGTCGATGAGCAAATTGCTGAGCGTTTCCTGCCAATGCTAACAGACGATTTCAACAAATGGAACGTTGAAGTATTTGCTGATGAAACGGCCTACGCCATTTTCGAGAAAGCAGGCTATACGAACTTACAGCATGCCCAATCCGAAGATTTCGGCCGTGAGTTTCTGGACTATAAATGCGCGGTCAAGGTGGTGAATGGTCTGGACGAAGCGCTCTCGCATATTCAGGCTTACTCCTCGCGGCATTCGGAAGCTATTCTATCGCAGAACCAACCGTTGATCGACCAGTTTCTGCGTGAAGTAGATGCGGCTGCGGTATATGCCAATGCCTCTACCCGATTTACGGATGGTGGTGTTTTTGGATTAGGAGCCGAAATAGGCATCTCAACGCAAAAACTTCACGCTCGTGGCCCATTCGCCCTGGAGAAATTAGTTACCGAAAAATGGATCGTTGTGGGCGATGGCCAGGTTCGTTGGTAAGCCTGGCCTGGTTATAAGCTCACCAAAAAACAGTTTACTTGTACGAAACACCTTCTATGATTAACTCCAAAACAACTCTTGCTCAAACGCTTGTTAGCCTCTTCTTTTTAATCGGGTTAACTGCGCAGGCCCAATCGTTAAAAGTTGGTTTTACCCGTATTGACTATATAGTCACTCAATCGCCGGAAGCGAAAGAAGTAACCAACCAATTGAACATCCAGCAAACGCAGGCAGAAAACGAACTGAAGCGCATGCAAACCGAACTCCAGACTAAATATTCAGCCTATCAGTCGGGTGCCGCGCAGATGACCGACGTGATCCGAAAAGATCGGGAAACGGAATTACAAACGCTCCAAACCCGAATTCAGCAGTTTAGCCAAACGGCCCAGGAGTCCCTGCAAGCTAAATATGGCCAGTTGATGAAACCCATTCTGACAAAAATTCAGCAGGCCATCGACACAGTCGCCCTGCAGAACGGCTATCATTATATCATCAATGCAACGTCTAATTCGAATGTACTCTATGCCGCCGAAGAACTGAATATCACCGATCTGGTTCTCAAAAAAATGGGCATTACCCCGGGGCAAAACACGGACAAACCGGCTAACGCTCCGGCTCCAACAACTCCTAAAGCAGCAACACCCCCTAGAAAGAAGTAGACAGTATACCAGCTTACTAAAGACGAAAGCCCATGAAATTGATGTTCATGGGCTTTGTTATTCCTAAACAGGCATAACGTTAATACCCGTACCACTCTCCCCACCATTTCTGCAAACTCCGGCGGATTTCGGCTTCGCGGGCATTCTGACCCGGTTCGTATAGTTTACGGCCTTTTAATTCATCGGGCAGAAAGTTCAACTGCACAAAATTCCCTTCGTACGAGTGGGCATACTCGTATTCTTTGCCATAGCCAATCTGCTTCATCAGTTTCGTAGGGGCATTGCGTAGGTGTAGTGGCACCGGCAAATGGGCCGTCTGTTCGGCCAGCGCAATGGCATCATCGATAGCCACATAACTGGTATTACTCTTAGGCGACGTGGCCAGATAAACCGCTACTTGTGACAGAATGATTCGTCCTTCGGGCATCCCAATAGCGCGAATGGCCTGTACCGCTTCAGAAGCCATGATCATCGCTGTTGGGTTGGCATTGCCAATATCTTCCGATGCCAGAATCAGCATCCGTCGGGCAATAAAAACCGGATCTTCACCAGCCACAATCATCCGCGCCATCCAGTACAAAGCCGCATTGGGATCGGAGCCCCGTAACGATTTGATAAAAGCCGAAATAATATCGTAGTGTTGCTCGCCCGATTTATCGTACCGGGCGATGTTCTGTTGGGCTACTGTCGTTACGCCCTCATCCGTAATTAGTAACGGCTCCGACGATACGTGCGCGGAAGCGACCAGTTCCAATAAGTTCAATAGTTTACGTCCATCGCCACCCGACAGGCGCAGCAACGCATCATACGACTCAACCTGAATCGTCTTCGATTGAAGAAAAGCATCCTGCGCAATCGCCCGATCTACGACCTGAATCAGTTCGTCGCGGCTGAGTGCTTCCAGAATATACACCTGACAACGCGACAATAACGCACTATTGACTTCAAACGACGGATTTTCGGTAGTAGCCCCGATGAGCGTAATCTGCCCTTTCTCGACAGCCCCCAGCAGGGCATCCTGCTGACTTTTGTTGAACCGATGAATTTCGTCGATAAACACCACGGGCGGAAACATCCCACTGGGCCGACTCAGCACATCGCGGATTTCCTTAACGCCTGAATTAATAGCACTCAGCGCCACAAATGGCCGTTTAACCGCTTCGGCCAGTAGTAACGCCAGCGTTGTTTTACCGACTCCCGGAGGGCCCCACAAAATCATGGACGGCAACCGACCGGCATTAACTGCCCGGCGCAAAGCACCCGTAGAACCAATCAATTTTCGCTGGCCAATTACATCGTCGAGTGTATGCGGGCGCACCCGCTCGGGTAAAGGAGTTGAGTCTGTATTCATTTAACGAAGGTACCACCAATAGCTTATGCAGGTCAAGTGTGGTCAGGTATAGTCAAGAATAGTCAGGCATGGTCAGTATGGCCAGAAATTGATTGTGACAACAATACTTGGCTACTCTTGACTATACCTGACCCCTCTTGACCTTTCTAAAAAATAAACCCCGATAACCGGGTTTCGGTTATCGGGGTCAGAAAAGGAGTTTGGGAATAGTCAGCGTCAGAGCGACACATTTTCAAGCGTCACATACCGCTTGAGGTTGCTCATGGCACCAAAGATCAAATTATAAACAGACTGGATATTGATTTGCATAAGCGCCGAAATTTCTTCGTTGCTCATATTCTGAAAATACCGGAGATGAACGGCTTCGCGCTGACGACGAGGAAGTTTTTCGAGTGCCTGATGCAGGCAGTCATTGATAAACATATCTTCTTCGTGATTGATCAGCAAGTTTTCGTAGGAGGGGTCAGAACCGGGGAGCGTATCGCCTACACGCCGGCCGTTTACCATGTCATCCTGACTAACTAATTTTTGTTCGGCGGTCAGGTGGCGAACTAATTTACGCTTAATAGAGGCCATCAGATAGAACCGTACTGAAGTGGTTGGGCCGATGGTGGTGCGATGCTTCCAGAGTTCGACAAACAGGTCGTGGATGCAATCTTTAATTAACGCCCGGTCGGTGGCAAAATGGACGCAATAGTGGTAGAGGGTTTGAACATAATTTTGATATAGTCGGGCAAACGCAGTTTCATCGCCACCGCGAAACAGATTCCATAAGGTTTCGTCGTCGGGGCCATTTTGGGTACGAGAGCGGGCCATGATAGAGGGAGTAAAGGTTAGGAATAGCCTTGAGGTGTGTAAACTTACCCATAAAAAATAGAATTAAAAAAATACTTCGAAAAAAATTTTATAATCTCCGATTTTCAGTTTCTAGTGACACAAAAGAGAACTTTTTTCCATCAAACAACCCTTTATCACTCAATTTTAAATTCGGAATAACTAAGAGTGCCATAAACGACAAAGTCATAAACGGGGCGGTGAGCGTACTTCCCAATTCCTGTTTGGCAAACTGATCTAAATGCTTGTATTGGTCAGCAACAGTATACCCGTCTGTATCCGTCATCAGTCCTGCCACGGGTAAAGCCAGAAGTAGTTCGTTTCCCTTTGTATTATCCGAAGCCTGCCTGTTACTGACCGCCGACAACCCACCCTTTGCCTCAATAACCAGATTAATTGCCTGACAAATACTCTCGTCGTCGCAACCAACGGCCGTAATATTATGCGAGTCGTGCCCCACCGATGAAGCGATGGCTCCTTCTTTCAGTCCAAAATTCTTTATGAAGGCCACAGCAGGAGGAGCATCCTGATATCGATTGACGACCACCAGCTTTAAAATATCGCGCTCTACATCAGATACAATTTGTCCATCCTTTATTTTAGGCCTCAAATGAAGCTCATTGGTAATTAACTGACCATCGAGTGCTTCGATCACACGTATCTCCCTTCCAGGCTCGTCAGATCTCACCGTAAAATCGTCTGCTTTTTTGGACGAACAGTTGAATTGATTGACGTGCTCACTCCGTAAATCCTCAATTTTCGACTGACCATTTTCGGCTACAGTTGCGCCATTGATGACAGTTTGCGTTACCTGAAATGTTTGCAAATTCTCCACAACAATATAATCAGCCGGATCGCCCTCGCGTAGTAAGCCGACAGGTAGGCGATAGTGCAATACCGGATTCAGACAAGCAGCGCGCAGCACATTCCAGATTGAATGCCCTTTGGCCAACGCCCGCACCACAAGCTGATTGATGTGGCCTTCGGCCAGTGTATCCGGGTGCTTATCGTCGGAGCAAAACATAATCTGTTCCGGAAACTGAGCCAGCAATGGAATTAGTGCATCAAAGTTTCGAGCCGCGCTCCCCTCCCGAATCAGAATATGCATTCCATGCCTGGCCTTATCCAATCCCTCTTCGTATGTAAAGCATTCGTGGTCAGTACTGATACCAGCATCCATGTATCGCTGCGCATCATCGCCCATCAAACCCGGTGCATGACCATCCACTGGCTTGTTGAACGCCTGCGCCAGCGCAATTTTGGTCATCACCTCCGGGTCCTGATGTAGTACGCCCGGGAAATTCATCATTTCGGCCAAATAGCCGATTTCCTTCATAGCCAGCAGGTTGCGAACATCCTTAACGCCTATGGTAGCTCCGGCTGTCTCAAAGGTAGTTGCCGGAACACAGGACGGAGACCCGAACATGAATTTGAAGGGTACACGTCGGGCTTCTTCAATCATATAATGAACGCCTGCCACACCCAGCACATTACCAATTTCGTGTGGATCAGAAACCGTAGCCACAGTACCGTGCACAACCGCCAGCCGGGCAAACTGAGGGGGAGTCAGCAATGAACTCTCCACATGTACGTGCGCATCTACAAAACCAGGCAATACATAGGGTTCGCCCGGACGCTCAGGACCCAGCTTATGAATTTCATTGATGCGATTATGCTCAAAAGAAATCGTACCGTAGAAAATCGTTTGATCGAAAAGGTTCAGGATGTTGGCAGTAAGCATAGATAACAAGTTATGAGTACCGTAACCTTTTTCAGATACGGATAAATAATTTTCGATGGTACATCCACCGGAGAATTAGGTAAAAGATACCGAGCGTAGCCAGCCCGACGAGCAATTGTTCATACGGTTCGCCAAACACCTGAAATAGCCGATGCCCCAGGTGGATATATAACGAATTGACAATGAAGTGGCTGATCAATTCCACCAGGCAATAGATCGCAATGGAGTTCATCCCGACAACGACCAATGGAAAAGCCCATTTACGCCAGCCAGCCACATCAATAACGCCATAAAAAGCGGCTAGAAACCAAAAACATAGCCCTCCGCTGAACAGCACCCAGGCTGGTGTCCAGATTCGCTTGACAATTGGGCAAACACCGGCCCATTGCAACAGCAATCCAGCCACAAGGCTTATGACGCCAGCGATCGCCAAACGTTTCAACGTGTCGCGTTGCGTCAGATCAGATCGTAGCCAGCGACCAGCCTGTAGCCCTAGCAACATAGTGCCAAGGGTTGGAATAAAACTGAGTGTAGCATACCCTCCACCGTTAAACAGAAAGGGCTTTTCTCGTGGAAATAAATTTAAAAACCAGGTATCGAAAGCCCAGGCGAGGTTACTATTCTTGTTGAAATGGGCCATTAATCCAGTGTAATGCTCCGGCCAATCGGCAGAAACACCAACGGCAGTATAATCAAAAAATGCGCCCGGCATGGAGGTGCCGGGTATAGCTGCCGGGGCCGGGTATAAAATAAACGCCAGCCAATAGCCAACTAAAATTGCACCAAAAGCGATCCAGCTCGTTCGGGGCGTCGTATACCCAAGCAAAAACAAAAAAGGATACCCAAGTCCAATCTGCGTCAACGTATCTTCAAACGTAAAATAGGTCTGGTCAGCATGCGTAGATCGCAGAAAAATACCCAATAAAATCAATATCAGCGACCGCCGAAGCGCATGACCAAACTGAAGCCCAAACGATTCTCCCTGTTTGACACGGCTGGCGATAGAATAAGGCAGTGCCACACCTACCAGAAACGAAAACGAGGGCTGAATCATGTCGTGCAGGGAGCAGCCTGCCCACGCGACATGGCTTTGATGAAAAGTCAGAAACCCCCAGAATGCACTGTCGGGAAACGATTCGTGAAGGTGATGAAACTTCAAAATTTCAGCCGCCATCAAGGTCATTACAAAACCTCGATAAGCGTCCATAGACATAAGTCGGCCAGCCAGAAAGCCAGTCTGGTTGTCGGGCGAAAGTTTGGGCATAGGAAAGAGTCAGGAATTCTTTGACCAAACTCAACATTGGTATTCATATTCGCAACAGCATAGAACAAAGTTTTTTCAGAGGTGGTATATTTCGGCCCAATACGTCTCTTTATTAAAATGGTCAGAAATTGACAGGAGTCGTCAAATATGGTCAGGGATTGTCAAAAATAGTTAAGAGTTGTTACCTTACTAGCCTTGACAATTCTTGACCACACTTGACGACTTCTCCTGACAGTTAATTCAAAATCATATTGCTCAATGGCTGCCCGAGTGTTAAAAGTTCATCCTGCCGATAATGTTATCGTTGCGCTTCGCAACCTATCAGCTGGTGAACATATCGAGTTTGAAAACGATACCTATGAGTTACCCTACGCCGTTGGGGCTAAACACAAATTTGTGACGGAGGACCGTCAACCTGGCGACCCGATTACGATGTACGGCGTACTGGTTGGCAAAGCTACTCAGCCCATCCGACGGGGAGAACCCATTACAACCTTCAATTTGAAGCACGATGCCGATCGGTACGGTCTCGACAAAAAACAACCTTATTCGTGGCAACCACCCGATGTGTCGCACTGGCAGGGTCGTACGTTTATGGGGTATCATCGGGCTGATGGTAGCGTGGGTACGCGCAATTATTGGCTCGTCGTGCCACTGGTATTTTGCGAAAATCGTAATGTTCTGATTCTGAAAGATGCCTTTGAACGCGAATTAGGGTATGCTCAGCCCGAAATCTATCGGGAGCAGGTGCATGAGCTGATCAGTCTGTACAAAGCTGGCGAACTGGATGTTGTGAAAAAGATGCAACCCTTCGTTGAGCCGGTTTATGCGCATGAACAAGCGCCCAAGCGGCCGTTCAAAAACGTCGATGGCATCAAATTTCTGACCCATGAAATGGGTTGTGGAGGCACACGCCAGGATTCGGGCTATCTATGCTCGTTACTGGCCGGATTCATCAATAACCCGAACGTAGCCGGAGCAACCGTCCTGAGCCTGGGTTGTCAGCACCTACAGGTCGACATGATTTCGGCGGAAATAAAACGGCAGAATCCGAAGTTCGACAAACCCCTTCTCCTGTTCGAACAACAGGCTGGTACCGAATACGCGTTGATGTCGCAGGCCATTAAAGAAACTTTCCTGGGGCTGGTCGAAGTCAACAAGATTGACCGAAAACCCGCTCCGTTGAGCAAATTGACTGTAGGTCTGAAATGTGGTGGTTCAGATGGTTTTTCAGGCATCTCGGCCAATCCAGCACTGGGGCAACTATCCGATATTGTAGTGACCCTGGGTGGAAAAACCGTACTGGCCGAATTTCCTGAACTGAACGGTGTTGAACAGGAACTTATTAACCGTACCGACGATACGACCAAAGCCCAGAAGTTCATCGACCTGATGAGTACCTACTCGGCTCAGGCTGAAGCGGCAGGTTCCGGCTTCGATATGAATCCGTCGCCGGGCAACATCAAAGACGGCCTCATTACCGACGCGATCAAATCGGCTGGAGCCGCTAAAAAAGGCGGTACGTCCCCCGTTGCCGATGTACTCGACTATGCCGAACCAGCTACTAAACCCGGCCTGAATCTGCTTTGTACACCCGGTAACGATGTAGAAGCCACCACGGGTATGGCCGGTTCGGGTACGAATGTCATTGTCTTTACCACCGGCCTCGGAACTCCAACGGGCAATCCAGTCTGCCCAGTTGTGAAGGTTTCGACCAATACCGTCCTTAAAAACCGGATGCCCGACGTGATCGATTTCGACAGTGGCCCTATCATCGATGGGGAGCAAACCATTGGCCAAAATGCCGATGCCATGCTGGAATACATTGTCCGGCTCGCATCGGGTGAAGAAACGACGCAGGCCGAGCGCCTGGGCCAAGATGATTTCATTCCCTGGAAGCGGGGCGTTTCACTTTAATTAAAGAGCGAAAGAGCGAATGAGTGAAAGAGCGGACCTACCAGAAGATGTTCGCGTCAGCTACTCTTTCGCTCTTTCACTCATTCACTCTTTAACCTATGTTCTCACTCAAAAACAAAACTGCCCTCATCACGGGGGGAGCCAGTGGTATCGGACTGGCTATTTCGAAGACGTTCGCTCAGGCAGGTGCCTCGGTACACATCCTCGACCTAAACGCCGATCAGGCCGAACAGGCAGCGACCGAAATTCGTCAAATAGGTGGGCTGGCAACCAGCCATGCGGTAGATGTTTCGAATCAATCGCAAACGGTAGAGACTATTAATCAGATTGCCGAACGGGGGCCGATTCACATTCTGGTGAATAATGCGGGCGTATCGCACATCGGCACCGTTGAGACCACAACCGAAGCCGACTTCGACCGAATTTTTCGGATCAATGCCAAAGGTGTTTATAACTGCTTGTTTGCCACTATCCCGCACATGAAGAAAAATGGTGGTGGGGTCGTGCTCAACATGGCATCGATAGCCGCGACCCTCGGCATTCCCGACCGTTTTGCTTACTCAATGAGTAAAGGAGCCGTTTTGACTATGACGCTGTCGGTTGCGAAGGATTATCTGAAAGACAATATCCGATGCAATTGCATTTCGCCGGCCCGTGTCCATACGCCATTTGTGGATGGTTTCATAGCACGGACGTATCCGGGTCGGGAAGCTGAAATGTTCGAAAAACTCTCAAAAACCCAGCCCATTGGCCGTATGGCCGAACCGGAAGAAGTTGGTGCCCTGGCGCTTTACCTCTGCTCCGACGAAGCTGGTTTCATAACGGGTTGCGACTATCCGCTGGATGGTGGCTTCACCCGATTGAATAACTAAAGAATGAATAATGAAAAATGCACAATAATCTAACGGCCAAGAATTATCCATTACCCATTCTTTAGTTATTCATAGCATCAGGCACATGTCGTAGTTCAGGACATCGTTCTCGAACTGCCCGACCTCGACAAACCCATGTTTCTGATAATACCGATGGGCGCGGTCATTTCGGGCCTGTACCCCACCCCACAGAATAATCCGTTGTTTCTTCATGGCTCTGGCTATTGCCAGGGCCTTTTTCATCAGATGATTCCCCAAGCCCCGGCTCTGGTACGCATCGGCAATGGAGGGCGCTATCGAATAATCCGTTTCAGCACTAATTGGCATTCCTAATGTCTGAAAACGAGCAGCATCCGACGGTGTTGCTCCCGACAACAGCAGCACATAGGCAATAATGGTCTGGTGATCGTCGGCCGAGGTCGCAACGAACCGGACAATTTCGGCCGGATTCAGATTCATACAGATGTGTTGTACCGTTTCTGCAACGAATGAATGGGGCGCAAAATAGCTTTGGGTCTGGTCCGATAAGCCTTTAAAATAGGCGGTTAGTTTAGGAGCATCGCTTGAATCCAACAGTCGAATAATTACTGCTTCGTCAGATGAAAGGTGAATGGTTTCGGGAGAAAGCGCTTCCATAAATACAGTTATCGTGTTCTTATAAGCTTCCAGAGTTACAATTGATCTCCCATCAAAAGACCAGTAATGGCTAATGACATGATTATTCCTCCCAGGATCAGAATTATAAATTCACCAGGACCCAATGCAGGCCGATGGTCATTCGGATAGGCCTTTTCATAGATATAATTCAGTTGTTTTACGGTCGGGATCAAAAAAAGGAAAGGCGGAATACATAACGCTGTCAGCGCCAGCGCATCAGGCAAAACTCTGTCCACGAATCGTTGTACGATAGCCAGCACGACAAAACCACTTGCATACCCATTGCTGCTAATACCTGGATGCCCCTTTTCAACAGCCAGATCATTGATGTGCTCTAATAAACTATGAACGAAGAAAATACTGAATATAGCCCGCCAGAACGGATAAATATCCCACTCGTATACATCCCTGAAAAAGGCCCAGTTTTTATAAAACCAATAAATAGTATAGATGCCAAACGAAAAGAAGGATAATAGGCAGAATACCCAAACTGGCTGACTTCTTATATATGGTATCGATTCGGCATCATCGTAATTGCTTCCCATCAATTAATCGTACTAAGTTTGGTGGCAATATAGCTCTTCAATGAACAATTGACCAAGCCGAAAATTTTTAACAACTAATTACCCCGGCTTGGGTTGACTGTAGACTGACGTATCAGCCTTCCAAAACCGAGTTTGTTTTCAAACTCTCCTTGGAAAAAGAACCAGATCTTCGTAAATTAGCCAGATTCTAAACGACGCTGATGAGCTTTAAATTAACCTCAGAATTTCAGCCTACCGGCGATCAGCCAAAGGCGATTCATCAACTTATCAAGGGCATCAACGAGGGTGAACCCTCTCAGGTATTGCTTGGGGTCACGGGGTCAGGTAAGACTTTTAGTATCGCCAATGTCATTGCCCAAACCAATCGCCCAACCCTCGTCCTAAGCCATAATAAGACGCTGGCGGCTCAGCTTTACGGCGAATTCAAGCAGTTTTTCCCTGAAAATGCGGTCGAATACTTTATCTCCTATTACGACTATTATCAGCCCGAAGCGTACATAGCCACGACCAACACATACATCGAGAAAGACTTAGCCATCAATGAGGAGATCGATAAGCTTCGCCTGGCGGCTACGTCGGCCCTGATGAGCGGTCGGCGCGATGTGATTGTGGTGGCATCGGTATCCTGCATTTACGGCATGGGAAACCCCGAGGAATTCAAAAACAACGTAGTTCGGATTGGGGTTGGTGAGCGGATGAGTCGCAATCAATTTTTACATCAGTTGGTTAGTATTCTGTACAGCCGAACTGAAGCCGAATTTCAACGGGGTAATTTCCGCGTCAAAGGTGACACGGTCGACCTCTATGTAGCCTACGCCGACTTTGCCTATCGGGTTATTTTCTTCGGTGATGAGATCGAAACAATTCAGCGAATTGATCCATCGACGGGAAAAAAACTTTCTTCGGAAAGCATGGTGACCATTTTTCCGGCAAATCTGTTTGTAACCAGTGGCGATACGCTGAAAGGGGCTATTCATGAAATACAGGACGATCTGGTTGCACAGATTCGCTATTTTGAATCGGAGTTTCGCGAGCAGGAAGCCACCCGAATTCGGGAACGAACCGAATTCGATCTGGAAATGATGCGCGAACTCGGTTACTGCTCCGGTATTGAAAACTACTCGCGCTACTTCGACCACCGCAAGCCTGGCCAGCGCCCGTTCTGTCTGCTCGATTATTTCCCGGACGATTATCTGCTCGTGATCGACGAAAGCCACGTGACCATTCCACAAATTCGGGCCATGTGGGGGGGCGACCGTTCCCGCAAAACTGCCTTGGTCGATTACGGTTTCCGGCTTCCGTCGGCCATGGATAACCGTCCGTTGACGTTTCAGGAGTTCGAGGACCTATCGGGGCAAACCATTTTCGTATCCGCCACGCCATCCGACTACGAACTTCGTCGGAGCGAAGGCGTAGTGGTCGAACAACTTATCCGCCCAACCGGCCTGCTCGATCCCGAAATTGAAGTTCGCCCAAGTCTGAATCAGATCGACGATCTGCTCGAATCCATCGACAGCCGAATCAAACAAGGCGAGCGTGTTCTGGTAACGACCCTCACGAAACGGATGGCCGAAGAACTGACAAAGTATCTGGACCGCGTCGGTATTAAAACCCGCTATATCCACTCCGAAGTAAAGACCCTGGACAGGGTTGAAATCCTACGCGATTTACGACTGGGCAACTTCGATGTGCTGGTTGGGGTTAACCTCCTCCGCGAAGGGCTCGACTTACCCGAAGTGTCGCTGGTAGCTATTATGGATGCCGATAAAGAAGGGTTCCTGCGCGACATCCGATCCCTTATCCAAACTATTGGCCGTGCTGCCCGGAATGCGAATGGAAAGGTAATTATGTATGCCGATACCATTACCGGCTCCATGCAGAAAGCTATCGACGAAACTAATCGTCGGCGAGCTATTCAGATGGAGTACAATACCGATAATAACATTACCCCAACCACGGTGTTGAAATCTCGAGAAGCAATTATGGGTCAAACTAAAGTAGCTGACTCAAAAGTGAAGCATTTCTACGTAGAGCCGGAAGAAATTCGGATTGCTGCCGACCCAATTGTGCAGTACATGGGCAAGGGCGATCTGGAGAAAATGATTATCGAAACGCAATCGAAAATGGAGCGTGCCGCCAAAGACCTCGACTTCCTCGAAGCCGCCCGACTACGCGACGAACTGTTTCAATTACGCGATAAACTAAAGCAGCAAACTGCCTAACAGAGCCGCCAAAAGCTTCTACTTTTGTAGTAATTTACGGCAATAGTGAAAGCTTTCAATTATCTTTGTAGCGGTTGGGGAGAGATCCTCGGCCATTCCTTGAGGTAATGCGACCGGCCGGATAGCATTACCTCATTGTATTTTACGGCTAATGGTTCCATCAAAAATTACCTAAAACTCCTCATGAAGCGTATCCTGATCATTCTCGGCATTATCGCAGCTGTAGTCCTTATTGGCCTTTTCTCGTTACGAAGCTGGACAAAATCGGCTAGTCCTGAAGCCATTGCAGAGGTTAACCAGGGCGGTTTGAAAATCAAGGTAGATTATTGCCAGCCATATAAAAAAGGCCGCAAAATCTTCGGAGGGCTAGTACCTTATGGAAAAGTCTGGCGCACCGGGGCTAATGAAGCGACCAAAATTGAGTTCGACCAGAACGTCATTGTAGCCGGACAACCCCTCGACAAAGGCGAATACTCGCTCTGGACAATCCCGTCATCAGATGGCTGGATTGCGATCTTCAATAGTGAAACTGGCCAGTGGGGTACGAATTACGACCAGACCAAAGACATTCTACGCGTACCAATTATTTCTCGGAAACACAGCCCAGCCGCCGAACAATTCTACATCAGCTTTTCGCCATCAGCCAATGGCACCGACATGATTCTGGCGTGGGACCAAACTGAAGCCGTTGTCCCGATTCAGAAGAGACAATAACTGTCAGAACCGGGATTTTTGTGATTTGATTGATTGACTTTGATTGTACTATTGATTCGCTTTTAAAGAAAGGCATAATCAAAGTCAGTCAATCAAATCATAAAAATCCCGGTTCTGACTACCTATGAAAGCTCAATCCGATAAATTTCAGGGCATCGGGTAAGCCGGTGCGCCAGTACGACCAGGTGTGTGCTCCATCACGGGCGCGGTATTCGTGCGGAATTTTTCGTTCAAGCAAGGCCAGGTGCAGCATGGCATTCCCAACGGTAAGGGCATCGTCATCACCACAATCGATATACCAGCGCACCTTGTTAAGATCAGTTTCCGGAGCTGAACGGGCCAGTGTAATGGGGCTGTTTCGTTTCCAGGTTAGGGTCAGTCGCTCCTCCCCTTTTACAGGCCCACTGAATACAGGAGCAAAAACGGTATTATATCGTTCGTCGGGAATACTGGCAAACGCTTCATCGGTGCGCACACCTGCGCTTAAGGCAGCACAGGCAACAAAAAGCTCAGGATGATGCATTGCCAACGTCAACGACCCAAACCCACCCATCGACAAACCCGCAATTGCCCGGAATTCCTGCTGGGTTCGTGTTCGAAACATCGAGTCAATGTGCGGAATGAGTTCCTGTATAAACATATCTTCGTAGCGGACCTTATTTTGGTAATCGTTCACATAAAAGGTGGCTCCCGCGTTCGGCATGACAATAATCATTGACGGAAAATCACCGGCCTTAATACCTTCATCGGCAATTCGGTCGGCTTCGCCAAACTGAATCCAGCCGGTTTCATCGTCGCCATAGCCATGTAGCAGATAGAGTACCGGGTAGCGTCGGTTAGATATGTAATAGTCGGGAGGCAGGTAGATAGAAAATTTGACAGCCTGATTTAATATCGAGCTATTAAATCGCATACTTTCTAACAACCTCGCCTGGGGCGCGGACACCACAGGCACTGGCCCGGTAGTTTGTTCAGTAGTTAATTGCGCCCGTCGACGCGATTGAGCTAGGGATGTAAATGACAGAACAGCGAGAACAGCGCAGAAGATTAAATTACGGAATGGCATTAGCGTAAAAGGCGATGAAAGGAGGTTAAATTTAGGCGAATTTTTCCAGTAGTCGCCTTAGAGCTGCAAATTGACGGTTTCTTTGTCAATTATCTCCTGGCCGACCTCTTCGCTTGTGTCATCCATAAAACGTGCTCACGATGCCCAAACGCTTACTCTTCTCCCTCTTTTTAACAATCTTATTTTTATATACTGTCCAGGCCCAAACCTTACCCGATTGGGAAGATCCGCAGGTAATTAGCCAGCAAACCGAGAAACCCCACGCAACGCTGATCCCCTTTGCAACGGAACAGCAAGCCCTCAACGCAGCCAACTGGCGAGGATCACCCAACATTACGCTACTAAACGGTACCTGGAAATTTCGGTGGGTAAAGCATCCCAGCCAAATACCGACCAATTTTTACCAACCTACCACCCCTGATCAAAACTGGGATAACCTGTTTGTCCCCTCCAACTGGCAGGTGGTTGGCGCTCGGGAAGGCCGCCCCTACGACCGGCCGATCTTCACCAATATCAAACACCCTTTTCCGGCTACTCCTCCGCGCATCACGGCCGATACCAACGCCGTTGGATTGTACCGACTCCGGTTTACAGCACCGGCCAATTTTCAGGACCGAGCCATATTTCTGCATTTTGCGGGTGTTCAATCGACTTGTCGAGTGTACCTAAACGGGCAACCAGTTGGCTATCATGAAGATAGTATGACGCCCGCTGAATTTCTGATAAGCGACAAGCTAAAAGCCGGTGAGAACTTACTGGCGGTTGAAGTCATCAACTGGTCGGATGGGAGCTATCTGGAAGATCAGGACTTCTGGCGGCTTTCAGGCATTTTCCGGGATGTATTTCTGGTATCCACGCCCAAAACGTACCTGCGTGATCTGGCTGTTGTGACCGATCTGGATGACCAGTATCATGACGCGGTGCTGAAAATAAATGCGTCAGTTCGCAATCTGTCGGGTGTAGCTACGCAAGCGCCTTACCGTGTGCGCGTTACGCTCTATGACCCAAAGAAAACGGCTCTTTTTACCGAAACGATCAACTCCGAAAATGCAACCGATACGGGTCAGGAAAGCCTGTTCAGGCTTCGCAAAGATGTAAAAGCGCCTGCTCTATGGAGTGCCGAATCACCCTCGCTTTACACCCTAACCGTTCAACTGATCGGAGCTGATGGACAACCAACCGAAGTCGTCAGCCAGCGGGTTGGCTTCCGGGAAATGACCCTGACCGACGGGCAATTATTGCTCAACGGCAAACCTGTCACGTGCAAAGGTGTCAATCGTCATGAATTTGACCCCAACACAGGCCGGGTAATCAGTCGGGAGTCGATGATTCGGGATATTACACTGATGAAGCAGTTGAACATCAACGCCGTACGAACGTCGCATTACCCCAACATGACTGACTGGTACGACCTGTGCGACGAATACGGGCTGTATGTGATTGACGAAGCGAATATTGAAAGTCATGACTTATGGGGCAAAGGCCAAACGCCGGCAGCCAAACCCGAATGGCGGGATGCATTCGTGGCCCGAGGTCGGGCTATGGTTGAGCGCGACAAGAACCATCCCTGCATTGTGATCTGGTCGTTGGGCAACGAAACAGGCATGGGGCAGAACTTCAGGGATATGGCCGACATCATGAAGTTGATCGACCCAACACGACCAATTCATTACGAAGGCCGCCAGCCGTACACCAACACATCATTAACCAGTTTCGACATTATTTCGACCATGTATCCGTCCGTCGACGATATGCTGAAACTGATGGAGAAAGACCCGTCCCGGCCGGTCATCGTCTGCGAATACGCCCATGCAATGGGTAACAGCGTCGGGAACCTGAAAGACTACTGGGCTGCCATCGACAAATACCCACGCTTGCAGGGCGCTTTTATCTGGGATTGGGTGGATCAGGGACTTCGGATCAAAAACAAGGCAGGCAAAGAATTTACCGATCATATCAACTACATCGATGGTGCCAATGCCTGCGATGGTCTGGTAAACCCCGATCGAACCCCACAACCGGAAACGGCTGAGGTAAAATTAATTTATCAGTACGTTAAATTAACAACACCCGCCCCCTTATCAGCCGGGCAACCTGTTAAAGTTAACGTTCGGAATACCTACAATTTTCAGTCACTCGAACCGTTTCGGCTGGAATGGGAGCTCATCCGCAACGGCGATGTGGTGCAGCGTGGAGCCGAAACGAATCTGGTTGCTAAACCGGGGCAGACGCAGGTCGTAACCCTACCCGTACGATTAGATGCCTTTGTTGATACCAGATCAATCGATGGCAATGCCCGGCCTTCAGCGGCTTCCCTGGCCGACCAGGCTGCACAGGCTGGTGAATACTTTCTGAATGTAAGCATTCGGTTGAAGCAGGCTACTCCTTGGGCATCGGCCGGACACGAAGTTGCATCGGGTCAGTTCCCGGTAAAAATGGACTCGCCCACAACGCCCGTAATGGGCATGAATCGCATACCCGTGCTAAAAGTTGTGCCAACAACCACAAGCGTAACCATTCGAGGTAAAGATTTCGCTGTCGTGTTCGACAAAACCAGTGGAACTTTAACTCAATGGTTTTATAAAGGCAAAAACATGCTCGAACAGGGCCTCAAACCAAGCTTCTGGCGAGTACCAACCGACAACGACGAAGGAGGAGGCAATCGTTCGTTTGCCACCCAATGGCGCAAAGCAGGATTGGATACCACTCTATTCCACCCGGTCGATTTCAAAATAGAGTCTCGTCCGCAACTCGTTCGCGTAAGTTGCACCAACGAATGGGCTGGCAATGGTGGTAGTCTACTTCAACAAACCGAGTATGTCGTTTATGGTACGGGCGATGTACAAATCACAACCACCTATACCCCTTCGGGCACGCTGCCTCCACTCGCTCGGGTAGGTATGCAATTTCAGTTGCCAGCTACCTTCAATAGCTTAAGTTGGTATGGTCGTGGCCCATTCGAAAGCTATGCCGACCGGAAAGATGCAGCTAAAGTGGGGCATTATGAAGGCAAAGTATCCGACCAGTTTTTCCCTTATACGATGGCACAGGAAAATGGTAATAAAACCGATGTCCGCTGGGCGAAACTGACCAACGAAATGAATGTAGGCTTACTTATTATGAGCGATCTAACAACAGGACCCTTGCTTAATATCAATGTACGCGATTATACTGATAATGCGCTGCTAAAAGCCAAACAACCCGGTACGCAGGAAGTAGAACGCGGCAATGTAACCGTCGTGAATGTCGATATGGCACAGATGGGACTGGGTGGTGATGATAGCTGGTCTCCCCGAGTCCATTCCGAATACTTGCTTCCAGCTACAAAGTCCTACACCTACTCATTTCGGATGCGCCCAATCGATATGCGTGTGAATGTAGCTGAAGTCGTTAATCTGGCGCTGCCCCGATAAAAGTCGATAGAAGACATCTGAAATCATCCTCGGTTTATGAAAAAAGAAAGGGATTTTATCAAATTTAGTCGTCGGTATAACGAATGCCGATATAAAATCACCTATTTTCGGGCCTATACTAATCCATCGTTTAAACTTACCCTAGTTGTATGGCCAAACTGATTATCGTGGACGACGAAAAACCGATTCGGGCAGCGCTACGCGATATCTTAGAGTATGAAGGCTACGAGGTAGACGAAGCAAAAGACGGAGAAGAAGGACTGGACATGATTCTGAATGGCAGTTACGATGTGGCCCTATGCGATATCAAAATGCCTAAACTGAATGGTCTGGAAGTGCTGGCCAAAGTAAGCGAAGCTGAGAAAAGCACCCAGGTCGTCATGGTTTCGGCCTTCGGCAATGTTGAAAACGCCGTTGAAGCCACTAAGCGCGGAGCCTATGATTTCGTCACCAAACCACCCGATCTGAACCGTCTGCTTATTACTGTTCGCAACGCCATTGAACGGGCCAAGCTGGTTCAGGAAACCAAGACTCTTAAGAAGCGAATTTATAAACTCAACGAAATCGTTGGGGAGTCGGACCCGATCAAAAAGGTAAAGGATACCATCAATCGGGTAGCCGCCACCGAAGCGCGGGTTCTGGTAACGGGCGCCAATGGCTCCGGTAAGGAGATGGTAGCCAAGCAAATTCACGAAAAAGGGAGTCGGGCCAACCAACCCCTGGTCGAAGTGAACTGCGCAGCCATCCCAAGCGAACTCATTGAAAGTGAGCTCTTTGGACACGAAAAGGGCGCCTTCACAGGCGCATCGGCCCGACGTGTTGGCAAGTTTGAGCAGGCCGATGGAGGCACGTTGTTTCTGGATGAGATCGGCGATATGAGCCTATCGGCACAGGCAAAAGTACTCCGGGCACTACAGGAAAATAAAATCACCCGAGTGGGTGGCGACAAAGAAATTAAAGTCAACGTGCGGGTGATTGCTGCTACGAATAAAGACTTGCGTCAGGAAATTATCAACGGTAACTTCCGCGAAGACTTATTCCACCGCCTGAGTGTCATCATGATCCATGTGCCACCTCTGGCAGAGCGTAAGGTTGACATTCCGTTGCTGGCCGATAAGTTCCTGCACGACATCGCCAATGAGTACGGGTCACCGGCGAAGGAACTGACAGCCGATGCGATGACCTATTTGCAATCGCTACCCTGGACCGGTAACGTTCGGGAGCTACGCAACGTCATCGAACGGCTCGTCATCATGTGTGGTGATACCATTACACTGGAGGACGTGAAGCTGTATGCGTAGTAATTTCAGTACTAGGAGCGAGGAGTGAGTATTAGGAGTTGCTGACGCATCCTTCTCTCCTAATACTCACTCCTCGCTCCTAGTACTGAATCATTAAATTACACCCCCTTACGTCGGAGTTATCGAAGCGCCCGATGACCTTGAAGGCTCCATCTGCTCCGATGTATTGCCCCAAATCCTGGGTTTCGATAAACGAGCACGAGTCCAGATTGGCCAGGTCTACCACATTAATACCCCCAGTTCGCGTATAATCGTCAGGGTATAAACAAAATGGGTCGTTGATGTCCCGGAGCAGTATTCGCATGGTCGAACCGGAGCGAAAAACACCATTGCCCGTCGAATACGCCTGCGACAGCAGCTCGGTCATCCCGTACTCCGAATGTACGGTTTGCACACCCAGTTGCTGAGTTAGTAGTTCATGAACCTCTTCCCGAAGTAGCTCCCGCCGACGACCTTTCATACCGCCCGTTTCCATCACGATCAGCCTGGACGGTTGCCCTAATGATGACAGGTCCATAACCGACTCAGCCCAATCCAACAGGCCGAACGTAACGCCGATAAGCAAAATCGTTTTGCCGTCGTTCTGTCGGGTAAGTTGACTCAATCGTTCGCTAAGTTCAGCATGGTTATGCAGATAAAAACCAGAGCCTGTCGATTCAGTTTGTATAGCCTCACGTTGCAAGTGTGCACTCCGGGCCATAAATTGCTGAACCATATACACTAGGGAGGAGTTATTTCGTTCAAGATACGACGGTAGTAACGCCAGAATATGGAAGTTGCTTAGTGGCCCATAAACCTGCTCGAAAATATGGGTACTGATCGACTGATAAAGTGCTGAATCAGGCACCAGATGGCGACTGGTCTGTTCTCCGGTAGTACCGCTGCTGGCAAAGGTGAGCGTCGTTTCAACGTTAGCAGGAGTGCTCGTATCAATGCCGGTTAAAATGGTGTGCGTTTTGAAAAAACCAATTGGCATAAACGGCACCTGACGTAAGCTATGGACTCGTTCAGGATGGCAGTTCAGATGGCTCAGATAGGCTCGATAAACTGGGTTATGAACGGCCTGATACCGAAAAACAGCCAGCGCCAGCGACTCGAACGTAGCCTGGCTCGGGTCTGCCGAACTGATTGCCAGTATTTGCTGCTTCAGCGACTCCCGAATGGGGGCTGCTGCGGCTGAAAGCGTTAATGAAAAAGACAAAATAAAATAAGCGTTTATTGCACAACGAATACAACAGTATGCGACGGCAACAAATTCACACATACCTCCTCGTTTTCGGGTTAGCCCTTACATTATCGGCCTGCTTCACCGAACCAAACTATTCGACTACCCCCGCAATAGAATTTAAAAGCTTGTTCAAATATCAACTTGAAGCAGGGAAAGGCGTAGGTCAATCGAAGCGAGATTCTGTGGTGATTACCATCGGTTTTAAAGATGGTGATGGAAATTTGGGCAATGATATTCCATTACCGAAAGCTGACTCCACTCGTTATTATTCCAACGGTGCCTGGGGGAATTATGAAATTAAGACCTTCCGCTTAATAAACAAGCAATATGTGGAATACAAACTAGGAGTCCTTAATTTCTTAGTTTTTCCAGATCTGGCTAAAAATAAGCCTAAAGGTGCAATTGAGGGGTCACTGGACTTCAATCAAACCTTTCAGTACGGCACCCAGATCTATCGTTATCCGACCAAATTCCAGATTCGGATACGCGACCGGGATTTAAATACCAGTAATGTCATCGAAACCGACACAATTACATTACCCTTCATACAGCCATAATTTCAGTTTACGGTGGCTTACGAATCCCTACTCATCGTGTTAGCTACCGTAAACCAATATCAATCCGTATTCAGCACGATTCGGAAGGTGGTTCCCTTACCTACTTCGGAGTGTTTAACAAACAATTGCCCGTTGTGGTATTCCTCCACGATCCGTTTGGCCAACGTAAGGCCCAGTCCCCAACCCCGTTTCTTAGTACTAAAACCGGGCGAAAATACTTTTTGCATATTGGCTTTCGAGATTCCCTTGCCCGTATCAGTAATGTCGATAGCGATTTCCTGATGGGGTAAAGGCACAATGTTGAGCCGCAGTTCGCCAACGCCTTTCATGGCGTCGACGGCATTTTTGCAAATATTCTCGATGACCCATTCAAACAGGAGCTTGTTGATTTTCACCTGCTGATCTGCGGGTATCTGACTGGCAAAGCTCATCTTTACTTTGGTCGAAATCCGGCGCGCCAGATAGTCGGTAAATTGCTTCACTACCTCGTTCAGGTTCTCTTCTTTCAGCGTTGGGATGGAGCCAATACTCGAAAAGCGGGATGTAATCGTTTCGAGTCGTTGCACGTCCTTTTCGATCTCGTCGGTTATGGACGCATCATACTGGTCCGGGTCCGATCGCATATACTCCACCCACGCCATCAACGACGACATAGGCGTACCCAACTGGTGAGCCGTTTCTTTGGCCAACCCAACCCAAACCCGGTTCTGTTCTGCCCGTCGCGACGAGCTAAACGACAGATAAGCCAGCACGCCCAAAGCCGTTAAAATGGCAATCAGCGCGTAAGGTATGTAATTGATTTGCCGTAATACTTTTGAGTTTTCATAATAGACCAAGCCGTGCTGCCCCTCAGCCATTACGACGGGTATCGGCTCATGGTATTTACGCATTTCAGCAATTCGATTTCGAAAAAAAGCCTCCTGTTCGGCAGTAGGCAACTTATCGAATCGTTCAGGCAAGTCTATGTTTAATTTATAGGATATCTGGCCATTATAGTCGAGCGTGATAACAGGAATCGTCTCATTAGCCTGTAGAATTTCGCTCGTTACAAAATTTATGTCGCCGTTATCGGCATTAGGTCGACTCGTACTATACAGGTATTCAATGGCTTTCACATAAAGCTGTACGTACTGCTCCTCCCGGGCTTCCAGCTTCAGAATCAATCGGCGAGTATAGAGTAATGATCCCGTTCCGACCAGAAGCAGGTTCAGGGCGACAATAATCTTCAGAATATTATTCTGACTATAAATATCAAATGATTTCAGCATGTGGTCTTGCTGGCAGTTCGTTCAGCTTAATTTTCTAACGACAAAAGTGCATTAAACGTGCAAAGGTTGAACGTCTGACAAGGTACGAATGTTACAAACCTGAATAGGATTGATCAAAGAAGGCCAAAGACTATTTGGATAAATTCTAAATAGTTAATAGACTAGATTGGGTGCATTCATATCCCATAATAATGCCGTAATTTTGTAGAGGCTCTAAGCCAGTAAAGGTGCTTTTTTACCATGTTAGATACCTTCAAAGCAATTAGTTTGTCGTATAAAATGGCTCCGTTGCGAGTCCGTGAACTAATTGCACTTAACGAAGACGAAGCCAAGCGATTGATGCTTCGGTTGCGGGACTTTTTCGGGCTGAGTGACTTGCTGGTTATCTCTACCTGCAATCGAACCGAAGTGTACTATGCCTTTGAGCAAGACCTCAATACCGAAATTGCCCGTCTGTTGCTGATCGAAAAAGGGCTGACCGATACGGATAACTATTTGCCTTATTTTCAGTTTTTCGACGCCAATGATCAGGCGGTTCAGCATCTGTTTGAGGTATGTGTAGGCTTACACTCCCAGGTAGTAGGCGACATGCAGATACCCAATCAGGTTAAGCAGTCGTACCAGTGGTCGGCCGATCTGGAAATGGCGGGGCCGTTCCTGCACCGGCTGATGCATACCATTTTCTTCACCAACAAACGGGTTGCTCAGGAAACGCCTTTCCGCGACGGGGCCGCTTCATCTTCTTATGCCGCCGTTGAACTGATCGACGAGTTGGTGGGTGAACACAGCCAGCCAAACATTCTGGTGATTGGTCTGGGTGAAATTGGCACCGACGTTTGTAAAAACCTCGAAGCCCGTGGAGGAAACACTAACATAACGCTCTGCAACCGCACCAAAGCCAAAGCCGAAGCCCTGGCTGCACAATGCGGTTTCCGCGTGGCCGACTTCGAGAATCTGACCGATGAAATTCGCCGTGCCGATGTGATCATCTCATCCGTCATGCGTGATGAACCACTAATTACTCCTGAATTGCTGAAGAATGTGGAGGTATTAACCTTCAAATACTTCATCGACTTATCGGTTCCCCGCAGCGTTGACGCGACCGTTGAGCAGATTCCGGGCGTGCTGGTCTACAACATCGATCATATTCGCAACCGGGCCGACGAAGCCCTGCAACAACGTCTGGCGGCTATCCCCCAGGTAGAAGCGATTATTGCCCAGGCCGTGGCCGAATTTGGCGACTGGTCGAAAGAAATGGTGGTATCGCCGACGATCAACAAGCTTAAAAATGCGCTGGAGCAAATTCGTCGCGACGAGATTGCCCGGTACCTGAAACACCTTACCCCCGACGAATCGGAGAAAGTTGATAAGATCACGAAGGGGATTATGCAGAAAATCATCAAGTTGCCGGTTCTCCAGCTAAAAGCAGCCTGCAAACGCGGTGAAGCCGAAACCCTGATCGATGTATTGAACGATCTGTTCGATCTGGAAAAGCAGCCGGTTGCCGAAGAGAAACATAGCTACTAATTCAGCATTTCTTTTTTGACGTTACGTCTCTTAACTTCCCGAAAGTTCACAACTTTCGGGAAGTTTTAGTTTACGCCCAGTCCCATGACCCGACTTATTAATGCTCTTTTCCGACTTTTTCTGATAGCCATACTGGTAGCAGGGCTCATTGCCATCTGGGAACAGATTCGGGGCAATAGTCTGCTGAGTCGTTTTCGGAAGGGCGATCAGACAACCCAAAGCATTGTGCTGAAAGAAGTAATCTCGCTTGGCAAGCTGGAACTGGTGAAGTACACTTTTAAAGACATTGTGGAGCATGAGCAGGTCAACACTTTTCTGCCGAATGCGAATGCCATTCTGATTGTGGAAGGCGAAGCGACGGGCTGTATAGACCTGACAAAAATTTCGGCTGCTGACGTGACAGCGGATGGCGATTCGGTAACCGTCCGACTCCCCGAACCGGAACTCTGCACCTGGAAAATCAATCACGACCGGTCGCGGGTGTACGATACACGGTTCTCCTTTCTGGATCAATCGCAGTTGGTAAGCGATGCGTACCGAAAAGCCGAACATCAGGTCAGACAGTCGGCCCTCAATAGTGGCATTCTGGAACAAACCCGCCAAAATGCCAATCAGATGCTACGCCCTGTACTCGAACGAATTTCAGGGAAGAAAGTAGGGTTAGTATTTCGGAAATAAGTTGTTCATAGTTTGATGCTGTTGTAACGCGGGTGGAAACCCGCACTATCGGTTCAAAATCACGGGTTTCCACCCGCGTTACAACAGCATCAAACTGTGAACCTAATCATTCAACTTGTACCACTGTACCTCTTTCAAGGGGGCCCGTCGAAACGTTGCTTTGGATTCGATAGTTGAGGGGCCGTAGTACTTTTCGAGATAGTCCAGCACCACTTTTTCAGATTCGCCCAGATCCCACAGTTTGTGGTACTTCTGCATCCAGCGGATACGATCCAGCCACCCCGCCCGAGTAAACCGATGCTGTAAAATAAGCTTCGACGAATGGCAGGCTGTACATTGCGATTTCACCATCATCAGATTGGCATCCGCCACCAGACCACTTTCAGCATCAATTTTTAAGGTATCAGTCACCGGATTTCCGGTCGAAGAGGCCTTAATTTCCGGCTTCTGGACCCGAAAACTCGATGCGCCGATCAGAACGACTCCAATAAAAAAAACCAGTTTAATTGCGTTCATCATCTATACAACGGCTTTAACTGCAATACGATGGCAGGCATTGTTCAGGTAACCACCCGGATTCCATTGTGGAATTACCATGGGTTGCGTAACGCCACTGCTATCCGTTGCCCGAACCCATACTTCATAATACCCTGCCTGTGGGAATGTAATCTCCGTTGACCAGTGCTGCCAGGCCAGTCGGTTTTTAGGTTGCTGTAGCTTTGCCTTTTGCCAGGTAGCACCGTAGTCGATTGATGTATGCACGTCGGCTACCATCCGATCGCCCGCCCAGGCATGCCCACGCAAAGCAAGCGGCTTTTTCAGATCGAGCATAGCGCCTGTTTTTGGATATGTAATCAGCGATTTTACCGGCATCGATTCGATGATGCGGAAGTTCTCGGGGGTTTCGGCGATCTTCTCACCTGGCTGTACCGGCCGAATGGGCATCCGATAGCTGTGTCCTTCCATTTTAGCGCCATCGTGTTCTTTGTTGCGGACGGAAATGGTGTTTAACCACTTCCCCGATACTGATGCAGGCCATCCACCTACCACCAGCCGAAGCGGATAGCCGTGCGCTAACGGAATATCTTTCCCATTGACCGCCCAGGCAATCAGGGTTTCGGCTTCCAACGCTTTCTTAATGGGCACCCCGCGCGAAATAGCCACTTTGGCAGGGTCCTGACTCAGATGCGGATCTTTGCCATAATAACCGATATAAACGGCGTCGTCTTTTAAGCCTGCATCGGCCAGAATATCCTTGAGTCGAACGCCCGTCCATTCGGCACAACTAACAGCGCCCTGGTCCCAGGGATTGCCCGTTGTTTGAGGATCGAATCCAGAGCGGCCATTCCCCCCGCATTCCAGCACGAGCTGATACGTATGCGTCGGAAAGCGCTTTTTGAGGTCGTTGATCGTGTACGTTTTACTGGATTTTACTGACTCGCCTTTAATGGTTAGCGTCCAGGTATCGGGATTGATGGGTTCTGAAGGGATTAGGCCATTATTCCGAATAAACATCTTTTCGACGGGTGTAACGGCGTCGTCCAGTTGATGAATGGGCGCTTCAACATTCCAGGGCTTATCGCCCAGTACCTTCATATCTGAAACTTTTCCTTTTAGCGGATCATAATCAAACCCTAGTGGTGTATAATGCGGAGGAATTTGATCGGCGAAAACAATATCAGTACCGACCAATGCGGTTAGGGTTGCCAGTGCACTTTTCTGGAGGAATCCCCGTCGATCATGAATCTGCTTTTTCATGGCATCAGTTTTGTTCATGTAAAAGTAACGCTCCGGTTGGCTATACCGTAATAAGCACCCGAACTCTATTTTTTCATCACAAGAGCCTAAAAACGTCATAGACTCTCTGTCAGTAGGTTGTAATCCTGACAACTTTGCACCCTTGCGGTGAAAAGTTTAAGACAGTGACCATATACAAAGTATTCGGGGACAAATAGCGTATTTAACAGTTTTTAAAGAATATAGTATCTGAGAAAATCGTTTTGCCATAAATCTATAATTGCTCAATGGGCTATGAATACGATTCCTACCTCCGTCAAGAATGGCGATCTGCTGATCGCCGAGCCATTCATGGGTGACAATAACTTTGAACGCAGTGTGGTGCTGGTTTGTGAACACAATCAGGCGGGTACATTTGGGCTGGTATTAAACCAACAAACCGACATCCACCTAAGTGATGTGATTGAAGAGATACACGTCGATCTTCCCCTATTTGTTGGAGGACCCGTTCAACAAAATACGCTGCATTTCATCCACCGTCGCCCCGATCTGATCGACGGATCGATCCGGGTTCTGGACGGACTCTATTGGAGTGGCGATTTTGAGCAGATTAAGCAAGCCGTCAACCTGGGGACGCTTACCGACCATGACGCCCGCTTTTTTATCGGTTATTCGGGCTGGAGCGAAGGCCAGTTAGAGGCAGAATTAAGCCAGAAAGCCTGGATTGTGAGTCGCACCAATGCGAGTTTCCTATTCGATACGCCAACGAAAGAGTTCTGGCGTGGAGTACTCAAGCGAATGGGTGGTGAATACAAATCCATTGCGCACTACCCGGTCGATCCCCGACTGAATTAACATTTTTTGACAGTTTACCGACCACGCAAACAGGGGCATCTTAACTTTTTTTCACCAATTTTGTACCGGTCCGACGTTTCGGATAGAAAAACGTTATTGAAAGGGTCACTCCCTTTCCATCGCCCCGTATGCAAATTTATCGATTAGTCCTTTTTTTTCTTTTAGTAACCTCATCTGCGTTAACCCAGGCGCAAAGCAATAAACCAACTGGTGGTCATTTTGGCTTGAAACTGGGGGCTTCGTTTACGCAAATTGCCATTTCGGGAGCTACTGTCAATATTCCTCACCGCACGCTACAGCCACACCTGGGTGTCATGTATCGGTATCGGTATAACCATTGGGTAGCTCAACCCGAAGTCCTGCTGTCGATTCGGGGAGGTAATTTTCAACAGGAGCAATCCAACGGTAGTCGTACCACCACGGCGGTTTCATACTACTACGCCAGCTTGCCCTTGATGCTGGGGTACATACCGACCGAGGGACTTACGATACAAGCCGGTCCTGAATTTAGTTATGCCCTCAATGCCGGACAAACCGGCGGTCCGGGTGTTAACAACGATCTGGGAATTGCGGCCGGTGTGCATTACGATTTCCTGGACATGCTGCACAATTTCAGCCTGCACGCCCGATTTATTTACGGCCTCACCAACGTATCGCCTGAAGCCACGGCCTCGTATTACAACCGGAATCTCCAGATTTCGATGGTGTACAATCTGTTCCCGAAAAAGAAGAAGAAATAAATAAAGTATTAGGAGTTAGGAGCGAGGAGTGAGAATGGCTGACGCATCAACAGATTTCGTGCGTCAGCCATTCTCACTCCTCGCTCCTAACTCCTAACTCCTAACACAAAAGACATGCTTTCCGACTTCGGCGTCATTCTGCTGTTCATTGTGGCTGCATTCGCGTTCATTGCGATCGTGCTGTTTGTGGCTCGTTTGCTACGGCCCAACCGGCCGAATGTGGAGAAAAACAGTACGTACGAGTCGGGTGAAGAACCGGTTGGTAATGCCAATGTGCAGTTCAATATTCGCTTCTACGTCGTAGCGTTAGTGTTTGTGCTGTTCGATGTAGAGTTGGTTTTTCTGTTTCCGTGGGCAACCGTATTTGGTCAGGAGCGGCTCATCCGCGAAACGGCTGGACTCTGGGGCTGGTTCGCCCTGATCGAAGTAACTATTTTTGTTATTATTTTATCTCTTGGACTTGCCTATGTGTGGGCAAAAGGTTACCTTGATTGGGTAAAACCTCAGCCCAAAGTACCATCAATACACACCAAAGTATCTCCGCAATTATATCAGCAAGTAAACGAGCGTTACAAGTAGTAGATCAGTTTCTATGCTTTTATAGGCTGGCTTGCTTAACGTTACTTGTGTTACTAGCCTACGCAACCCAGGCGCAGAAGCTTACGTTTGATACATACCAGGCACGGGTGATCACTGTGGCAGGTAAACACTACCGAGGATTACTCGAAGAAGTAAGCGATACTGATTTGCGCCTAACCAGCTTTCGTGGCAATGGCATTGATGAAGAGATTCCTCTGCGCCAGATCCGAAAGGTGGTGATTCGGCGTACCAGTAAAAAGAGAGCAATCATCACCGGGGCTATTATTGGTGGACTGGCGTCCGGATTTGCCTCCTACAAATCCCTTCAGCAAAACCAAACCAGCAATGCCTTTATCTACGGTATCACACTAACGTTTGCTTCGGCCGGTGGTGCAGCCGCTGGGCTGGTAGTAGGTTCCGTTGTCAATAATGTGACGGGGCGGGTCATTCGTCCACTGGATATGACAAACCCTGAGCTTAGTTTGTTTCGGCAACTGGAACCATTTACCTATCGTCACCAACAGAATCTAATGAAGCGTCTGCCTAAAACTCCTCAGGAACCATGACCTCTCAGTCGATACGTGTTCAATCAACAAAGCCAGCGTAATCCTGATGCGTTCCAGAGATTTACTAAACCGGTCGCGGGAAAAATTATTCAGGCTGCTGACATTAGGGGCGGTTTACTGCACCTTTGACCTGTTGCTTGCGTTACTGACCTATCCAGCCCTGGCTCAACAGCCTGTCGAAACGGTCTATCATATCAAGGTTATCACTAAAAAAGGGAATCGCTTTCGAGGTACACTCTGGGACGTAACAACCTCAAATCTTTATCTGGAACATGAGAAACGATCCCTAAGCGGTAGAATCCCATTTGCCAATATTCATAAGATTGTGTTCCGCCCAAAAAGTAAGAAAAATGCAATAATAACTGGAGATATTCTAGGTGGACTGGCAGTGGGATTTATCACAAACCAGTCGCTTCAAAGAACCCGACCAGTTCACCCGTGGCTTATGGACTTACCCTTAGGTTCGCAACGGCCAGTGGCGCAGCAGTTGGCTCACTGGCAGGCTCCCAGATTGGTAATCTAAAAAGGATCGTTATACGCCCATCAACGTTTACTGACCCAGAGCAAGGTCTTTACCGGCAGTTGGAACCGTTTTCGTTTCGTTATCAGCAGGATATTATTAACAGGATTCCTCCAACTCGCTAAATCGATGGTCTTTCGTTCTATACCCAATAAATCAGGCGAAGTTGGTGCGATACAGATATTTTTTGACGATGTGCTAAATTGGTCGCGGGAAAAATTGCGTTGGTCGGTGTCATTTGGTCTACTTTACTGCGCTATCGAAGTGCTGCTTGTGCTGCAATCCTATCCGGCTCAAGCTCAGCAACCTGCCCCAACGGTTTATCATATCAAAGTTGTTACAAAAAGTGGAGACCGTTATCAGGGTATCCTGTCCGACGTTACCGATGCAAACGTCTACGTAGCGTATGAAAAACGGCTGATTAGTGGACGAGTGCCCTTAAGCGATATTCGTAAGATCATACTCCGTCGGAATAGTAAAAAGAACGCAATAATTACAGGAGCCATTATTGGTGGGTTGGCCGCCGGATTTGCCTCCTACAAATCCCTTCAGCGTAATCAGACCAGCAATGCCATCAACTACGGTATTACATTAACCTTTGCTACGGCTGGCGGAGCTGCCGCCGGGCTGCTGGTAGGTTCTATGATCGGCAATCTAAAAAAGATCGTTATCCGCCCTGCCGTATTTACTGATCCGGAACGTAGTCTGTTTCGGCAACTAGAACCCTTTACCTGGCGTTATCAACAGGATATAATCAATCGTCTGCCTAAAACTCCTCAGAAATAAACATGACCCCTCAATCGATACCTGATAAATCAGGTGAAGCCAGTGTGATCCTGATGCATTCCGAAGATTTATTAAACTGGTCGCGCGAAAAATCGCTCTGGCCGCTAACGTTTGGTCTGGCCTGCTGCGCTATTGAAATGATGGGCGCTATGGCCTCCAACTACGACCTCGAACGATTCGGTATTTTTCCACGCCCTTCCCCCCGCCAGTCCGACATTATGATCGTATCGGGAACAGTAACCTATAAGATGGCCGACCGAATCCGCCGATTGTATGAGCAGATGGCTGAACCACGGTATGTGATCTCGATGGGCTCCTGCTCCAACTGTGGTGGTCCCTACTGGCAACATGGGTATCATGTCGTGAAGGGCGTTGACCGGATTATTCCGGTCGATGTGTACGTTCCGGGTTGCCCTCCGCGCCCCGAAGCCCTGATCGATGGCTTTTTAAAACTACAGGAGAAAATACGAACAGAGCATCCGCTACAGGATCATTAACGTTTCTGAATTCAGTACCTTGTAATTTTAGTATTTGAATAGTACAAACGAGAGCCTTCCCCGCGGTCTGTGTCCGCACAGACCGCTTGTGCGCCAGCCTGGTTTGCCTACCGGATGAATGTTCTGTGTCCTCACAGAACGTGGAGGGCAAATACAAGAAAGCGTTTATTACAGTGTATCCAGCCGGGTGGCCGGCGCGGTTTACGGATTTGCTTGCATCAGCCAACAGGAAACGTTAAACTTGAGACCTGAAACGTAAGTACCGTGACTCCCCTAAACCTTTCTTTCCGCCAAACGCTTGGATCTCTTCGACTTGTAGGAGTGATCTATGGCATCACGCTCGTTCTCGGCCTGGTTGTTGCCTTGCCGTTTTACAACACCTTACTTGCCGAAGATCAGGACTCATTAGCTTTTCTGAATATGCTGAACGGATTTGACTACACGGTCTATTCCGATTTTATGCACCGTAGTCGGAAAGCCATTCTACCCCTGGTCAGCGTTGGTCGATGGGTGGGCGCAGTTTACCTATTTTTAAGCATCGTCTTTGCTGGTGGTATTTTGCTTCGGTTTTCACAGCCAATGGGCCGGTTCGATACTGGTTTATTTTGGCAAGGTTGCACTCACTATCTGGGCCGCTTTCTGCGACTGTTCGGCGTTACCCTTCTGTTTTTAGTGGCTGGAGTTGGCGTTTGGCTGGTAGCGGGTACACTGGTAGCCGTATTAGCCAATGATGCCGTAACCGAGCGTGGTCAATTCTGGATTGGTGCCGTTTTCTTTGCTTTGGCGGCCCTTACCGGAACGCTTATCCTTTGCATCGGCGACTATGCCAAAGTACTGATGTTTCGGGAAGATAGTCATCAGGCGTTTAGAGCCTTTGGTCAGGCTGGCCGGTTAGTGCTTGGTAATTTACTGCGCACCTATGGATTATACGTGCTTTTCATCCTGATCGGAACAGGTATGTTCGGCATTTATTTTCTGATCGACGAAGCTGTTTTGATGAGCAACTGGACGACGATAGCACTCATGTTTGTTGTGCAGCAGACGTTGATTTTTGGGCGAATCGGGCTTAAAATCTGGACATTGGGCACGGCTTACAACACGTACACCAACCTACCAAAGCCCGTTCCAGCCATTCGTCAGTCACCTCCCGTAGTAACCCTTCCTCAGGCCGATAGCGAAGAGCCGACTGCAAACTCGGTTGAATTTTAGGAGAACAAAATTATCGGCCAACCGCCCATTGTTCATGCTCCGAAACCGGAGCAATGGTAGGTTCGCTATCAGGCTTGCTTAGTGGCCAGTGCCGATCAAAGAGGGTAAGCAGCCAGAGAGTACCGATGGTCGGTAGCAGGTATTTGTCCCAGCCAATGTGCGCTTTCCCCATCAGAACCAGGTTGAGCAAGACTACCCAGCCCGCCAGACCACTTTTCGAATTGGCAAAACGGAGAACGGTCAGCAACATCAATGCCCCAAAAATGAGTTGTTTCCCGATGCCTTTGATTCCTACCATTTCGAGGTGGCGATCGAGAAAGCCCAGATTTTTTACGACAAAGAAACCATCATACATCTGTTCGGCAGGGAAAAAAGTAATCAGCAGAACGATCAGGGCTACTCCTCCAATAAGCCAGGGCCTTTGTTTAGATTCTAATGCGTAAAACTGAAGTCTACGCGTCAAAATCAGTTCGGGAATGACGTAATAAAGACCCAGACAGGCTGATGCATACAACACAAAACCGGGCTTATAGATTAATTTTTCGACGGTATCGTCGTATTTCTGACGGGCTATTTCGGGCGCAGGTCCTGGTCCACCCCAGAATATGACCCAGGCAAGTAATGAAAGCCCGGCAACTACATAATAAGCCAGGTAAGGTCTATCCAACACCCAGCGCACGGATGCCTGCCAACCGGGGAAACGGAACACCAAGTGATTGAGTTCGTAGCAAAGGACAATTGCCGGAAATACGACGGCATACTGACGCGAGCTAATGGCAGCTATAAAAAACAGGCAGCTCGCCCAATGAATTTTCTTCAGATAACACACCCAACCCAGCAGAATAAAGGTCAGGGCGATGATGTCGGTGTAGAAGATCGTACTGCAAAAATAATAGTACGGAAACAGCACCAGCCCCAGCGCGGCCAGCCAGAAACGGCCCGGATTAGGACTGAGCCGGAGAAAAAGTGCCAGAATGGCAAAGCTCAGCCCAAAGTTCAGAATACGCAGGTACTGAATGGATTCGCCAAACAAATTGAGCACCCATCCGGCAACCATGAACGGCAGGGGCGCAATCACTTCGGGATAATTATTGAGTAGATGCGCCGAAGGAATTGGCTCTTTACTAAATAATAAAACCGTTGGCCAGAAATGCACTTCATCGCCAAACAACGTGAAATTCAGGTGTTCCCGGAAAAAGAAGATAAAAACGTATAGTGCTCCGAAAGCTAAAAGCGCTATAATCGAATATAACCGCATACTAACCGATAGAATGAATAAGAGGAATACCCATGCAGATAAAAGATGAGCCCGTTTAAACTTTTCCTTTCGTAGAAAATGTAAGAATCTTTTTGTCATTCCGACGCAGGAGGAATCTCAAGTTTGATTAATATGAAACTTGAGATTCCTCCTGCGACTACGCGTCCCGGTCGGAATGATAAAAAACCGATCCAGTTATACAGAAAGTTACAAAGTTTAAACAGGTTCGATGTGTAAAGATACTTGAAAATGTTAAGTGATAGCGTTTATTCAGGCAGGTGCCCTGCGTTACAAACGGTGAACAGGGTACATTCTACAGAATAATCACTTGTATAGCATGAGTAAATCAACTTCCTGAACTTACTTTGCAAAAACCTGATTTACAGATGCAAACCAATTCAATCGTACTATTCAGCAGCTTCCTTCTGACTCTGTTTGCCTTCAAACAGGATGCACCTCCCAGGCTTCAGTTATTTCTACTTATCGGACAATCAAATATGGCAGGTCGTGGGGATGTCGACGCGGAGTCGAAACAAACCAATCCGCGAATCTGGATGCTCGACAAAGCGCTGGCCTGGGTACCTGCCCAGGATCCGATGCATTTCGACAAACCCGATATTGTGGGAGTAGGGCCTGGTTTGAACTTTGCCAAACGACTAGCCGACACCTATCCCGACCTGAATATTGGCCTGGTTCCCTGCGCCGTGGGTGGCTCGGGAATTAATGTCTGGAAACCAGGAGCTTACTATGCGCCAACCAAATCGCATCCGTACGATGATATGCTGCTCCGAGCAAAAAAAGCCCTTGAAAACGGTGAACTAGCCGGTTTCATCTGGCATCAAGGCGAATCGGACTCTGATCCGGAGAAAGCGCTGGAGTATGAAGAAAAGCTTACTGAACTAATTCAGCGGTTGAGGAAAGATCTCAATGCACCCGATGTACCTTTCGTCGCCGGGACCCTTGGTGATTTCGTAGTGAATCGAAATCCTGATGCCAAAACCGTCAACGAAGCCATCATGGAAGCGACCAAACAAATCCCGAATGCGTACTGCGTACTTTCTACAGGCTTAGTTGACAAAGGCGATTCTACTCATTTTGATACAGAATCAGCTAAAATTCTGGGGCAGCGCTATGCCGAAGTATTTATTCAGAAGAAATTATTGAAGACCAAATAAAGCCTAATCTTCTTTGGCCATTTTGTATTATTGCAGAATTGTTTCGCCCTCTTAACCTTTAATACTGCCGCATGGCCGTTCCCACTGTTTCCTCCAAACCGCATTCATCCACGGTTGGGCTGTTCAGCCTGCCTGTTATTGTCGCTGCCTTAGGCTACTTCGTCGATATTTATGACCTGCTGTTATTCGGTATCGTTCGCATACCTAGCCTAAAAGATCTTGGTCTTACCGCTGATCAAATATCGAGTGTTGGTGCCACTATTCTGAACTGGCAGATGGGCGGGCTACTGCTCGGTGGTATCCTGTGGGGAGTTCTGGGCGATAAGCGTGGTCGTTTGTCGGTTTTATTCGGTTCCATCATCACGTATTCGATTGCTAACATTGCCTGTGGGTTTATCAAACATGTTACGTTTATGGACCCCATCACCTACTATTCTCTCATGCGCTTTGTGGCCGGTATCGGCCTGGCGGGGGAGTTGGGAGCCGGTATCACCCTGGTCAGCGAAGTCTTGCCGAAAGAGAAACGAGCCATTGGCACATCGCTGGTGGCCGGTATTGGGCTTTTTGGCGCTGTAGTAGCCTATTTTACTGTCAAACTCTTCGATTGGCAAATGGCTTTTTTTGTAGGTGGGGGTTTAGGCGTTGGTCTGCTTCTGTTGCGGGTAGGGGTTGTTGAATCGGGTATGTTCAAAGATGTCTCAGATCAAAAACACGTAACAAAGGGTGATTTTCTCTCCTTTTTTACCAACTGGGACCGACTAAAACGCTACCTCAAATGCATCGGTATTGGCTTACCTACTTGGTTTGTCATCGGCATTCTGGCCACGTTTAGCAACGAGTTTGGCAAGGCATTGGGAATCAGCGAAGAAATTCAACCGGGGCTGGCCATTATGTGGTGTTATGTCGGCCTGGCATTCGGTGATCTGGCCAGTGGATTTATCAGTCAGGCATTTGCTTCACGTAAGAAGGCGGTTGCACTGCTGATGAGCGTATCGCTGGTTTTTGGACTAATCTATCTGTTCGTAGGTATTAAAAGTGCCACCGCTTTGTATGGGTTATGCGTGGCAATGGGATTTGGCATTGGCTACTGGGCCATGTTTGTGACCATTGGCGCTGAGCAATTCGGTACCAATCTCCGGGCTACGGCCGCCACTACCGTACCCAACATGGTCCGGGGCATGGTGATCCTAATGACGAGTTTATACGGCGATCTCAAACCATCACTTGGCGTAATCGACGCTGGAGCTGTCGTCGGCCTAATTTCGTTTGTCCTTGGATTTTACTCCATCCTGACCATCCCCGAAACTCACGGCAAGGATTTAAATTATCTGGAAGAATAACAAAAAGGAGGAGAAGGCAGAAGGAGGAAAGGGAGAAGGTGGGTTTACCCCTTCCCCTCTCTTCTCCTTCCTCCCTATCCTACCTTTCCTCCCATTTTATGCATACCCTCTCCCCTGCGCCCTCACGCACGTCGTTACGACCGCTGTTTACATTGCCCGTTATTGTATCGGCATTAGGATTCTTTGTGGATGTATATGACCTGCTCATTTTTAGTATTGTCCGCGTTCCTAGTCTTCAATCGCTGGGGCTGTCGGAAGCAGAGGTATCAAAAGCGGGAACGTTCATCATCAATTTCCAGCAGGCCGGGCTCCTGATTGGAGGATTTCTTTGGGGCGTTTGGGGTGATAAACGCGGCCGGATGTCGGTGCTGTTTGGGAGTATTCTCACCTATTCGTTGACTAACATTGCCTGCGGATTCGTACAGGATGTCAATACGTATGCCTTCCTGCGGTTTCTGGCGGGTGTAGGTTTATCGGGCGAAATTGGCGCGGCTATGGTGCTGATTTCTGAAATCCTGCCCAAAGAAATTCGTAGTTATGGATCGGCGATGGTAGCCGGTATTGGCTATCTGGGGGCAGGACTTGCTTATCTGACCGTCGAGTATTTCAGTTGGCGAACGGCTTACTGGGTTGGGGGTGGCATGGGCCTGACACTGCTGCTGCTTCGGGTAAGTGTGTTTGAGTCGGGACTTTTCAGCCGCATGAAAGAAGAGCACAAAAGCGTAAGCCGGGGTAATTTTCTGCAATTTTTCAGAAGCCGAAAACAGGCCATCAAGTATTTCCGCTGCGTTACGGTGGGCATGCCTACCTGGTTTATTGTGGGCGTTCTGGCCACCTTCGCCAATGAGTTCGGGCAGGCACTGGGCATTGACGAGGTTGTAAAACCCGGCCGTTGCGTAATGCTGGTGTATGTCGGGCTAGCCGGGGGTGATCTACTGAGCGGCCCACTGAGTCAATGGTTACGATCGCGCATAAAAGCCATAACGGGCCTGCTTATTTTCAGTGCTTTACTGAGTGGCATTTACCTGTTCGGAGGTATTCATACCGCCAACGGACTTTACCTGATCTGCCTGTTGGCGGGTTTCTGCACAGGATATATAGCCATGTATCTGACCATGGTCGCGGAGTCGTATGGCACCAATCTCCGCAATACAGCCACTACATCAGTACCCAGTGTGGTACGTGGCACGTTGATCCTGATGACGCTGTCGTTTCAGGCCTTAAAGCCATCGACAGGGGCTTTGGTAGCTGCCGGGCTACTAGGAGTTATTGTATATGGTCTGGCATTTTGGTCGCTCAGCCGGTTAGAAGAAACTTTCGGCAAAGACCTGGATTTTGTCGATTAATTCCCGCCGTTCATCATCCATTTGGACCGTTTTTCCAGAACGACAGCGGTTCTTTTTGACGTAACCATCATTGGGTTGACAGCTAAAGGTTCTCTAACAATCCTGATCAACTCAATGAAAACGTCCATTAAACTCCTTTCCAGCGCCTTACTTCTGGCCCTTACGGTATCAGTTGCCACACCTGCTTTGGCAATCGACGATCACTCCAATGCGAAAACTTTTTCGGCAGCTATGTTTCCGGCCGCCGATGCCTCGAAACTCTGGTTATGCCTTGAGAAATATCAATCAGCCAATAAAGTTCGCCTTGAACTCGTCAACGAACGGGGCAATGTTGTGTTCGATGAAATTGTAGCGGGTAAGAACAGCAAACGCAAAACGCTCCGCCAGCAATTCGACATGAGTCAGCTGGCCGATGGAACCTACACATTCCGCCTTTCGGCCGGTGCTCAAACGGAAGAATTCGCGTTTAAACTGGCTACACCTGATGTATCAGCTTCGCCCAGCCGATTGGTTGCTATCAAATAAACGTATATCCCGTATTAAAACTGGAGCCTGTTTAAACTTTCCCTAAAGGTCCCTCAGCGGTTCGGCATGACATTGTCGTGGTAGAGTTCCTTTAGAATAGAAAGTTAAAACAGGTTCCTGATTTCCATCTATACCCCTGACTTAGGTAGGGGTATTTTTGTATAGTAGCGAATCAGTCAGAATCTCCTTAAGAGTACAAGATTCACAATTCGTCTTGGATTCGCAATCGGCGTGGGCTATTCAATAAAATAATTACCGTTTACACATAGCTAAGGAACTCAATACCAAGAATTAAGTAGTATTAGGAAATACCACAAGCTTCATAAACTTAAACACTCCTGATATGTCTACACGTACTACTACTCGGGCACTCGGTTGGTTAATCGGATTGTTACTGCTTGTCTGCTGGAATTTGCAGGCGGAGGGTAAACTTACTGAGAACGAACCAAACACGGCTGTCGATCCCACCCCCATCAGCCTGACGGCCACCGCTGGGGTGCCGTTTAAATACCAGTTGCCGGCCCTACTGCCCTATATTAGCACGATTTACTCCTCACCCCAGTTACCCGGCAATGGATTGGACGTGTCTTACGAAACATTACCCCCATCCATTGTCGGTACACCAAACGCCACCGGTGTAATGAACCTGACCATCAACGCCAACCTTACGGTAAACGGTCAGCCAGAATCGGCCTGGGTGGCTATCACCCTCACGGTCCTTCCGCCCGCCCCCATCAGCCTAACGGCCACCGCTGGGGTGCCGTTTAAATACCAGTTGCCGGCCCTACTGCCTTCTCAAAGCGCGATTTACTCCTCATCACAGCTACCAGGCAATGGCTTGGAATTGTCTTACCAAACGGTACCTGCCTCGATCGTTGGCGCACCGAATGCCACAGGTGTTATGAATCTAACCGTCAGCGCGAATACGAATGTGAATGGTGAGGACCAGGCCGCTTGGGTGCCCATCACCATCACGGTTAATGCCCCCACACCCATTAGCCTAACAGCCACGGTTGGGATGCCGTTTACCTACCACATACCCGTCCTTTTGGCTCCTAACAACACGGGCTACACCTCACCTCAGCTACCGACTAATGGGTTTAGTCTATCGTATTCGACATACCCACCTTCCATCGTCGGTACGCCCCTAGCCAGTGGGGTAACGAACCTGACCATCAACGCGTCGAACACGGTGAATGGGCAGTCGAATGCGGCCTGGGTGCCCATCACCATCACAGTTAATCCATCACCCACTACTTTCGCCATTTCCACTGTCAACCTGATCAGTTGTCAGCCGACTGATAACGGCCAGCGGTTAATCAAATTCAATCCGGTCTATACCGGTCTGACGGGTGAGAAGATCGTTTTGGCCATTGCCTACGATAACTTCATCACCGATCAGCCGGGGCCCTATACCCTCCAGGTACCCACCAGTCAATCCATTCTAACCTTTATCGCCCAGCAAGGAAGTAAGACGGCCGTTTACAACTACCGCTGGCTGGATGCCTGTACGGTGGGACCATCCAATCAGCAGCCAACCACGAGTGGCATCCCCAACCAGGCGACAAAGGCAGGGCAACCGTTCCAGCTTAGCCTGGCGAATTACTTTGCTGATCCGGATGGAAATCCGTTAACGTTTATCGTATCTGGTCTCCCCTCGCCCCTGAACGTAACCGGAGCCATTATTAGTGGTACCCCCTCCAGTACGGGCAGTTTTCCGATCAGTGTAACGGCGGTCGATCCTGGCGGGTTGTTTGTCTCTACGACTTTCCAGCTCAGTGTGAATGAGACCACCCCACCAGCTCAGCCTTTTGCGTTGATCAGCGTGAACATGACCGGCTGTCAAAATCTGGGAGGTAATCAGCGGCAGGTGACGTTCACTCCTCAGTATACTGGCCTGACGGGAGAGACGATCGTTCTGGCCATGACTAATGGCTATATCACCACCCAACCGGGGCCCTATACCCAGACGTTATCGACCGATCAACCGCTACTGACCTTGATCGCTCAACAGGGCGGTACTACCTCATCATATAACTACAACTGGCTGTCGGCTTGTGGTGGAGCTCGTCGGGCGGCTGAGGAACCATCTCAATCCTTGCAGGTGAAGGTACTGGGTAATCCGGTACAAGGCCAGCAGGTGGAACTGGAGATCCGGGGTGTGGTAGGGAGTTGGGTAGAGGTATCGGTGATGGATGCTCAAGGGCGCTCTGATCACGCGCAGCGATTGATTTGGTCAACCGATGGGGGGCGAGTCAGCGTGCCTTTAGCGGCAGGTTTAGGTATGCAACTGGTCAAGGTACAGACTGAGCGTCAATCCCAAACGCTGAAGGTAATCAAGGGTCACTAAGCAAGAAATTGTATGTTTACCCCAAACCCGCAGGATGATTCCTGCGGGTTTGGTTTATGAGCGTATTTTTAAGTTTCCCGGATGGCTACTAGATGCGAGTACTATACCGCCTAATCGGTATTTTCAGAGACGAACTCGCTTTACACAAGTAGTCATCCCTATTTGAAAGCTCATGCCGATGGCCCGAATTTACCGTCTGCTTTGTCTGTTTACGATTGCCTTTGCCGCAACCCCAGTTGTCGCGCAAACAAAGCTTGATAGCCTACTGCCCGTTCGCGGGTTTTGCATTGCGGCTCCCCTGCCCAAACAACTCGATACATTCATTCAGTTTATCAATGAAGAACTGGCTACCCGACAGGTCAACACCCTGATTCTTCGGGTCGATTATAATTACCAGTTCGATAGCCACCCTGAACTTCGCGACAGCATTGCCCTGTCGAAACGGGAGGTAAAAAAGCTGGTAAAAGCTTGTCAGAAACACAACATCCGACTCATACCACAAATCAACCTGCTGGGACATCAGTCCTGGGCCAGCAAAACGGGCAACCTACTCCGAGTCTACCCAGATTTTGACGAAACGCCCGGCGTTAAAATGCCTGAGAAATATGTCTGGCCCAACGAGGATGGATTATACTGCAAAAGCTATTGCCCGCTGCATCCGGGTGTTCATGCGGTCGTATTCGATTTAGTCGACGAAATCTGCGATGTGTTCGAAGCCGATGCGTTCCATGCTGGGCTGGACGAGGTATTTTACATCGGCCATGACAAATGTCCGCGCTGTTCGGGTCGTGATAAAGCCGAATTGTTGGCTGGCGAAGTAACCGAAATCCGGAATCATCTGGCCCTGAAAAATCGAAAACTCTGGATGTGGGGCGACCGACTGATCGATGGAAAAACGACTGGCATTGGTATGTGGGAAGCCAGTTTTAACAATACCCACCGCGCTATTGACCTGATTCCCAAAGATGTCATAATCTGCGACTGGCATTACGAACGGCCCGATCAGACGGCTGTTTATTTTGCCACCAAAGGGCTGAGTGTGATCACCTGCCCCTGGCGGAAACCCGGTTTTGCCGTTACACAAACACAGGATATGGTCCGGTTCCGAAAATCCGTTACGCCGGTCATGAAAGAACGATTCCAGGGCATGATGCAAACCGTATGGTCGGGAGCCGGGCCGTTTCTGGATGAATTTTATGGCAAAAAAGTATCGGCCGAAGCGGGCGAAAATACGCCCTCAAACTGCTTCAAAGCCATGTACAATGAGATACAAAAACAAGGCGAAGCCAACTAAACTTACCAGACATGGTCTCTGTTCAAACCACGATAAACCGAACCAACCCAAGGACAAAACGCATATTTTCGATTGATGTGTTCCGGGCATTGACGATGCTGACCATGATTTTCGTCAATGACTTATGGACCTTATCGGGCATACCGGTCTGGCTCGAACACGCCCACCGCGATCAGGATTTTCTGGGGTTTGCCGATACCGTTTTCCCCTGCTTTCTGGTCATTGTCGGCATGTCGATCCCATTCGCCATTCAGCATCGGCTCGACAAAGGCGATTCGTATGTTCAGATCATCACACACATTGTGCTACGGTCAGTGGCCTTGCTGGTCATGGGTGTGTTTATCGTCAACCTACCCGATCTCAACGAACAGGCTACGGGCATGCGTTCGGCCTGGTTTCAGATTCTGATGGTTGCTGGTTTCTTTCTGATCTGGAACCAGTATCCGAAACGGGATGGGTCGCCAAACGCCTTGTTTATCGGATTGCAAGCCCTGGGAATTGGCATTCTGAGTTATCTGGCACTCCGATTCAAAGGGGGAGATGCCACTCACCTGGCTGGTATGACGCCCCAATGGTGGGGCATTTTAGGGCTTATTGGCTGGACGTACCTTACCTGCGCTATTCTTTACCTGTTGCTTCACAAGCAACCCATTTTACTGGTAGTCTGTGGGTTATTTTTTGCTCTGCTAAATGTAGCTGGTCACGCGGGTTGGCTACATACGTTATGGCCGGATGGGCCACGCAACTGGATTCCCGACAATGGCGCTTACAACCTATTTGCCTTTGCAGGTATTCTGGCGACGCTCCTGCTAACACGCTGGCAGCAATCCGGTCGTGAGAAGCAACTACCCCTGCTGTTTATCGGTTTGGGTATTGGCTTGATCATAGCAGGACTTCTGTTCCGCAATGCGTTCATCATCTCAAAAATTCAGGCCACCCCTACCTGGATTTTCCTTTGCTGCGGCATTGCTTATGTTGTCTACGCAGGTGTTTACTGGTTGGTCGATCTGAATCAGAAAGCTCATTGGTTCGACCTGATCAAACCGGCTGGAACCAGTACGTTAACCTGTTACCTGATTCCTTATGTGTATTACAGCCTGGCCGAACTATCGGGTATCTCGCTTCCGGCTTTTCTCACGACTGGACTTATTGGCTTAGTTAAATCACTGCTATTCGCCCTGTTGATTATCGGCATTACGGCCATTCTGGGCAGGGTCGCCATCAAGCTTAAATTGTAGTTTCGTAACGCGGGTGGAAACCCGCGATTCCTGGCTAAAAGCTGCGGGTTTCCACCCGCGTTACGAAAGCCTGACAGATTACCTGGTTTCCCGAATCTCAACGAAGCCGTCGGTATCCAGAACAGGACAGGTTCGCATGAGCGACGTAACTTCTTCCAGGCTATTGGCGTTGAGCAACATATACCCACCCACAATCTCCTGCCCATCGACCCGGTAAGGCCCATCGGTTACCTGCGCTCCATCGGCCGTTGGACGAACAACCTGCCCCGACAGCGTAAGCGCCTGACCACCCTGCCAATGACCCTTTTCTACCAGATTGTCAATCCAGGATTTCATGGCAAGCTGATGCTGCTGAATTTCTTCAGCGGGTGGAATAACCGCACGACCATCGGGCTCGCGAACTAAAACGAGGTATGTTTTCATTACTTAATCTTGTGTGAGTTGCCGTAAAACCGTATGCGTATCGCGAATGCCCCAGTGTTCGATGTATTGACCGTCGCGCAGACGTACGATGTCGATGATGGGAAAAACAATGGATTTTCCGGTAGCCGGAATCCCCATAAACGGACCGGCATGTGTAGCGTGAAAAGCTTTGCGGGTTACGACCTTATCACCCTCGGCAATCTGGTCGTAAATTTCGACGCGCAAGTCAGGAAAGGCGGGTCGGATCACATTGAGGATGAATTGAACCATACCCTCCCGACCTTTGGGCATTCCGGCGGGCGCTGTATGGTTGATAAAATCAGGAGCTATTAATTCTTCGAAAGCTTCGAGCCTCCCCTGTTCAATGGCCTCTTTGTTGAAGCGTGTAACGATCTGTTTATTGAGTTCGGTGTCCATAACGTCTGTGTTTTTGATAATGCAAAACTACAGGTTCAGCAAACGGCTGTTGTTGACCGTTTGGCGGTTTCAGGTGTACATTTCGCGGATTTCTGTCCGAAACGCGGTGGGAGTATCGCCCGTTAGCCGCTTGAAGAACCGATGGAAGTAAGCCGCATCTTCAAAACCCAGTTGCCAGGCAATTTCTTTGGCCGATAGGTCGGTGTGCAGCAACAACCGTTTGGCTTCCAGCACCAGCCGTTCGTGAATATGTTCGATAGCCGTTTTGCCACTTTGCTGCTTGATTCGGTCGTTCAAATGCCCCGGTGTCAGATGGAGTAATTCGGCATAGTCGGCCACCTGATGAAGCGAATGATACTGCTCGTCGATGTACGTCCGAAATTGTTTCAGCAAACCGCGATCGGCTAAACTACCCGTTGCCTGAACCTGTTCGACGTATAACCGGCTCACGTAAATCAACAGTATGCTCACGTACGATTGCAGCATCTTGTTTCGCCAGTTTCGGTCGGTGTTAAACTCAATCAGAATTTTTGTTAGAAGGTCTTCCAGAAACTGCACATGCTCAGGGGTCAGTGCCAGTTCGTGTGCATTATCGGGGTTTTGAATAATGGGCAAGTGCCGTAAAGACCGATTTTCGTCCAACTGGAGGTATTCTTCGGTAAACGAAAGCATAATTCCTTCCAGCGGTTCGGTTTTTTCCTTGACCTGAATCTGCTGAGGCACCGAAAAATAGAAGGTATTGGGCCGTAGCGTGTAAGGGGCAAAATCAACCCAATGCCGACTACTGCCCTTGCGCACGAAGCACAGGAAATAATAGTCTTTCCGGTGCGGAATCAGGAAATTGGACCGATGCCGCCGGAATCCACCGTTCGATTCGACTACTTCGAATATCGTACTGCCCAAACTACTGCTTTGCTGAAGCGAATAAATCGGAATGGCACTGTCTTTCTCCTGAGCAATCATCGTGTGAGTGGCTAATTCATTCCAGCAGTATAATTTCTCTACGGAATGGCATTGTCTGGTAATTCCCAAACTTACTTTTAGTTGGAACAGTTTCGGATGGAATTATCCCTATTAGATTGTACGACCCCGATGGGGTCGAATGTCTATAGCTAAGATTTCTCTATAAACATGCGACCCCATCGGAGTCGTACACTTCCATAAGGTACAATAGCATTAATTTCCATTATCTCCCACCCTGCAACACATAACGGTACAGCCATTCCGAAACGGTTGCCATTGCGTTCTGCGTCTCAATATCCTCTTTAATCTGCTTCGATAAAATAACCAACACGTACTTCCGCCCATCGGGCAGATACACAATTCCAGAGTCATGTCGAACGCCCGTAATCGATCCGGTTTTATGCGCTACTTTTACTTCTTTGGGCAGTTTGGCCGGGATCGATTCGTTAAATTTCTGTTCAAGCAAGATTCCAATCATGGCTTTTGAGGCTTCAGGACTCACGACTTTTCCCTGGGCCAGTTTCTCATAAATCACCATGAGGTCGTAAGCGGTTGTGGCATTGTTCAGTCCTTTCGCAAATGCTTTGGAATCCTCCACACCCCGCCAAACCTGAATATCGTTGGCACCCAAATCGCGCATGGTTTGCGTAACATTCTTAGCATCGACTTTTTCAATAATCAGGTTTGTCGCCAGATTGCTGCTGACCGTAATCATGTCGTAGACCAGCGATGCCAACGTTCGTTTGGTACCCAGTTGTTTATACGTAACCGTATCATCATCAACACTGATCGGCAGGCTGAACGGGCTGCCATCGACGATGCTTTTGAATTCATTCTTAACCAGTACCGAATCTAACAAGGAGAGTTTATGCTGTGCCTGCTGCTTATAGACCTCAATCATCACGGGCGTTTTCATGGTACTGGCGGCATGAAACAGTTCATGCTCCCGGATCAGCAGTTCCTGGCCCGTAGCCAGGTCTTTAAACGCTACGGCAAACACGCCCGGATGCCGGGCCAATTCCTGTTCGATTTGCTGGCGTAAGTCGGTCAATGTTGGTCGGGATTGAGCAGAAACCAACTGCCCGTAGAGGAGAAAACAGCCAAACAGGAAGGCTAGCCAACTAGCATTGCGGGTAACGTACATGTGTTTATGAGGTTGCATCGATGAAGGGCCAAAAGTTAGTAAATTCAGCGCACTCCATCCTGATAGAACATGGATTCTTACGATTCCGGGACGAAGCATCGGCAATGATTAGCACCGATCTTAAAAAATCATACAGATCACACAAATCTGCGTTCTATATGCCAGGCCACATCAGGAAGATTCTCTTTTTTATGTATCATTACCAATTAAACATCAACTGATTACAACCTGACTACTATGGATTTTTCGAACTATCAAAAAAGTACCGCATCGGTATGGGCGGGCGAAACCGACCTGTTTACCGAAGGAGCCGTCACAACGCCTATCATTAAGAGTGTCGCCTTCGGGTATGATGATCTGGACGAATGGCATCGGGTAGCAACGGGGAAGTCGGATGGCTACATCTACAGCCGTAACACCAATCCGACGGTTCATGTACTCGAAGAAAAAATCCGAATTCTGGAAGGAGCCGAAGCGGCTACATCCTTTGCGACGGGAATGGGAGCCATCAGCAACACCTTGTTTTCCTTATTGGAACCCGGCAAACGAGTTGTTTCCATTAAAGACACCTACGGAGGAGCCAGTCGACTGTTTCTCGATTTTTTACCACGTTATCAGGTAGCCGTTACCCTCTGCGACACGACCGATTTTGAGGCACTGGAAACCGAAATTGCCAAAGGTTGCGACCTGCTTTATCTGGAAACACCCACCAACCCTACCCTGAAAATCGTTGACATTGCCCGATTGGCAGCGGCTGCCAAAAAAGTGGGAGCAGTCACGGTAGTGGATAATACCTTTGCGACACCCATCAATCAAAACCCACTGGCTTTGGGAGCCGATCTGGTTTTGCATAGCGCGACCAAGTTTCTGGGAGGGCATTCCGATGCCATGGGAGGTGTACTATGCGGTAAAAAAGAGCTGGTGCAAAAGGTGTTTCAGTTTCGCGAAATCAACGGTGCCAGCTTACAAGCTGATCCTGCTTACCTGATTGCACGGGGCATGAAAACGCTGGAACTACGCATCGAACGGCAAAATGCATCGGCCCTAACCATTGCTCAGTATTTAAAAGCTCATCCGAAAGTTAGTGACGTATTTTATCCAGGGCTCGACACGCATCCGGGCCATGCCATCGCCAAAGCGCAAATGACAGGTTTCGGAGGCATCCTGAGCTTCTCGTTGACTGGCGGCTATGAACAGGTAAAGCAGTTTCTCCCAAGGCTACAGTTTGTCCATCTGGCGGCTAGCCTGGGCTCCGTCAGCACACTGGCCGGGCCTCCCCGAACCACCAGTCATGTTGAGCTTACTGAAGAGCAACGGAGCCTGTTAGGCATCCCCGAAAGTCTGATTCGGTACTCCGTTGGTATTGAGAATGTGAGTGATCTGCTAGCCGATTTAGAACGTGCGCTGGCTTCGATATAACGTACCTCTGGCCTTACTTCCTAAAACGAGTCAATCCATGAAGCTACCTCTCCTAAAATTCACGTTCATTCTGGCCATCGCCTGGTTGTTGGGCAGCGTTCCAGTAGCGGCTCAAACTAGTGCGCCCATCCGGAAACCGTCAGATATATCCACGCAACGGCTGGAACACGAACTGGCACGTATCTCCACATTAGCGAAAGCCAACGTTGGTATTTGTGCCCTTCATCTTGAATCGGGCAAGCAGGTCAGCCTGAATCTGCAGGAACGGTTTGCAATGGCCAGCACGGTCAAAGTAGCCATTGCCGTACAACTGTTTACCCTTATCGAACAGGGCAAACTATCCCTGATGACCATGGTCGATCTGCAACCGTCCGATCTGCATCCGGGAAGTGGTACGCTGGATGTTCTATTTGCCAAGCCGGGCGTTCAGCTATCGGTTCAAAACCTGCTGGAGTTGATGATGGTCATCAGTGACAATTCCGCTACTGACATTCTGCTTCGCCTGGTTGGCGGAACCGAAGCTGTCCAGAAACGGGTCAACACACTGGGTATTCAGGGCATGTCGGTTGACCGGACCATTATTCAACTGCTGGCCGATCTGGATGGCATTACCTTGCCGCCTGTTGATCAATGGACACTGGGCTTTTACGCTCGACTAGACAGTGCGACCACGCCCGACATGAAACAGAAGGCATCCATCAAGCTAGCCGCCGACCCACGCGATACCTCAACGCCCGAAGCGATGGTCAATTTACTGGCGCAAATCTACCGGGGTACGGCTCTTAAACCCGAAAGTCGGGCGCTGTTGCTGGGCGTTATGGAGCGTTGTCGAGGTGGAGCGGCACGGCTTAAAGGCTACCTGCCACCCAATACGATTATTGCTCATAAAACAGGTTCCTTGAACGGCATCGCCACCGACGATGTGGGCATCATTACCTTACCCGACGATGCTGGTCATATCGCCATTGCCGTTTTCGTGGGCAATTCACCTATGCCACTGGCTGAGCGTGAACAGGTTATTGCCCAGTCGGCCCGCGCTGTCTATGATTACTTTTTGTATCAGCCACCCGTCACATCCAGTTCCGTCCGCTGACTTTCAGATAAGCTAACAGGCATTTCCCATGAAGAAATCGATTTACATAGACACCTTGCTACTTTACGAAAGCAAGATAAATCCATCCACATTCTCTCCTGAACAAGATTAAGTTCTATTTCAAATACGGTCTAAGCACTTTTTGCCACCGTTCGTAACCCGCCGGAAGCATATGCAGGCTATCGGACTTAAACAGTTCGGGAACCGGCTGCCCATTTTTCAGCAACATAACCGGCCGTATATCGACGAACTGCGTATTTCGCTGCTTTTCCAAATACCCTTTGATTAGTCGATTCGCATTGTCCATTTCCGGAAAGTACTTTCGACGCGATGGACTAGGCTTCAGCGAGATAAACGTAAATGTTGCATTGGGTAATTTCTTCCGAACGTGTTCGAACAGAGTGACCAGTCGCTCATATACTTCCTGCCCTGTTTTACCGGCAGCTACATCGTTTTCGCCCGCATACAACACAATCTGTTTCGGATTATAAGGGACAATGACCCGATCAGCATAATAGATCACATCACTCAACTGCGAACCGCCAAAACCGCGTTGCAATACAGGTTTATTCGGAAAGTAATTGGTAAGATTTTCCCATAAACGAATTGACGAACTACCTGTAAATACAATCGGATTTCGGGGCGGAGCAGCAGTTTTATCGGCTTGTTCAAACGCACGAATTTCCGATTCAAAAGCATGTTCCTGCGCAAACAGGCTGAACGGTACAAGAATAAAAAAAAGAAGTTGGGCTAGTTGGTTAGTCATTGGTTAAGCAATCCAAAATCTGAATGTATCAATAAGTCGCCAGGTGTTTTTCCCTTTTTCAAGCATTAATAATTCTCCTCGGCCGCATTTTCCGCCACAAACAAAACTTCCGAAAAATAGCGCTTTTGTTTTATCGGCATTGTAGGAAATTTTTGAGAGCCTAAACGTATAGTAAGCCCTTTTATCGTTCCGTTGTTCAAAAGATGGCATTTTATCAAGTTGAGAAAGCAATTGAATAGGGTATCGAACGTTAAATTTTGCCGGAACCAAAAACTCCTGCTTACCTAAACTTGAATGCTTAAACTCCTCAAAGACAGAGCCCCATTCTCCGTCTTTGGCCATCTGACAACTAACGGTATCCTTCAGATATTGACAGCGGTCTCCTCGACCAGCTATTGCAGCCCATATCAGTTTAGGATGAATTTCACGCGGGTTCATTGTGGTTGAATCCTCAAGAATAATCGATTCAGCAGAGGGTACATTTTTATAAAACGTAAAGCTGTTAAGATAAACTGAATAAAGAGCATAATCGTCATTAGTAAGGAAAGTATTTGGCCTTTCCAGATGACATCCACAAGCAATCAGCATAACAAACAACAGGACACGCATATGAGTAACCACTATTTTCAGGTCAAAATCTCCTATCGATAGATGCTGGTTGGCAGTTTTTCCATAATACGCTAGACGAAAACCGATACTTTCTCCAACCTTATGTCTAGTTCAGAAAGAAATGCCTGCTTCCAAATCCACTATTGAAGTTTTATTAACCAACTTGTTTCAATAGCCTGACTCCTTATTATCTGATTACTTATTGAGTGCATGACCTTATTAGAATATCACGCTAAAAGATAGCCTATTGAAAAATATAAAGTGTACCAATCTTCAACATCACCTAAAGTCTCACTTATCAGGAAAAGTATACATACAAAAGTAAAGCGCACTTTAATTAAACAAAACTGTAAATTTTGTCTTCTATTATGATACAGAATCTGTTTGTACGCTATACTTTTGGTAAGCATTAAATTATTTTTATAGCTAACGTTATAAATAGTGTAATCAAATAAGCTGTAATATTCATAATAGATTTCTGAGAAATGGATAGCATGGGCGTCCTGTATCAGGACAACTTTCTCGCATGATGGATCACACTTTTAGCAGGAAGCTGATTACTAAAACTGATAAAGAGGCACACGAACCCAATGACTAATTACTCGCTAAAGATTTACGGAATACAGAGGCAAAAGAGCTAATTAAGCGTATGGAAGTCACCTCCGCATAAAATAAGCTGTTAATTCCTGGGGAGTTGGGGTAAACTGCTCAGAACAATGATCACTGATAAATTCTCAAAGAAGGTAGCAGGACTACAGCATGTGTACTAGTTCGCGCTTACTTCCAAGGGTCAAAAAGAATAGCCACAGCTTAAATGCTACTATTTACATGTATTTACCAGACTAGTTGTTAAATTTAACAAAAACTACCCCATAAGCTTTACTTCATTAAAAGAATGGCAAAATAGTTTACACAAAAAGTAACATGATTACGTTTTCAGGACAGACCCCTTTGATTCTGATCATAGAAGATGAAGTTATTTTATCCCTGGATTTATGCCTTCAACTTGAAACTCAGGGCTATGCAATTGCCGGAACGGCTGCTACAGGTCGGCAAGCGCTTGCTCTCTACCAACAGCAACAAGTAGATCTTATTATTTGTGACATAAATCTGCGGGGCGACTGGACGGGGATAGAAACGGTCCGGCACTTAGCTGCTCTTAAGCCTGTACCTGTAATCTATCTATCTGCGATTAGTGATCGCTCGGTGTTGGAGCAGGCCAAAACTACACAACCTGCGGCCTATTTAGTGAAACCCGTTACGGGCGATAACCTGCGGGTAGCTATCGAAATCGCTCTAAGCAACTTCGCGTATTCGGCCGTTTCAGACAAAGCAAAACTTTCACCTGAAATAAGTCCTACGGCTTTTACGGGTCGAGATGGTGAAACGATCTTACAGATTGGCGAACATATTTTTATAAAGCAGAACCATCAGTTTATACGTCTCCGCCAGAAAGACGTACTCTATATCGAAGCCGAGGATAAGTACACCACCGTTGTAACACCTACCCGTAAGTTTGTATTGCGCCTTTCGTTGGCTATCTTATTACAGCGGCTGGGAGATATGCCGCTTGTACGGGTACACAGATCATATGCCATAAATATGGATAACGTAGAATCATTCAATGATTATGAAATCCACATCAGTGGACAAACTATTCCACTGGGCAGAGTTTATAAAGAAGAATTTTTGAAGAATTTCAGCACCAGATAATCCGTAAATGGTTGGTCATTCGAATTACGAGCGCCTGGCCAAACGTGTTACCATAGAACCGAAACCAGGATAATGGCAATAGCTAATACCAATTGAACGAACACTTTTGCTGTAAATGCCTGCCCATAATGAATCGGGTATAAAATGGCTCCCGCGAAAACACCCGTCACAAAGAAAAGAAACCGATTCGACCACATTGACCCATTAAAACCTTCAACGCCATATTTGGAAGCCTTTATCCAGAGCCAGGCACAGACTACAGCCAGAATATATGGGATAGGCGACTGAATCCATTTACTATTCTTAAACTGCCAGTACATAATATACCAGTGGCCGACTGAGCCGATCAGGAATAAAATAGCAGATATCAATATCTTATAATATTGCATCGTTAAAAAGCTCTTTAGTACACTGTCATCTAAATTTTCTGTCATTCCGACGAAGGAGGAATCTTAAATTGTCCCTATTTGAGAGTAAGGAAATCTTAAGATTCCTCCTCCGTCGGAATGACAGAAAAAATACAGAAAACTTTTATTACACTGTATTTAATACATTGTAAACTAAGTTTTCTGATATTGCTTGTTAGCTCGATTAACCTTTACGTATTGGCTGTTTAGGATCTCACGAGCTTGGCCTACTGTAAACTGCCAAGTAATTTTGACTGCTCGCTGGTTGCGTTCAGCCGTCCAGGCTAGCACTTGACGCTCCAACTCGTCTTGAGTGGGAATGCGTCGATTGAGACATTGACGGGCCAAAGCCGAGAACTCCAGCTCGATCATATTGAGCCACGAACCACACTTAGGTGTATAATAAAATTCGAACCGGGCGGCTAAAGTAGCTGCTTCCTCAGCGGCTAGCTGTTCGTAGAACGCATTTATGTGGTGGGTGTTGAGGTTATCCTGAACCACTCTGATTTTCAGTGCATGGGGATAGCTCGCCGACAGCGTTTGCATGAATTGGGTGTACTCGTTCTTGGTTCGCTGGTTAAAAACCCTTAGCACCCGCTGGCCAGCTAAGGGCTCCACTGCGCCTAACACTACACACGATCCGTGCTTAGAGTAGGCATAGTGCTCTTTGGCCATCTTACCGGGTTGCGGGACAAGCCCCTGTACCACATTGCCGATGAGAAAGCACGGACGTTCATCGAAGCAGATCAAGGGATAGCGGGCATCATAGGGCCGTGCATAGAGAGCCAGTAAAGTTTCCATCCGGGCTATATACTCGCTGTTCATCTGACCGATGCACCATTGACGCTTGAGGTGGGGTTTGAGCTCGTTTTTTTGAGAATATCGCCCATATGGGTATGGGAAAGGTGGTCGCAATAGCCTAACTCGACCGCTTTGTTGGCCAATAAGCGTAACGACCACTGACTGTGTCCAACAGGGGCCTGCTGGCAAGCCAGAGCCGTTAGTTTGGCCCGTTGAGGGGCCTCAATGACTATTGGACGGCCACTCCGGGGTTTATCGGCCAGGAAACCCAATTGCTGAGTTTGATATTTAGCCGCCCAGTTCGAGAGTGTGTTGTAGTTCACATCCAGTGTTTGAGCCACCATCTGGTAGGTTTTGCCCTGATGGAGTTCGAGCAAGGCGGTGGCCCGCTTAAAGGTTTTAGCAGGTAAAGTACCTTTGGCCAGCAGTTCTCGCAAATAAGTCTGATGGTCCTCTGACAAAGTGAGATGTTGCTTTTTCATAAAGCTAATATACAAACTAACTTAGTTTACAGTGTATTTAATATCCCTTAAAATCGAAGCAATGTATGTTTGTAAAAAATTAAGTCTTTTCTATGCCTTTTGCGTAACGATCCGGCTACTTGGAATGTATAGCCTGAACAGTAAACCATCCTCGTTAAATAACTCCAGGTGCCCGTCCAACTGTTCGCTGAGCGAGGTGATCAGTAACTTACCAAACGACGTTAATTTGCTTAACTGCTTCCACTTTTGCATATCAATACCAGGTCCATTGTCCTGAACCTCCAGAATAATCCCGGAATGGTTGACCGATTCATCCGAGTTTAGCCCGATACGCAACAGCGGATCTCTATGATCCTGATAGGCATATTTAAAAGCATTCGTAATCAACTCATTGACAATCAAACCTATAGGAATAGCGATATCGACATCGAGTTCCTGTTGGTCAATATCAATCTGTAGTGTAAACGTATCTGACCGATAGCCATACGCCCGTACCAACCCCTCTGCCAGGTTACGAAGATACTCCTGCATGTTGATGACCGTCAGGCTTTCGGTTCGGTACAACTGCTGATGAATAAGCGACATAGCCTCAACACGCTGTTGGCCCATCCGAATGGCCTGAATGGCTTTCTCGTCCCGTAAACCGCTTACCTGTAAATTCAGTAAACTTGATACAATAGCCAGGTTATTTTTGACCCGATGGTGCAGTTCTTTCATTAGCGTACGCAATTGATTAGACTGGCTAACAAGCTGTTGGCTGTTTTTAGTAATAATGTCGTTTTGTACGGATAAACGACGATTGGCCCGACGAATCACGAAATACTGCCCGATCAGAATACTTAGCAGAATCAGTAAAACGATAAATCCAACAACTAACTGCTGAATCTGGCGGGAGTGCTGTACATTCTGCTCATTAAGAATAGCAATCTGATGTATCCGCTTCTGGGAGCTATATTTTGCCTGAATCTCCGTTACGGCTCGGGCTTTCTCAAAATCAGCTTTTGTTTTAATAGCCACCGTCTGCCGCTTCTCTTCTGCCTGAATCCTGGCTCTTTCTTTAGCTTGTTCGGCAGCAATGATAGCCATCTGGCGACTTTGTTCTAAACTCATGTCGGCCTTGAGTTTCTCTAATTCGTAGGCTTTCTTGGTTTGGTACTGTGCTTCCAGTTGCGCAATAGTCCGCGTTTTTTCGAGATTCATCAGCGAATCTTCGATCCGCTTTTGCTGAACCAGCGCGGTATAGGCTTTATCATATTGACCCGTTGCCGCATACGTTTTGGATAGTACATTGTATACAGTACTTGCCAGCGGAATATCTTTCGTTTTCCTGACCATCTCGGTTGCTTTCTCAGCATTTGAAACCGCTTTATCAAGCTGCTTTAAGCCAAGGTACGATGTAGCCAGATTACGATAGTTATGGGCCAGGCTGGTATATTTTTTGGACTCGGAATTGATGGCTATGGCTTTATGGAGATAATAAATAGCCTGTTCATACTGTCCCTCTACGTTATAATTTTTACCCAGGTTGTTAAATAAAATCCGGTTCTGATCTTGCTTGGCAGGCGATTGCTCACTCATCGCCAATCCCTTTAAGAAGTACTCTCTACCTAGTTTATAGTCCCCCAGATCTTCATAAATGATACCGATATTGATGTAATTATCAACGAGTAGAGAGGAGGCATTCAGGCGTTGGTTGATCGCAATGGCCTGTTGCATATAGGCCAATCCTTGCCGGGCATAGCTCGTCACGTGCTGGCTCTGCCCCATCAATTTATACAACAAGCCCAAATTGCTGTACGTTTGCCCAAGTGACCTAAGTTTATTCCCGGCTTTCTGATAGTATTCACTAGATGCCTGATGAAAGCGCAATGCCTCCTCAAACAGTCCTTCATTCATGCGGATTACCCCGGAAAGTCGATTGTAATCGCCGAGCCCGGCCCAATACTTAGACCGAAGAGAAATTGGTTTTGCCAACCGCAGATAATAAATAGCGGAGTCTGACTTATTCTGTTTATAAAACGCATTAGCAATGTCGTAATACGTATTTGCCCGCGTAGTATCCGGCAGTTTTTGCCGAAGTGTTGTCTTAAGGCTGTCAATAAATCGGCTCTGGGCAATTGTAGAATGCCCCACCAGAACCAACACGATTACAACATAAATCCGACAGCATGTTTTCATTGACAAAAGAGGAACCCATCTAACCTACATTAGGATGTTATCTACGGGCTGTAATCGTTGCGGCAAATCCGTTTCGCCCAGCATTTCGCGTAGATCAATTTCGATGTTTCGGCAAATCGCCGTCATCGGTGTATCGTTAATACTATTTTCGAATGGATTTTCGCTGGTATCACCCACCACTTCCATGGTATAAAAAACCCAGGCAATAACGGTATAGAAAGGGACGGTTAGCCACAAACTCCATTCGCTGAAACGAGCCATTTCGGTAATCATACCAAAGGGCAGGATGAGTGCAAAAATCCATACAAATACATAGCTAAAGTAAGCATATTGTCGTGGAAATGGAAATGACTTGATCCGCTCGGCTGCTCCCTGCTGATTATAAAACTCAATCAACATTCGTTCCATATCGCTATGATAAAATTCGGATATTAATCCAGCCTTGCGTAACTCATGCAAATGCTTCGATTGATGGCGGATAATCTGCGTAGCCGGGTTCTGTCGACTTATAAAAAACTCCACTTCGTCGTCGTCCAGAAACATGCTCAGTTCTTTATCGAGTTTACCCTGGTCAAATTCCTGTTTATTTTCCACAATATTGACCCCAACATTTTTGTCTTCGCTCCATACGGGTCGGCTACGCAACTGCAACCGCAACGCGTTCAGGTAAGCAATATGCCGATAAATTAGCTGCTGCTGAATCTGATACAATTCCGAAGCGGGCAGGCAAATAGGCGCGTTCAGGTTGCTCACGTAATCCATAACCAAAATTCCCCATGAGCGACTGGCATTTACGATGGCGCCCCAAATCCGGCGGGCTTCCCAAAGCCGCTCGTAGGATGAGTTGTTCTTAAACCCAACATAAAAGGCTACTGCTGTACCAATCGTGGCGATCGGTACGAGAGGCATAGCCAGAAATTTCCAATCCAGCCAATCATATAAGGCACAAATTGTGATTGAATACAGCACAAAGAACAGAACTGTTTTCCAGGCAAACTGAATGATTATACGAAAAGGAATTCGTTTAGCGGTATACATAAGATTTACCAGAGATAGTACACAAAATACAGTTGAGCACCTAATCGTCTTTAGTCATCACATACACAGGACTATTGATGCTTCTTAGCTTATTGCCCTGCAAAGTGTAATGTAAGAGCGGTTATATCATCGAACTGAGGAGTTGAACCAATGAACTCCTGGATCTGCTCTAATACAACATCGTTGATTTGCTGCGGACTGGCCGCACTGGTTTGCGTTATGAGCAGATCAATAAGCCGCTGTAAGCCAAAACGCTCTTTCACATGATTATGTCCATCGGTAGCGCCATCCGTATAGATGAAGAGCGTATCGCCAGGTTCGAGTTTAAACGTAGCCGATGAATAGGGAAAATCCGGGTCAATACACAGCGCCAGTCCACCTTTCTTTTTGAGCACCTCTACCTGATTGTTCTTCCGTAAGATCAGCGGCAACTCATGGCCGGCATCAACGTATTCGATAACCCCAGTTTTTAGGTCCAGAATCCCCACAAAAGCCGTCACAAACATCATGGTCTGGTTATCGGCACTCAGAAAACGATTAATCTGGCTAACTTCTTCCGAAATACTCTCACAGGCTTTATTCGAAAAATGGCTTTTGAATATAGCCTTGGTGATAGCCATAAACAAGGAGGCCGGAATTCCTTTGTCCGATACGTCGCCAATCAGAAAGAAAAGGCGGTTCTCATCCATCAGGAAATAATCGAACAGGTCGCCCCCAACCAGCTTTGCGGCCTTTAAGAAAGCATGCAGATCGAAATCGGTCCGATCGGGGAAAGGCGGAAATATTTTGGGCAACATGGCCTGCTGAATCTCCTGGGCGATGTTGATGTCGTTCTGAATAGCGATCAATTGATCGTGCTCACGCTGCGAGTTTACGAGCTGATCAATGTGTCGTAGGGTTTTGTTGATCGTAATTTCCAGATCGTCCAGATTGATCGGCTTTGTGACAAAATCGAAGGCGCCCCGGTTCATGGCCGTTCGGATGTTGTCCATGTCATTAAAGGCCGATACCATCACGGTTTTCAGATTCGGATACGAGCTTTCATTGACCTTGCTCAGAAACGTCAGCCCGTCCATTTCGGGCATATTGATATCCGACAGCACTAAACAGATATCTTCATTCTGTTCTAGTTTTTCAAGCGCTTCAGCACCGTTGTTGGCGAAAACAAATTCAAAGCTTTTATCTCGAATTTGTCGACGAAAATGCTGTGTAATAAGCATTTCCATGTCCATCTCATCGTCCACACTCAATATTTTAATGGGCATAGCTGTACTATTTTTCAGATTATTAATTTTTTAGTTATTCGGCAGGTTAATTTGAAATTCCGTGAAACGTCCCGGCTCCGATTCAACACTCATCGATCCTTTGTGGAGCTTACTGACAATTTCGCGACTTAACGATAAGCCCAGGCCAGTGCCTTTGCCAGCCGGTTTGGTCGTAAAAAACGGGGTAAAAAGTTTGCGTTTCACCTCTTCGGGAATACCATCGCCATTATCACAGATTTTAATTTCGATCTGATCTGCCAATTTTTTTGAGGTTACCGTAATGGTCGGTTTGTACTGGTCTCCTTCTCGTTTTCGGCGCTCATTTACGGCATAACAGGCATTCAGCACCAGGTTCAGAATAACCCGGTTGAACTCATACGGGGCAATGGATATTTTGCCAATGGCAGCGTCGAGATGAAACAACAAGGATACCACAAACTCCTTATCAGCAGCCCGAACCCCCTGGTAAGCCAACTTGGTAAATTCTTCCAGCAGTGCATTCAGGTCGGTTGGTTCAAAACCCTGAGCATCGGAACGAGTTTGTGCCAGCGACCCCAGAATGATTCGTTCGGCCCGCGCACCATTTTCACGTATGCGTGTGATATTGTTTCGGATCATCTGAAGCAAACTCGTTACTTCTTCTATATCCAGGGGATTATCTGGCTTGGCCATGAGTTCTTCCAGCTCAACACTCAGCTCGTTGGTGAGCCGGGCATAGTTGTTGACGAAGCTCAGAGGGTTCTTAATTTCATGCAGTATACCGGCCGTTAATTGCCCGACTAAGGCCAGCCTTTCCAGCTCAACGACCCGCTCCTGTAGCATGGCTCGTTCCTGGTCTGGGCTGGGCAACGAACTTGCCGGAGCGGCATCGGCAGCGTCATGTTTTAATGGTTCCATACTGCATTGTTTATATATGGTGGTATATTAGTTGAGTGGCGTTTCTGAGTAATCTATTCGTCAGGTCAGTCTCGATAACGTCATCAGAATTTCGGTGTATTCGCCCTCTTTGGAGTGGATTTCAATTTTACCTCGGTGCGTTTCTACAACATCTTTGATCATGTACAGTCCTAGCCCAGTTCCATCGGCAGTTGGCTTAGTGGTAAAAAATGGACTAAATAGCTTCTCCGTTTCCCGCTGAGGTATGCCTTTGCCATTGTCCCGAAACCGAATCACTACCTGCCCATCCTCAGTTGCTTCTGTAGCTATCTGAATTTCGGGTTTGAATCCACTTACTGCCTTACTTTTATCATAAAGGGTATAAAAAGAATTGTTCATCAAATCCAGTATGACCTGTCCGAACTCGGAAGGCAATAGCTTGACCCGAACGGGCTGTTCTTCCAGTTTCAGGACCAGATCAACCCTGAAATCCTTATACCGGGCGTTCATTTCCTGAAGCCCTGCCCGGGCTTTGGTGTCAAGGAATGAATTGAGGTCTGTCTCCAGAAAATTCCTCGACTTCTCCTTGAGCAATCGCTGCATATCTTTCAGAATCCGCGTCGTGCTGTTGCTATGGGCCCGAATCTTGCTCAGATTCGTTTGTAGTACACTGGCTTCATCCAGTAAATCCTCCATTGTATCGGTAGGCAGAATGTCTTTCTGCTTATCGAGTTGGCCAATCAGGCTATTGACAAGGCCGTCGGAGAGCTGCGAGAAATTAGTTACATAATTAAGGGGGTTCAAAATTCGGTCAACGATCCCTTTTGTTAGCTGACCTATGGATGCCAGCCGCTCCTGCCGGATCAATTCGACCTGGGTGTTTTTCAGGTCATTCAGGGTATTCTCCAGGTCCTCCAGCAAACGGGTTTTAATGAATGCCGCAATCAGGTGTTCTTTCAGGTTACGAATCATGTTCATATCCCGCTGATCAAAGGCTTGTGCCCGTTTCTGATTTTCGAGGGTGATAAACCCTTCAATCCGACCTTCGTTCTTGATGACAATGGTTACCAGCGACCGGGGAGCGATCAGGTCGTCAATAGGACTATTGAGCGGCTCAAAATGCACATCATCTTTGCGATAGATATCATCGTACACTTCAATAGCGTGCGTCAGCAGCCGATTTTCCACCTGCTCCTGTGTCAACTGTACCGACTCGACATGGGCCAGATCCAGATTACTTTTCAGCGCCTTGAACCGGAACGAGTTCGTTTGTTTCTCATACACCAGAAAACTGGCGCTATCCATATTTCGGATTACCGAAAACTTGGTCAGAATGGTTTGAAACAGGTTAGCAAAGTCGATTTCGGTGTTGATCGACTGTACAATCAGGTCGATTTTTTCTAGTTGATCGTTTTTATCGGCTAATTCCTCCGACTGTTTTTCCAGCTCTTCTTTCTGAAAAACAACTTCTTCGGTCCGTTCGCGAATCAGGTTTTCGAGTTCCTCTTTTTCTTTCACCAACAACGTCAGCCGCCAGCGAACCAGCCAGTAAACCAACGCCACGGCCGCAATCAGAAACAGAGCGATGACCCACCAGCGTCCATACCAGGGGGGTAATACCCGGAATGCATACACAGCTTCGTGCCCAGGCAAGCCATAGATATTGCGGGCCAGTACCCGGAAGCGGTACTTGCCGGGAGGTAGATTCGTATATTCTTTTTTGTTCTGTGTTGATCGGGCATCCGACCAAGTATCGTCGTAATTCTCTAATTTATAAGTAAATGTCAGTAGATTATTGACTGGATACGTAGCTGCGGCAAATTCAAATTGAATGTCGTTATTCACATAAGGCAGCGTTACTTGTTCGGCCTCGCTCTGACCCGAAAGCGCGCTATATCCGCTAAACAGCGGTTTATCGCCCGTAGTCTGAATATCACGAATTAGCGTCTGGTAGGGCTTGTTATACGGTCGAACCACTTCAGCATTGTAGCGAATGACCCCATCCCGGCCCCCAAACCAGATAAGGCCGTTCTGATCCGGGTAAATAATATTGATGGGAGTCGTTGACAGGGGAAGAAAGGGAGCACTAACTTCGCGAAAGCCAGCACCTCGTTTTTGGTAAAGTACAATCCGGCTTTTAGCGCCTTCTACCGTCCAGATATTTCCCTTACCATCTTCAATGAGGGAGTTTTTCCAATAGGTACTGGCCGGCCTTGAGGAATGAAATGGATTATAGGAGTCGAACCGATCCTGTTGAGCATTGTACCGGAAAATTCCCTTTTCGTTATACGCAAGTACCCCCTGCGAGGTATTGGCAACCCGGTTATAGAGCGATGTAGCCAATCCCTTCTGCAAGGTGTAATGAACCAGACGATTCGCAGCTACCTGATATTGATACAATCCTGCCCGGAGCGTTTCCAGCCATAAATTTCCTGAGGCATCTTCCGTAATGCCGAAGATTTGCTCGTTTAGCCCCGGAATGAGTCGATAGGGCGTCTGCCTTCCTGACAGCGAGAGGACGCCTAAGCCGGTTTCGGTACCCACATACACCTGATCGGGATGTAGACTGGACGCTTGCAGACAAAGCGAATAGGCATTTGTAAGACGCTGAATTTGTCCATCAATTACGCGGTAAACACCCCCACTGGTAGCAACAAGCAGCGACCCGTTGACTTCTTCCAGCGCAAAACAGCCGATATTTAATCCCGGCACAGGGACAATTCCCTGATCATTTACTTTAAAAAGGCCATTGAGGGCACCCAGGTACACGGTATTGCGTATACGTCGAATGGCAACAACTTCACCTGTCTGTCGGGCCGACTCGGAAAACAGGGTAATCGGTGAAGGTACTTCCAGTTGAGCAATGCCATTGTTCAGGGCTAGCCACAGGTTCCCCTCCCGGTCGTCGAACAGGGCATTGATCCGCTGGTCAGTTAACCCACCGATTTCCCGAATAACCTGACGATTGCCCCCTGTAGGCGACAGCACAATTAATTCACCGTTTGTCGTGCTGATAGCCACCCGGCGATCGCTCAGAATGGCCCCACTGGTAGCTTGTATGCTTGTTAGAAACGCGTTGTGGGGGCAATTGAAGGAATCTACCACTCCATTCGCTAGTTGAAAAATACCCTGATTTCGGGTGACCAAAAGCCATTTACCTGCTTGGAAAGGTAGGCTGGCCACCACATTATCGAGCAGAATCGGATGGTTGCCACGGTCCATCACGGGGGTAAATTGGCCATTCCGAAACTGCCAGAGTCCGCCTTTTTCCAACGTAACAAAAAGCTCCTGGTTTGCGCCAAATGCCGACACAACCGGCCTGGGTGCTTTCCACTGGAGCAGTTGGGTGCCCGTCCACCGAAAGATGGCCTGCTGGGCAATGAAATAAATACCGTCCCTGGCTTCCAGTACCGCCAGGATCTCATTGAAACGAAACGTGGCTTTCTGGCTTAAACTGGCAAATTGGAGCAAGCCGGTACTATCGGGCCGGAGATAACCAAATTCACTATTTCCACCTACATAGACAATCCCGTTTTTTGCCGTCAGCAGGGCCGATACTTTCGTAATATTCTGGGTAGGAATGGTTCGCCAGTTGAGCCCATCATATTCCAGCACGCCCGCAAAATTGCCCACATACATTACTCCCCGATGGTCTTGTGTAAGGGCAAAATTCTGGCTGTGCGCATTGTACTGGCTAGGCAAATACAATCGGGTTGGCGGCATACCATGCCCTACTTCCGTATCGATCATCTGGGCATGCGTTAGCAGGCTACCCGTAAGGTTAGCAACCATACACCAGATCCATATCGATAGTAGTCGGGTCATCAGCAACGAATTATTAGGTTATTAAGTCAGTCTTACGGTTTGGGTTAGGCATAAACCATGTCTTCCTGAGAAATGCGTAATTCCTTTTCTGTCAGCCCATTCAGCACGGATAGCAATACACGATGCTGAATCGAATCGGGATGTAAGCTTAGGGTTTGCTGTAATTCGTCAAATCGATCAGGGTTCAGTTTTTTTAGCACAAAAAACGAGGTCTCCGCAATTAGCTCATTGGACGAAGCCGCATTGGCAACCAGAATCGCGGTAGGGTCAGTCTGATGCCAGTTCAGTAATTCGCGAATAGCGATTGCTTTGAGGGTTGGCGTTATTTTACTAAAATCTTTATTGATAATATCGTGCAACCGATCCTCAACCGACAGCCGTTGCTGGGGGTAATTGGCCGCCGACTGGAGCAGCTTCGATTCCAGGGGGATGTCGGCAAAGAGTGGCGTAACCCTGCTTTTGATTTCACTCGGCAACGCATTATCGAGTAGTTCGAGTAAATACCCTTTGATGTCATCATTTTTCCGGGTGATCAACTCCCCTACCACATCGAATCGATTATCGCCACTGAGGGTCGCCAGCAGATTAAATACTTTGGGAACGATGAGTTCTTTTTCATGCCGCAAAGCCCGGATCAGGCTCGATTCTTTGGCATATGAATTCAGGTCCAGACGAGCAGCGGCCAGCCATACCAGTAGCGCAATCTGTTCATCGAGTTGCATGAGTATTTGCGGGCGCTCTGTTACCGTAGCTTTATGCCCCAGACAGCGTAATCCGGCAAAAACCTTATCTCGAATCAGTTGTACCGGATGGTTCATGTGCGTACGCAGAAAACGAAGAGCTATAGGGCCTCCAATATCACTGATGATGCCGATCATATACACTTGAACCGGTATAGAATGGCTTAGCTGGTTAAAACGCCGGATCAATGACGGTAAAATGGGTTCACCTATCGACAAAACAGCGGAGGTAGCTTCTGCCCAATAATCTGCCATAGCCAGATTCGCAAACAAACTCGGCCAGAGTTCAGGTTTTCGGGTAGCCCCAGCCGCCAGAATAGCAGCCCGTCGAACAGCCGGATCTTCATCTTCCAGTAAGGGCTGCAAATACACATAAGCATAATAACGTCCCGAACTCCCCAACTCCGTAGCTGCCTGAATGCGGTCGGCGGGCAGGGGCGAAACAGCCAGCTGCTGCATCATCTGAAATGAACTGTTGCTACTGAACTCAGCCTCCCGCGAGACGGGCTCGACGGAAGTCTGGTTCTGGGATTGATTGCTGCGAACCAGTTCGTATGATCGATTGACTACATTCGAAATAATATTTTTGTAAGAGGACTGTAACCGAAACGCGATGTATATCCAGAAACCAATGATCGGAAGGAACAGGTAGCTTAAGTACACCATCGATAAAATAGACAGACTCGCTAATCCCCAAAGGAGTAAGCCGGCCCATACATTACCCAGGGCCTTGGGGCCACCTTCGATCCGCCCCTGCAAGCGCGTTCGCTCAACTGCCGGTATAGGCTGAAACAAGACCTGAAACGAAGGTTCGCTGATAGACCGTCGGATCGAGCTCATAAAGAATCGACTCAGGGCAATAAATGCCAGCAGCAGGGGAGTAACACCATAAAATGACCCGTAAATGGCGGTGATCAAAAAACTGGCCAACAATGCCAGTGGAAGCATAACAACCCCCAGCCGAACAGAGTAAGCGCTAATCAGTCGATTGTATAAAAACACCCGAATCACTAACTCAATAACCGCACAGAGGCCAAAAAATATACCCAGAAAACTGGCCATAATCTCCTTATTAGGAAATACATGTTTAACCTGATTTGTAAACATGTACTCCACGTAAACCAGCCCAAATACCAGCAGTAAGGACAGTATGTACAATAGCCTTGAATATTCCTGATTCACCTGATCGACGGGCTCTGAAGAGGACGTTACCGACTGATTTGCCGACGATTTTGTAACCAGCAACTGGCGGTAGCGCCGGGTTATAATGACCATCAGCACGGTACAGACCAACACCGAAGCCAGCGACACCATCAGCAACTGTTCGGTAGAAAAAAAGCTCAGTAATACAGGTACCGAGAAATAGCTTAATATTGATGAAATCCCGTCGCCCAGGCTTATAAAACTGAACAGCCGTTTCGCCTGTTGAAAATTAAAGACGCGGGAAGCCGTTGCCCAGAAGGTGATCCCATTGACGAACACAAAAACCCGGTTCCATAAAAACAGGATGAAATAGATCCACTTACTCATAAGTGGGCTAGGAATCAGCAGGAGTATGGCTACCGACACGAGCAGAAAACCTAACAGGTATCCGTTCATACGGGCAAACGTAACTACCTCCTGAAGCTTTCGGGTTGCTATCCCTAATCCATATACCAGTAACCCTCCCGCTATAAAGGCCAGTGGGAGTTCGGCCTGGTTAAAATTAGCGAGAAATAATGCCGTTGAACAGGTATAAAAAACAGCTACCGCCAACCCCATAAACGACGAATAAACCACAAACAGCAGCACGACTTGCCCCTCGCCTGGCTGCATGTTAAAAAGTTTATATAGGGTTTCGCGCTGTTTCATTGTGGGAATGTAGTTTACTCTGACGGCTACCGGGTGCTCATTTTGTCAGGTCTAACTCCATAAAAAATAAAGGGCGTCCGGGTAATTCGGGCGTAGGTGGCAACTCACACAAATACGAAAAGCCCAGCTTATCGAGCGCTGCCAATCGGGAGAGTTGAGGTTGTGCCAGAATCACATCGACCCCTTTGTCGATGGCCATCGTCAACCGGACATTATCCAGTACTTTAGCCAGACCGCGCCCCCGAAACTGTGGATCAACTACTAATCGATTGATCGACACCAGCGATCTATTTTCGTAACGGGAACAGTACTCCGCAGGCAGTAACGACGCGTAGGGAACATTGTCCAGCGAATTGTGAAAGCTCATCCGGGCCGAGGCTACTATTTTGTTATTCAGCGTAACAATCCAGTGGTGGGCTTCATGATCCAGCGCATCAATCCAGATACGCTGAGAAAAAAATATAGGATCGATACCGGGTTCACTAGACCATGCCCGAATTCGAAGTGCACCGATTTCAGCTATCCGATTCGGAAAGGCAACTTCGGTAAGAATATATGACTCATCCAGCATTATTTTTTTCTGGGGGGGACTGAAGACGGATATATTCATGGTTGGGTTTTTCGGTTATTGAGGTTAGCTAGCGGAATAATGGACAATGGATAATGATAAATGGATAATGAATAATTCCAACGCATCAACCTCACTATCATATAGTTAACATAGCACATTCTTCATTCTTCATTATGCATTATCCATTATGCATTATTCATTTACTTCGTATTTAGTGTATAGTACAACCCGATTGACAGTAATCGACGCTCTTGTGGGAACCTCGACACATAGGTCGTATTATCAGCTTCACGGATACCCGGTACGAAATATTCTTTATTGAGTGCGTTGTTGGCCGACAGTTGAATCGACAGGCCATTGATTACGTTTTGGTAGGTCAGATTGGCGTTTACCAGCAGATAAGGATCGAAGCGATCAATGGGGTTATTGCTTCCTGCGGTACCAACTCCCGACTTGCGGGCACTTACGTAATTGCCTGACACATAAAGGGCCAGCTTCTTGGTTATCTCATAATTCCCCCCGGCGTTGACCATGTAGTCAGCAATGTCGCTAAGCCGTTCGTTGTCGCTCAGGTCGATTGGGTTCGTATAGGTGAAGTTCCACCACGCATTGAATCGGCTGGCCTTATAGCTACCCTCGCCCTGAATACCCCAAATCTGGCGACTGCCTACCCCCTGAAACTGTTGCGTATTGCCACCTGTTTCGAGCGATACCACGACTGTACCCACGGCATTGCTGTAGCGGGCCATGTAACCTACTACCGACATGGCCAGGGCTTTATTGAATTGATAGTGTGCGCTGAACTCCAGATTCTTTACCCGTTCGGGCTGAAGCGTAGGATTGGATAAGCTACGGGTAACCGTCGTTGCGTATTTCTGCAGGAACGAAGCATCTTTGAACGCAGTAGCATAGATACCTTTAAAAATCCATTTCCCCTCATTATAAATAGCCGCCAAGCGAGGATTTGCTACGGTACCATACCCCCCATACGTTCGAATCTTATCATTGTCGATCCGCCCCCCGGCCACAATCCGCAGATTGGTATAGGGCCGATACGTAGCTTGTGAATAAATGCTGAAATCGAACGTCTGAAAGTTGTTCCCACCCAGTACCGAGCCAGAGGCTGTACTGATCACCCCTGTCTCATCGGCCTGGGGTTTCGACGATGTGATGTAATTGCCCTGAATCAAACCACTCCGGAACTCAATTCCGCTGTTCACCTCCAGATTCGGTGCAGGCGTCCAGAAAAGCCGCAATTCGTTTCGTAACTGATTCGAGATTCGATAATTATACGTTGTGGTTGCCCTCGACATCGAATCTTTGGCTAATTCAAGTAGCCCAAGTTTATTATTATAGTACCCATTGTAGGTTACGAGGTTTGTGTTCCCATCTATTTTATGGAGCAGAAACGACGTAATGTTCATCAACTGAAACTTATCGCTGATGTACTTATTATAGGTAATCGAAAAAGCCATGTCGTTGGTAATCCAGCGCGGCCCGTTGCCCGAAGCAATCGATGACTTATTACCATACCAGGGCACTGCTCCTTCGTTGGTTTTCCAGTTGAGCAGCGAAATAGTCAGGTCTTTAAATTCCAGTTTAGCCCGAACCAGCCAATTCACCGATCCATCGCTAAACCCAACCGGCGATCCATTAAGCTTATTGCCAAACAGGTTATTATCCAGCGTAGCGGCTCGTTGGGCGCCTGCCGGTGTTAACTGAAGTGCTGAAGCGGCTCCACTGGGTGCGTAACTGACATTGTACAGGCTGCTATTGGGGAACAGCGTTGTCAGTCTTGTTTTGTTGATGTACTGCTGTGCCAGGTAATTTCCGGATGCATCCGTTCCGCTTATATTGAGCTGATTGGTGTAATCGGCCGCCGTGCGAGCGTCAAAATTCCACTCAGGATATGTGCTCAAATTTAGTTCATCAGACCGAAAATACCGGGCCGTCAACGACACGGCCACATCGGGTGTTTTTGCGGTCAGTACCCCATCGAAATATTGGGTATTTAGCGAACCGGCTCGGGCCTGTCCAGTAAATCGGAGTTGCCGGGCTGGTCCCGTCAGGTTTCGAAAACTCTTGGTGATGATGTTAATAACCCCCATAAAAGCGTTTGCTCCGTACATGGTAGAAGCGGGTCCATAAATCACCTCAATCCGATCAATATCAGACAGCGCATACTGGCGCGAGATGGGAATATTACTCGATGCTAAATCGTTCTCTTCTACCCCGTCGATGAGCATGAGTGTCCGGTCGTTGGCGATGGAACGATAGCCACGCTGGTAGAAATAAGAATAGCCAGGCCCATTGCCTTTGATGATATCAAACCCAGGCAAATCGTGCAAAACCTGTTCGAGACTCTGATACCCCCGTTCGGCAAAGTCCTTGCTCGTCAACGCAATAACCGTAGCGGGTACGTATAAAATATTTTCAGCCTTTTTCGACACCGACGTTACCTGAACAATCTGTTCCTGCGAATCCCGAACCTGCTGAACCAACGCCTTATACCGGGGCGGGGCGCTAAAATCGGCTTCGTAACGCGGATTAAGCGATAGTAACTGATTAATAAATCGTGAACTCTGCTGGAGAGAGTCGATAGCCAGGTAGGTCATCGACAAAATTTTGAAGGCCTGTATACGCCCATTTTCACTAAAGCCTTTTTCGGCACAAGGCATCAGAATCGAGACCACATCGTCGAAATTTCCGGTGGCGTATTTCTTCTCAGCTTCCGGAATCGCAACCAGCTCATCACAGTTCACCTGAGCCCGTGCGGAAAACCACATCAGCCCCAGAAATACCATAAAAATTAGACGATATTGATGCGCGTGAATCATGATAAAGACTTCTAAAGATCAAGTTCTTCGTTGATGAATAAGCGAATGGTTAAGGTTTAAAAGGTTCGTAGGGAATATCCTTGCCGATGTATTTAGTCCACTCGTCAAGGGTTAGGGACCGTTTTACTTTGCGGCTTAACTCGGCGTATAGATCATCGGTATCGACATTTCGAATCCGAACGGTTTTATCGGCTCCACAAGCGGCCAGCCGTCGGCCATCACTGGTAAAGCGGATCGCCATCACCCAGGAGTCGAAATCGTTGATCACAATGGGTTGAAGCTGGGGTGAAAGCGCACTATAATCCCAGATATGGATCGACCAATCCGAGCTACAGGTAGCCAGCAGTTTTCCATTGGGTGTAAAAGCAATATCGTTTACGGTCGATTGGTGCCGACCCGACAACTGGGTACCGCTCGTTTCAGGCTCTCCTCCGCTCAGTTTCCAGCTATACACCAACCCTGCGGCATTCCCCGTAACCAGTCGGCTTCCATCGGGACTAAACGCGAGCGCCGTAACCCGATTCCCAAACTCAGCCCGACTGATCACTTCCGGCTTCTGCTTCAGATCGGCCATCGCAAACCGCACAATCTGCCCATTGCGGGAGCCGCAGTACAAGTATTTCCCGTCGGGTGTCAGTCGAGAACTATAGAATGGGAAATTCACCTGTACATGCTGAAGCGAATCGATACCTGTGGCCGTTGAACGCCAGGTTCGTATAGCTCCACTGCCGGTTACAGAAACCAGATTGCTACTGCCCGGAATAAGCTGTAACGACAGAACAGGATTTTTATGAGCTTTCACCTGAAAGGGCAAATCAGCCTGACTGACATTCCAGCGATAAAGCATACCTTTTTCACTAGCTCCAATCAGTTGTTTACCGTCGTTGACAAACAATATGGCTCGTATGCCATCAGGTTCTCTGGTCGGTATTCCCAAGGATCGAACAGTCTGAGATGGGTTATCATATGGCCATAGTTTTACCGTTCCATCATCGCTTCCCGATGCCACTAAATCTTCCTGTAAGGCAATCGATCGAACAATGTCGGTATGCCGACGCATAGCATTCTGGACATTCGTTGCTTTCGAAAGCGCATTAAAAATGTCAGGGTTATCCGATTGCCCTCCGTTTTTCAGATTTAACCGGTAGGCTTCCAACGCCAGCAAGGCATGCAAGTCGTCCTGGCCATTATCTGTCATTTGAAACGACTGAATGGCCAGGGTCCGGGCAACGGCTTTTCCGCGCTGCTGCTCGGCATATTTCTGCGCTACCTCGGCGGCATGTTTCTGCGTTTCGGCAACGGTCTGAGCAGCCTGGGCCAGATTCTTTTGTATTTCGGCATTTTTCTGAGCCCCTTCAGCCACAGTTCGTTGCTGCTCGGCGTTCTTCTGGGCAGCAACGGCCAGCCGTTGCTGCTCTTCAGCATTATGCTGGGCATCTACCGCAATAATCCGCTGATCGTCGGCATTCTTTTTTTCGCGCAGGGCAATCAAACGCTGCTCGTCGGTCAGTCGCTTTTGCTGTTCAGCGATAATTTCCTGCTGCTCTGCAATTTTCTTTTGCGTAATGGCTTCACGCGTCTGTTCTTCGGCCCGACTACTCTGAATCAAGGCCTGTTTTTTCTCATTGAGGGCTTCAGTAGCACTTTGTTGCGCCTGCGTGCGCAACACAGCCGATATGAGCAGAAACAACAGCGAAACGCCCGCACTGGCCCCTAGAAACAACGCGAAAAAACGAGTCCGACGAAGTTCGTTACGCTGGCGATCTTCCTTGTTCTGGATCTCAAATTCGTATTGATTCCGGCTGTATTCCAGAAAATTAATCGCCCGTTCCAGGTAAGGATCATAGCGGTTGGCCCAAGCCTGTGTAGGTCGATGATCGGCCAGCCATTTCAACCCAATCTGCAACTCAGGATTTACCCATAGCCCTGTTTTGCCCTCATGGTATAAGGTAGCGGACGTACTGAGCTGTCGATAAAACTTCGCCGATTCTACCTCTTCATTCATCCAGCCTTCCAGCCGCTCCCAAAGGTGCAGAATGCGCTCGTGCGAGATGTCGACAATCAGATCCGGGCTAGCCTGGATCGATGTTGGCGGTGTTAAGAACGCGACCTCGGGGTCACGAAACTTGTTTAATACATCAATGAGCAGGTAAAGAGGCACTCCCGACAGCTCGCTGAACGTTTTGACGGGAGCGGGCATGATGACGCCTTCATTCCCCTCGTTGAGTACCAGCAAAGCCTTAAACAGTCGCTCGGTAGCCCGCTGGCTTTTCTCATCGGGCAGGCTCTGGAATACCTCTTCGGCATGGATCGTGATTGCCTTGCTCATGCCACCGATAGCCCGATAATCATTCATACCAATCGGTATGCTCATTTTTCGGTTCTGTTGCCAGTGGTTCCAGGTCCGCATCAGGGCATGCTGCAAAATGGGAAGCTGGTCCGTTCGGGCACCGAGGTCATCCAGCAATTGCACGGTCAAGTCTTCCGAGATGGAAGCGCCCATCACATTGATCGGTGTGACAATAGCCTGCCGGATTTCCTCCCGGTTCATTTTGGGGAGCAGGTAAGAGCCATGATTAATGGCTTCTGTCAAGCCCTCGTAGTCGGTACACTTGTCCAGGTAATCGGAGCGCATGGTTAGCACCGCATAGACCGGGTAGGTTTGCCAGCGCGTCAGTTCCAGCAGCAGATTAATAAACTGGGTTACCTGTTCGGGCTTATTTTCCAGTTGCTGATACCTGAATAGCTCCTCAAACTGATCGATGATGAACAACAGGTTCGCCCCCTGGCACCAGGTCATGAGCTCCTGCGGATTATTGACCAGTAGCGTTTCGACCGATTCGACCGAAAACCGACTGGCAAACATCCGGTTGCGCTCACTGAGTGTCTGGTGTAAAGCGCGGGCGACGTTAAGGATTGGCGTAGCCTCTGGATTAAAATAGCTGATGAGCCATTCTTCGGCATCAGGTAGTGTTTTGTTCACCAGCAGGGGCACAAGTCCAGCCTTTACCAGCGACGATTTACCACTACCTGATGAGCCAATAATAGCCAGAAAACGAGAATCAGCCAGTTTTCCCTTAAGTTCCCGAATCTGATTGTCGCGGCCGAAGAACAAATACGCATCCTCGCGCTCGAAACTTCTCAAGCCCGGAAAAGGATTTGTGTAATTGACTTTGTTGTACGCGTCAACCATAATATCTCCGTTGGTAGCTTCCAAACCTTACTTCGGTTCCACCTTCATTGTGAAAACATTCCGGTTTCGTTGGTTACCCCATTCATATTGGTAGGTATCAACCGCTTTAATGGCCAGGTGTATACCCATCCCGCCAATTGGTCGTTCTTCGAGCGGTTTCGACAAGAATTCGTCTGTCAACTTGTCGCGCTGTAATGGATCAAATTGCGGGGCCTCGTCCTCCAGAATAACCGTCAGATGCCCATCGGCCTGTTCAGTCAGGAGATCAATGGGGCCAGTCATACCATTTTCTTCGTAGCCGTGTACAATAATGTTGGTCGCTATTTCATCAATCGCCAACATGAGATTGTACGCGGCTTTTTTGGATAAACCAGCCTGTTCTGCATTTTCTTTGACAACCTGCCGAATGCCATCAAGTGAATCGAGTGTCCCTGGAAATAGTGTACGCTCCATGCGGTTATCCTTAAGAAGTTATACCAATCTCAAAAACTTATATGACCGAGCCAGACAGGCCCGACGTTATAAGTAGTGATCCACAATATTGACGCTATGCTGAAGACCCGTTTTTTCAAGGGTGTCAACCACCGACTCAGCGGGTTTTACGATGTAGATATTCAGGTGCGAGCCAATTTTTTGTTTGGCAAAAATCAGCACCCGCAGGCCCGCCGATGAGATGAATGTGAGGTTTTCGACCAGCAGGACCAGATCGTCGAGGGGCGAGGCAGCCAGCCGTTCAACTTCTTTCTGAAACTCCCGTGCCGAGAGCGAATCAATTTCACCAACCAGGGTAATCTTTCCAATTTTTTTGGCTTCTGCCAGTATGTTGAAACTCATGATGATACTACGTTTTGAAAGTGAAAAAAGGGATAGGGTTTTACTTACCAATCAGGATAACCACACTGCGTCCGCCAACCAGGAAGCTCGATTGGTTGCCCAGCAGGTCTTCCTTTCCATTCTCATAAATGTCGCCGGGGGCAGGCATATCGGTATTCACAAAGAGGTACCACTTCTTCTCGGACGGTAGTTGTGGCAATTCAAAATGAAGGCCTTTCCAGTACATATTCATGGCTACATACACCATGTCGTCTTTTACGATACCCTGCTTGGCATGGCTGCCATCGAGCATAAACGCAAACGCCCGACTCGATGCCGAGTGATCGGCACTCCAGGCATGTGTTCCATGAAAACTGACATCGGGGAAACCACTCTTCATTGAATCCCAGAACTGGAAGTGTACCGGACTACGCAACACAGGGTGCATCCGCCGGAAGTGGATAATATGCCGCGAAAAATTATAGATGTCGGCATTGGTATCCAGTTGCGTCCAGTTGAACCAGTTCAGATCGTTATCCTGACAATAGGTGTTGTTGTTTCCTTTTTGAGTTCGTCCTACTTCATCGCCCATCAAAAGCATGGGTATGCCCTGGCTCACCATCAGAATAGCCAATGCATTCTTGATCTGCTTGTGCCGCAGGAAATTAATAGCCGGATCGTCGGTTGGACCTTCCCAGCCGCAGTTCCACGAATTATTGTCGTTAGCGCCGTCGTTGTTGTCCTCGCCATTGGCTTCGTTATGCTTCTGGTTGTAGGAAAACATATCATACAGTGTAAATCCATCATGGCAGGTCACGAAGTTGATGCTGGCCGATGGACCACGCTGACTGTACAGATCTGGAGAACCCAGCACCCGCTGCATCATGCCACCTACTTCGCCAGGATCGCTTTTCAGGAATTTACGCACGCTATCGCGGTACTTACCGTTCCATTCGGCCCAACGCCCATAGGCCGGGAATGAGCCTACCTGGTACAATCCACCGGCATCCCAGGCTTCGGCAATGAGCTTACACTTGGCCAGTACCGGATCGTGGGCCAATGATTCCAGCAGCGGTGGGTTGCTCAGTGGGCTTCCGTCTGGCGAACGACCCAGAATAGCGGCCAAATCGAAGCGGAAACCATCGATATGGTATTCGGCAGCCCAGTAGCGCAGGCAATCGAGTACCATATTCCGAACAACGGGGTTGTTACAGTTCAGCGTGTTGCCCGTACCTGAGAAGTTGAAATAATACCCTTCGGGCGTGAGCATGTAGTACGTTTTGTTGTCGATACCCCGGAACGAAATCGTAGGTCCACGCTGATCGCCTTCGGCCGTGTGGTTGAACACCACATCGAGCATAACCTCTATACCGTTTTTGTGCAGGTCTTTGATGAGGGTTTTCAGCTCATCGACCTGCATCCCAAACTTTCCGGTAGCGGCATAGGCGGCTTTGGGCGAGAAAAAGTTGACCGTACTATACCCCCAATAGTTTACAAGAGGCTCACCCGTTACGGGGCTAGGACGGCTGTTTTCCCACTCATCAAACTCGTAAATAGGCAGCAACTCAATACAGTTAATTCCCAGTTCTTTCAGGTAAGGAATTTTTGCCCGAATAGCACTGAACGTACCAGGGTTTTTCACCCCCGAGGACTCATGCTGGGTGAACCCCCGCACGTGCATTTCATAAATGATAAGATCTTCGATGGGTGTTTCGAGCGGATGGTCGTGCTCCCAGTCGAAATCCTCAAAAGCCAATCTCGAACGGTACTGATATACGTTATTCCAGTCAGGCTTGCTCAACCAGGTGTCGCGCCCACCAATCACCTTGGCATACGGGTCACTCAGGATAACCGATTTATTGAACCGCCAACCCACAGCCGGATTATACGGTCCATCCATCCGATAACCGTATTCAAGCCGTTCGTAGTCCAGGTCAAACACCGTCATGCAATACACATTGCCAATCCGAAATTCATCGGGAAACGGTATTTCGGCGTACGGCTTCTCGGCTCCGCGCTCAAACAACACGAGCGTACAGTCGGTAGCGGCACTGGAATAAATGCTGAAGTTTACACCACCTGCTACCATCGTTGCGCCAAAGGGCAACGCATGCCCTCGCCGAAACTTAATACCATCGTGTTCGTGTGTCGGGTAATAATCAATACGAGAGTCGAGCATAGCAGTTAGGCAGCTTTAAGGGTGGCAATACCTTCTTCGAGTGTGGCCGCCGTCAGGAAGAATGACAGGAATCCTGTATTGGCCATAATGTCCAGAATTTCTTCGGAGGTGCCTACCAGCACAACCTTACCGTTTTTGGCTTTCACTTGGCGATAAATCATCAGGAGCACCCGCAAACCGGCACTGGACAAAAAATCTACATTGGTCAGATCAAGGAGTACTTCACTTTGTCCCTGAATAGCTGTCAGAGCCATTCGCTCAAACTCGGGAGCGGTTTTGCTGTCGATACTGCCGGTGGCCTCAAGGATAGTAATGGACTCAACCGTACTAGACGTTACATTCATGCCTAGGGAAATTAAAATAAGTGGTTAGCAGAATAATAAGCGCGTGAAACCGCAACATACTTTCCAAGCATCCGATCAGGACTCCTACGGTACTAACTCGTTGTAAATCCTGATCGGAATGATTGTATCAGATGTCTTTTTAAAAACCTATACCCTTCTGTTCGGACAGTCAGGGGTTTCTAAAAAGCATCGGCTATTAAACCGGCGACAATAAAACCTTCACCCGAACCTGCTTGTCGGTATCGGGAAGTTTCACGGTCAGAGCCTCGGCGTCGAAATCACTGTAAGGAGCGTCGTCGATGTAACATTCGCTGATGACAACACTACCTTTGGGCAGAATATCAGGCGACACATACAGCGTATTGTTCTTGAACGAATCTGGATATGGCTTGAAATAGAAATAGGTAGGTTGCTTGGTAATCAGCAGGTTGGTATATACTGCCGACAGGTAGCAAAGCTCTGTGCTGTGGTAGGCGCTCATGGAGTGGCTACCTTTCAAGCGCTCAGTACCCATCAGATAAGGCATCCCGTTGGCAAACACGTTGAAGTACACCCCACCATCATCGGTATCGAGGAAGAACGCGTTGTAGAACGATGCCGCTTCACGGGCCTGCTTTTCGTATTCTTTGTCGTCGAGCAGACCGTGCAGAATCATGTAGGCCAGAATAGCCTGTTCCTGCTGCCACCAGGCTTTACGGTCGTGCCATACAAACTGGTGCCGCTTGTAGCCAGGCTTTATGACCCGTTCGACCACGTCGTACCAACCACCCCGCTGCTGGTCGGAGCCAGCTTCGGGCATGATCTCGGCAATTTTCTTGGCGAAATCGAGGTATTCCTGCTTCGGCCGCAGCGACTGCATGCGCATCAGGTTCCAGGCAATTTTGAGGTTGTGCCCGACAACCGCCCGGTTTTGCTGCCAGCCCCAGGTCTGGTCTTTGCTCCAGTCTTCCATGAATTTCTCCTGCACGAAGGGGCTGTTTTCGTAATCAGGGAAATATTTGGTGATGGTATCGAAGGTGTATTCCAGGAAATCGGCGTACTTTTCTTCGCCCGTGGCCAGATACAGGTTAATCAGGTAAGCCGGCGCATGGTCGCCCACCGAGTTCCAGTTTTTGCGGGCACGGTTATGCTCCAGGCTGGCATCGCGGGGATCGAGCCCGATGGGATCGATGTGCGAGAAATACCCGCCCTGTTCGTTGTCTTTGAAATAGGTTTCGAATAGGTCGATGGTTTTTTCGATGTCGAACATGATCTTTTTGTCGCCCGTAATCCGGTAGGTCTGGGTAGGCCCTGCCAGCGCGTAGATCTGTTCATACATCGGGATGGAATAATAATCATCGCCGAATTCGGAGGTCAGCAATTTGGTTTCTTTGGCTCCATCTACTTTTACACCGTGGTACCAGTAAACCAGGTTCGCATCCTGATCGAAAAACCGCATGTGCTCGCGGAGGTATTCGGTTCCTTTTTCGGCCCCTTCCAGGAATGCATCGTTACCAGTAAGCATATAAGCCGACGCAAAGCCATAAACCATCCGGGAAATGGTATCGGTTTCCTGCAGGTAGTCGCCTTTTTTGGCACCGGCCAGGTGCAGCATGGTCCGATAGTTGGCGTAATCGATCGGCTCTTCGGGGTGGTTAAACTGCCATTTCAGGTAGCTCGAAGCGATCGACGAAATCTGATTAATCCACCAGTCCTGGTTTTCGTGGCGGTACTGCAATGGCTGCTGACCTGGGAATACCATCCACTGTACTTCGAAGATTGGCTCCACTTGATCTTCACTAGGATAGAAAGATCCATACGCGTGTACATACTGGCCCTTCTGCGACAGCATTTCAAACATTAGGCCCGTAGCATCCTGATAGGGTTCGTTCAGATTCCGGACGGAACGAGCATACGTAGAGGTGATCAGGTATAATTTAAACAGACGGCCATCTGACGTGGTGAGCGTAAATGCTTTTTCAGTCGGGAAAAATTCGGTAATGTACCCCGAAATGGTATCCGAAAATGAAAAATTAATACGCATGCTGGGGCCAACGGTAGGCAGTCCTTTATCGCCAGTGGCTACGTTTTGTGTATCAGTTTCCATGAATGCTGTTTTTGGTTATAAGGTTAAAATCATACTTGAAAAGAGGAAGGACACAATCCCTATTCGTCTGTATAGCCCTGGCTTATTTCTACGATGTTGCCATCAGGATCTTTGATCCAGACCGTTTTCCAGCCGGAAATGAACGCACTAAAATCCAGCGGCCCGAGCGTAATTTGAGCGGCACTACCCATCTGCTCAAGCACCTGATCGACGTCGTCGACCTGAAACGCCAGGTGTCGTATACCACTGTAGTGAGGGCCATCGTTCGTAGCTGCCGGGAAACCTGGATGCTCAGCGTCGGCCTGGAATAACTCCAGATAGACAGACTGATCATTTTTCAGAAAAACGATTTCGGCCCCCTCTCCCAACGGAATGGTACGAGCCCGGCGAAAACCAAAATGATCGTGATAAAACTGCTCCGTCAGGGCAGGATCAGCACAGGAAAGCGCTATGTGCGAAAAAACCATCGGTTGGCCAGTTAAGGTGTGGATAGAAGCTCAATAATCTTTTTAGCAAACAAATGGGCATGGCCTCCCGAACGTCCTGTCACCAGATCGCCATCGACCACCACGTCTTCGTTGGTATAGATCGCGCCATAGGCTTTGGCATCACCAATCAGGTTGTTATGGCAAACCAACGGACGACCTTTCACCAGTTCAGTAGCAGGAGCGGTAAGCCATAAGCCATGACAGATAATTCCTTTCAGAATGGACTTTTCGGCAAACACCCGTTTCAGGAACTCCGTGGCGGGTGGAATTTTTGTCACATCCTCGGTATACCGAAGGCGGTCCGATACCATACCCGAAGGGACAATGATGGCCGAATAGCTTCGCAGCTCTTCGTCGCTCATGTTTTCGAAACTCTCCCAGCATTCCATGGGCACTTTGTATTCGTGCCCGTGAAAGGTGATTCGCTCCTGTCCCCACAGCCGGGTCAGGAAGTGCAGATCTGCCCCTTCTTCCGGAAAGCGGTACTTATAGTAAAAGATTTCGTTTTCGTAGTAGTCGCTTTCCAGAAGGATCCCGATCTTCTTGCCACTTAGTTTCATGGTGATCGTTTTAATAAGTCAGTACGTAAACCGATTAGGCAGAAAGGGCCTCTACGAGCTGCTTCCCAAAAGCAATTGATGATTCAACCGACAGCGCTGTCACGAATGGGTGATCGTAGGCAACCTGAGGCTTTTCGCGATTGGCCGTTGGGTCAGAATATACCTTGCCCATTGGTCCAACAGCATCTTCCACGATCACCTGCAATGGGAATACAAAACCCTGGGTTACCAGGTTAGTCCCTGCATTTTCGTCCGTAGTACGGACCAGCGGATAGTCCATTAATCCAGTGAAATCCCATTCGCGGGGGTGCGCAACAACCTGCTTACCGTAAATAATTGACCGGTGCAGCGTGTCGGAATCGCGGGCCCAAACGAAAGCGCCAACTGCATAGCAGAGCGCACCCAGCAGTTTCTCCTGCTTATACGCGTCTACGCAAAGCTGGTGTACGTAGGGGTTTCCAACAATATCGAGTGGCGAACCCGGACCACCGACCAATACCAGCGCGTCGTAGCCATCCATTTTGGCATCTTCCACTTTGATTGGCGAATCCCATTCACCCGAATCCAGAATTTCGTTGATACGATCCACTACTTCGGGCGGATTCACATTGTAGTTCTGCATGGGATCAATAAAATCTTTATCCATGCTGAGTTTAAGCGGTAGCGGAGTGATTCCTTTGGGAGTTGCCAGGGTTACGTCAAAGCCAGCTTGTTTGAGGGCGTCCCAGGGTGCTTGCAGTTCTTCGCCCCACAATCCTATGTTCGAAGCTAGTATTAAGACTTTCTTGCTCATGGTATGCAAAAAATTAATGAGTTTACGGAATTGATTAAAAATGAGAAACTAGTGGTAATGAGAACCCTTATGCGTTATTGGTATTGTAGAGCGAAAAGGCCGCTAAATCCAGCATATCGACTACTTTATAATCGGGGTATTTTTCCATGATCCGACGTTTGAGTTCGGCTCCATCGGCAGCGGTTTCAAAGACCGACTTGCAGAAAGAAAGCGTGTCGATCAGGGTATCGCAAACGCCTGAGTCGGCGGGTAGGCCGTGACCGGGCAAAATGGTATCATACCCTTTCGCCTTGACGCCTTCCAACGTCTTGATCCAGTTATCGAAACAGGTCTCTCCCGTGATATAGCTCCGGTCGCCGATGTAGGGATAAACCCCGTTGTAAACCAGATCCTGCGCGATAAGGACATTTAGCTGAGGCAGTTCTACCATCAGTGAAATGGTCGACTCTGTCCCTGTGTTTTTGTGGTAGACGATCTCCAGGCCATCCACCGTTTCCGACTCGACCAATAAGGGTTGTGCTGCGAGCACATTGCTGGTCACCGCGTCGCCAAAGGCTGGTTTTTTGCTATAGAGCACCATCTGGCCGTAATTCTGAATTTCATAGACGATTTCCGGAAGGGTGCATATCGGGACATCAGCAAAGGACTCCCACCCAGCCCAGTGGTCGGGATGGAAGTGGCTGATAAGAACCTTATTGATCGGTTTGCCAAGGCTGTTCGCGTAGTCTCTAACGGCCTGAGCCTGTTCTTTCAACAACTGAACATCAACGATCATCAACGCGGAGGGCGTTTCAACAATCTGGGAGCAAACCATCTCGGCCGATTCGGGGCTGAGGTAGCTATGAATAGTGTACGGTCCTTTCTCGACTTTGGTAATGGTGGCAGAATTAGTAAGGCTTGGGTTCATGGCAACAGGCGTTGTAGATGATTGGTCTTGCGTTACGATTACTTGATACCCGAATAATGGCGGAATATTTTCCCATCCTTCATGTATAAGGCATCGTACACTTTTGCCGGGCCATTGGTGGTATTGATGGTAGCTTCCAGAAAAATGCTGTCGTCAGTAATGGCCAGCTTTTCAGTGGAAATAAAGCCCCGGTAGATGTAGTCGATGTAGTCGCTTAGCTGCTTTTTAAGAGCATCTTTTCCCGTTACGAAGATAGGCTCATCAGCTACCAGCAAAATCATCTGTGCGTCGTCGTGGTAATCGTGCTCGACCAGTTCGTTCGCGTCTTTGTTGGCCAGTAATGCCAGGTGGTTTTCGTAAAATGCGTTATTGTCCATTATCGATTAAAAAAGAGGAAGGAATAAGTCAGAAAATAGGTTGGTCAGGAAATGGCTTATTTTACTTGTTCGGCCAGGCTTGTCAGGGCCCGATTGACAACGACATTAGCCAGATGTCGTTGATACCCTTCAGGAACTCGGGTATCCAGAATCGGCAGTTTTGCCTGCTTTAACTGCTCAACGACACGAGCTATTAAATTGGGCGTTAATACGTTGCCTTTCAGGGCTTCTTCTATACTTTCTAACCGTAAGGGCTGCTCGGTGAATCCGGCCAGAACCAACCGAGCCTGATCGATTATGCGTCCCGATTGCGTTATGCTTACAGCAATTCCATGATTGGCCGGCCGACCCGAGAGCTGTTTGAGCGATAGGTATAAGCCCGTTTTTAAGCTTGCGTTGGGAATGACAATCCCCGTCAGTAAACCACCCTGAGGGAGCATGACCCGGCTGCCATTCTGACTAAAATAGTGGATCGGGAGCCGGATGTCCTGGTCACGGGTCAACACAACAGCGGTAGCATCCAATGCCATCAGGGCTGCCAATACCGACGCATGATCAGGTCCGCCGTAGTTCAGCGTGCTGCCAAGGGCACTATGGTGCCGCAGATGCGGATCCGAAATAGTCGATAGTGCCTGAGCCAGTATAGGGTACTGATTAAGTGCCGGATGCTTCAGTAGATCGTTGTATGAAACCGACGTGCCCAGCCGAAGTTCATTGTTCTCGACGTTAATGGTAGCCAGTCCTGGAATTTTACGTAAACTGACCAATGTATGAAGCGCAGGTGTTCCTTTTTTAAGGCCATTTATCAACGATTGGTCAGCTGTAAGAACCTGATGACCTTCACGGCCAATCAGGTCCAACGCTTCCTTTAGCGATTCGGGCGCTTTGTAGGTAAGTTGAATTCCGATCATGGCATTACTATACGGTTAAGGGTTGTTTCTCGTGGAGTATTGTCCAGAGTTTTTCAGGGGTTACGGGCATATCAATATGCTTGATCTCAAATTCAGCCAATGCATCGCAAATGGCGTTGACGATGGCTGGTGCTACGGGCGGATTGCTTACGTCGCCAGCTCCTTTAGCTCCAATCGGGTTGGATGGCGATGGCGTTTCGGTACGATAGAGCTCGATGGATGGTAACCAGCTGGCCCGGGGAATGATGTACGAATCAAGGTCGGTTGTCAGGACCAGACCTGTTTCTGGATCATACTGCGCTTCTTCCGACAGCGCCTGACCGATCCCCAAGGTGATATTACCGTACGTCTGCCCATCGACAACACCCGGATTAACCACGACACCAAAATCATTGGCGGCTATGTATTTCTTAAGATCGACCTGGTACGTCTCCTGATCAATCTCTACAATAGCGATGTGCGTACCGAATGGGAAATTGAAGTTTTTGGGTTCGAAATAGGCCGTAGCTTCAAGACCGGGGTCCATCCCTTCAGGCAGATCCCAGCCAAACCAGAGCATAAGGGCAACCTGCTGGAGCGTCATGACCGCCTGGTCGGGCGCCGGAATGCCAATCACTTTACCCTCTTTGTACTCAATCAGATCAATCGGCATTTTGAACAGATAAGCGGCATACTCACGCGCTTTCTGGATGATTTTCTGACAGCCTTTCTTAACCGCGGCCCCTTCCACACTGAGCGACCGGCTGCCGTAGCTCGCCTGACCGTAATAGATCGGGTTGGAGGTATCCGAATGCTTCAGGCTGATATAATCGACCGGAATCTGTAATTCCTGAGCGGCTACCTGCAAAAACGTTGTATCCTGCGACTGCCCGTGCGGCTGAGCGCCCGTTGTGATGGCAACCTCTCCCGATGGTGCTACGTGAATATACGAACTACCCCAGGTACCACTCAACAGCCCTTCTCCGCCCATTTTGGCCGAGTTGCCTACGCCCGCTACCGCCACATAGGAGCCAATACCCAACCCGAGCCATTTTCCACGCAGACTCGCTTCGGCTTTCATGCTGGCCAGATTGGCATAGTCTGCTTTTTCCAGCGCCAGATTCAACAGGTTTTCGTAGTTACCCGAGTCGTAGGTCCAGCCAAGGCCGTTATCGAACGGAAACTGATCGGGCTGCACCATATTGATTCGACGAACTTCGGCAGGGTCCATCTTCAGTTCACGGGCAAACATTTCGATCATGCGCTCGATAAAGAAGATAGCTTCTGCCCGGCCCGAGCCGCGCATGGGCGCAGTCGGTACCTTGTTAGTATACACGACATCAACTTCGTAGCTGGCATGCGGAATCACATACGCCCCCGGAATGCTTCTGCCAATCAGGGGTAGCGGCTGGCCCGGTGCATTGATTACCGGATAAGCCCCGACATTACTAAACGCCCGGCAACGCAGGGCGGTGATTTTTCCATCCCGCGTACCGGCAATTGTTCCGTACTGCACCTGATCGCGGGATTGGGCCGTGTTACGCGAGAAGCCTTCCCGCGTATCGACCCACTTTACGGGTCGGCCGACCTGTTTAGCCATCCAGAGTACCAGTGGCGTGTCGGGGTACAAATTGCCTTTGCAACCGTTGCTCTCCCCGATGGCTGGCACAATCACACGCAGGCTATTGTACGGAATGCCCAATACGTAGAGCGATATGAGCAGGCGGTGCGGAAACGGAATCTGTGTATTGGTCCAGAGCGTATACTGGTTGGTATGCGTATCGAAGTTGCCCAATACACCCCGAACCTCCAGCGTGTTGTGCATCATCCGCTGGTTATAGATCCGCTGCTCCACCACAACTTCAGCCTCCGCTATGGCCTGTTCGACAGCCGCTTTGTCGCCAAAAACGGTCGTCAGCATCCGGTTGTTAGGAACTGATTCGTGGAGTTGAGGGGCGCCCTCTTTCAGTGCTTCTTCGGGATCAAGTACGACCGGAAGCGGTTCGTAATCGACTTTGATTTTGGCCAGTGCATCATAGGCTTGCTGACGCGTTTCGGCCACCACAGCCGCTAGCTGATCGCCCGCGAAGCGAACTTTATCGGTCGCAAAAACGCGGTGCGAACCCGGCACAATGCCCGATGGGTGCGACAGGAAGTGGCTTTCGGTATAGGGTGGAACCCAGATAACGGGCATGGGCATTACCTGCTCGGTATCTTTGGCCGTAAACACCCGAATCACGCCCGGCATCGCTTCCGCTTCCGAGGTATCAATCGATTTGATAATAGCGTGTGCGTGCGGGCTTTGCAGGATAGCCGCGTGCGCCATGTTGGGCATATCCATGTCGGCGATAAACTTCGCATCGCCGGTCAGGAATGCTTCCGTTTTCCGGGTTTTGAGCGATTCGCCCACCCCCTGGCCAGCCGGTGCCTGTCCATTGCTGTATTGGTTTGATAAGCGTTTGGCGGCTTCTTTTACCGCTTTCACGACCTGCTCATAACCCGTTTCGCGTGCGAGATTCCCCTGAAGCCATTGCTTAATTTCATCATCGCTGGGATCAGGATTATTCTGAAGCAATTCAACCACCGACATGATAGTGCCCGGTGTAGAAAAGCCATTTTGGACGGCAAAATTTTCCCAGAAAGCCGTCTGAACGGGGTGTAGTCCGGTGTCGGAGGCCAGACCCTCGATCGTCGTAATGGCACAACCTTCAGCCTCAACAGCCAGCATTTGGCAACTCTTGGTCGTTTTGCCATCCACTAATACCGTACAGGCACCGCAACTACCCGACCCGCAGCCCCATTTGGTTCCGGTCAGGTTGGCATAGTCGCGTAAAAAATCAATCAATAATAGGCGAGGTTCAACCTCTTGTTGGTGGGTTTTCTGATTGATAAGGAGTTCCAGCTTCATAGGGCTAAGGGAGGATAATCTTTACTGGGCTAGGCTAAAGAACCGTCGGGGTGTTGCACCATACCGGCAAAATGAATCGCAATACGTCCATCGCGAAGCACCCAGCTGTCGGCAAACCGCATGTGGCTTTCGCCATCGGCTGTTTTCATGGTGATCTGCTCCGTAATCATGAGCGTTTCGGGGTCTTCGGTTTCTGCCCAGAATACGATATCGGTTTCCAGCCCATCGATTCCCAGAATTCCCTGCATATGCTCCCGAATCTCATCACGCCCTTTGTAAATGATGGGCTGTTTGGTGAAGCTGCTAATCAGCAACGCGTCGTCGGTATATTGGTCAAGCAGCGCTTCAATGTTTTTGTCCAGAATAAACTGGATATGCGCTCTATACATCTCACCAAGTTTGGTGCTGGGTACGTTTGTCATGGTGGTGAATGGGTTATAACGTGGCCGATCCTTCGTGGTATTTCAGTTCGTCGACCGTGTAGGTCGTCACGACTATTTTGTCGGACTTAGCAGCAACTTCCCAAGTCTGATAGGCATCCAGCTTAATCCGTTTGCTGTTGGCATCAGGAGCATTCCAGACACTGGCCTCCCATTGCACCACAACCTTCACCGTAGCTGTGTCGCCATTGATGGTCGACTCTACCGATTTGACATTATGTACCTCATCAAAGAAAATGCGAATCACGCGCTGATACCAGCCTTCAAAACCGGCATGTCCGTAGACGGTTGCTTCGGGAAAAATCATCTTTAGCTCAGCGTCGGCCAGATAGGGCAGAATTTCTACCATCGGGACGTGGATGTCGAGCATGTGGTACCAGTCTTTGGCTAGTTTGGTAATCGACTCATTCGTTAACATGATGATTTTCAGAAAGATGAATAAAAAAGAGGAAGATAGTTTTATTGCGCACAGTTGGTTTTAACCCAATCTGCATGGTGATTCCCTTCCAGTACTAAGTCAATTAGGAAAGGCTTATCGTCGGCCATCATTCGCTCGATGGCTGGCCCAATTTCTTCGGGCTTTTCTACCCGTACGGCATCGACGCCCATTGATTGCGCCAGTAGATCGAATCGAATAGCCGGATAGGACAGATCGAACGAGAGCGGGTAGTTATGCATATCGATGTTCCGTTCTTTCCAATACACGTCGATATTCAGCTGGAGCAGTTTGTACGAACCGTTGTTGCAGACCACAAACTTGGCTCCTGCATTATGCCGGACGGCCGACCACAAAGCCTGAATCGTATACATGCTACCGCCATCGCCCGAGAAGCCGATGACCGTTTTGTCGGGATTGGCCAGCTTAGCCCCTATTGCGCCTGGAAAACCAACGCCTAATGACCCACCCCGTGTTATAAAATAAGAGCCTGGTAAGCGAGGGGGAATGGCCTGTTGTACGGCACCAGAGCTAGTCAGTGCCTCATCGAAAATGACCACATCTTTCGGTACTTTCTGCGCTAATACCTCCGCAAAATGAGCCATTTTGAGTGGTTTACCGTCGACCGGAGCTTCGGGAGCTTTGGCATTACGAGCAGCCTGAGCTTCGCGAGCCGCTTGCATTCGACTTTCGGCAGCCGCTTTCTGTTCAGGAGTCTGTAGTTTTTCGAGGGCTACTGCCAACGCGGTCAGCGATAGTTTAGGATCACTGACTACGCCCAGATCAACACGGTGGTTTTTCGCAATTTCGTAGGCGTTCAAATCGAAATGAATCACCTTGGCTTCTGGCTTATAGATGTCGTCCAGATGCGGAAAAACCTCTGGAACCATATACGTACCCACAACCAGGTTAGCGTCACTCTGGCTGGTCAATGGATAGCTATAATCGCCAAACATATGGCCTGTTGTACCCTTATACAGCGGATGCGAATTATCCATGAAGATGTCGCCAAACTCAACGCCATATACATCGGCACCAAGCAGTTCGGCTACCTTTTCCAGTTCACTGTTCGCACCTGAATAGGCAACGCCATCGCCCGCAAAAATTCTTGGTAGTTCGGCAGCCAGCAGCCATTGAGCCGCTTCATCAATTTGCTCAGGAGCAGGCGCTACGCGTGTCGAAGGAATGTTCGTCGGAAAAACGGGCTCATCATTCAGGGCATCCAGTACATCCATGGGCAAACAGATATAGACGGGTCCCATGGGTGGCGTAGCGGCTATTTTAATAGCGCGACGGAGCGTACGGAGCACCGACTTGGGCGACAGCACCATGGTCGAATACTTCGTTACGGGCTCCATCATAGCCACCAGGTCGTTTGCCATCTGGGAATCCATATTCATATACTGGAGTCCGGCATCGGAACCGATCACCACCAACGGAGCATGTCCGCGTTTGGCCTGATACAAGGCCCCTACGCCATTGCCAATACCTGGCGAACTATGAAGTTGCACAATAGTAGGCTTCTGTGTAGCCCGTGCATAGCCATCAGCGACCATAACGGCTACTGACTCCTGAAGCGTGAGAATGTACTTCATCTCGGGATACTCCGCCACAGCGTCCAGGAAACCCTGTTCTACCGTGCCGGGATTACCGAACATGTAGTTCATGCCATCGGCCAGAAACTGCTCAATTATTTTCTGATTCCCAGTTTTACCAGCCATATCGCTTTAAGCCATTATCCAACACATTGACGAACTGATCCCCAAACTCCAGCGAGCATTGCAGCGAACGGGCCGTAATGAACGGATAATCAACAATAACCGATGTTTCTTTTCCGAAATTGCCGTGGTACTGCCCTTCTGGCCCTACGGCATCGCTCAGGATGTATTCGAGTACATACGGTGGGGGTCCCATGTTCAAATCGGTATTCAGGAAACCCGTACCGTCGTGGTAATCGTACTCGATGCAGTGGCCAGTTACGTGTTTACCCCGAATAATGGACCTACGTTCGTTGAAATCGCGGGCAAAAACCAGAGGAGCCACCCCGTAGCAGATAGCACCGATTGGCATGTCTTTCTTGTAGAATGCCAGGATAATATCGTGAACCCGCTGGTTATTCACCATATCGATGATGGGGCCACTTCCGCCCACCAGCAACAGGGCCGCATAGTCGTTGGTGAGATCTTCCTGGGCCAGTTTCAGATCGCTATAGTATTTCTCAAAAGCGCGCAGGAAGTTGGGTGTCGAAAAGTAAGGGCGCTCAGGAACTACCTCCGACATGTTCCGGCGGGTTTCCAATCGATTAGTTGCCTCAAAGGCTTTGACCATTTCAGCCGCTTCAGGCGTTGTCACACACACACCCAGTGGCGGATCTACGTAGGTGGTATCGTAGCTGGGAGGAAGCGCTTCGGCCTTTTTACCAGTGGGCGTCATAAATTCGACGGTGTACCCCGCTGCTTCTAGTTTACTTAAAGGGCCAACGAGCTCGATACCCCAGTAGCCATACTCAGATAGAATGGCCAGAATTTTTTTGGACATGACAGAGAGAGTCGTTTTGGAAAAGAGGGAAAAGCACGCAAAAACAGACCAACTGATAATCAAACGATTAAACAGTCATATGAATCATCCAACCCTTAAGCTGGATAAGAATGCCACAAGCGATCAGGCTATGTCCTGAGAGAAGAATTACTAGTAGAAGAGAAAGCCATTTTGGTTGAGGAGAGGAATTAAGTTGATTGAATAGGTTCTTAATGCGAGCCTAATGTTAAAAGTAGCTCCTCTATTAAAAGACTGGGAAAAAAAGGCGTAAACAACGAGCTCGTAGGTGCAAACGACAACCTTTTGGGTGTCAAGTATAGAATTTAATGAATTCAACTTGAATTATTGGTACAGAACTCATAAAAAGTACCTAATACGACCAAAAAATTAACTTATTAATTGACAATCAACCACATATACCGCTTAGTAGCAAATAGGCTAACTACAGCCAGTAACCTCCACCTAACTATAAATTGATTGAAAATGCTAAGATTTAACACCCGGTTTTCTACTCAGAAAGAAATCTTCCCTCCCGTATTCAGAAATAGAGTCCCATTCTGCGTTACTTGCTTCGCCTGAACGGCCTGACTGACTGTAACATGATGGCCTACTGAAATCGTGACTCCATCGTAGTGCCCCGGTACACAGTTACAATTCCAGGTACTGGCGCTCGACCAGTTTCCATCCTGCACGCTGGCTATGATACCATAGGTAGTCAAACTGGTAGACGATGAACAGCCCAACGATGTACCCGTTACCGAATACACCCCGGACGTAGTAATCACAATCGAAGTTGATGTGGCACTGGTCGACCAAAGGTAAGAGGTAGCTCCTGAAGCCGTAAGCGTAGTCGATTGTCCACTTGTGATCGTCGGACTGGGACTAGCTGTAACAGTCAGGCTCGGAATTGGATTTATAGCCAGGGTAACGCTGGCTATTGGACTACTCGCTCCATCAGTAGCCGTCGCGGTAAGCGTATAAACAGTCGGTGTGTTCACCGTAGGGGCCGTAAACGTGGCTGTAGCTCCGGTCGCCGACAGTCCAGTTGGCTGACTCGTCCAGGTATAGGAAGACGGGGTAAAATTGGCCGTTGTAGCTGTCAGGCTAAAAAGCGTCCCCGAACACACAGCGACCGGATTTGCCGGGCTGATCCGTACGATGGCGGGCCCTGCCACCTTCCGTACCCGTTGATTGTCCGTGTCTGCAATGTAGAGGTTATCATTGCTATCGATCGCTACATTCAGTGGATTGGCTAAGCTAGCCGCTGTAGCAGGCCCACCATCGCCACTAAACCCATAAAACTCATTTCCAGCCACTGTTATAATGGTTCCGTTCGCCAATACTTTCCGGATGCGATTATTTTGGGAATCATCAATATAAAGGTTACCGTGAGCATCTAGTACGACATCGGCCGGGTTGGCCAGGTTAGCTGCCGTGGCAGGACCGCCATCACCACCAAATCCAAACGTGCCGTTACCAGCTACTGTAGTGATACTGCCCGCAGGAGTTACCTTCCGAATCCGATGATTACCCTGATCGGCAATGTAGAGATTGCCCGTTCCATCGATGGCAACGGCAGCGGGATAATTCAGTTTGGCCGCAGTCGCTGCTCCGCCATCACCACCAAAACCAGCCGTACCAGTCCCGGCTACCGTTGTTATACTGCCCGCCGGGGTTACTTTCCGGACACGGTTATTCTGCGAGTCAGCAATGTATAGATTTCCATTACTGTCAATGGCTACACCAGCCGGGAAATTCAACTTAGCGGCTATTGCTGCTCCCCCATCTCCCCCAAACGCTGCTGTGCCATTCCCGGCCACCGTCGTGATGCTACCTGCCGGGGTTATTTTACGAATCCGGTTGTTTCCCTGATCGGCAATAAAGAGGTTACCACTCCCGTCAATCGCAATACCTGCCGCATTGGCCAGACTGGCCCCCGTTGCCAAACCGCCATCGCCACTGAATCCATAGGCGCCATTACCCACTACGGTTGTAATGATGCCCGACGCACTGATCTTACGAATACGCTGATTTTGCTGATCGGCAATGTACAGATTACCGCTAGCATCTACTGCCAACCCGAAGGGATTCGACAGACTGGCCAACGTAGCAGGACCGCCATCACCACCATAGTTGATGGTTCCATTGCCCGCAACGGTCGTCATAATGCCTCCAGTCGATACGTTTCGGAGACGATTATTCTGTGAATCAGCAATGTATAAATTTCCAGTTCCATCGGTGGCTACTCCTTTAGGTGAATATAAGCTTAAGGTTGTGGCAGACGCACTATCGCCATTATATCCAGCCGTACCATCACCCGCCACAGTACTGATGATGCCACCAGCCGTTACCATCCGAATCCGATGGTTGCTGGCATCCGCAATGAATAGGTTACCACTGCCATCCACCGATATGCCAAATGGATTGTTCAGACTAGCTGTAATAGCCAGCCCGCTATCGCCACCAAAACCGGCAGTACCATCACCAGCAACCGTAGCAATGGTGCCCGATGCCAACACTTTTCGAATGCGATTATTTTGCGAGTCGGCTATATACAGGTTACCACTACCATCTACCGAAACTCCAGTTGGACTGTTCAAGCTGGCCACTGTAGCCAGCCCCCCATCGCCACCATAGCCAGCCGTAGCACTACCGGCTACGGTTGTAATAATGCCCAGAGCATCAACCTTTCGAATACGATGGTTCTGTTGATCGGCAATGTACAGATTACCGGCTCCATCGACAGCTACCCCCGTCGGATTGGCCAAGCGGGCTGATGTAGCCTGATCGCCATCGCCACTAAAGCCAGCCGTACCAGTCCCGGCCACCGTTGTGATACTGCCCGCCGGGGTTACTTTACGAACGCGATTATTCTGCGAATCAGCAATGTATAAATTCCCACTGCCATCTACAGCCACACCCGCTGCATTGGCTAAACTGGCCGAAGTAGCCTGCCCACCATCGCCACTAAACCCATAGGCACCGTTCCCCACCACTGTAGTGATGCTGCCAGCCGGGGTCACTTTCCTGATTCGATGGTTACCCTGATCAACAATATACAGATTGCCGCTGCCATCGACGGCTATGCTAACGGGATTAGATAGATTAGCGCCGGTCGCTAGTCCGCCGTCGCCTTTTAGTGAAGAACCCGCCACGGTTGTGATAACCTGAGCAGCGAGTTGCGTATGTACGGCAACTAAGGAAACACTTAAAACTAGTCGGATAAAAGAGGTAAAGCGAGGAAAGTTCATAGCGAAAAAGGAAAGGAACGAGCTAGCCCATTCTACTAACTCCACAAGCTTTATTCGCTATCAAAATGTACGCCTAACTATCAACGAGTTAACCTTATCTGATTCTATGGATCATCTATTTCAGCAGGGTACTACTAACTTAAAATCTGGTGAATTTAGAAATTAAACAGCAAAACTAAATAAACGGTACAACTGACTCCAGGCTCATGCCACGCGAGCCTTTGACCAGAAGGTGCGTATCGGTCATGGGATGGTCCATTAGCCAGTTATGCAACGAAAACTTATCGGGGAAATAGTAGGCCTGAGGCAGATATGATAGCGCAAACTTCATGTCTTTACCCGCCAGAATCACCAGATCGAATTTCCCCTCGGCGATCAGTTTGCCCAGGGCGGCATGTTCGGCTTCGCTCTCGTCGCCCAATTCGTACATATCGCCTAAGATTACGACTTTCCGGTTGGCTGGCATGGCGGCAAACTGACGAATGGCAGCCGCCATCGAGCTGGGGTTCGCGTTGTAGGCATCCAGCAGAATCGTGTTTGTCCCCTTCGTAACTACTTGTGAGCGATTGTTCGTCGGATTATAGTCGGCAATAGCCCGGTTGGCTTCCTCGGTCGTTACGCCAAAATAATCGCCGATAGCCAGAGCCGCCAGCATGTTTTCGAAGTTGTAGCGACCGGGCAAATGCGTCGTAATTTCCTGTCCGGTTGTATCCCGATAAATGACAACGGGCGATTCCTGAAGTAGGTCAACGGGTTCGCCCGGATAGAAGATGGCTTCAGCAAAGGTCGTTTCGGGGCGATGCGTTTTAAGGCGGTCGCGGTACAGGGCGGTCAGGATCTTATCGCGAGAGTTGATAAATACCGTTCGACCGTTTTGCGCCAGATAATCGTACAGTTCACCCTTTCCTTTTTTAACCCCTTCGAAACCACCGAACCCTTCTAAGTGTGCCTTGCCCACATTGGTTATTAGCCCATGCGTTGGTTGAGCAATTGAACAAAGCAGTTCAATTTCTTTCTGATGGTTGGCTCCCATCTCGACTACTGCCATTTCGTACTGGTCATTAATAGCCAGTAGCGTCAGGGGCACGCCAATGTGGTTGTTGAGATTACCCAGCGTAGCGTATGTCCGATATTTTTTCGACAAGACCCCCGCAATCAGTTCTTTCGTTGTCGTTTTACCATTTGACCCTGTCAGGCCAATTACCGGAAAGGTGAAGGTTTGCCGATGGTGTCGGGCCAGGTCCTGCAAAGCCGCCAGGGCATCAGCAACAAGCAGACACGAACCGGTTAGCGCTTCACGAGCGGCTACCCCGGCATCATCAACCAGCGCATAGCGAGCCCCGGAAGCCAGTGCCTGTTCGGCAAACTGATTCCCATCGAATGTATCTCCTTTCAGTGCCACAAACAGACAACCGGGCGTAATTCGACGCGTATCCGTGGAAACACCGGTACATTCCAAAAATTTCTGATAGAGTTGTTCTGTGGACACCATGCCGATAGACTTAAATAGATGCTTCGTTCGTTGTTTTCGTGAATTGGCTGGTATACTGGACCCAACCTGTTTGCAAAGGCCCAAAATTAGATGAAAAAGCTATTTACGCTTTGTTTTTTGACCCTACCCTTTTTTACCCATGCTCAGTCGGGTGGTAAAATCGGGTTTCGGTACGACCAAAATCCGACGGTAAGTGTGAACGGCAAGGCCCTGCTGAATCCCTGGGCAGGCGGACTTAATTCGACACAATACTCAACCATCCGACTCAACGACGATACCCGCGATGACCTCGTCGTATTTGATCGCAGTACGGGCAAGGTCAATACCTTCGTCGCCATCGATAATCCAACCGGTAGTGGTATTGCCTGGCGGTACGCACCCGAATACGAAACGACTTTCCCACTAAATGTGTACAGTTGGCTGCTACTGGCCGATTACGACGGCGATGGCCGGAAAGATGTGTTTGCTGCCAGTTCGGCCGGGGTGCAGGTGCTGCACAATGAGTCGCAGAATGGGCAGGTAGTGTTTAAAACGGCCGCCAATCCGCTCTTGACGGTTGGCTTGAGTGGGCTACGTATTCCGATCTATGTAGCGGGTACTGATATTCCGGCCGTTACGGACTTCGACGATGACGGCGATATTGATATTATCACGTTCGATTCGGACGGCAACATTCTAGCCTACCAACAAAATATGAGCGTGGAACGAACCGGCACCAAAGGGCTGGATTTCCAGCGAATGGGCGGTACCTGCTGGGGGCACTTTCGCAAAGAATTCTGTAACGATTTCACCTTTGGTTTTGTGTGTGATGACAACGCTGGTGGCCGGCTAGCGGCTCAGTCGACCGCCGGTAACGCGCGACTCGCTAAACCCTTGCATACGGGCAATACGCTTACGGTTGTCGATACCGATGGCGACGGGCATAAGGATCTGCTATTTGGGTTCGTGAGCTGTGAAAACATCGCCCGACTAAAAAATGCGGGGCCCAATAGCGACAAAGCCAATTTCGTCAGTTACGACAGTCTGTTTCCGGCAACCGCCCCCATTCTGTTTCCTGCATTTCCGGCTACGTATTGGGAAGATGTGGATGGTGATGGACAAAAAGATTTGCTGGCATCACCAAATGTTAGTACCAACGACGGATACGCCTTCGATTTCCGGGCGTCGAGCTGGTTTTATAAGAATACAGGCACCACCCAGAAACCCGTTTTCCAGCTCAGCCAGAAAGATTTTCTGCAAACTGACATGCTCGACCTGGGCGAACGGGCAGCCCCTGCCCTGGCCGATCTGGATGGCGATGGCGACATGGATATGCTGGTTGGTTTCGGTGGAGTTGGCTTAGGCAGCAGCTACCGCTCGGGTATCTGGCAGTTTGAAAACAAAGGCACCTTGCAGAATCCGGCATTTGCACTGGTAACGACGGATTACCTGGGCATTTCCAAATCACTGACGTTAACCAACACGGTTCCTTCATTTGCCGACGTAGACGGAAATGGTAGTATGGACCTGATCCTGACGGGCGTAGGAGCCAGCGCTTTCGAGATTCGTGTGCTGGTCAATGCAACGGCCAAAGGCGCTCCCGTTCAGTACAATCTTGCGAGTGCTGTGCGCTGGACAACACCCAGCCTAATGGGCCCGAGCGATCTGCTGACCGTAACCGATGTTGATAAGGATGGAAAAGCTGACCTGCTCGTTGGCCGATATAGTCTGGGCACTATTCTTTATTACCGCAACACTGGAACGGCCACCAGCCCCTCTTTCCAATTACAAAACCAAACCTTCGGCGGCATCACCACCGACGATTATATATACGCCAAAGCCCGATCGCTGGTCGTAGCGGACTTAAATGGTGATCAGAAGAATGAGTTGATCGCTGCGGCCGACAATGGCACCGTTCGAGTCTATCAGTTTCCCGATAAACCTGACCAATCACTGACCCTGATCGATTCATTGGCCTCAATCGGTGTATCGGGTAAAGGACTCATTGCCACAGTAGCGGATTTGGATGGCGACCAACTCCCCGATCTGATTCTGGGTAGTGTGTCGGGTGGATTGCGCTATCTGAAAAATACCTCGCAGAAAGTTGTTATTACGGGTACGACCGACGAGCCAACCGGCCCCTGGGCATTTCCGAACCCAACGGATCGTTACCTGACCGTACGGCCCCCCTTTACCGGACAGGTAGAACTGCTCTCCTTATCGGGACAGGCCATGCTGCCTACGCAGCCTGTAGCACTCGATACCGACTCGGTCCTGGACCTGGGCAACCTGCCCGACGGCACCTACTTACTCCGGCTTACTGGCGATAATCGTCCGGCTCAGATACAGAAAGTCGTTGTCTGGAAATAATTCCAAACTCTTTTTTCTGTCAGTAGTTAGTCAATAATCATTTGAGGTCATCCCGACCCACCCTTTCTAACTAGTAATGACTATGGAAAATACAGACAACGCCGACATGCAAAGCCCGAATCAGGCTATGGGCAATCCGATGAAGGGCGTATCGCCCCAGCACAATGATCTCCCCCCCAACGATGAGAGCGACGACACTGTCATTTACACCGGGCTGGGCGTCAATAATCATCCCGACATTATGAACCCTGGCGACCAGGAAGCTTCAGATACAGTACTGCATACCGACACCGCAACCGCCCGGCACGCAACCGATGAACTATCGAACGATGCGGAGGAAGACGAATTCACCAATGACTTTGCCAATACCGACCTCTCCGACGATGACATTGATGAGCAAATCATCGAACTAGCCGAAGAGGAAGAAGAAGGCAATGAGCGCTATTAGAAAATCTTTTGAATAGGATAAAATTGAGAGTCCTTCTTATCTTGAAGTTCCTCAATACCAAGATAATGAACGGAATTGCGGCTAATCAGGGCTATAAAGACGGTTCAGTCCGTACGCAAGGGCCAGGCACGGCTGGCAGGTAGAGATTGCACCGCACGGCGGACCGTAAAAGTCAGAAAGTAGCCGGGGCTTTATCCCCAGAAGAATCGTTGGCCGATCGAGCGAAGCTTTAGCTGGTTCAATTTTCGACGGCGGTTGTTTCGGGGCGGAGAAAAGACAATAGAACGTTCGGAGGCTGTGATGCAGGTTGGCTTTATTTCCGTCCTCATCAATTGACTCCCCTACTAATCATCCAAAACATACTCTTATAGCAGCAAACCCACACTTTCGCGTGGGTTTGCTGCAACTTCTACCAATAAATAGCTGGCCTTATCTTAGATCGCCTATTCGCTGTGGCCGTTTAGTTTGCTTGATCACATACGGCGCACAGATGTCAGCTGGACAACCACAGACCGTAGGCATCAATATCACCGTCACATCCCGATAACAACCCGATGCAGTGTACACCCGAACCGTGTAAGCCTGTGCCGTAACTGGATTACCCAGGTTACTCACAATCACCCCGTTGCCCGGTATCGCCTTGGCAGCTCCCGACAGGGAGGCCGCTGGGTTGAAGCTGGCTCCTAACGAATATTGGTACGTCAGACCCGTTCCGAATTCGCTTAAAACGATTTGTCCATTGCTTTGAGCCGTGTTGCCCACACAACTGACCGGTAGGGCCTTAGCCTTAAAGTTCGGCAAGGTATCCTCGACCACAATGAAGGGACAGCAGCTAAAGTCGGGACACTGTCCTGAGCTACCATCGACCACCAGTGAGTAAGTCCCTGCCGTCGTTACACTCAGCACATTGGTCGTTGCCCCTACAATCTCGACACCATTCCGGTACCACTTGTACGAACTTCGACCGGCTGGGGCAGTTAGCTCAAAGGCATACTCATCTCCTGCACACATGTGTACTGGCACAGACGTACAAACTTTGGCTGTATCGCCCGGAATCGTCGCTGTATTATAGAGAATACCTGTACTGTCGGCCCGAGCCTGGAAGGTCAAACGTAAACTTTGACCGGCACTGATGGCCGGAATAATCCAGTTGCTGATGGGACTTCCTGGCGTAAAGGTGGTACCCACCGGAGCCGTTGCGGAATTAGCGATATAGCTTAGTCCAGTCATACTCGAATCCCGAACAACCACATTGGAAGCCGTCACTGTACTTGTATTGGTGAGCACCAATGTGTAGGTCAACACATCACCGACCTGGGCCGTCGACTTATCGACAAGTTTATCCAGCGTGAGCTGAGGAGCCGGTGTACACGATGCCGGAGCCAAATAAGCGGTGTTTACGGTTGAGCATCCTGACTGACTGGCTACCACCGTATGAGAAACCCCATCCGAAATCAAGCCATTGAATACGGCTGTATAGGTCGCTGAACTTACCGCACTAGTAGCAAAAGTCAAACTTTGGGCACCATTGGTAACGGTTAACACACCCGCCCCAGGATTGTTTAACGTCACTACCGCCGTGGCCGAGTAAGTGTTGGTTGCCGAAGCACACTGACCAGCACTTACAACCGCACTCATCGAGCAGACCGGACTCACCGTAATCGATTCCAGATCCGAATCATCTTCATCGCCACCCTGCAGTCCATTTTCATTGATAACATCATTCTTGATGGCACCATCATTGGAGGGGTTATTGTCTGGATTAGAGTCAATATCGGTACCTCCACTTGCACTGCTGATCTCAGCCAGATTGGTGATGGTGCCACTCAAACTGCTTACCGTAAAGACAATGGAGCGAGTAATGGAAGCTCCTGCTGCCAGACTGGCAATTGGGCTGTTAAGGGTAGCGGTGCTACCTGAGGCTGTCCAGTTGGCATCGTTCAAGGTCAACCCAGATGGGATGTAATCCGTAAGTTGGATATTGGTAGCCGCCAGGTTCCCCTGGTTGAATACAGTAATCGTAAACGTGACACTACTACCTGTGGTGACAGTAGCACTTTGGCCAAGAGCGAGGGTTTTACGCAAAGCCAGGTCAAACACAGGTGTTACCAGGCAGGAAGTCGGCGCAGTATAGGTCGTTGAAGCGGTCTTACCGGCATAACTCACCGTCACCGTATGCGAAGCGCCATCCGAAGTCAATCCACTTAACGAGTAAGCTACGGATGTGGCTCCGGCTGCCACACTCACCGTGGTGGTGCTAGATCCATCACTGATGGTAGCTGTACCCGCTACCGCGTTAGTCAGGCTCAAGGTTCCACTGATGCTGTACTGGTTGGTGGCACTCTGACACACACCGGGGGTGACACTCACCGCAATAGCGACTGTACAAGCCGTTGGTGCGGTGTAGATAGTCGAAGCTAGCCCACAAGTGGCCGCCGAGGCTGTCAATGTATGCATCACCCCATCGGAGTTTAGTCCTGTGAGCGTGAAGCTGACAGGCCCATTACCACTCAATGACAAAGTAGTACTGGCGGCACCGTCGACCAGAGTAATCACCTGTGTACCAATAGCATTAGTGGCCGATACAGAACCCGTTATGCTGTACTGGTTCGTTGCTGAGTTACACACACCAGGTGTCACGGTCACCGCCAACAGACAAGGAGGAGCTACAGTACAGCTAGCTGGAGCTGTATAGGTGGCACTGACCGTCTGGCTGGCATACGCAACAGTTACGGTATGCGAGCCTGTCCCTGAGGTAAGCCCAGGTATTGCAAACGTTACCGAGCTAGTACCCGATGCTACTGTGACGGTAGTTGAACTGCTTCCATCAGTGATAGTAGCCGTTCCAGCGGTGGCATTGGTCAGTGACAGGGTGCCAGAAACGGTGTACTGGTTAGTAAGCGAATTACATACACCGGGCGTAACGACCATAGCCAACGATGGCGCTACCGTACAGGAAGCCGGAGCTGTGTAGGTGACTGAAGCAGTCTTACCGGCATAGCTCACCGTGACGGTATGGGAACCTGTTCCTGAAGTCAGCCCTGTCAGCGAATAAGCCACCGACGTAGCCCCCGCTGTTACACTTACTGTGGTTGTGTTGCTGCCATCGGTAATAGTGGCCGTACCCGCAACGGCGTTGGTCAGGCTCAACGTTCCACTGATGCTGTACTGGTTGGTGGCACCTTGACACAAACCGGGCGTTACACTCACTGCAATAGCGACCGTACAACTAGCCGGAGCCGTGTAGGTGCTGGTTATGGTTGAGCAGCCGGGTAACGAAGCCACTACTGTATGCGAAGCCCCATCCGACGTTAAGCCATTGAATACGGCTGTATAGGTCGCTGAACTCACCGCACTAGTAGCAAAAGTCAAACTTTGAGCCCCATTGGTAACGGTTAACACGCCCACCCCAGGATTACTCAGGGTAACTACAGTCGTAGCCGAGTAGGTATTAGTCGCCGAAGCACAGGCCCCAGCCGTTGTTATCGCACTCAGACTACACACCGGGGCTACCGAACAGGAGGCAGGAGCCGTGTAGGTGCTGGTTACCGTTGAGCAACCGGGTAAGCTGGCTACCACCGTATGCGAAGCACCATCGGAGACCAACCCGTTGAACACCGCCGTATAGGTCGCACTACTGACAGCACTGGTGGTAAAGGTCAAACTCTGACCACCGTTGAGCACCGTGAGTACACCCGCCACTGGATTGGTCAGGGTCACTACGGCTGTGGCCGAGTAGGTGTTAGTGGCACTGGCACATTGCCCGGCAGTGACCACTGCACTCATGGAGCAGACCGGCGCTACCGAGCAACTAGCTGGTGCCGTATACGTAGTCGAAACCGTCGAACAACCGGGCAAACTCGCCACGACCGTATGGGATCCACTACCCGAAACAAGTCCGTTGAAGATCGCCTGAGTCGTCATAGTACCTGCGGTCGCTGGTATGTTAAAGGTTAGGCTACTCACGCCGTCAGTCACCGTCAATACCCCAGCCGTTGGATTGCTCAAGCTTACGGTTACGGTGTTGGAGAAGGTGTTGGTCGCCGAAGCACATTGACTCTGGGTCGTTATGGCACTAATTGAACACACCGGCGCCACCGAGCAACTAGCCGGGGCCGTGTAGGTGGTCGAAGCCGTTGCACAGGCGGTTGCACTGCTGGTAACCGTTACCGTATGTACGGCTCCATCACTCTGTAGCGTCGTATAACTGAAATTGATCGTTGTTGTACCGGCAGCGGCCGTCAGTGATCGTACATAGCTACCATCCGTCAAGGTGAGTGTCTGACTGGTAGGGCTATTGGTCAGGCTGATACTACCCGCCAGTACATACAGGTTAGTAGCTGGATTACAATTGGTCCCCGTCGCGGTTACCGATAGGCCACAAGTTGGCGCTACCGAACAGGAGGCAGGAGCCGTGTAGGTGCTGGTTACCGTTGAGCAACCGGGCAAGCTGGCCACCACCGTATGCGAAGCACCATCGGAGACCAACCCGTTGAACACCGCCGTATAGGTCGCACTACTGACAGCACTGGTAGTAAAGGTCAAACTCTGACCACCGTTACTCACTGTGAGTACACCCGCCACTGGATTGCTTAACGTCACTACCGTTGTGGCCGAGTAGGTGTTGGTGGCCGAAGCACAGACCCCGGCCGTCGTCACCGCACTCAGGCTACACACCGGTGCCACCGAGCAACTAGCCGGGGCCGTATAGGTACTAGTCACGGTTGAGCAACCGGGTAAGCTGGCTACCACCGTATGCGAAGCCCCATCGGAGGTTAAGCCGTTGAAGACAGCCGTGAAGGTATTCTGGGCATTGGCTGTGGTGGCAAAGGTCTGGGTGACCCCGGCCAGACTGACGCTCAGGCTACCCGCTACCGGGTTCTGCACCGTCACGACGGCGGTGGCCGAGTAGGTGCTGGTGGCCGAAGCACACTGACCGGCAGTAACCACCGCACTCATGGAACAAACCGGCGCTACCGAGCAGGAAGCTGGCGCGGTGAAGTTGGCAGTGGTAGTGCCGCAGCCAGGTAAGCTAATGGTGGCTGTATGCGAAGCTCCATCCGAGAGAAGCCCCTTGAAGACAGCCGTGAACGAAGGGGTTCCGGCGGCAATCGTCTGGCTGATGGGTGAACTGCCGGGCAGGCTGATGGTCAACGTACCGGCTGGCGCATTGGCCAGACTCACCACGACCGAAGCCGAGTAGGTGTTGGTGGCCGAGGCACAGATGCCCGCCGTGGCGGTAGTGCTTAGGGAGCAGACTGGAGCCACCGAGCAACTAGCCGGGGCCGTGTAGGTCTGGCTGACAGGGCTACAGGCCGCATTGGTATAGGTGGCTGTAACGGTGTAGGTTTGCCCATCACTGACCAGCCCTGAGTAGCTGAAGGTACCCGATGAGTTGCCAACCGGCAGGGCGATAGTACGCGAACTAAAGGCGGCCGAACTTAGGGTTAATGTACCGCTAGTGGGCACATTGGTGGCTGTCAGGGTACCCGAGAGGACATACGCGTTGGTCGCCGACAGGCAAAGTCCGGGGGTCAGATTCAAGGCCAGTCCACAGGCAGGCGCTACCGTACAGGAAGCCGGGGCGGTGTAGATCGTTGAAGCCGTCTTACCAGCATAACTCACCGTGACGGTGTGCGAAGCACCATCGGAAGTCAACCCACTTAACGAGTAAGCCACTGATGTAGCTCCGGCTGCCACACTCACCGTAGTGGTGCTAGCCCCATCGGTAATAGTGGCCGTTCCCGCCACCGCATTGGTTAACGAGAGCGTGCCACTGATGCTGTATTGATTCGTTGCACTTTGACATACACCCGGCGTTACACTCACCGCAATAGCGACCGTACAACTGGCCGGAGCTGTATAAGTAGTTGAAGCGGTTTTACCAGCATAACTCACCGTGACGGTGTGCAAGGCCCCATCGGAGTTGAGGCCACTCAGCAGGTAAGGGACGGAGGTCGCCCCGGCTGCTACACTCACCGTAGTGGTGCTGCTGCCATCCGTGATGGTAGCTGTGCCTGCCACCGCATTGGTCAGCGAAAGTGTACCTGAGATACTATACTGATTAGTGGCACTCTGACACACGCCTGGTGTGACACTCAAACCCAGTCCCACCGTACATGACGAGGGAGCAGTGTAGGTATTGGTGACAGTCGAACAACCAGGCAAGCTGGCTACTACTGTATGCGAAGCCCCATCTGAGGTCAAGCCGTTGAATACCGCTGTGAAGCTGACGCTGCTCACTGCCGTTGTCGCAAAGGTCAGACTCTGCACGCCGTTGGTCACCGTGAGCACACCCGCAGTCGGGTTACTCAGGGTGACTACAGTGGTAGCTGAGTATGTATTGGTGGCCGAGGCACAGACTCCTGCCGTCGTCACGGCTGTTAGCGAACAGGGAGCAACGCTACAGCTAGCGGGAGCCGTATAGGTAGCCGTTGCACTACCACAGCTGCTCAGTGTGGCCGTAACGATATGGCTTGAGGCATCCGACATTAAGTTGGTAAACGTAAAATTGACGGTACTATTACCTCCCGCTACACTCACACTCGTAGTGCTACTACCATCGGTAATAGTTAAAGTCCCCGCAGTCGCATTGTTTAGCGTAACGGTTCCAGTTACAGTATATTGATTGGTCGCTGGCTGACAGGTACCCGGCGTTACACTCACACTTACCGGCTGGCTACGAACTACCTGTACCGTGTCGGAACAACCGTTCAGGGTATATACAAACCCATACGTTCCATTTGCCGTCATTCCGCTGACAGCTCCTGCGTTGGTCACACTAGCGGAGGCAGGGTTGCTTCCCAATGCGGTCCAGCTTCCACCGGTTGGCGTAGCCGACAAATTAGCCGTAGTGCTGGGCGCACAAATGCTTTGATCCGTACCAGCATTCGGTTTTGCATTTCGCACAACGGTCACTAAGCTGGTACAGGAAGTCGCCTGCGAGCAAATCGTCTTGTCAAGCTTAATACGGAACTGAGCCGTTGGGTCGAAATTACCGACTACATTGCCCCAATCGAACTTAGCTGTCCCCGTCAAGGTGAAGCCATTCGCAATGGAGTAACCACGAATCAATAGGTCATCCGTGCTTTGCCCTGTCTGTAAATCCAAATTTCCGGCAATCGAGCTCCCGTTGAGGACAAGATTATCAACAAGCACTCTCGTATTCAGCGACGCATTGTGTGCCCCAAAAATACGGATGGCATTAATATCCATTTCGGTGGGATTAGTACTGGTCGTCGGATCCCATTGAAGCACAGTTGTGCCATTGATGGTAAATACAAATTTGTTAGTACCCGAAGCGGCCGGATTAAAGACCATTGTAAACGGATAGGCCGTGCCACTCACGTAGTTGAAGTTTGACGACGTTTCTACGACGTACGGGTAACTGTGCATATCAGCGATCGCTACCGAACCGGTCGGATTAGTGGTCGTTAATACGCCTGCCGTTACGCCAAAGTGTTGTTCTACCAGACCATCGATCACACTACCATTCGCTCCATAGTCAGTTACGGAATTACCAAAACAACCATCGCCCACCGGAACGTTATTTGTAATTCGGAAAGTATAGGTACCATTAGCCGTTAATCCGCTTATGGCTCCACCGGCGGTAATGGTCGCATTGGCAGGTCCCGACACAAACTCCCAGGCCTGATTGGAAGCCGCTGCCGGTAATACCAAAGCCGTGGTGGCCGGAGCACAAATAGTAGTACCTGTAGTGGTAGGTGGCGTACAGGTCACAGGTGTGTTACAACTCATAGGAGCCGTATACGTTACGCTCACGGTCTGCCCTGCATAGGTGGCCGTTACCGTATGCGTTCCCGTACCACTCAGACTGGTAAATGAATAGGTACCATAATTATCCCCGGCACTAATAGGGATAGTCGTCGTATTGGCTCCATCAGTAATGACCATTGAACCTGCCCCAGTGTTTGTAAACGAAAACTGCCCATTGACGGTATACAGGTTAGTCGTGGTATTACAAGGTCCGGGTACGGCTGTCAGAATAAAGGGAGAGACAACACATGACACAGGAGCTACCGTGATAGTCGTGTCCTTAGAACAGCCGGTTATTCCATTAAACAAGCGAATGGTGTAACTACCTCCCGTATTAGGAATATTGGATTGGACATTGATTGGCAGTGTACCAATGGTTGTTGCGGAAGCATACGCTGGACCTGTATACGTACTACCCGTACTTACACCATACCGATCCGCATTAGAGACTGCCGTAAGCGTGATTTTACCATTATTGTTGGCTGTCGATCCTGTACAGGTGGGAGCAGTTTGAGTAAAGGTAGGAATTGGGCAGACGTCAAAAAATATCACATCCTGCTTGGTATTCCCTGAATTGGAAGCTACGTATAAAGTGAAATTAGTCCCCGAACCATTATTAATGACCGAATTTTTAATCGTATTAAAGATGGTTAATGCATTCCCCGAGGTAATAGGAGTAGTGCCACCAGACTCTGTTATTGTACTGTTACCACTATTAAGGTCCAAAGAAGCCGCCGTACCATCATAGTCCATAACAATTTCAGAAATGGCCATCCCGATAGCGGCTGACAAATCGCCATACGCCTGGGTGGTCCAGTCCATTGTAGCCAGTTGGGTATAATAGGTGGCAAAAATATTTTTGATAGCATTAAATTTCAACGTGCGATTGACAGCCCAGTTATCGCCCAGCCCAAGGTCGTAGCTCAGTTGAGAGCCATCTGTGGCATAAGTATAGAGTACACTACTGTTGGGGTCATCGAAAAGAGGATTGACACAAAACCCCTGTACAGCATGCCCATTTAAGGCCGCAGCGGCTCCTATTGCCCCTGTAACCGTCATCTTAAAATTATAATACGGTATGTTCAGGTTATTCCAGTAAGGGCTCGACCCATCGTTTGCATTATAATATCGATATACCGGAATATTCGTAGTAGGTGTACTGGAAACGTTGGTAAATTGAATATCTTGAGCGAAGCTATTCGCCATAACCCCCAGCATAAGTACTATCCATAGACTGATAGCCTGGATACGAAAGGTAATGTCACAATACGCAACCTCATCTTCTGGGTGAGCATAATGAAACCTTCTTATGAGCAAAAAATTTCTTAAACGGGTAGTTGTTGTCATATTGGTCGATAGCTATAGGCCTAAGTACACAGCCGTAGTTCAATAAGGCCTATACATGACAAACAACATGCCATTTTTGTATACACTTAAATAGTTAAAATATATGAATACATATAATAATACCTTTATTTATAATCAAAAACACGATAGTAATCATACCCCAAAAACGGTAACCGGCCCGCGCTATTAGCAACATATGTGCCAGATAAAAGCAACTCGGCAATTTAAGTCTTGATAGAGTCCTGTTTGTATAGAGGTAGGTTATCCAACGCAGATCTTTACAATCATCATAAGAGATGACCCTGTAACTAAGCCTGAAGCCTGGAATAGCATTTTAACAAGCCCTAATAGGAGTCCGATAAAACAGATATAACTGGAACTCACCAGTTTCCATTTTTCCCATGGGAAGTAAGGTGAACCCAATAAAATTTTGTGGAACATTCCGTGGAACATTTCTTGCTTTCGTGAAAACTATCCGGCATCTTTGGACCTGCAACGTACAGACCCATGGGTAAAGTCATTGCTATCGCCAACCAAAAGGGTGGCGTCGGTAAAACTACAACAACGATAAATTTGGCCGCCAGTTTGGCCGCCCTCGAATTTCAGACGCTCATTGTTGATGCAGATCCTCAGGCGAACTCCACGTCAGGGCTGGGTTACAATCCGAAGGAAATCGAAAACAGCATTTACGAGTGTATGGTCGAAGGTGTTCGACCACAGGATGCTATTATCCAGACGGATTTCCCGAATCTGGATTTGCTGCCTTCTCACATAGACCTCGTTGGTGCTGAAATCGAAATGATTAACCTCCAGAATCGGGAGGATAAGATGAAGGAAGCACTCGGTAGCCTACGCGATGAGTACGACTTCATAATCATTGACTGTTCGCCTTCGCTCGGGTTGATTACCATCAACAGTTTAACGGCTGCTGACTCGGTTATTATTCCGGTTCAGTGTGAATATTTTGCGCTCGAAGGATTAGGCAAATTGCTGAATACAATCAAGATCATCCAATCTCGACTGAACACGCACCTGTCTATTGAAGGTATTCTGTTAACGATGTATGACTTACGGGTTCGGCTGTCGAATCAGGTCGTGAGTGAGGTAACGAGCCATTTCCAGCAGATGGTATTCAATACCATCATTCCGCGCAATATTCGGTTGAGCGAATCGCCCAGTTTTGGTGTCCCGGCCCTAGCCCAGGATGCCGACAGCAAAGGAGCCGTTAGTTATCTGAATCTGGCTCGCGAAATTCTGATTAAAAATGGCATGATGCCACAAGAAGCTTAAAACATGTATGATGTATGATGTATACAGTATGATTGCTGATTAGTGGTCATACATCCTATATCATACATCTTATATCATACATCTTTACGCATGGATAACACCAAAGCACCGAATAAGAAGATGATAGGATTGGGCCGCGGCTTAGGTGCCTTGTTGCACGATACAGAATCGGTCAATCGACAGTCGAAACCGTCACCGTACGAATCCATTAGTACGATGACCGAAATCGGTCTGTCGCAGATTGAGACAAACCCCTTTCAACCGCGTACCCGCTTTGATGAAGAAGCTCTTCAGGAGCTTGCCGATTCGATTCGGACTCAGGGCATTATTCAACCCATTACCGTTCGGCAACTAGGCAAAGATCGGTATCAACTTATTGCTGGTGAACGCCGTTTGCAGGCGTCCAAAATAGCAGGGTTCACGCATATACCTGCGTATGTTCGTACCGCCAACGACCAGCAAATGCTGGAAATGGCCCTCATCGAAAACATACAGCGTGAAAACCTCAACGCCATAGAAATTGCACTAAGCTATCAACGGCTTATCACCGAGTGTAGTCTGAAGCAGGAAGAACTGGGCGAGCGGGTTGGTAAAAACCGGACAACGGTCAACAATTACATTCGGTTACTGAAGCTGCCTCCTATTATCCAGGCGTCTCTCCGCGACAACAGGATTTCGATGGGTCACGCACGGGCCATCATCAACATCGAGAACCCCGACACACAAATCCGGCTTTTTACCAAAGTTGTTGAAGAAGAATGGTCGGTACGGAAGGTTGAAGAAGCGGTTCGGAATTTAGCCGACGGCATTGAGGAAACAGCTAAGAATCGGCGGATAACCCTACCCAAGCAGGAAATCCGCAGCCTTCAGTTCAAACTGTCTTCGCTGTTTGGTACCCGCGTGTCGATCAAAGCCGATGAAAAGCATAAGGGGGAAATCAAAATTCCGTTCACCTCGCAGGAAGAGCTAGCCAAAATCCTGGAAGTGCTGAACTCGCAGGCCTAATCGTGTTAAATTACCTTAAACGGGTGGACCGGCGAGCCCACAGGCATGGGCTCGGGCGTTGTCTATGTATGAATTCATTATCAACTTCATGCAGTATTGTGCTGTTAGTCATTTTAACAGCCGGATCGCTCTTTGCCCAACGCCCAGCCATTAACCCTGCTCCTACACCACCCCCAACCGATTCGACCCGGCAACTCCGCTCAGCTTCCGACTCCATTCCGACAACCATCCGCCGAAATGGAATTCGCGTAGGCACATCAATCCTAACTCCTGAAAATGATTCAACGTCGCTGGATCGTCCCGACACGGTTCGTTTAACGGCAAAACAGGAGCAGAACATTCACAAAATTGTACCCAGAAAAGCCACCACGCGGGCGCTCGTTCCGATACTGGCGTTGGGGCAGGCGTATAATCGGCAATATTACAAGATGCCCTTTGTGTATGCGGGTTACGCGGTCATGGGCTACTTGTTTGTTAAATACCGGGGCCTGGCTCAGGAAGCGGCAATCGGGTATAAACGACTCTTATTTGGCGATGTAGTAACTGGCGCTTATAAGGTTGAGCTTAATCCTACTCTATACCCGTCCAATCTGATTGGAGATCCTATCTCGGTCAAGGCAGTTTCTACACCACCTGAGTTTGTCGTCATTGGCCCCTATAAGTACTATACATCAACGGGGGCTAAAAATGCGTATGATACCTACCGGCGCTACCGGGACTTAAATGTTTTATTATCTGTGGCACTTTATGCCATTTCGATTGTTGAAGCCAATGTAGCGGCCCACTTGAAAACCTTTGATTTATCCGACGACATTTCGATGAACGTCGAACCCAGTGTGCTACCTGCGCCCGGTGTTGGCGTAGTACCAGGTGTTCGGGTAGCATTTACGTTTAAATAATTATGAACATACTTCTGCTTGGCTATGGCAAAATGGGCAAGACTATCGAGCAAATTGCACTCGACCGGGGTCACCAGATTGCAGGCCGTATCGATGCTGATAATCACGCCGATTTGGCGAATCTGGAACCCGACGATGTCGATGTGGTCATTGAATTTAGCTCGCCCGAATCGGCCGTCGACAATATATCCTACTGCCTGAAACGGGGTTGGCCAGTCGTATGCGGTACAACGGGCTGGCTGAGCCATCGCACTGAAATCGAAGCCTTGTGCCGCGAAAATAAAGGCGCTTTCTTCTATGCATCAAACTACAGCATTGGCGTCAACCTGTTTTTCCGGTTGAATAAAATCCTGGCTCAGTTTATGCGGAATTACCCATCGTACCATGTGTCGATGACCGAAATTCACCATACAGAAAAGAAAGATGCGCCAAGCGGCACCGCTATTACCTTAGCCGAAGGTGTCCTTGAACAGTTACCACACAAACACCGCTGGGTAGTCAACGAACCGGATAAAGAGCCCGCTATTGTCGGTGAAGACGACATTGAAATTAAGTCGCTTCGCGAAGGAACGGTACCCGGAACGCACATTGTCCGCTACGAATCGGACGTAGATCGGATCGATATTAAGCATATAGCCCACAGCCGGCAAGGTTTCGCGCTGGGCGCTGTCGTCGCTGCCGAGTGGCTGGTCGGGCGCGAGGGTATATTTGGTATGGACGATCTGTTAGGAATGATGACCGGGTCGCCGGAGCGATGATGAATGATGAAATAAAATCGTTTCATCTTCGTAATTTCGTTAGTTATTATTCATAGTAGCATACCCACAAATTCGACATTCATCATTTATCATTTATAATCGGACCGGCGATCCGGTCATCATTATTGAACGTGTCTGAAGTTAAAACCAAGGCCGAAGCACCGGCTAAAGCCAAGAAATCGCCCATTCGGGAGTGGTTTGATTCCGTCTTATTCGCCGTTGTAGCGGCTACGCTCATTCGGTGGCTGTTCATGGAAGCCTTTACCATTCCAACCCCTTCGATGGAAAACAGCCTGATGGTAGGCGACTTCCTGTTTGTCAGCAAGTTACATTATGGCACTCGAACTCCACGGACACCGTTGCAAGTGCCTCTGACGCACCAGAAAATCTGGGGAACCGATATTCCGTCATACAGTACGCTCATTCAGCTTCCCTCCTACCGGTTGCCGGGTTTTACGCACGTCAAAAATGGGGATGTGGTGGTGTTTAACGTACCGCCTAAGTACCTCAACGACAACATCGATTATCCGGTCGATTTGAAAACCAACTACATCAAGCGGTGCATCGGGATTCCGGGCGATGTGATTGAAGTAAAGATGCGGGACGTGATTGTCAATGGCAAACCCTTCCCGAAACCTCCCCGTTCGGAGCAGAAATATTTCATCAAAACAGCTGAAGTGCTCGATGCTACCTTCTTTCGTAAGTACGACATCGTGAATGACTACCGCGATCCGAACCAACCTACCGAAAACTGGAAGCCACTGGAACAATATGACGATTCGACCAAAACGTCGAAACTGGTTGGTTACAGCGTGAATACGACGGAAGAGGTGATTGCCAAATTCAAAGCGTTCGATTGGGTAAAAGGCATTGAACCGATGGCTGAAAAACCGGGTGAAGCCGCTCCGATGATTTACGGAGCGCCGACTTTCAAGTGGAACCATGACAATTTTGGCCCTATTACGGTTCCGAAAAAAGGGGCTACCATCCAGATCAATCCACAAACAATCGCGTTGTATGGTCCTGTTATTCAGCTGTATGATGGAAATGAAAAGGTTGAGTTGGATTCGGCAGGCATCAAAATTGCCGGTCAACAGATCAAGTCGTATACCTTCAAACAGGATTACTATTTCATGATGGGCGATAACCGCGACAACTCGCTCGACTCACGGTTCTGGGGCTTTGTTCCCGAAGACCATATTGTTGGGAAAGCCGTATTCGTCTGGATGTCACTCGATCCAAATCCAGCCAATATCTGGAACAAAATCCGCTGGAACCGGCTATTCCGAACGATTGATTAGCGAACGAACCAATAAGCTACTCGGTCAACCCCCGACTTTGTGCAGAGAGCCGCAAAGTCGGGGGTTTATCATAAATGCAATTTGGTGACTCATTCGCCCGTTTTAAGTCCGAAATTGAAACCATTTTATCCCTGAAGCATGATTAAGTCGCTACCCAAACTGAATACATATGGACAGATAAGGCTGTTGATTTTACTGGCTTTACTGCTTATTCAGGGAAGTGGTCGATTGGCGTTGGCAAAAGGGAAAGAAAAATCGGCTGCACACCGGGTTCGTTCCGTCAAGAAACGACCGTCGATAAAGTCGGTCAAACGGACTAGTTCGGCCAAAATCCGATCGGTCAGTCATAAATCGGCCACGAAGGTATCCATACCTGAGAACAAGGCTGCCGCTGTGGCTTCAATGGCATTATTAGGCGCTAACTATGCCCGAGTAGCGGTTAAAGACCAAAAACTAGGCGGGGCCGTCTATTACCTGGCCTCAGGACACGGCGGCCCTGATCCAGGGGCCATTGGTCATTATGGAAAGTACGCGCTGGCCGAAGACGAATACGCCTATGACGTAACCATCCGGCTCGCTCGCAATCTGATGGAACATGGTGCAACGGTCTACATGATCATTCGAGACCCTAATGATGGCATACGAAACGAAAGTGTACTCAAACTGGACCACGATGAAGTCACCTACCCCAATCAGGCTATTCCATTAAACCAGACACTACGGCTTCGCCAGTGTACGGATGCAGTAAACCGACTCCACCGAAAGCATAAAGAAGTGTACCAACGTTTTGTTACCATCCATGTCGATAGCCGGAGCGAAGGCCAGAACATCGATGTATTTTTTTACCATCACGAGAATAGCAAAGTCGGTAAGCGACTGGCCAAACACATTCATAAAAGTTTCAAATTGGGCTACAAACGCAGTCAGCCCAATCGCAATTATCTGGGAACCGTGTCGGACCGAAGCAGCTTGTACGTCGTTCGGAACAGCCATCCGCCCACCGTCTTCATCGAACTAGGGAACATCCGCAACGACAAAGACCAGCGACGTTTCCTGCTAGCCGATAACCGACAGGCCCTCGCCAACTGGATTTGCACCGGATTACAAACGGATTATAAAACGAGATAATGTGTTTAATCCCACTTCTACCACTCTATTGGGGCTAAGCCTTTACTTTCCAGGTAGGCATTTGCCTGACTAAAGTGCTTATTACCGAACCAGCCACCATAGTTAGCGGCCATTGGCGATGGATGCTTGGCTTTCAGGACCAGGTGCTTTTTGCTATCAATCACCGCGCCTTTTTTCTGTGCATAAGCCCCCCAAAGCATAAACACGATGTGCTTTTTCTCAGTCGAAAGCAGTTTGATGACGGCATCGGTAAATGTTTCCCAGCCTTTCCCCTGATGGGACCCTGCCTGTCCGGCCCGAACCGTCAGGGTCGCGTTCAGTAGCATAACGCCTTGGCGCGCCCAGCGTTCGAGGTTACCCGACTTCGGAATGGGTTTGCCGAGGTCATCCTGAATTTCTTTGAAGATATTGATTAGCGAAGGTGGCTTGGGAATTCCATCGGCTACCGAAAATGCCAGTCCATTCGCCTGCCCCGCACCATGATAAGGGTCCTGACCCAGGATCACTACCCGTGCATCGTCGAAGCTGCATTTGTCAAACGCATTGAAAATCAGCCGACCTGGTGGGTACACACGCTGTGTACTGTATTCATGGCGCAGAAACTCAGTTAGTTCAGCGAAATAAGGTTTGTCGAATTCGGGCTGTAGTCGGGCTTTCCACGATTCAGCGATAGATACATTCATGGATAACGGAACTGATAAGAGTTATTTGGCATTATAGGCCTATACCAGGCGCAAAGACACTCTTTGAAATTTTTTCGGGAACAGTCTTGCGTAACAAAACTAATCAACTTAATTTTCGTTCTTAGGTTGCAAACGATACTAAATTTATGGTTTCGTCAGTCACAGAAGGCGTAAAAGTTAGCGTGAAAACAGAGTACCAGGCCGACTATTCCAGTCCGCTTCAGGCACATTATGTATTCACCTACCGAATCACGATAGAAAATGCCAGCGACTATACCATCCAGTTGCTTCGTCGGCACTGGTTGATTTTCGATTCAAACGGGACGATCCGGGAGGTCGAAGGCGAAGGAGTCGTTGGCCTGCAACCCGTACTGGAACCGGGCGAAGTCCACGAATATGTGTCGGGCTGTAACCTTCGGTCAAGTATCGGCAAAATGTCGGGTACCTACCTGATCGAACGAATCATCGACGGCAAACAATTGCGCGTAAACATTCCCGAGTTTACGATGGTCGTGCCTTATAAATTGAATTAATAATGAAAAATGCATAATGGATAATGGAAGTGAATGAGCGGTGGTCAGACTCCCTCATCATTCATTTTACATTCTACATTATCCATTCCTTATGTTGCTTCCTTATTTTCGTTACCTGAGTCGCGCCCGCGACGAACATTCGCTGCATTCCCCGTTTCTCTTTTCGCTGTACACACAAGTCATTCGGGCCCCAAATGGCTCGAAAGCTGTCTTTACTCCCATCCAAAAGCTCCGAAAAGAACTTCGAAAAAGTCGCCAGTTGATCACCATTACGGACTTTGGCGCGGGCTCCAAAGTAAATGCATCCCGGCAGCGTACGATTGGTGATATTACCCGACACTCACAAAAATCAGCCCGCTTCGGCCGACTCTTGTACCGACTGATTCGTCGGTTTGAAGCGAAAACGATTATTGATCTCGGTACATCGCTTGGTCTCACAACGGCTTATCTGGCCGAAGCCACCCGGCCATTTTCGGGAAACGTTCTCACGTTTGAAGGTTGCCCGGAAACGGCAGCCATTGCTCGGCAGAATTTCGAGAAGCTAGGTATCCAACATGTAACGCTGGCTATTGGTAATCTGGATGAGCTACTGGTTCCTCAAATCGCGGCCAGTAAACCGATTGATTTAGCGTTTTTTGATGCGAACCACCGCTACGAGCCAACCGTTCGCTACTTCGAAACCTGCCTGACCAACATTCATAACGATACGGTTTTTGTTTTCGACGACATCCACTGGTCCGATGAGATGGAACAGGCCTGGGCGTACATTAAGGCGCATCCGGCCGTCAGTGTAACCATCGATCTGTTCTGGATCGGTCTGGTTTTTTTTCGAAAAGAACAGCCGAAACAGGATTTCATCCTTCGCTTTTAACTGTAAGCCAGTTTAAACTTTTCGTTTTGTAGAACATGTAAGACTCTTTTTTTGTCATTCCGACGCAGGAGGAATCTCAAGTTTCATATTAATCAAGCTTGAGATTCCTCCTGCGTCGGAATGACAAAAAACCGATCCAGCTATACAGAAAGTTAGAAAGTTCAAACAGGTTCTTTAACAGAAAAGTCCAGAATTAACGTTATCTTTCGAAGGGCTTTTTTGGCCTGAAACGGACTATGAACTTCCTGACTTGTACCCGCTTAAGCCTTTGCGTGGGAGTGTCGGCAATTCTGCTGAACCTGGTGTCGTGCAGCAAAACGACCACCGACTCACCTAACCCTACCGAAACAGCTTCCTTTGATCTGATTCAACAGAAAATTTTCACCCCATCCTGCGCACTATCGGGTTGTCACGCTTCGGAGAAAGATGCGACGTTCATTCAGCATGGTCTAGTACTAGCTGAAGGGGTTGCCTATGCGAATCTGGTAGGTGTTGATCCGAAAAATACGAATGCCAAAGCCGATGGGCTGAAGCGAGTGAAAGCCTATGCGTCGCTGGAAAGTCTGCTATACCATAAACTGAACATATCGGCAAGTCACCACTCTGGCAAGTCGTACGGCAATTCAATGCCCCTGGGCGGGAATACGCTGCCTGATGGGCAGATAGAATTTATTCGACGATGGATTGAATCAGGCGCTCCGAAAACCGGTACCGTCGTTGATGCAACGCTATTGGCCGATAATACCGTAACTATTACCCCTTACGAATCGCTATCAGTGCCTGCCTCTGGAACCGGCTATCAAATGGCCGTCCCCCAGTTTGACATACAGCCGAATTTTGAACGGGAGCTATTTACCCGTCGGATGGTAGGCAATACGACCGATATTTATGTAAATCGGTACGAAACCAAGATGCGGAATGGAAGCCACCATTTCGTCGCCTATGATTTTTCGAATAAAAGTCTCCTACCCAACCTAAACGACATCCGTGACCTGCGGAATCCAGATAACTCGCTCAACGTCGTTACGGCCCTGAGTATGTCGAATCATGTTTATCTGGCTGGTTCACAGGCGCAATATCAGAACTACGTCTTTCCTGAGGGGGCGGCTCTACTCATTCCCGCCAATGCTTCGCTCGATCTCAACTCGCACTTCGTCAATAAAACAACGTCGGTCATGAAAGGTGAAGCGCAGATCAACTTCTACACGATTGATAAATCGAAAGTGGTTAATGTGGTGCAAACGCTGAACCTGAGCAATACGAATCTGACGATCCCGACCGGAAAAACCGTTACGCTGAGCAAGTCATTTACGTTCGACAAACCACGCAAGGTCCTGACACTTACCTCACACATGCACAAGCTGGGAACCAAGTTCGTGATCAAAATCAAAGGGGGTACCCGCGATGGTGAAGTGGTGTTTACATCGACCGACTGGGAACACCCTGACATCATTACGTATGCTACGCCGATCGCACTCAAGAAGGGCGAAGGACTAACCTCGGAAATCACGTATACGAATACGACAGCCAAAGATGTGAGCTTCGGCCTGACAAGTGAGGATGAAATGGGGATTATCTTCGGCTATTACTACGAAGATCAATAAGAATTTTATTAAACCCAGAGGCACAGAGAACACAGAGAAAATGAATTTAAAACTCTGTGCTCTCTGTGCCTCTGGGTTTAATCATTAATTAGATTATGTTCGGTATCGACAATTATCTGGCTTTTCTGCTAACAGGGATTTTATTGAACATCACACCCGGTTCGGATACATTATACATACTGGGGAGAAGTCTATCACAGGGAAAGCAGGCAGGTATTTATTCGGCGCTGGGGATTTCGGCCGGGTGTTTTTTCCATAGCTGCCTGGCTGCTTTTGGCCTATCGGCCATTATTGCCGAGTCACAACTGGCCTTCGACATCGTCAAGTATGCAGGCGCTGCGTATCTGGTCTACCTGGGGCTTAGGATGTTGCTTACCAAAGAGGCTACCTTAATCATTCAATCTACAGACAAGGCCAGTAGTACAGGCAAACTGTTTATTTCGGGCGCGTTGACCAACATGCTGAACCCGAAGGTTGCCCTATTCTTCCTGGCATTCCTGCCTCAGTTTGTTCAGAAAGAATACAGCCATGAGCCACTTCCTTTCCTGCTACTGGGCCTAACCTTCACACTGACCGGAACCATCTGGTGCATTTTGTTGGCCCTGTTTTCGTCTGGTTTGAGTTACCGGCTGAAAGAAAGTCCAACGATTCAATACTGGTTTGCCAAAGCTACGGGTAGCGTTTTTATCTTACTGGGTCTTAAACTCACGCTGGAACAGGCCAAGTAATACAGGCTAAACGTTTATTGTTCGATCAATAATTGGCGTGAGTTTGTCATTCCGACCGTAGGGAGGAATATCAAGTTTACCTTATGGGCACGTTGAGATTCCTCCCTACGGTCGGAATGACAAACTCACATCTAATTTTTCTGTAAAAGGGAAAGTTTAACAGTTTCCTTAATAAAAACAGCCTGAAAGTTTACTGCTTTCAGGCTGTATAAAATACTCTATCTCTTACAGAATTAGATGTATTGATTGATAATGCTTTCAAGCCATTCCTGCTTACCACTCCGCATCTGTGGTTCTCCGTTCTCCAATGTGTACGCACGCAGATCTTCCAATGTCAGTGTACCGTCTTCAAAGGCTTTACCCTGACCATTATCGAATGATGCATACCGCTCGGTTCGGAATTTGAGGTAGTCGGACTCTTTCAAAATGGCATCGGCAACGATAAAGGCACGTGCAAAGGCATCCATACCACTGATGTGCGCGATGAACAGGTCGTCAACATCAGTCGAGTTCCGACGAACTTTCGCATCGAAATTGATACCGCCGGGCTTGATACCTCCTGCCTGTTGTATCACTAATGCAGCCTCAACAAGTTCATAAACATTAATTGGGAACTGATCCGTATCCCAGCCATTCTGATAATCACCCCGGTTAGCATCGATACTACCCAGCATGCCCGCATCGGCAGCTACCTGTAATTCGTGGTCGAAGGTATGGCCCGCCAGCGTTGCATGGTTGACTTCGATGTTCAGTTGGAAATCTTTATCAAGTCCATACTGGCGCAGGAAACCAATTACCGTAGCTGCATCGTAATCGTACTGGTGCTTAGTTGGCTCCATGGGTTTCGGCTCGATGAAGAAGGTCCCTTTGAAACCTTGTTTCCGGGCGTAATCACGGGCGATGGTCAGGAATCGGGCCAGGTGCTCCACTTCCCGCTTCATATTGGTGTTCAGCAACGACATGTAGCCCTCGCGACCACCCCAGAATACGTAATTCTCACCACCCAGAGCAATGGTCGCATCAATGGCGTTTTTCACCTGCGTACCGGCATAAGCCAATACGGCAAAATCAGGGTTCGTCGAAGCACCATTCATGTAACGAGGATTCGAGAACACATTGGCAGTTCCCCACAGCAGTTTTACACCACTGGCGGCTTGTTTCTGCTTGCCGTAGTCAACGATGGCTTGCAGGCGACTCTCATATTCGGCCGCCGACGAGCCTTCATCGACCAGATCAATATCGTGGAAGCAATAATACGGAGCACCAATTTTGGTGAAAAATTCAAAAGCCGCATCCATTTTGAGCTTAGCCCGAACGTTTGCATCGCTATCCTGATCCCAGGGGAAGATACGCGTACCAGGGCCAAAGGGGTCACCACCCGTTCCACAGAAGGTATGCCAGTAGCTAATCGCAAAACGCAACTGCTCGCGTAACGATTTACCGTTTATGATCAACTCGGGGTTATACCATTTAAAGGCTAACGGATTTTTGGATTTAGGGCCTTCATAGGCAATCGCACCGATACCTTTGAAAAACTCCTTATCGCCAAGCGTGATATTTGACATGTTTTGAAATTGGTTAAGCGTTAATGTTTCAGCAATTTCTATAGTGTAAAGTTGACGCTTTATTTTTAATTGTCAAAGTGACAATTAAAAAAATGTGTGAGTTTTCTTTTACACAGAGATGGTCGATTACCATTCAAGTAAATAGTATGACCTCATCGGGGCCGTACTATTTACTTTGTTCTATAAAGCAAACGTTTACAGAATGGTATCCGTATTCGGAATGAAGTTTAGAAAGGAATTGGTTAGCTGGCTGTACTTGGCCGCATCGACCTGATAGTAGTACGCTCCCTTTTTCGAGAACCCCTTCTGCTTCTCGTCTAATTTGATGAGCAACCCCGTTGAAAGAATCTTCCGGCTGAAATTCCGCTTATCGAAATCCGTGTTGTAGATCGCATCGTAGAGCTTCTTTAGCTGAGGGATGGTAAATTTTTCAGGAAGCAGCTCAAAGCCAATTGGATGCTGGGCCGCTTTATATCGTAATCGCTTGATGGCCAGATCAACCATCTCGGCATGATCGAACAGTAGAAAAGGCAGGTCGTAAATCGAAAACCAACGGGCCTGAAACGCTTCGGAGAGGTTGGTTTCGTAATCGGCTACTTTGACCAGCGAAAAATAGGCAACAGAAATTGTTCGAACGATGGGATCGCGGTACGGATCGCCGAAGGCATGCAGTTGTTCGAGATAAACGTCGGTAAGGCCAGTAAGCTCAAACAGAATACGAGCAGCAGCCTGCTCCAGACTTTCGGTAGGTTGAAGCCAGCCACCCATCAGCGACCATGTATTGCCTTCAATGCCCCGTTTTACCAGCAACACCTTTAAGCCTTCCCCATCGAAACCGAAAATAATTGAGTCTAAAGCCAGTAAATAAGGTTGCTGCTGTTTATATTGGTCTACCATCGACAATGCTGTGCGATACGAGTGGGAAGGTCGTTCAAGCCGCAAACTACGGAATTTTAGCGGCTTTCTTCAGAACAAATAGAACACAGATCATTATGATGATTATGATTTGTTAAGATCTGCGTTGATCATAATCATCGGTGTTCTATCTGGCCTCAATCTAGGGGCCGTTTGAGTTTAAATTCTTTTCCGATCTCAACAGAGGTTTCAAGCGGTCGGTAAAAGCTTTCGGGTGGACCGAGGTAACTTGGCTTTAAACCGCCAAAGTCAACTACGAGTTTCTGGAGCACCACTGCCGGATCTACCATCCAGAATTTCAGTATGTGTTCGCCGGGTTTGGCAAGGGTATGCTGCGATGTCAGAATACGGATATTATTGGCTACAGATTTCTCCCAGCCTTTGGTCGTCTCTCCTGCGTGCATATCAATGACTTGTGGCTTCTCATCATCGAAGGAGATCGCGAACCGTAATCCTTTGTTCTCGTTGAAATTAAGTGTAGGCGACAGATACGTATGGACCTTCACGGTGCCCGTATCGGCGGCATAGATGCGGTATTCCAGATGTGGGCTTTTTGTCGTAAGCTCAGCCTGACCGGGTGCAGTAACTGGCGAAATTATCATGCCTGTTCCCATACGGCCAATATCCGGTACAATCTCCCACCGAATCGAATCCGTATGAATCGCTTTGGTATAATGTGCAGCCTCCATCGATACATAGCCATCGCTTTCCAGAAAACCATCCATTTCGCTACGTTTCGGCCATACAAGGTTTTGAACAACGGCATCAATCACAATGACCTGACTGCCGTTAAACCCGCTGACCGTAATCGGAATCCGGTGTATACCGATGGGCACTTTCTTCCAATCCAAAACACTGACAGCCACGCGCTCCTGGTCTGTTATGCGGGCTCCTGAAAGGACTTTCAGCCAGGGAACGGATGATTCGATGGTACACGTAAACGGCGTTTTCCCCCGGTTGAACACCTCAAAATAAACCGATTGGTTCTGATATGAATTGATAACGGGCAGTACTGGTTTGGCCGTTGCCGAAGGCCACCAATCGTCCGACCCTTCGATGGCCACGCCCATTTCCTCCGCTGTTGGTTCATCGATCGTCTTTACCTCAGGCATTGCATTTTTGTCGGGTTGTTGCCAATAGGTATAACCAATGTGTGTCTGGTCCATCAGGTGGTGCCATTTGCCATTCGTCAATGTATCGTTGTAATAACGCGTAATTTGGGCATCACGCTCAAACAATTCGGCAGCCCGTTGTGCCAGTTTATTCGTCATGGCTCTCCGCTGCGTAGCATACTGGCGATTTTTGGCAACGGTTACGTAGAGTTCATTCAGGTTGGCACAGGCCCGTACCGGATGTAATACAAGCTGATAATAGGCATCGTGATAGGCGGCTGGCAGGTCACTGTAAATCTGCTCAGCTTCCCGAAGCAATGCGTTATATTCGTTCACCACAGTTTCCGCTTCGCGATAGTGGTTAAGGCTATATGTATCGGGCGAGAGTAGCTCAGGTTTTCGGCGACTGTTGTAGCTGGTGTATTTCTGAAGGATACGGCCAATGGCCCGGGCGTGTTTTTGCCCAAACTGACGCTCGGCCCATAGCGACGCATAGGCATCCAGCCGCTCGGCAGGCCATCGATCAGGTGCCCAGGCATAATCCAGAAAAAACTCAATCGGGAATTCCATCGGCTTAATATCACCGACGTTCACGATCCAGATACGATCAACGCCATGGCCATACGCCAGGTGCATTTGTTCCCAGGTACGGGCAATCGGACTGGTGTTCAGCCACTTGTAGTTCCGTGGTCCACCCACGTAATCGAAGTGGTAGTAGATGCCATATCCCCCAACTCGTTTGGGTGAACCTATAGCGGGCAGCTTGCGGATATTTCCCCAGTTATCGTCGCAGAGCAGCAGCGTTATATCATCGGGAACCCGCATGCCTCTGTCATAATAGTCCTGTACTTCTTTGTATAGGGCCCAAAGCTGCGGGGTTTCTGAAGGATCTTTATGCGTGACGTCGCCAATGATTTTGCGCTGATCGGCCACAATTCGCTCCAGCAGGGCAATATTACTTTCCTGACTCATAGGCTCATCGCCATCGCCCCGCATGCCAACGGAAACGATGCTTTCATTCATCCCCATGCGTCGGATACCTTCTTTCCAGAAACTCTTCAATGCGGCCTCATTTTTCTGATAATTCCAGGGACCTTTTCCATAGCGTCGCCACTCGTCGTGAGCCCGCATGAGCGGTTCGTGGTGCGTAGTCCCAATCACGACACCGTACTCGTCGGCCAGATACGGATTCAGGTTATCGTCGTCGTAAAAAGCACTTCCCCACATGGCAGGCCAGAGGTAATTGCCTTTCAGCCGGAGTATTAATTCGAAGACTTTCTCGTAGAACTTGTGGTTGAACCCGCCGAATTTTTCTTTTGCCCAACCTGACAGAGCCGGTGCTTCGTCGTTGATGAAAATCCCCCGGTACTTAACGGCCGGCGTTCCCTGGCTGTGTCGTCCTGGCAGAACATAAAGTGACGACTGCGGACTTACTGGTACATCGGCCCACCAGTTCCAGGGCGATACACCGATTTGAGCCGACAGGTCATAAAGGCCGTAAATCGTCCCGCGCTTATCACTTCCGGCAATCACCAAAGCCCGATCAACACCTGGTGTTGGGTTATCAACAATCTGCGTCAGGAATGTTTCCCATTTGCCCGTGATAGCCGTCACATCCAGTTTCTTCGTCTGAACGAGTCGGTCGATGAGGGGGCTTTTTCCTAACGTACCAACCAGAACGATCTCGTTGGCATACGAGTCTTTGTCATTCTTCAGTACCGGCAGAACTTCGGTTACCTGTTTTATATCGGCTTGTAGGTTTTTTAAAGCCCGAACGACACCCGGATATTCAGCCGTACTGGCCATGAAAGGTGTTGCCTTTCCGTTGGCAACCAATGCAAAACGGCCCGTTCCGTTCTGGTTACTCACATACGCATTGGTGTCGATAGCCTGCGTGGTTAGGGGAAGCTGACAGGCAATGAGGAGGATGAAGTAAATGATCCGCATAAGAAACCGAATTAAAACCTCCCTCCTGCCAACTGACAGGAGGGTGTCTTACGTTAACCTATGATTAAAATTTGTACTAGTACCTTTCGGTAGCACCTAAAAGCGCCTGTTTGGTTAGTTATAACGATAGAGCTTCACTTTCTGAATGCCATACTCACCTACAGGAATACGGATATGCCGCCCCTGATGGTCCTGATCGCCATTTAAACGTCGTCTGGCCACCCATTTCCCGTCGATAAATTTTCCTTCGTCGATTCGGGCGATACCGGCCACAGGCGCGTCGGGTTTGTCGGACACGCAGGTTAGTACGATACCTGTTCCGGCTACGGTAAACTCATCGGATGCGGTCTGAATAATAAGTCCGCCCGTAGTAGGCCATTCATCATCCTTGGCTTTTGGCGACCAGCCCAGCGTATAGTCGTGCTTACAGGTAAAGGTATAGCCGCCCAATCGGATGGTATCGACGGCCGTTTTTTTATCAAACAGCACTCCGTTCATCACGCCTTTACCCTGATGCGCCAGAATAAGCGGGGTTAGTTGTTCCAGTATCGAATAGCTTCTGGCAATAGGTTCCTCAGCCGGTTTGTCGGTTGATTCAATCGAGAACGGCGAAAAACCCATCGCATCGTAATGCCCGATAGCATAAAACACTTTGGCGGCTACGGTTGGCTCGAACCGAATTTCCGGGATGAACAATGGATTATCTTTCCGGCTATACTGGTCGTTCCAGTGCTTGAAATCGGGATTGTAAAAGTCGGGCGATAGGAAATCGACGGCCGGAGCTGCTGCTTTCCAGATGTCGATGATGTGGGGCAATGGGCCACCGCTGGGGTAATCGCCCGGTTTTACGTTGGGTCGGTTGAGGGCTGCATTTACAAACATGGGTAGCGGATACACGGCTTTACCTGCCTCTGTAACCCGATTGGCATATTGTGCCAGATGCCAGGCAATAAAGATTTCGTCCGTTGCCAGACTCTTACCAAATACTTCCTCCCAGGTTCCATCCATTCGGAATCCACCAGCTTTCCAGGCATTCTGCACGGCAGGCGTTAACGTATTCCGGGCAATCTGTAGGTGTTGCATCAACGTTTTCGGAACGGGTTGACGAAACACAGACGTAGCCGCAGGCGAATGGTCACGGGCATCGGGTAGCATACCAATTTCGTTCTCGACCTGAATCATGACTACTGTTTGTTGCTGCTCGTCAATCTGACGTACATGTCGCAACAGAGCCGTAAACGCCCGAATGTCGGCCTCCAGATTGTTCTGACTAAAAGGCGTCAGGATTTCCTGCCCCCGCCCCGCTTTGTTCTGCGCTCTCGGAAAACGTTTGGTATCCGTTTTAACCCATTCCGGTACGTAACACGACATGCTGTTTTTCCAGCTACCAAACCATAACAGTACGAGTTTCATCTGGTGAGCCCGAGCGTCCATGATCAGTTCATCGACCAGCGTAAAATCGAACTTACCCTCCTGTGGCTCCAGCAACTCCCAGTAGATGGGCGTCAGTACCGTATTGACATGCATCTGCTGCAGTTTCGGCCAGATTGGTTTCATATACCCCATATCCGACGCGCTGGAATTACCCAGCTCACCGCCCAGCATCAGAAAAGGCTTACCATTGATAATTAATTGGGTAGCTCCGCCTTGCTTTTGCAAATGCGGTATCTGCGCATACAATGACAGTGATAGGAATGCGATAGCCAGTATAAAGTAACAGCGAATCATGGATCAACAAGGTTCAGGTAAGTCAGTTAGGATGCAAAATTAGTATAATTAGCATACATCAATAGAACGCAGATTTTTATGATGATTATGATCAGTGTAAATCATAATCATCATAAAAATCTGCGTTCTATTGATAGCGTACCATCACCTAATTTGACTGACGACTATCCAGTCCTTGAGAAGGTATCGACTTGAATTTCCGAAACCAGATGGAGCCTTGTCGGCAAATGAGTAACTTATAGCAACTGAATCTTACAACAACACACTCTGAAATACTTCGTCCAGACGAGTCACCGGTTTAACACTGATCTTATAATCTTTGGTGTCGAGCCCTTTCATGTTGTATTTGGAGATAAAGATTTTCTTGAAACCCAACTTTTCGGCCTCAGCAATGCGTGATTCTATCCGGCTGACCGCCCGAACCTCGCCCCCTAAACCGACTTCGGCCGCAAACGCTACCGAGGGCGGAATGGCAATATCTTCGTAGCTTGAGACTACGGCTGCACAAACCGCCAAATCGATGGCCGGATCTTCAACACGTAAACCACCGGCAATATTCAGAAAGACATCCTGCTGTCCTAGACGGAAACCGCCACGCTTTTCCAGAACTGCCAGAAGCATATTTAGTCGTTTGGCATCAAAGCCGGTACTACTGCGTTGAGGAGTGCCATAGGTAGCGACACTGACCAAAGCCTGGGTTTCGATCATCAGTGGTCGATTACCCTCCAGCATGGAGCCGATAGTTACACCACTTAGGGCTTCATCCCGTTGGGAGATCAGGATTTCAGAGGGGTTGGTTACCTGGCGAAGTCCCGTGCCGAGCATTTCGTAGATACCCAGTTCATCGGTGCTGCCAAAGCGGTTTTTGGTGGTTCGCAGAATCCGGTAGGTTGTATGACGGTCACCTTCAAACGTTAGCACCGTATCAACCATGTGCTCCAGGACTTTAGGCCCGGCCAATGACCCTTCTTTGGTAATATGGCCAATCATAAATACGGGCACTGCACTTTCTTTGGCGTACTTCATCAGTTCGGCCGTACACTCGCGTACCTGCGACACACTACCCGCTCCCGACTCTACCAACGACGACTGCATAGTCTGAATGGAATCGATGATCAGGATTTCCGGCTCAAAATGCTCGACCACTCGAAAGATGTTCTGCGTCGATGTTTCCGACATCACATGGCAATCGCTGGTGGGTGCATCGAGTCGTTCGGCACGCATTTTTATCTGTTGCTCGCTCTCTTCGCCCGATACATAGAGTACGCGCATACCAGTCAGACTGAGGGCAATCTGAAGCAATAGCGTCGATTTACCAATACCGGGCTCTCCACCAATCAGCACCAGCGACCCCGGCACAATACCTCCACCTAAAACCCGATTCAGTTCAGCATCGGAGGTCCGAACGCGCGGTTGTTCCTCATAATTAATGGCATGAATAGCTTTCGGTTTCGCAGCAACTTTTAAGCTGCCTGGGCCCGACGATGGGCTGCGCCAGTTACCTTTTTCGGGTTCGTCCTTCTGTACAATTTCTTCAACAAAGGTATTCCATTCGCCACAGGATGGGCAGCGTCCGAGCCATTTGGCTGACTGTAGACCGCAATTCTGACAGAAATAGGTGGTTTTTAACTTGGCCATCTTTTCGGGTGAAAGTAAACAATAAGGCGAGATCAGCGGTTGGATAGCGGAAGCTGATTAAACCTTTTCAACAGCGTTTTATCCAACTCGCATCAGCAACAAACTGACACCTGTTTTAGGGATAACTGCCTACTAATTTAAACGCCATTCACTCAAAATTAGTTGGCTTTTTGTACCGGAATAAACCGATTTCCGTTAATCAGACAGTACAACCATTTTACAACCAGCTATGAACAAAATCCTGCTTTTCGTTTCACTGACTCTTTTGCCCGCATGCGTGTTTGCGCAGGGCTTTCAATTTGGTATTAAAGGAGGGGTAAACCTCTCCAAGCTTAGCTTTGGTAACTTCGTTTCGACTGGAACCAATACCAACGGGTCGCCTAGTGTGAGTGTGGATGGCCAGACCTTTCGCAACAATCTGAACACGAGTCTGGACAGCCGAACGGGAACGTCGTTCGGTGTGTATGCACGTATTGGTAATAATCTTTTTGTACAACCCGAGCTTCTCTATTCGACCCGAGCTGGTTCGTTCGACGTGATCCGGAATGGCCAGACGGAGACAGTTACCGTAAAGACCACTACGTTCGATGTACCGGTGCTGCTTGGTATTAAAGGTGGGCCTATTCGGGTGGTAGCCGGGCCGGTAGCCTCCTTCCGGATAAACGACAACCAATCGTTGGGGCAGGCCGTCAAACAATATACCAACGGAACGCTGAACGATGCCTGGTCGCAGGCCTATTATGGCTATCAGGTTGGTGGTGGTCTGGATATTGGTTCCTTCGGCCTTGATGTCCGCTATCAGGGTAATATTACCGACATTGCTCAGATTAAAGACAATTCGTCGCAGTTCAGTCAAGGCATGAAAACCTGGCAAATCACGCTAGCTTTCAAAATAATCTAATAGTCGATAGTCGTATCTTTGGAAACATTAACGACTATTAAAAAAACAAACCGTTGCTGTCCGCCCCAGAAGGGTTTGCAGCAACGGTTGTTTTTTTAATTAACCCACTAAATACGTACAGTCTTTGAATCGACAGTCTTCAGCAGTGATAAATGATTCACTTATCACTGCTGAAGACTGTCGATTTTTTAATTATACAACCGTTGCCAGTACTGGGCCAGTTGCTGCGAAATGTCTTTCATACGCCGACGGGAAATCGCGACTTCACGTCCATCAGCCAGCCGAACCTGACGATCCCGGTTGAAGATGTTGCGCTGCACATAAGCCAGATTGACGATATATGATTTGTGAATACGAAGGAACATCGAAGCGTCTAATGTCTTCTCAAACTCTTTGAGTGTTTTTGACACTAAGAATCGCTTCCGGTCGCGAGTGTGGAGGAATGTATAATTACCCTCTCCCTGGAGACACAGAATATCATCGACCGAGATAAAAATGGTACGGTTCAGATAAGGCAACGCAATACGTTGCGCACTACGCTGATACGAAGCGGGGAAATGAGGAACAACGGAAATCGGTTGAGCGGACGAGAATAAATTGGCTTCCATGATAGAGAGTGTTTTGGTTCGTGTTCTAAGTGGTTACTGACGAAGCAAAACTACCTGATGGTTACCGCCTGAAAAAGAAATGGCCTGATCAACAAGGGTCGAAAAATAAATTCAACCAGTTGTTAATCAGACCATTACGATCTAAAATCGTATTTTATTCGAGTGAATGTACTCAGAGTATTGCGTAAAACTACGTGGAGGTAAGTATGTGAATTTGCCCTATAATTAATCGGGAAATTCCACCTTTACTCCTCAAACTAAGGCAACGGGCTGAAAATCCCGAATCCGATCCATAAACATCTGCGCCCGTCGACGTGAAATTTTAACCTGCTGTCCATCAGTCAATTCCAGCTCGCCTTCTTTTTTAACAAAGAACTTGCGAACAAAGCCAAGGTTAACGATACAAGATTTGTGTACACGAACGAAAGCCTGTCCATCGAGCATCAGTTCGTATTCTTTTAAGGTACGCGACACCAGCATTTTGGTACCATCTTTTAGAAAGAACTTGGTATAGTTTCCACAACCTTCAAGTCTTACTATTTCGTCAGTAGAGACTGTACGTTTCCGATCATAAAATGGGATGAGTAATTTCTGTAGGCAATTCGTATCGGCAATTTTTTCCACACTATTGTGGAAGCTTCTGGACACTGTGTCAAAAAGTGAGTCATTAGCGAATGCATTCATAGCTGTTTGATCAGGTGTTAAATTATGGTTATATAGAGGCTGACATTCAGAAACTTACCAATCAAATCTACGTACCGGCGTCACTGGTTAACCTGTCTTCTCTCTCGAATCAGTCTACAAGAATCAGTCCTACTTATTAAAAGTTACGTATATCCATAAAACTAGTTTATAATTAACTATAAATCAGACCATATTACCTTTCACTCAACAACCGCCCTGTTATCCTTCTATACTCCTTGTCTTGGGAACGCCCAAATTTGACGACAAGCGCCCCATTTCATAACAACCACCGTAGCCAAATGCGGCTGCTCTTCTTAGTTTTCCCTACCTTTGTAGAAGCGAATAGCTAACTGAGTAACCTATGCTGGACAAAGTAAGAGACCTCCATCAGGAGATTGACCAATATACTGTAAGCTCACCCGAGCAACTGGAGCAGTTTCGGATGCGATTCATTAGTCGCAAAGGGGTAATAACTGAACTATTTGAACACCTGAAAACCGTTCCTCAGGCCGACCGTCGGGCGGTTGGACAAGAGTTGAACGGGCTAAAAAATCTGGCGCAGGAACGCTTCGACTCCTTCAGTCAATTGATCGACGAACAACGTTCAGCCGCCAACAACGCCCCTCCAGTCGACCTAACGTTACCAACCATTCCCAATCTAACGGGTACACAGCATCCGCTTAGCCTGGTTCGGCAACGTATCATCCAGATTTTTGAACGAATTGGATTCAATGTAGCCGACGGCCCCGAAATCGAAACGGACTGGTACAACTTTGGTGCGCTAAACTTCCCCGACAATCACCCTGCCCGCGATATGCAGGACACGTTTTTCGTGGAGAAATCGGGCATAGGAGAAACTTCGTCCGACGTATTACTACGTACCCATACGTCTAATGTACAGATTCGGCTGATGGAACGGCAAAAGCCGCCCCTTCGATCCATTATGCCTGGGCGTGTTTACCGGAACGAAACCATCTCGGCGCGGGCGCACTGCATGTTCCATCAGGTCGAAGGTATTTACATCGACCGGAATGTTGGTTTTAAAGATCTGAAAGATACGCTTTATCATTTCGTCAAAGAGATGTTTGAGCCGGGCACGCAGATTCGTTTTCGGCCATCGTATTTCCCGTTTACGGAACCCAGCGCCGAAATCGACATTTCGTGTCAGATTTGTGGCGGAACAGGCTGTAATATCTGTAAGCATTCGGGATGGGTCGAGATAGCCGGTTCAGGTATGGTCGATCCACAGGTAATGGCCAATTGCGGTATCGATCCCGAAGAATATACTGGTTTCGCATTCGGCATGGGTATCGAACGCATCACCCAATTAAAATACGTGGTGAACGACCTGCGACTCTATACCGAAAATGACGTCCGTTTCCTCCGTCAATTTGAAGGATTATAAACAAAGAGCGAAAGAATGAAAGAGTGAAAGAGCGAAATAAAATACGCCAGCCGGAATGCCGGAAACTCTCTCTTTCACTCTTTCACTCTTTCACTCTTTCACTCTTTCACTCTTTAATCATGTCTCCAATTCGCCTTTCTGATCTGGCCTTTACGCTCGAAGCTGTCCTCGACGAAGCTTTCGGTCAGAAAGCGATGTGGGTAGTGGCCGAAACCAGCGATATTAAAAATTACCCCGATCGGGGATACTGCTTCCTGACGTTGGTGGAGCGCGACTCGGCCAGCCGCGAAACAGTGGCGAAGCTGGAAGCCTGCATCTGGCGCCGGAATTATCACACGATTGGCGATTTTGAGCGGGAAACAGGAGTGGCATTTGCCCGGAATATTCAACTGCTGCTGCTGGTATCTGTTGCATTCAACCCTGTATACGGGCTACGATTGGAGATTTTGAAGATCGATCCCTCGTATACCCTCGGCAATCTCGAACGGGAACGACAGGCCGTACTGGATTCGCTCGTCAAAAATCACCCGGATCTGGTCTGGCTCGAAGCCGGGCATTACATTACTGCTAATCAACTTTTGCCACGACCTGCCGTTCTGCAACGAATAGCCCTAATTGCGGCTCCTAATTCGGATGGCTGGCGCGATTTCCGGCATGAGCTGGCTCAGAATCCGTTTGGGTACGACTTTGTGGTGGACGAATACCTGACGCAGGTACAGGGACAGGGAGCCGAACGCGCTATATGTGGGCAACTGGAGCGTATCCGGCTCAGCGGAATTGCGTATGATAGCGTTGTGATGGTTCGGGGAGGAGGTTCGCAACTCGATTTTGGCTCGTTCGATACCTATTTGATGGGCCAGACAGTAGCCGGTTTCGAAATACCTATTTTGGCGGGCATCGGACACGAACGCAATGTAAGTATCACGGATTTGCTCTGCCATCAGAGTGTCAAAACACCAACCAAAGCGGCTGCCTTCCTGATTGAGCATAACCGGCAATTTGAAGAAAGTTGTCTACAGCTTCGTGAACGACTGCGCCTGGTGGCTCGGGAAGCGATGCTGACGGCTCGGGAAAACCTGGACCGGGAAACGGAACGATTGCGTTTTGTGACACAGACCTACTTTCGGGAGCGCCATACCGATCTTACCGAAAAGGCGGTCACCCTACGACACCTCGACCCGTCGAATGTATTACGACGTGGCTATGCCCTTCTACTTCGGAATGGACGGATCGTTACGCAGGCTAGTTATGTTCAGCCAGACGAAAACCTTCAGGTGCAGATGCGTGACGGAACGCTAAATATTAAGGTTATAGAGTTATAGTGTTATAAAGTTGTAACGTTTTTAATGAGCCGGGCAACGTTACAACTTTATAACACTATAACTCTGAAACTACCCAAAAATGACTTATCAGGATGCTTACGACCAACTGACGACGCTGGTCGATGAAATTGAGAATGAACAGGTTCCTCTGGATGAACTACCCGCCAAGATTCGGATGGCTACTGAGCTGATCACATTCTGTCAGGAACGGCTTCGGGCAGTAGAAACGGAGTACCAGGAGGTTATCGAAAAGTTGCCGAAGCGATAAATTAGGATTTTTATTATAAGGTCGTATGTAACCTTTGCTAAACCTTGCCTAATTTTATCCCCAATGAAAAATGTAGGGTGGTTTTAGGAAAGTGTTGGTTGTGATGAATGAATAAGCCCCCCATTTACCGCCTGATTGAGTCTGTTGAAAATATGAATTTATTCGCCAATATAACGAATGTCTTAAGTTCGGATGTTCTGTCGCGCATTGCTACGTACATCGACGAACCACCTGCTAAAACTACCAAAGCCGTCAACGGTCTCGTCTATACGATTGTTGGGGGGCTGATGAAACGGACTACGAGCGAAATAGGTGTTAATCAACTATATAGCCACATTCAGAAAGGCCGGTTCGATGGATCGTTAGCTGAGAATCTGGCTACTGTTCTCCGCGATCCATCACTTACCAATACGCTCATCATGCAGGGCAACGATGTCATTAGCCACTTGCTGCCTGCCATGAAAAGTTCGATTGGTAACATGATTTCGGGCTATGCAGGGATTCGCAACTCGTCGGCCATTGCTCTGTTAGGTTTGATCACCTCACTTGTACTTCATGTATTGGGTAAACAGGTAAAAGATCAGAAACTTGATGCCGACGGATTGGCTGCGGCTTTATTTACGGAACGGGAAACTTTTGTCAATGCCGTACCGGAGGACTTTATGCCCCAGTTGGTGGAGAAAGTAGGGCTTCATCAGGTTGTGGCTGGCTTAGCCATGCCTGCCCGGCGTTCAGCAGAGTCGTCGGGTCGTTCGACGGCAACAGCTACCCGCCCGGCGGTCAGCTATGAGCCTGTAGATGATTCTGATAACGAAAACGAAACCTTAACCAAGTGGGGCGTAGGGGCCCTGATTGCTGTAGCACTGGCTATTGGCGGGTATTATCTTTATCAGAATACCCAACGGTATTCTGATAGCAAGGAAGAAGTGCAGGACGTAACCACGATCACCAGCGATACGGTACAGGCTGATACGGTGGCGCGGTCTTTGGCTGTTCCTATTGACTCTTCGGCCAAAACTCCTCCTAAGTCAACCTCTGTGGCAGCCGCCACCACTACGGCAGCGGCTTCGACGCCGGTAGCCACTGCTGGTGATCTGACCAGTCGCATAACCCCCTATTTAACGAATGCAGCCCTACCTAAAGGTCGTGTATTCCCATTAACATCCGTTACCTTCCAACCCGGCTCATTCTCCATGACACCGGGCTCAGAGGCTGGTATCAACGAACTGGTTACACTGCTGAAAACCCATCCTAGCTTACAGGTCCAATTTGTTGGCTATGCTAATGACGCCAAAGGCGATATGACCAACAAAAGCCTGTCGTTCAAGCGGGTAGTTGAAATTAAGCATCGGTTGATGGCCGCTGGTATTGATTATATGCGACTCGATGCCATTGGTCGCGGTACGGGGGTTTCCAAGGCCGACACATCGGGTATTCCAAAGCCAACCATGCGAAAAATCGATGTGAAAGTCGTGGTCAAATAATCACGTTTTTTCGATAAATAGCTGCCAATGAAAAGGTCTGCCCGTACGTACGGGCAGACCTTTTCATTGGTTCATTATCCAGGAAGTTGTTGAGAATTTCTAGTCATTTTCTCTAAACAACTTCACTCGACTACAGTTCATACCCCATAGTGACTAACTAACAAACTGGTATGAACACACAAACAGGAAAAACCGCTCTGATTACAGGTGCCTCCAGCGGTATCGGTCAGGAAATTGCCAAACTGTTTGCTCAGGATGGCTATAATTTAGTGTTGGTAGGCCGTAGCGATGAAAAATTGGAACGGTTGTCCGACGTCTTCAAAAATAACTATGGTACCCAGCAAATCACCGTAATTGGCAAAGACTTAGCCACCGAAGATGCCGCACAGGATGTGTATGATCAGGTTAAGGCCAAAGGAATAACTATTGATGCGCTGGTTAATGATGCGGGCGTTGGTCTTTACGGCATGTTTGCTACGGATACGGATTGGGAGCGGGAAAAAGCCATGATCCACCTGAATGTGCTAACTCTCACCCAGATGACCAAGCTGTTTCTGTATGACATGCTCTCCCGGAACGACGGTAAAATTCTGAATCTGGCGTCGATAGTTTCTATTACCCCAAATCCGATGATGGCGGTGTACGCTGGTACAAAGGCCTACGTGTATAATTTCACCCAATCGCTTATCAACGAGCTGAAGGATACTAATGTGACGGTGACGGCTCTCCTGCCCAATGCAACCGATACGGATTTCTTCCACAAAGCGGGAGCCGACAACACGAAGGTAACCGACGAAGTCCAGGATCCGATGATGGTGGCTAAGGCCGGTTATGATGCTTTAATGGCGGGCAAACACAAGGTTATTCCGGGTGGACTGAAAAATAAATCGTACGAAATTCTGGCTTATGTAGCTCCTCAGGAAACGTTGGCAGCTGTGATGCGAGGCAAAATGGCCCAAAAACCGGAACCCGAAGAGGCCGAAAAATCGTCGGCAGCGGCCTGGGGTATTGGCTTCGGCATTGCCGTACTGGCAGGTATTGCTCTTGGGGTCGCCTATGCTAACTCCAATGCCCTTGATCGAGTAAAATATCGGTATAAGGCAAAATCGTGGGGCGATACGATTTCGGATGCACTCTCATCCGTGACCGACAACGTAGTCGACTCCTTGGTTGATGCGTATAAATCCACGAAGAGTAAAGCTGAAAAGGTTGTTGCTCGCGAAGCCGAAATGGTCGAAGATGAAGTTGAAGCTTAATAAGTTCAAATTATAAGCCTTGCCGAAGTTGATCTAAAGTCATGAAAAACTCATCATTCTGGCGCATTGCTACCGCCGTTGTCGCCGTAGGAAGTATAATTTACACGACCGTTATGAGCAATCGGTCAGGGTCGCAGGCCGATCAGCAGGCCGACGATGATGAACCCGGCGGCTCAGAATATGAATACGACGTTCCGCCCGAATACCAGCACGTTTTTGAGAAAAACAGCCTGGTACCGGCTGGCTGGGCATTTGGCGTTGTCTGGTCAACGATTTATACAGGCTTAACGGCGCTGTCGGTACACCAGGCTCTGCCAGATCAGGAGGGGAACCCCCGGTATAGTCGGGCTGTACCCTGGTGGTGGGCAAGCTGGGCTTTGAACGCTCTCTTTGGGCGATTCTTCGCCGAAAACGACCCACAGAGTATTGTCATTTCTGACTTAACGACCAAGTTCAACTTGCCAGCAGCCCTTGCGCTGCATCAGAGTCTGGAGATTGGCCAAACCGATGTACCCTCGCCTGAAAAGTATCTGCGCATTCCCGTTAGTCTGTACGCAGGCTGGCTCACGGCGGCTACGGTTGTTGGTACGCCGAATACGCTGCTAACGCTGGGGCTCTGGCAGTCCGATAAAAAGCGGGATGATGCCATCGCTTCGGGTATTCTGAGCGCTACCGCTGGTGCTGGCTATCTGATTGGGCGTCGGCTAAACGACCCGTGGTATATGCTCCCATTCGTGGCTGGTTTTTCGGGTATCGCCAGCCGCCAGTGGAATAAGCACTCACTAGTGGGCTGGACGGCGGCCGTTCTGGCTGCTGCTTACGCCGGTGCCCTTGCCTATTGGCTACCCAAAGGTAAATTCCATGACTACAACCGGATTGCCGTTCACGATGCCGAAGCGGAAGTGTTAGCAGGCCCCATGGAAACCGACGAACCTGTTCAGGCAGCCATCGCCCGCGAACGGACTAAGCCTTTTGAGGTTGAACATATTGATTAAGTTTTATTCAGCAAGTAGTCAAAAAGCCATCTCTATAACAGGGGTGGCTTTTTGGCTACTTAATACGTTACACATAGCCTCAATTAAAGACATTTTGACCGAAAACCATACATAATACCCATAAAACAGGCCAAAATGTCCGAAAAACTTCCCCGGCCCGTGATTTGTTAATGAACAAGGTAGAATGCACAATGAATAATGTCGGAGGCTCCAAAATCCCATATGCATTGTACATTATCCATTTCATTCCTGAACAATCATGGACTTTAAGAATTACACCATCAAAGCACAGGAGGTCGTGCAGAAGGCGTCGGAAATTGCCCTCGGAAACGGCCAGCAAGCTATTGAAACAGGTCACCTGCTCCAGGCGATTCTGTCGGAAGATGAGAACGTGATTGGTTTTATCACTAAGAAATTAGGGATAAACCTACAGAATACAACCAGCGCTTTACAGGCTATACTGACCACTTACCCTAAAGTGTCGGGCGGCAATGGAAGCGTTTACCTAAGTAATGATACAGCCGTAGCCTTAGCCAAAGCCAGCACCATCACTAAAGAATTCGGCGACGAATTTGTCAGTGTCGAACTGATGCTGTTGGGACTTATGGCGGGTAAAGACCAAATTGCAACGCTATTAAAAGATGCCGGTTTTGTCGAAAAACAAGTGAAGGCGGCCATCAATGAACTTAGAAAAGGAAACTCAGTGAAAGACCAGAACGCTGAAGCAAAATATCAATCGTTAGATCGGTACAGTGTTAACCTGAACGAACGCGCCCGCACGGGTAAGATCGACCCAGTAATCGGCCGCGATGAAGAAATCAGGCGTGTACTGCAGATTCTGAGCCGCCGGACCAAAAACAACCCGATTCTGCTCGGTGAACCTGGTGTTGGTAAAACCGCTATTGTGGAAGGGCTGGCCCAACGCATCGTATCGGGCGACGTACCCGAAAACCTGAAATCGAAAACCATCGTTTCGCTCGACATGGGTCTGCTCATTGCAGGGGCCAAGTATAAAGGCGAATTCGAAGAGCGTCTGAAAGCTGTTATCAAAGAAGTGACGGATTCCAATGGCGAGATCGTTCTGTTCATCGACGAAATCCACACGCTGATTGGCGCCGGTGCGGGTGGCGAAGGGGCTATGGATGCCGCCAACCTGTTGAAACCAGCCCTATCGCGCGGTGAGTTGCACACCATTGGTGCTACCACGCTGAAGGAGTACCAGAAGTACATTGAGAAAGATAAAGCGCTCGAACGCCGGTTCCAGGCCGTCATGGTCGATGAGCCCGACATGGCCGACGCCATTTCGATTCTGCGCGGTATCAAAGAAAAATACGAGCTGCACCACGGGGTTCGGATCAAGGACGACGCTGTTATTGCTGCCGTTGAACTGTCGACCCGCTACATTACCGACCGTTTCCTGCCCGACAAAGCCATCGACCTGATGGATGAAGCTGCGGCTAAACTGCGGCTGGAAATGGACTCGGTACCCGAAGAGCTTGACGAATTGAACCGGCGGATTATGCAGCTCGAAATTGAGCGCGAGGCCATCCGTCGTGAGCATGATAAGGAAAAAGAAACCTTATTGAATAAGCAAATTGCCGACCTAACCGAACAACGGAATAGCCTTCAGGCTAAATGGGAAACCGAAAAAGCATCGGTTAATGAAGGGCGAACCTTGAAAGAGGAACTTGATAAATTACGACTGGAAGCTGAACAGGCCGAACGGGCGGGCGATTACGGCAAAGTAGCTGAGATTCGATACGGTCGAATTCCTGAAATCGAAACTAAGCTGAATACCCTGGCTAAAGAAGGTGGTGACAACGGCTCGTCGGACCGGATGATGCAGGAAGAAGTTACGGCCGAAGACATTGCCGAAGTGGTTGCCAAATGGACGGGCATCCCAGTCTCGAAAATGCTGCAAAGCGACCGCGAAAAACTGCTGAATCTGGAAAAAGAACTTGGTAAGCGGGTAGCTGGTCAGCAGGAAGCCATTGAAGTCGTTTCGGATGCCGTCCGTCGGAGCCGAGCCGGTATGCAGGACCCTAAGCGGCCAATTGGTTCGTTTATCTTTCTGGGCACCACAGGGGTTGGTAAAACCGAAGTGGCCCGGACGCTGGCCGAATACCTGTTCAACGATGAGAACGCCATGGTACGGATCGACATGTCGGAGTATCAGGAACGTCACGCTGTTAGCCGACTGATTGGCGCTCCTCCGGGATACGTTGGGTATGACGAAGGTGGTCAGTTGACCGAAGCCGTACGTCGGAAACCGTACTCGGTCGTGCTACTTGATGAGATCGAAAAAGCGCACCCCGATGTCTGGAACATCCTGTTGCAGGTGCTCGATGAAGGCCGACTAACCGACAACAAAGGTCGTGTAGCGAACTTCAAGAATACGATTATCATCATGACATCGAATATCGGTAGCCACCTGATTCAGGAGAAATTTGCCGAAGATGAAGGCTGGAATCACACGCTGGTACTGGAAGAAGCTAAACGGGCGGTGATGGAGTTACTGAAACAAACTATCCGACCGGAGTTCCTGAATCGAATCGACGAAATCGTAATGTTTGAACCGCTAACGCAGGCCAACATCCGCAAGATTGTGGACATTCAGTTCGGCGAAATCAAGAAGCGACTGACCGAAAACGGTATCCAGCTCGATGCAACCGACGAAGCTTTAACCAAGCTTGGCGAAGAAGGATTCGATCCGATCTTTGGCGCCCGTCCGCTGAAACGCGTACTGCAACGCCGGGTTTTAAATGAGCTGTCGAAAAGCATCCTATCGGGCGAAGTAAAGAAAGATTCAGTCGTGCTGATGGAGTTGAATCATGACGGTGAGATTGCTTTCACCAACCTCGACGCTGAAATTGAGTTGTAAACGATACCGGCCTGATGGCCGTACAAACAAGCCCGGCTGCTGCAAAGTAGCCGGGCTTGTTTGTCTATTTATAACGTATGAATAGTTATGCTATTCATAAATAGAGTGCCTCCCTCTATGATAAATACAATTTTATTTACTTCTGCTTGCTTGTTTGCATAATTCTTCTTACTTTTGCAACAGATTTTCTAAAGCGGCATCCGTCGCGTCTCTGTTTCTCTCCTTTTTACACGCTGAGTTAGGTCTGACAGAGCCAATGTACGGATGTACAGGATGGGTTTCTGGGTGGACGCTTCATGAGTGAAGCATTTGCGCGTGGGCTAATCGTAGAATCGGTCATAATCAGTACGTCGTGCGTCGACACACTGGTTTGTTGTCATTCCCCTTTAAATAGGTCGGATCGGGCCGCCGTTGCGGGATTATATGGGTCCTTGTTGGGTCGTTGGGCAGCTTCGTTGGGCAATTCTCACAGTATCGCGCCGTTCACCGGCATACACTCGTCTTCGCTTGGAGGTTTATACATCTTATAATCCAGGTTAATGAAAACGAAAACAACCAAAGCCGTAGATCAGGCCGATCTGCTGGATATTGACAAAATTGCTACCGAACTGGCAGCACAGGCCGAACCTAAAAAAGCCAAAACCCCTAAAAAGAAAGTAACGCAGGAAGATGACCTGGCCACTGATTCGGCCGTTGAAACCGTAGTGGAAGGAGTGGCCGATAAAGTGATCATCGTAGCCGACGAACCCGTTGCAACGCCTGCCGAAGCCCCCAAAGCAACCGTCGAAACAACACCTAAAGCCGACCCTAACCAGATCCTGTTCTCTAGTCTGGATATTTCAGACGAAATTCTCCAGGCCGTAACGGATATGGGTTTTGTGAGCCCATCGCCCATTCAGGCCGAAGCCATTCCCCCCATTCTGGCCGGCCGCGACGTGATTGGTCAGGCACAAACAGGTACGGGTAAAACTGCCGCATTCGGTATCCCAGCCCTTGAACTGATTGATGTACAAGACCGTGCGGTTCAAGCGCTAATCCTCTGCCCTACTCGCGAACTGGCCCTACAGGTAGCCGACGAAATTCGGAAACTGGCCAAACACAAGCGTGGTATCCGGGTAGAAGCTATTTATGGTGGTGATTCCATCGAACGGCAGATTCGCTCCCTCAAGAGTGGTGTCCATATCGTGATTGGTACGCCCGGCCGGGTAATGGACCACATGGAGCGCAACACGCTGAAGCTCGACAACGTCAAGATGATGATTCTCGACGAGGCCGACGAGATGCTGGACATGGGCTTCCGTGAAGATATTGAAAGCATTCTGGACGACATGCCCCAGGAACGGCAAACGATTCTGTTCTCGGCTACCATGTCGAAACCCATCATGCAGATCACCCAGAAATTCCTGCAGGACCCTGTATTGGTGAAAGTGGTTAAGAAAGAGCTGACCAATACCAATATTGAGCAGGTCTATTTCGAAGTGAAGCCAAAAGCTAAAGTGGAAGTAATGTGCCGACTGATTGACACATACGACCTGAAACTGCTGCTGGTTTTCTGCAATACCAAGCGTAAAGTGGACGAAATCGTTGAAGATCTGCAAATCCGTGGGTATCAGGCTGAAGGGCTTCACGGCGATTTACGGCAGGCACAACGCAATAACGTCATGAGCAAATTCCGGTCAGGTACCACCAGCATTCTGGTCGCTACCGACGTAGCGGCTCGGGGTATTGATGTCGACGATGTAGATGCCGTTATCAACTTCGACATTCCGCTCGACGAAGAATATTATGTACACCGCATTGGCCGGACGGGCCGGGCTGGTAAGTCAGGCCGGGCGTTCTCGCTGGTGGGTCGTGACGAAAAATTCCGGTTCCGCGAAATTCAGAACTATACCAAGGTTCGGGTTGAAAAAGGCGTTATTCCGTCCTTCGAAGATATCGTTGGCATTCGGAAAGCCCGTTTCATCGAGCAACTTCAGCAGACCATTGCCGAGAGTAATGACCTGAATCTATATGATGACCTGCTTACCCAACTGCATCACGCTGGCTTCTCGACCGAACAAATCGTAGGCGCTCTGGTGAAACGTAGCATGGGTATCGAGAAAAACGAATTTGCTGACCAAAACCTGGGTCTGGACGATGACCGTCGTCGGGAGGATCGTCGGGATCGTTTCGGCGACCGTGACAAGGGTGGCCGTTTTGGCGACCGTGACGATCGTGGACGTGGCCGTTTTGCGGATCGTGATGATCGGGGTCGTGGTCGCTTTGGGGATCGTGACGACCGTGGCAACTCGCGCTTCGGCGATAGAGACCGGGGTGGTAACTTCGGAGATCGTCCACGCTTCAATGACCGTGATCGTACTGATCGGGAACGTTCGGTCGGTCCACGTGACGGTGGCCGTGGCGACGGACCGGGCCGCAACGGCTATTTCGAAAAAGACGACAAACGCCAGCCTCGCGAGCGGGAAGCCAACATGACCCGTCTGATGGTGACCATCGGTCGTCGGGATTACGTACGCCCAGGCGACATCGTAGGCGCTATTGCCGGTGAAGCTAATATTCCGGGCAACAGCATCGGCAGCATCGACATTTTCGACAAGTTCACGTATGTGGATGTACCGAAAGATGTAGCCAACCGGGTTGTCGACGCTATGGAAGGCAATACCATTAAAGGTCGTCGGGTCAATATCGAAGTGGCTCGGTAATCCTTGATTTTGATAAAGAAACAGGCTGGGAGGGCAAACCTTCCAGCCTGTTTTGTTTTGGGCCACCCGTTTTGCATATGATGTAACACTTCTGTTCAGAAACGGACAAAATCTGTACGGTTTCGGACAGGCATTTTTTACAAAAATGCCCAATTCAGCCGGATTGGGCATTTTCCTGTCATGGCATAGTAGTTGACTCCGTTAGTTAAGCCAACGAATCCTAAACCGCTAATGGTCTTGCTAGTTGATGGCAGCACACGGATACAAGCAACGTTTTGTTTCCCGAACTGTCTTTGCGGGGACACTAGCCTGGAGCAGGGTCGGCATGGATTACAAAGAATAAGCAAGTCCTTGCAATCCATGCTAACCCTGACCCAGGCAACTCTTTTCCCCTAAACCCTTAGCCTTTATGCTCAGAAACTATCTCAAAATCGCGTTTCGGAATCTATCCAAAAACAAGGCGTACTCGGCTATTAATATTGTCGGGCTGGCAGTCGGCATGGCAATAGCCATGTTGATTGGTTTATGGATTTATGATGAACTGTCGTTCAACAAATTCCATAAGAACTACGACCGGCTGGCTCAACTGTATATTAACCAGACATTCAACGGGACTACAGGAAGCAGTCGGGCTGTATCTCTTCCTTCGGCCACTACGATCAAAAACAACTATAAATCGGACTTTTCCGACGTAGTGCTGGCTTCGTGGAATTATGGTCACCTGCTGGTAAACGGCGAGAAGAAGATCAATAAAGAAGGCATGTATGCCGAGCCTGAGCTGCCGAAGATGCTCTCGCTCAACATGCTCAAAGGGGATTACGCCACAGCCCTTAAGGAGCCATCGTCCATTCTTATTTCCGAATCGATTGCGAAAGCCTTGTTTGGTGATGCTGATCCAATGGGAAAGATCATCAAAACAGACGCTAAGCGCGATGTGAAGGTGACGGGGGTTTTTGAAGACCTGCCGTTCAACTCCGAGTTTTACCGTGTCAATTTTTACCTACCCTGGAGCGCTTACCTGGCCGATAACCCCTGGGTGAAAGAGTCGTTGCAGCAATGGGGAAATCACTCCTTCCAGAGCTTTGCCCAGATTGCCGACCGGGCGGATATGGATAAAGTATCGGCCAAAATCCAGGATGTAGAGAAAAAACACGCTTCGGTCAGCGAAAAGCCGGAGTATTTCTTACATCCAATGAGCCGCTGGCACCTCTACTCCGACTTTAAAGACGGCAAAAACATTGGAGGGGGTATCCAGTTTGTCTGGCTGTTCAGCCTGATTGGGGTGTTTGTACTGCTGTTGGCCTGCATCAATTTCATGAACCTGAGCACCGCCCGAAGCGAGAAACGGGCAAAAGAAGTAGGGATTCGCAAAGCCGTTGGCTCGCTTCGTCAGCAACTGATTTTCCAATTTCTGAGCGAATCGATGCTGGTCGTTTTCTTCTCTCTGATTATCGCTCTCATCATTGTACTAATTGCCATACCGTCGTTCAATGATCTATCGGGCAAGCAGGTTAGTATTCCATTCGCCAACCCCATTTTCTGGTTGCTTCTGATCAGCTTCTCGCTCATCACGGGTTTCCTGGCTGGAAGCTATCCGGCGCTATATTTATCGTCGTTCAATCCGCTGAGTGTGCTGAAAGGTACATTCCGGGTAGGGCGCTGGGCAGCTATTCCCCGCAAAGTGCTGGTGGTGGTTCAGTTTACGGTGTCCATTACGCTCATCATTGGCACTCTCATTGTATTCCGGCAGATTCAGCACGCTAAAAATCGCCCGGTTGGCTATGACCGGTCCAATCTGCTGCAAACTTCCCTTAGTCCCGGAACAAACGGCAAATACAACCCGCTGCGGGAAGATTTGCTCAAAACGGGCGTGGTGTATGAGATGAGCCAGTCGTCGAGCCCCACAACCGGCATCTGGTCCAATCAGATTGGGTTCGAGTGGGAAGGCAAAGACCCGAAATCATTACCTCTGTTCGGCATTGTGGCCTGTAGTCATCATTTTGGCAAAAGCATCGGCTGGCAGATTCTGGAAGGCCGTGATTTCTCGAAAGAGTTTTCAACCGATACCTCAGCCTTTATTCTCAACGAATCGGCCGTCAAACTGACCGGTTTGAAAAATATCGTCGGCAAAACCATCCGCTATAACGGCAAGCCCATGCAGGTCGTAGGTGTTGTGAAGAATATGGTGATGGAATCACCCTACGAACCCATCAAACCGACTATTTTCCTGATCAATTACGACTGGGCAAATGTGGTCAGTATCAAGCTAAAGCCTAATGTACCGATTGACGATGCCCTCAAGCAGGTCAAAGCGGTTTTCAAAAAATACGACCCTGATACACCTTTCGACTTCAAATTCACCGACGAAGAGTACGATGCCAAGTTCCGGGCCGAAGAACGGGTAGGTAAACTGGCGCGGGTATTTGCCGTATTGGCCATCTTTATCAGTTGTCTCGGCCTGTTCGGTCTGGCTTCATTCGTGGCGGAACAGCGGATTAAGGAAATTGGTGTTCGGAAAGTACTGGGCGCGTCGACATTCAGTTTGTGGGGATTGCTGTCCAAAGACTTTGTGCGTCTGGTCATCATTTCGTTCCTGATTGCCACGCCCATTGCCTGGTATTTCCTGGACGACTGGCTCCAGCACTATGATTACCACACCACCATTTCCTGGACCATTTTTGCTCTGTCTGGTTTAGGAGCCACCTGTATTACACTCATGACCGTCAGTTATCAGGCCATACGGGCCGCCTTAATGAACCCAGTAAAATCGTTACGAACGGAATAAATAGCGAGGAGCATGGGGCTAGGGGCAAGGTGTAAACTTCTCCCTGCTCCTCGCTCCTAGCCCCATGCCCTATGCTACGCAACTACATCAAAATTGCCTGGAGAAATATCTGGAAGAACAAGACCTTCTCCTTCATCAACATTCTGGGGCTGGCCTTAGGCATGGCCTGTAGCCTGCTCATCATGATCTGGGTGCAGGACGAACGCCATATGGATCACTTCCATACGAACGATGCCCGGCTCTATCGGGTGATGGAAAACCAGCATTATGTGGGTGTGATCAACACGTTTGCGTCGACGCCAGGGATTCTGGCCGAAAACATTGTGAAAGACATTCCCGAGGTTCAGATGGCGAGCCAGATGCTTTGGGAAGAACAAACGCTGTTTACGGTAGGCAATACGTTCGAGAAAGAGAAAGGCCGTTCGGTACAGGGCGATTTCCTGACGATGTTTTCGTTTCCGCTCAAGGAAGGGGACCCCAAAACGGCTCTCAAACGACCCGATGGACTGGTTATTAGCCAGAAACTAGCCGACAAATATTTCAAAGGGCAGAATCCGATGGGTAAAATCATCCGGGTCGATAATACCGACGATCTGATGGTAACGGGTGTCCTGGCCGATATTCCCGAAAACTCCTCACTGAAATTCGACTACCTCAAAAGCTTTGACCACTGGTTGAAAAACAATAAATGGGCCAAAGAATGGGGTAATAACGGGCCACGCTGCTATGTGATGCTGGCCAATAACGCATCGGTCGATAAGGTCAATGCCAAGATTAAGAACTATATCAAAACCAAGAATAAAGACAGCAACGTGGAGCTGTTTTTGCAGAACTACGGCGATTCGTACCTCTACTCGAACTGGGAAGGTGGGGTGCAGAATGGCGGACGGATTGAGTACGTACGCATCTTTTCGATTGTTGCCATTTTTATTCTGGCTATTGCCTGCATCAACTTCATGAACCTGGCCACGGCCCGCTCGGTCAAACGGTCGAAAGAAGTAGGTGTCCGGAAAGTAGTAGGTGCTTATAAGGCTAGCCTGATCGGGCAGTTTCTGGGTGAGTCCATGTTGATTACGGTGCTCTCGCTGGTGTTTTCGGTCTTGATTGTTTTATTGATCCTGCCCGTTTTCAACGAACTGACCAGCAAAACACTCTCGCTCGATTTTTCCGACCCTACCTTCCTGCTCCTGCTGATTAGTTTGTCAATCGTAACCGGGCTTGTATCGGGAAGTTATCCGGCCTTGTTCATGTCGGCGCTGAATCCGGTGGTTATTCTGAAAGGTTCGCTAAAGTTCAGGTCGAGTGCAACGTACTTCCGCAAAGGGTTGGTGGTGTTGCAGTTTGGCCTGTCGATCATGCTGATTCTGGGTACGCTGGTTGTGTATCGCCAGATCAACTACATCCAGACGAAAAACCTGGGTTATGACCGCGAAAACTTACTATACACGTCGCTGGAAGGTGACCTGCAACGCAACTTCCCCACGTTCCGGCAGGAGCTGGAGCGGCAACCGGGCATTAAATCGGTGACCTGTGCGCAGTCGGACCCATTGGAAGTAGGCAGTTCGACCCAGGGCGTACGCTGGCCCGGAAAAGATACGACCCAACTGATCCTGTTCAGCCAGAACGCCGTTTCGTATGACTACATCAAAACGATGGGCATCAAATTGCTCGACGGACGCGATTTTTCGAAGGATTTCAGCACCGACACCAGCAACTACATCATCAACGAAGCATCGGCCCGGAAAATCGGTTATAAAAATCCCGTTGGCAAAGAATTGACGATGTGGGGCAGGAAAGGGAAAATCATCGGCCTGATGAAAGACTTCCACTTCAACTCGCTCCACAGTGCCATTGAACCACTGATCCTGCATTTACAACGCGGCAACGATACGACCCGAAACTGGGGTACGATTCTGGTGCGTACGCAGGCTGGCGAAACTAAACAGGCGATTGCGAGTATGGAGTCGCTGCACAAGAAATTCAACCCGCACTTCCCGTTCAAGTACCTGTTTACGGATCAGGAGTTTGGAAACCTGTATAAAGCCGAAAATACGGTCAGCAAATTGGCTAGCTATTTCGCCTTTCTGGCCATTTTCATTTCCTGTCTGGGTCTGTTTGGGTTAGCCGCCTTCACGGCCGAACAACGCACGAAAGAGATTGGTATTCGAAAAGTGCTGGGGGCCAGTGTACCCAATCTGGTCGGTATGCTCTCGAAAGAGTTTATACTGCTGGTGCTACTGGCGGCTTTCATTGCCTTCCCACTGGGTTGGTATTTCCTGAGTGGCTGGCTGGAAAAGTATGCCTACCGCATCGAGCTGGCGTGGTGGTATTTCGTAATTGCGCTGGTTGCAGCTATGCTCATTGCCCTGATAACGGTAAGTTTTCAGAGCATTAAAGCGGCTTTATTGAATCCGGTCAAGTCGTTAAAAACGGAGTAGAGACGCGAAGGATCGCGTCTCTACGCAAAGATTTCGTTTAATACCAGTTCGATTCCGGTTGTTGGATCGGTCAGGGTTGTATCATCGGTGAAGAATTTATACTGATTCAGACTGGTATATACAGAGATCGCTTTGAAGATGGGCATAACTAACCAACAAGACTGGACACCCGCGTTGAAATACCGCTCGAATTTGGCGATGATCTCAGCATCCGATTGGGATGGAGAAACAATTTCAATAACCGTCAGGGGCATCTCAGTCATCGACGAGATGTCATGCAGAAAGTCGATTTGCAGTTTAGGATAAATGGCGATGTCAGGAACGGTATCAGGGCGTTCTGGCATCGATAGGTTGATTTCGGGCAGTAGAGAAAATTGGTTGCGATAATGAAGTTTTAGCGCAAAGGTCAAATTGCCCTGTATAATCGAATGATTCAGAGTTGGTATAGGTTTCCCTCGCTGGAGTTCGTAATCAGATACTTGTTCGATGATTTCTTCCATAATCGACAGTATTTTTTGGCAGAGTGATTTAGTCAAAGATAATAAAACCCGGTACTATGTTTCGAAACTATCTTAAAATCGCCGTTCGGAATCTGTGGAAAGCCAAAGCGTTTTCTGCGGTCAATGTGCTGGGACTAGTCGTTGGCATCACGGCCTGTCTGATGATTCTGGAGTATGTTAGTTTCGAGCTAAGCTTCGACCGCTTTCAAAACGGCATCGACCGGATTTATCGCGTTACCAACGACCGTTTCCAGAAGGGAAAGCTCGTGCAGCATGGTACCATCACTTACCCACTCATCGGTAAAACGATGGCGAAAGATTATAACGAAATTGAAGGCTATACGACAATTGTGGGTGGTGGCAATCTTAAGTTTCGTCTGGACAAAACCATTTACCCCGAAGACAACGGCCTATACGTCGACGACCACTTTCTGACGTTTTTTACGTTCCCCATGCTAGTGGGCGATCCGAAAACGGCCATGAAAGCGCCCAACAGCCTGGTACTAACGGAAAGCAACGCCCAACGTATTTTTGGCGTTTCATCCGGCAACTATACCAAACTGATCGGCAAAACGCTGTTCATCGACCGGGATACGGTGCCGTTTCAGATTACGGGTATTATCAAAGACGTTCCGGCTACTTCACACCTGCAATTTGGTGCCTTGTTCTCCTACGAAACGCTGGTCAGAACCTGGGGCGACTGGGTGAAAACGAGTTGGGATGGTTCGGATATGTGGCACTACCTCAAACTCAAGCCCAATGCCGATGCGGCTGCACTGGAAAGCAAATTCCCGGCGTTCAGCGATCAATATTTCAAAGGCGATCAGGTATCGGGTAGTGTTGAGAAATTTTACTTACAGCCCCTGAGCAAAGCCCATCTGTACTCCGATTACGAGTATGAAATCGGGGTGATCAACAATGGGAAAGCGGTTTGGACCATGCTCATCATCGCGGTATTTATTCTGCTCATTGCCTGGATCAACTACATCAATCTGGCCACGGCCCGGTCGCTGGAACGCGCTAAGGAAGTGGGCGTTCGGAAAGTAGCAGGCGCTACAACTAGTCAACTTATCCGGCAGTTCCTGTCCGAATCCATTCTATTGAACCTGGTCGGCTTGCTACTTGCCCTTCTGCTGACGGTAGCCTTACAACCGCTGCTGAACGAGCTTATTGGGCGACCACTATCGTTGTCGCTGCTCATGGGTGCGGGCTACGGGGACACGCTGATGGCCCTGAGTTTGCTACTCGTTTTTGTCCTGGGCATGCTGCTTTCCGGTTTTTATCCGGCCTTTGCCATTTCGTCGTTTCAGCCCATCAGCGTCCTGAAGGGAAGTTTCAAACGGTCGGTAACGGGAATATGGGTACGTAAATCGCTGGTCGTCTTTCAGTATACGGCTTCCATCGCCCTGATTGTCGGCACGTTCATCGTCTTCCGGCAAATCGACTACATGCGGAAAGAAAACCTGGGGTTCAATATGGAGCAAACGCTGGTGATTCCCGGCCCAGACCTCACCAACTGGGACTCAACTTCCATTGATCGCATCAACAGCTTTAAAAACGATCTCAGGCAATATCCCGCCATTAAAGCGACCTCGGCTTCGATCAATCTGTTTGGTGATCGACTTCCCCGCTCATTCAATGTGAAGCGGGTTGGCTCAAACGAAGCGAAGGGAGTTACGGTCAGCAGGATGGCCGTTGACCATGAGTTCTTTACTACCTACACCGTGCAGCGGTTGGCCGGGCGGGATTTCCGGGTAACTGACTCCAATCCAAATCTGCAGAAGGTGACCAACACCATTCTAAACCGATCGGCGGCCAAATTACTTGGGTTTACGGATGCGAATGCCGCTGTAAGTCAGAAAATTCAGTTTTTCGGCAGATCCTGGGAAATCGTTGGCGTTGTTGATGATTTTCACCAACAGTCGCTTCGCCATCCGATTGAACCCATTGTTTTCCTGCCCTACTATGCCAACGGAGGGTATTATTCATTCAAAGTTGCCACGGCCGATCTACCGCAAACCGTTGATCTTATTAAGCAGAAATACCAGGCATTTTTTCCGGGCAACACGTTCTCGTATTTCTTTATGGATGAGCAGTTTAACCGGCAGTACAAAGACGATCGGATTTTTGGTAAGATCACTAGTTTCTTTTCGCTGTTGGCTGTACTGATTGCGTCACTGGGCCTGTTTGGTCTATCATCGTACACCATTGCCCAGCGCACGAAAGAAATAGGCATTCGGAAAGTGCTGGGTGCTTCGGTATCGGGTATTGTGGCCCTGCTGTCGAAAGATTTTCTGAAGCTAGTGCTGGTTTCCATTCTGATTGCCTCACCCATTGCGTGGTTCGGAGCCAATCAATGGCTGGCCGACTTCGCCTACCGCATCGACATACCGTGGTGGGTGTTTGTATTGGCAGGTGCACTGGCGGTTGCCATCGCTTTCGTAACAGTAAGTTTCCAGAGTATCAAAGCTGCCCTGGTGAATCCAGTGAAATCATTAAAAACGGAATAAATGGCGTGGAGCAGGGAGCAGGGAGCGTGGAGTAATTCAATCCTTGCCCTTGGCCCACGCTCCACGCCCCCTGCTCCTATGCTCTTCAACTATCTCAAAATCGCCCTGCGGAATTTAAGCAAGAACCGTGTTTATACCCTGCTCAATATTGGCGGACTGACGACTGGCCTAGCCTGTTTTGCCTTTATTGCCCTGTGGATCAGCGACGAGTGGAGTTATGATCGTTTCAACGAAAAAGCGGATCGGATTTACCGGATTTCGGGGAGGATCATCAACGAAACAGAAACCTTCGAGCATGCGGTGTCGTCGGTACCGATGGGACCTAATCTGAAAAACGATTATCCGGAGGTGGAAAACTACGTTCGGTTCGACCAGAGCGACGCCATTGTCAAAAACGGTACGCAGCAATTTCTGGAAAAGGATATTCTGGCAACCGATCCCTCGTTCTTCGACGTTTTCAGTTATAGTCTCACCCAGGGAAATCCTAAAACGGCCCTCCGTGACCCCTATTCACTTGTGCTGACGGAAAGCATGGCCAAAAAATACTTTGGGGCCGAAAATCCTCTCGGCAAGTCACTGACGATTCTTCTCTACGACAGTACGGGTCGGGGCTTACCGTTCCGCATTACAGGCGTTATGCCCGACGCGCCCAAAAACGCCCATTTCAACTTCAATTTTCTGACCTCCTTTGAATCCCTGATCGCCTTCGATCGGCGGCAATTTATGTCGTCCGATGCCTGGGGCGACAATAGTTATTATACCTATCTCTTGCTCAAACCGGGTGTCGATTACAAATCGCTGGAAGCCAAACTGCCTCAATTCTACGAGAAACACATTGCCCCGATCATGCGTAAGTATGGGGATAACAGCAGCCGTACCGAATTTACGCTACAACCCTTAACCGACATTTACCTAACCTCGCACCGGCGCTATGAAATCAACCCAACCAGCAGCCTGAACAACCTGTATATTTTCGGTACCGTCGGACTGTTTATTCTGTTACTGGCCGGTATCAACTACATGAATCTGGCAACGGCACGGTCGGTTCAGCGGGCCAAAGAAACGGGTGTCAAAAAAGTCATTGGCGCCTTGAAGGGTCAGTTAATCAGTCAATACCTGGTCGAAGCGTTAGTGCTAGCCCTTGTGTCGTTCGTGCTGGCCATAGGCCTTTGTCAACTGGCCCAGCCCCTTTTCGAACTTATTACGGATAAGGCGGTTTCCGTGTCCGACTCGCCTATCCTCGTTGGCTTTATGCTGGGGGTAGCCTTACTGTTGGGCTTGCTTTCTGGTCTTTACCCTGCTTTCGTCATCTCGTCGTATAGCCCCATAACCGTACTGAAAGGGTCATTCACCACCTCGACTAAAGGTACCTGGCTGCGTCAATCCTTAGTGATTTTACAGTTTACGATTACTGTTATTTTGCTGGTGGGCATTCTAGTGATTAACGCGCAGATGTCGTTCATTCAGCATAAGAACTTAGGCTTTACCAAAGATGCGCTTCTGACGCTGATGGTAACCGACCGCGATGTTCAGACCAATGTGGAAGCATTCAAAAACGATGTACTGGCCAGCAATCTAGTCAAGGGATTAACCACCTCGAATAGCATTCTGGTGGGTGGGCTGGGCAACAACGGCGTCAGCACGGTCGATCGGCAGGGTAAGAAAGTATCAACCAGTATGTATCGGCTGTTGGTCGATTATGATTACCTCAACGTGATGAACATAGCCCTGGCAGCCGGTCGTAATTTTTCCCGCGAGTTTCCGGCCGATGCCCGAACCGATTCTACGCAAAACTACCTGCTGAACGAAGCGGCTATCAAGTCATTCGGCTGGCGAAATCCGGCGGAAGCCATTGGCAAACCGTTTGCGATGAATGGCAAACGAGGAGTTGTCGTTGGGGTGGTCAGGGACTTTCATTTTAATTCGTTACAGCACAAAGTTGAACCGGTGGCACTGCTGCTTCGTGGCGAAAACTTTGCCCGGATGGTACTAAAAATAGACATGCAGCATCCGAAGGAATCGATTGCCTGGATCGAAAAACAATGGAAGAGCCACTTCCCGACGGCCTATCTGGACTTTAGTTTCCTGGATGAAAAACTCGGGGAGCAATATCAGGCGGAGACTCGTTTTGCGGCTATTTTCTTTTATTTCTCCCTGCTCTCGGTTTTAATTGCCTGCCTGGGCTTATATGGACTTACCGCATTTGCTACCCAGCAACGGACCAAGGAAATCGGCGTTCGGAAGGTATTGGGCGCATCTGTTTCCAGCATTGTCACCCTACTGTCGAAAGATTTCCTGAAGCTGGTGTTGATTTCGACACTGGTGGCGGCACCCATTGCCTGGTACGTGATGGATCGATGGCTGCAGGATTTCGCTTATCGAATCGATGTTGCCTGGTGGATGTTTGTTGTCGCCGGTCTGCTGGCGTTTGGCATTGCGTTATTGACCGTCAGTTTCCAGAGTATTAAAGCAGCGTTGATGAATCCCGTAAAATCACTTAAAACGGAATAAATGGCGCGGAGCTGGGAGCGTGGAGCTGGGAGTAATTCAATCCTTGCTCCTTGCCCCCAGCTCCACGCTCCCAGCCCTTATGTTCAAAAACTACATCAAAATCGCCTGGAGAAACCTGCTGAGAAATAAGCCGTTTTTCCTCATCAATACCCTCGGTCTGGCTGTGGGTATGGCCGCTTGTCTGCTCATTTTGCAGTACGTTACCTTCGAGCGGAGTTACGACAGTTTCCATTCCGATGGGCAAAACATCTACCGCGTTGAGCTGGATAGTTATCAGAATGGCAAGCTGGCCTTTAAGTCGGCGACATCCTATCCGGCTATTGCGCCTACGCTGAAGAAAGACTTTCCTGAAGTAGTGGAAACGGCCCGGCTCTACGACGCCAACACGGGCGTGGTGACCTACCAAAATATCCATTACCGGGAAGACAACTACTACTTCGCCGACAATTCGATTTTCAATCTGTTCAAGATTGACTTTCTGAGTGGCAATCCGGCGACTGCGTTGACCGATAAAAATACAGTAGTCATGTCTGAACGGATCGCCCACAAATATTTTGGCAATCAGAATCCGCTGGGCAAAACAATTAAACTGGGTAACGATCCGTATCTGGTCAAGGGTGTTTATAAAGATTATCCAAAAAACTCTCACCTTGAACTGGATCTGATCTTCTCCTACCTGACTGACCGGGACGCCCAAACGAGCTGGGGCTGGTACGATTTCTTTACCTACGTAAAACTGAAGCCTGGTACGAATCCCCAACAATTTGAGGCCAAGATGACGGACCTGGTCAGTAAATACGAGCCAAACCGGGCAAAAAACGGCAATCTGAACAAGTTACTCCTTCAGCCCCTGCGAGATATTCACCTGAATTCGAACCTGAATCAGGAAGCCGAAGTCAATGGTAATGGTCGCTCGATAGCGGTATTATCGATTATTGCCTTATTTATTTTAGCCATCGCCTGGATCAACTACATCAATCTGGCCACGGCCAGGGCCATGGATCGGGCGAAAGAAGTGGGAATCCGCAAAGTAGCCGGTGCCGAACGTACGCAACTGATCTTCCAATTCCTCCTGGAATCGCTGATACTCAATCTGCTGGCCGTAGCCGTGGCGCTGATCATCGTTCAACTCAGCGCTCCTTATTTCAATAGCCTGACTGGCCGACCACTCTCCTTGGCCCAATGGTTACAGCGCGATTTGTGGCTTCCGGCAGTTGGGGTGTTTATGGCCGGAACGTTGCTATCGGGTTTGTATCCAGCCTTCCTGCTTTCGGGCTTCCAGCCGATCACTGTCCTGAAAGGGAAGCTCAATAACCTGACCGGTGGGCTTTCACTTCGACAAAGCCTTATTGTGTTCCAGTTTGTCGCTTCGGTTATACTGATTATTGGCACCATTACGGTCTACCGTCAACTGCGATATATGCAGGAACAGGATTTGGGCTTTAGCGTTGCCAACAAACTCATTGTACGGGGCATCGAAAACACCGATTCAACCTACGAAGCCAAAGCCAATGCCTTCAAACAGGAACTGATTAATGCCAATCTGGTTGAAAAAGCCACCATTTCGGCCTACGTTCCCGGCATCGAAATTCTATGGACAAATTCGGCAAAGCGGTTAGATCGTACCGATGCGGTCAACAATACGCTCTACAACACATCGATGGATTATAACTTCCTGGATGCGTATGACATCAAACTGGCCGCCGGTCGCAATTTCGACCGCACCTTCGGCACCGATCGTCGGAATGTACTCCTCAACGAAACGGCTGTTAAACTATTGGGGTATACCAATCCGGCTGACGCAGTAGGCAAACGTATTCGATCGGGCGATACACTAACGATTGTTGGGGTGGTTAAAGACTATCACCAGCAAGGGCTGCAAAAAGGACACTGGCCAATGATCGTCCGGTTCCGCCCGTCCAATGCCCGATTCTTTTCATTGAAGCTGGCCTCTACCGACGATCTGGAGCATAAGCTGGCGGGTATCAAAGCCAAGTACGATCAGTTTTTCCCAGGCAATCCGTTTGAGTATTTCTTTTTAGATACGTTCTTCAATGAGCAGTACAAAGCCGAGCAGCAGTTTGGCCGGGTATGCACACTCTTTGCCGGATTAGCCATTTTCATTGCCTGCCTGGGGCTATTTGCTCTTGCCACGTTCATAGCGAAACAACGTACCAAAGAGATCGGCATCCGTAAAGTGCTCGGGGCCAGCATCCCCAGCCTCATTGGCCTACTCTCGAAAGACTTTTTAAAACTCATTGTTGTCGCCATTCTGATTGCGTCACCACTGGCGTGGTATGCCATGAGTCGCTGGCTCGAAGATTTCGCGTATCATATTGCCGTTCCCTGGTGGGCATTCGTGTTAGCCGGATTCGCAGCCGTTGGCATTGCCCTACTCACGGTAAGCGCTCAAAGTATAAAAGCGGCCCTCATGAACCCGGTAAAATCGTTACGAGCGGAATAAAAAGCGTGGAGCAGGGAGCGAGGTGCAGGGAGTAATTCAACCCTTGCTCCCTGCACCTCGCTCCCTGCTCCACGCTTTTTTTACCCACCTACTAAAAATTCGGCTTTATTGCCCTATGTTCGCTGCCAATCCCGTGACTTCATTTTTGGTTTATGCGACACCTGGTTCTGTCTTGTATTCTACTCTATCTTCTTGGTTCATGTACCGCTGAAAAGCAAACCGACAAAACGGAATTTGATGACCTACCGGTTTCGGGTCTTTCAGGTAAGCAACTGGCGGTAGCGCATTGCAGTCGGTGCCATGCGTTTGTGAGCCCCGATTTATTGGCAAAAACGAACTGGCGGGATGTGTTGCCAGCCATGGGGCATCGGATGGGTATTTACAGTAGTGGCGTTAGACCCGACAGTTTGTTTGATGCGGGCGAAAGTGGAGCCGTTGTGCGTGAGGCCAATATCTTTCCAGAAAAACCCGTCCTGGCCAAAGAGGATTGGCGGAAAATAGAAGCCTACTATCTCCAGAATGCGCCCGATACCATCGTACCTCCGCTTCGCAAACATCCTATCCGAATGGAGTTAAAACACTTCAAGTATCGGGAAGCTTCGTTTTCAAATCGACCTGCTTTTACCTCCCTAGTGAAGATTCTGCCCGATAATCGAGGAATCGTTTTTGGCGATGGTAAACCCCGACGCAATAACCTGACATTTCTAACCCCTGACCTGCATGAGAAGTACAGTATGCGGATAGGGACAACGCCTATTCAATTTGATGAAAAGGGCAATGAGCTGTACCTGACAACCGTTGGGAAGGGCGTTTTTCCAACCGATGCCGCCAATGGATCACTAACCCGATTGCAGAAAAATGGGACGGGGTCGGGCTATACAACAGAAACAATCGCGATTCCCAACTTACGGCGCCCCGTGTTCATGGCATACGGTGATTTGAACAAAGATGGGTTTGAGGATGTGGTCGCCTGCGAATTTGGTAACCAGACCGGGCAATTAGCCTGGTACGAAAACGATGGAAAGGGCAACTATGCCAAACGGGTTTTACGGCAGAAACCCGGTGCCAGCACGGCCATTATCAAGGATGCCAATCACGACGGCTTGATGGATATTTATGTCCTGATGGCGCAGGGTGATGAGGGCGTTTTTCTGTACGAAAACCAGGGATCGGGTAAATTTCAGGAAAAACGATTGCTCACCTTTCTGCCGCTCAATGGCTCTCAACAGATAGAACTGGCCGATTTCAACAACGACGGGTTTGAGGACATCGTCTACGTCTGTGGCGACAATGCAGACAAAACCCCGATCTTAAAAAAATACCACGGTGTCTATATTTTCCTGAATGATGGGAAAGCTAATTTTAAGCAAGCGTACTTCTATCAATTGAACGGTGCATATAAAGCCATCGTGCGCGATTATGATTTGGATGGCGACCTGGATATAGCCGCTATTTCATTTTTCCCGGATTATCAGCGTTACCCGGAAGAGAGCTTTGTGTATCTGGAAAATAAGGGGAAGTTAAAATTCGAGGATTATTCCTTTCCCGAAGCTACCCGAGGTAGATGGGTTGTTATGGATGCCGGCGACATGGATGCCGACGGGGATATTGACCTGGTGTTGGGATCGTTCGTCTATTTCATCCCCCAGGGCGATACCACTGGATTAGGCAAAAAGTGGCTCTCGGATGGACCATCGGTCATTGTTTTAGAAAATACAAGTCGGTAAAAGGATGAAGGGAAAAAGGAGAAGGGAGAAAGGGATTTGGACTGCCGACTCCCTCCCTTCTCCCTTCTCCTTTTATTGATTCACCATTTTCTCCAGCACGATCTCATACTGCTTGTCGGTGGCATTGTACCGGATGGCATATGAACTGGGGTAATAGCCTGCAGGTGCTATTTTCTGGGGTTGTTTGATCACAACGTGCTCATGCGTTGCTTTCTTCAGGTAGTCGACCGTAATCATGGGTTCGTAGAAGATAACATCCCCTTTGTTACTGCCATACAGGAAGGCCTTGGTAAATGTCTGCCCGTTGAGTTCGGGGCTGGTGGCATCCACCCAGTGGGCGCCCATCATCGGAACGGGGCCTGCACTCACATAACCCGTAGGCAGATAAGCAGCATCCGGTGCTTTACCGATTTCATTCATCTTATCCGGGGTCATCGTCAGCCGTTCGGCATTGGTGATCTTGTAAAAATGGAAATCGAAGTGCGGAATGTTGTAGATACCATCGGGCTCATGACCATGCGGCATATACGTGACGTAGGCATGCTTGAAGGGTGTCTTTGTTCCTTCGGTCGGTAGGTCGAGGACCAGTTCAGCCATGTCGGCAGGTAGGCTACTCAACGCACTTTCCGAAACAGCAATACCCACTTCATCAGGGTTTCCATTACCATCCAGCTTGACAAAGGTACGGGCGGTACCCTTGCCCAGCGTCTGCGATGTACCGTAATGGGGAGCCGTTGGGTCGGGCGTAGTGACCTCGTCTTTTTTACAGCTGGTCAACTGTAAGGTGATAGCCAATAATGGCAGCGCAATCAGATAAGTAGTCTTCATAAAAAGAGAATATTTGTTGTTTAACAGCCCAAAAGTAGCGGGACCATTACGAGCAGGTAAATGCCTACCTCCTGAACAAGCAATTCTATTCTATGAAGTGGCCAAAGTGGCCGATGAACTAGCAGGATTCTACACTTACACTTCGCCGGAGAGTATCTTTTCCCGATGTAGCTTACCCCAATCATACAGGGCGTCAATGACTCCGCTGAGGGTTTTGCTATGCGGAGTCAGGGCATAAGTGACTTTAACCGGGTAGGTATCGTATACGGTTCGTTTGACTAACCCGTTCAGCTCCATATCACGCAGTTCTTTCGAGAGCATGCGATCCGTAATGCCGTGGACTTCTTTGGCAATCTCGCCAAACCGCTTCTCCCCGAAGGTAAGGGCCACAATGATGGGCAGTTTCCATTTACCATTCAATACATCCAGTGCATCCCGGATAGGGCGCAAAATACTGACACATTCTTCGTGTTTTAGCTCAAAGGTTTCCATGGCATTCTGACAAGCTCAGATTCGCTATACTGAAGTATAGTGCTATACTATGATATAGTACTTACAAAAGTATAGCAAACAGCGTAAATTTGCATCATCAATGAGGGCAAAATTTTGAGGCCTTCTTTAACAAAGACAGAATATGGATTTCCATAGGAAACTAGTCAATATATACACCCCGCCTACGCAACCGGGGTTTTTAGGCGCTGGCCACCTGGCAAGCCCAGTTATTCAGGTCGATTTCACCGAAAGTGATCCGTTCATCGTGTTGATGGACGATCGGCTCAACAAACAGGATGATGAGCCTGTTGGCGGACCACACCCACATGCCGGTTTTGAAACGGTATCCCTACTACTAAAAGGCGAAATGGGCGATGGGGCTCATCGGCTTAAAGGAGGTGATTTACAACTCATGACTGCCGGAAGTGGCATCATTCATACCGAAACCATCGATCGGAAAGCGTCGATGCGGTTGTTACAACTCTGGTTGAACCTGCCTAAAAAAGATCGGTGGACTGAGCCTCGTGTACAGGACCTTCCGCTCGAAAAAGTACCTACTTTCTCACATAATGGGGTCGACATAAAAGTGTACAGCGGTTCGCTGGCAGGTGTAGCCTCACCGATTCAGAACTATACACCAATGATTATAGCGGATATACGGTTGCAGCCAGGGGTAACGACCATACAACACCTTCCTGCTTCATACACAGCTTTTCTGTATGTCATTGAGGGAAGCCTGCAAGTGGGCAACGAAACCAGTGGTTTAAACGGCTTACATCAGGACCAGGTGGGTTGGCTCAATCGATATACCGAAGAGGGTCAAAGTGAACTCAACTTGTCGGCGGGTGAAACTGGAAGTCGGGTCATTCTTTACGCCGGACAGCCACAAGGCGATGCGATCGTGTCGTATGGGCCTTTCATTGCTGATACCCAGGACGACATTCGACGGCTCTATCAGGAATACAGACAGGGCAAAATGCGTCATATAGAAACCGTTCCGGCAGCACAACGAATTCTCTGGTAAAGCCGACCGCTTCTGTCCACTGTGATTTTGCCTGCTGTATTACCTACAGCACTTATCAGTACGTACCAATTACTAATTTTTCTCACTCTATGTCTACTACAAAATGGGTCCTCGACCCCACACACAGCGAATTAGGTTTCAAAATCAAACACCTGATGATCAGCAACATCTCAGGTTCGTTTCAACAATTTACGGTAGAAGTTGAAACCGAGAATGACGATTTTAGTACAGCCCAGATACAGGCTACTGCCGAAATTGCGTCTATCCATACCAACAACGAACAACGCGATCATCACCTGCGTAATTCTGATTTTTTCGAGGCCGAAACCTATCCCCAGTTACGCTTTCAATCCACAAGCGTCGAAAAACTGGATGCGGAAACCTTTACTATTTATGGCGATTTAACCATGAAAGGTGTTCGGAAACCGGTCAAACTGACGGTTGAGTACAGCGGCATTACGAAAGATCCCTGGGGTGGTGTACGAGTCGGCTTCACCGTTTTGGGCAAACTAAACCGTAGTGATTGGGGTATTAACTTTAACGGTGTCCTGGAAACAGGCGGATTAGCACTCAGTGAAGAAGTAAAGATTCACAGTGAAATCCAATTGGTGAAACAACTTGAAGCCGTACTGGCATAAGGTTTTTTTACGAGAGTGCATTTTAAACTGTGGCACGGCTAATGCAAGCGTCTGATTACCAAGCGTAAAATCAGCCGTGCCACAGTTCGGCGAGCAGTCTCTTTTTTACACGATCTGTAAACCGAAAAACGACCCGATTATCCAACTGGTAATCGGGTCGTTTTATCTAGACGACAGAATAAAAAATACTGACATGACGGCGCAAGGGCAGACTGTTGCGCTATCAGTTTTTATCATCGTCAACCACTTCGCCTGATGAAGTCAACCCGGAGGCTGTCTTGACCAATCGCACAAACTCGCTCCGATACCCTTCTGAATCGTCGGTCAGAGCACCCTTTGCCAGTTTAACCACCTGCCCATATCGGGCAGCCCCTTTGTAGGCGGATTCACTTAATAGCAAGCCAAATTCAGCCACAGCAGCCGCAAACCGAAAGTCAGCCGTTACCCGATCAAAGGAAATCGTCTGCGTTTTAACAACCCGCTGCAATTGCTGACTGACCGAGTCGGCGGGTTGTTTATACCGGACTTTAAGCGTTAACAATTCACCCGATTGGGTCGATGCTCTGGTGCCTACCAGCGTCTGGTATTTTAACGAGTCAGCTTTAGGAAGATACGGACTTTTCGTACCAGCAGGAATCAGTTCGTAGAGCGCCGTTACGCTATGGCCCGCCCCCAGATCACCCGCGTCTTTCTGATCGTCCTTAAAGTCTTCGTTCGCTAATCGTCGATTTTCGTAGCCCAGTAACCGATAGGCTTGTACGTAGGTCGGGTTAAATTCCAACTGTAGTTTTACGTCTTTAGCTACCGTAAACAGTGTTCCCCCGAATTCATGAATGAATACTTTACGTGCTTCGGGTAAGTTGTCAATGTAGGCATAGTTGCCGTTGCCCTTGTCGGCCAGTGTTTCCAGATGGTTATCTTTCAGATTGCCCATCCCAAAGCCCAGCACACTCAGATAAATACCAGTTTTCCGCTCCCGCTCGATCAATCGCTGGAGTTCGCCCTCGCCCGAAACACCCACGTTGAAATCGCCATCGGTAGCCAGAATAACCCGGTTATTGCCGTTGCTAATGAAATTATCTTTAGCCACCTTATAAGCTAGCTCAATACCCGCCCCTCCGGCCGTAGAGCCACCCGCGTGTAGTTGGTTGACCGCATCCTTAATCCGTTGGGGCTGGTCGCCCGACGTTGGCGGCAGCACTAACCCAGCCGCTCCAGCATACACCACAATAGCCACGCGGTCGATGGGGCGGAGCTGGTCAGCCAGCAGATTAAGCGAAGCTTGTACCAGCGGCAGTTTATTCGCATCGCTCATCGAACCCGATACATCCAGCAGGAACACCAGATTCGACGGGGGAAGCTTGTCATTTTTGACACGACGAGCCTGAAGTCCAACCCGAAGCAGTTGTAGACCGGAATTCCAGGGCGATTCGGTCAGTTCGGTGGTAATCGATAACGGGGCATCGCCAGTGGGTTGCGGATAGTTGTAGCTGAAATAGTTGATCATCTCTTCCAGCCGAACGGCGTCTTTCGGAGGGCGTTGTCCATTGTTCAGTAATCGACGGATGTTACTATACGAAGCCCGATCGACATCGGCAGAAAAGGTGGTAACGGGCTGTCGACGAACATCCTGGAATCCAGTCTCCTCCATCGCTTTATAGCTTTCCGTTGACGGATTTGGCTGAGGTCGGAACAATCTGGGTTGAGCGCCCATTGTGGCAACACTACCTGTGATACTTCGTTTGAATTGCGTTTTATAGCCGGTCACAACAACTTCGCTTAATGCCTGAGCGTCGGGCGCAAGTGTTACATTGATCGTTTGCCGATTTCCGATGGCAATTTCTTGCCTGATATAGCCAACATAACTGAATACCAGGTAGGTATCACCGGTAGAAACGTCAATTGAGTAATGGCCTTTGGCATCCGTAGTTGCTCCCTTTGTGGTGCCTTTAATCCCTACAGCAACACCCGGCAATGGCGTATTACTAACTTGTTCGGTTACTGTCCCCGTAATGGTTCGGACCTGGCTGGATTGCGCGCTGGCACAGGCCATCAAGCCCAGCAGCATCCAGCATACAATGAAATTTTTCATGATCAATGGGATTTAGGATAGTCGATTTCTACTGCTACTAACAAGTCACTCACTAATTGATGATATGGATTCCATTTTTCCACAAAGCGTTGGGATGAGTGGGTTGTCTGGGCCGAAAGCTTTGTAAGTCTGGTCCTTTTCATCTCCCGTTTCCATTCATTCCACCTGCCCAAACTTCCGTTTCACCCATGACTCAACTGGCGATCTGACGAGTGGTCCGCAATTTTGATCCAGCAAACAACAAGTACTGGCTCAAAGCGCCATTCACCATGAAGATTTTTATCGCCTTTTTCCTCTTTATCTGTCTCTGTACAACCGTGCAGGCTCAGTCGATCACCTACCGGGGTGTTGTGATCGACGGGCAGACTAAAGAGCCTATACCCGGTGCTACCATCCGCCCGGTAGGCGTCAACACAGGGACAAGTACCGATGTACAGGGCCGTTTCAGCCTGACGGTTCAACAAGCGTCTGATAGCCTGATAGTGAGCACAATGGGTTATCAGGAGTACAGAATTGATTCGGGTGATAACCTCACCATTGCCCTGATTCCCAAGGTAGAAGACCTCCAACCAGTGGTTGTAACGGCCAGCCGCGAAGCACAGGCCCGCTCGGAAGCACCGATGGCGATCAGCCGTATTTCGCCAACGATGCTACAGGAAACTAAAGCGGTGAATCTGTACGAAGTCATCAACAAAACACCCGGCGTCGTAATGCCGAATTTGGGCAACGAACAGCACATGATGGGCATCCGCCAGCCCTTCGGCACCAATGCGTATTACCTCTATCTGGAAGATGGCCTGCCTGTACGTCCAATGGGGGTCTTCAACCATAATGCGTTGATCGAACTGAATTCGTTCGCGATTAGCTCGGTCGAGGTAGTTAAAGGGCCGGTTTCGTCACTGTATGGCCCAGAAGCGGTGGGTGGAGCGGTTAACTTTCTGACGCATCGGCCTACGGCGGTGCCTGTCGTTCGGGTTGGCGTTATGGGCGATGGCTGGGGGTATCGCCGGGCACAGGCGGGTGCAGGGGGTATGCTATCCAAACGGCTGGGATTGTTTGTCGGTGCTTCGGCCGCTCAGCAGCGCAATAGCTGGCAATCACAAAGTGATTTCGACAAAATTTCGCTGAACGCTCGGGTCGAGTATGCCCTCTCCAACAAAACCCGACTGACCAGCACAGCCACCTACAATCAATACCATTCACAAACCGGGGGTAGCGTGGATAGCGTGGCTTATTACAGCCGACAATATACCAGCACGACGGATTTTACCTACCGGGATGTAGTGGCGCTTCGATCGCGGCTAACGCTGGAACACCAATGGACTACCAATAGCGAAACGTCCGTAACCGCTTTTTACCGGGATAACAGCCTGAAACAGAATCCAAATTACAGTATCCGCTGGAAAACGGGAGCCACAACGGCCACGGGCGAAATCAACGAAAACAGTTTTCATAGTCTTGGCCTGATGGCCCAGCATAGCCAACGGTTCGCCTGGATGGACAGCCGACTGCTGGCAGGGGTTCTGTACGACAATTCGCCAAATTCATATTACGCGTATCAGACCGATTTACAAGCGGTACTGAGGGCAGATGGCCGTTCGGTCGAGCGGTATAGTCAGGTGCGGGAATTGCCCGATCAGTTTCTGAGCCGCTACGAAGCCACGATTTACAATACGGCGGTTTATGCGCAATACGACTTCATGCCTGTATCCCATCTGCGCCTGTCGGTCGGTGCTCGCTATGACCGGATGGCGTTTGACTATGAAAACTTTCTGGATAAAACGACGGGTACTAAATCCTATAACCAGCTCACCCCCAAGCTTGGTCTGACGTACAATCTGGGACAAGGTCGTGGATTTTATGCCAACGTTAGTCGTGGCTTCTCACCGCCGGGCCTGACCGCCATCTTCCGCAAAAATACGACTGTTACGGCTGGCCAACCTCCTTTTTACTACAACCTGCAACCGGCCTTATTTACCAACGTTGAGATCGGCGGCTGGGCTTCATTCCTGAACCGGAAAGTGCAAGTCGACTGGGCACTGTACCAGATGAACGGACAGAACGAACTGCTAAGCATTCGCCAACCTGACAACTCAACGGATTACCAGAGCGCGGGCCGTACGCTCCATCAGGGATTCGAATACAGCCTGACCTATAAACCATCCAGCCAGTGGTTTTTCCGGTTCGGCGGCACTAACTCAGTCCATCGCTTCATCGACTTCGCGCTGAGCAACAAACAGTCCGACGCGGTGCAGAACCTGGCAAATTACGACATGCCACAAGCACCACGCTGGGTCGCTAATACCGAACTCACCTACAAACCTCGCTGGGCAAAAGGATTACGACTAGCTGTGGAGTGGCAGCGGATCAGTACCTGGTACCAGAATCAGGTCAACACGGTGCGCTACGATGATCGGGGAGCCTTCGGAGCCAAAGGAGTTAGTGTGCTAAACCTACGGACGGGTTATACCTATAAAGGTATCGAGCTGTACGTCAACGTGCTGAACCTGACAGATGAACTTTATGCCAACAACGCCACCCGTGGCAATGCAACAACCGATCGGACCACCTTTACGCCAGCCGCTCCCCGCACGTTTGTGATTGGATTACAATACCAGTTCACAGGAAAATAATCAACCGACATGAAAGCTACCTTCCTCTTTTTTAACCTGATATTCAGCATTTTTACAGCTATAGCGGGTTCGCCTGTTCCACAACTGACAATTCCCAAAGCAGCTTTCCCCCGGCTGTCAACCGATGAGCGCGGACGTCCAGTACTTAGCTGGATTGAACGGAACGATACCAATCTAACACTGGTCTACCGAATTGCTACTGACGGTGGAATCACCTTTGGCGAACCGAAACGGATTCTGTTGCCCCCTGCCACAGCAGCGCATGGCGAAGATGTACCCAAGCTGATTTTTAAGGTCGATGGCACCCAGATGGTCGTATTCAGCCTGCCTAAGCCAATGCCGGAGGCTCTTCGGGCCGGTAATCTGCTCTACCAAACATCGACCGATCAGGGAAAAACCTGGACTGCTGTCCAGCCCGTTCACCGCGACACCACAGCGGGTAAGAGCCACTCCTACGCCGACCTGACCCGACTACCCAATGGCGAAATCGGGCTGATCTGGCTGGACGATAAATTACCCGGTCATGAAGGGCGTACCGTTCGATTTACCCAGACGTTACCCTCCGGCGGTTTCGGCCCCGAAGTAATCGTCGATTCCAACGCCTGTCAATGCTGCCGCCCCGGCATTGTGGTCGATAAACAAGGTCGCATCTACCTAACCTACCGCGACTGGCTTCCTACCGAAACAGGTCCGGGTGCTCGGGACATTAGTTACGTGGTTTCGACGGATGGCGGCCAATCGTTCTCGCAGCCAACGATTTTGGCGAACGACAACTGGCAGATCAATGCCTGCCCTCATTCTGGGCCTCAGTTGTTCGTGCATGATGAAGCCGTCTATGCGACCTGGTATTCGGGGGCAAGTGGGCACGAAGGCATCCGACTCACCCGTCTGGATGCCCCCCAGTCGCCCGAATTCATCCTGGGTCCGCAACGGACGCATCCGCAACTAACCGGCTGGGCCGATGGTCGCCTGGCACTGGTTTGGGAAGAACTCATCGGCGAAGCGCCTAATGCTTACCGCCAAACGATGCTGCGCACTTATACTGCCAATGGCAAGTCCCGAACGGTAGCGTTAACCGCAGCCGGTGAACTAACCTCGCTGCCCGTCTTGCTGCCAACCGAAAAAGGCCTGTTGGTTGCCTATCAGGTCTGGCATGGGCAGGAAACCAGTGTTACCCTAAAGCAAATTTCTTTTTTTCAACCATAAACAATCAAATCTAATGAATCTAATTGCTCTGGCTCTTGTAGCCGCCACCACCCTGACGGGTTCGATTGACACGCCTAAGGGCGACAAAAAACCAGCTACTACCATTCACTATGGTGAATCCGTAAAAGCGGGTAACGGTACACTGCGCTCGTTTGTACGCACCGACGAGAAAGGAAATCCAACTCAGTTTGGCGTAGCCATTTCTGAAGCTACGCTCAATAGCCTTTCCACGGAAATGTCGCACTGGATTATCAGTCCGCCTAAAGAGGCCGACAAAACCCTGATCAAGCACGTTGCCTTTGGCTGGATGCCGCACGGTCACGAACCCGATGGCGTTTATAACGTCCCCCATTTCGATTGTCATTTTTATTTCACCTCCAGTGAAGAGCGGGATGGTATCCAGCCGAACGATCCCCGGTTTGCGAAGAACCCAGATATGGCCTATCTACCTCAGGGGGTTATCCGTGATGCAGGCGTTCCACAAATGGGTGTACACTGGATTGACCCAAAAAGCAGCGAATTCCAGGGGAAACCGTTCACCACAACCTTTATCTATGGCGCACTCGATGGTAAAGTGACGTTCCTGGAACCTATGTTTACGCTGGATTTCCTGAAAAAGGTAAAGGATGAGCGCCTTTCGGTCAACCAACCTCAGAAAGTTGAAAAAGCGGGTTATTACCCCACCGAGTACCGGTATGTGTACAACGCTGCCGAAAAACAGTATGAGGTAATTCTGGAAAATCTGCAAAGCCGTCAGTAGGCTAATCCGTTTAAACGTTCAAGAACGAGTTATCAAAAATCGTTTTGTCATTTCGACCAAAGGGAGAAACCTCAACGCTGCTAACTAGGAGCCTTGAGGTTTCTCCCTTTGGTCGAAATGACAAAAATGAATTCTAGGCAAGCGGTTCTACTGACTGTTAATGGGCAATGTCCACAAGCACACCATCCCGTTCCTGAAGCACCTCCTGCTCGATCAGCCGGCGGAGGTAGTTCTCGATACTCCAGTCGCCTAAGCCATAAATTCGATCCGTTGACAACCATTCGCCCACAACCTGCTGGGGTGTCTTAGGCGACGACTGAACCAAGCTAAGCAATTGGTTTTCGATCGTAGATAATCCATTCTCTCCCACCTGCAACCGATCCAGTTGCGCCCGTAAAGCCTCCCGTAGGTAACGTAATCGGCCAAAATCTTCTGATAGCAAATTAGTCAGTGTGGTTACGTCCGCCGTAGCATAGGCCGACCAGACATGAGCTGCCAAGGCCAATTCATAATCGGTTAGGGGTTCAGCCTTTGGATATAATGTGGCCAGTTGAGCGCCCGTTAGTTCCCCAAGTCCTTTAAAATTCGGCATACCATCGAACTGATTGACAGACACTTGCTTCACTACGGTTGTCCCCAGTTCGACACGGGAAAAACGGGAGAGCAGAAAGACCAGATTGATCTGGCAAAACAGATCGTGCTCAAACCAAAGAATGATCTGGTCGTACGTGTTGGGTTGATAAATTCGTTCAAATTCAGCCACGACTTTCCGGTAATACGTATCTGCCTCATTTGGCCGGTCGCCAAACTGGGCATTTAGCCAATTTTCGCGCAATTTCCATAAGTCATCAGTTTGCAAGGCATCCAGCAATGGACCTTCGGACAGCATTTCACGCCATACGGCTACGTCGCCGGGTAACCCAGCTTCTGCAAACGAATAAGCGGTACTATCACCATTGAGTACGTGTAAGATTTTTTCCATTAGTCGATGTTGTTGGTTTTAACCCTGCTTATCTCCTCAGTTAAAGATAGCTTTTCCTGTTCGATCAGCTACCGTTGTCAACCACAAACTACCCGAAAAAGGCAGTTAGCTAGGCCGGCAGATATACCCAGAACGTAGCGCCGGACCCTGGCGCACTGGTAGCTGTAATACCGCCCCCATGCGCTTCCGCTACGCGCTGGCAAATGGCCAGGCCCACCCCCGTTCCCGCATATTCGTTTTTACCGTGTAGCCGTTGAAAAACCTGAAAAATGCGGTCTACATACTGAGGGTCAAAACCTATTCCCTCGTCGCGCACACTGATCTGGTAAAACATAGACGCCCGACTGGCAGGCTTAACCGTTTGAGGCAGTTCACTTCGGGGTCGGAGCGTACTGCCGACTTCCACAAACGGACGCTGATTGGGCAGGCTAAACTTCAACGCATTGGAAAGCAGGTTTTGAAAGAGCTGTTCCAGTTGCGACGCATCCCCATTTACCATCGGTAAGTCATGTATTATTACCTGAGCATCATATTGACTGATCGCCCAGTCGAGTGTGGTCAATACATCGGCAACAACGGTAGCCAGAGAAACAGAGTCGAAGTACTGTTGATCAATGGGAGTGCGTGAATAAGCCAGCAGATCTTTAATCAACAACGACATGCGGGCTCCCGACTGGTTTATACGCTGGAGATAACTGCTGCTGGTTTCGGTTAGCTGTCCATCCAGTTGACTAACCAACAGAGAACTAAAGGATTGAATTTTTCGTAGCGGCTCCTGTAGGTCATGGCTGGCGATATAGGCAAACTGCTTTAAGTTTTCATTGGAGCGGTTCAGCTCGTCAATTTTAGCTTCAAGCTGGAGTTGCAGTTGCCGTAGTCGGGTGAAATCGGTAAAGAGAACAACCACCTCTTCGTCGAGCTTGAAGGTACTCATCAGATTATACAGCTCAAGCCCGTCTTTATCGTAGTGTATTTCAAAGGTAAGCGGCTGGCCTGTTCGGTAGGTTTCAATCGGATTGGTAAAACTTACCGTTTCAAAATAGCCCGGAAAAACCTCGCCGACTCGTTTTCCCTGCAACTGGTCCGGCGTCGTGTTCGCATAGGACGCATAGGCCTGATTGGTGAGTTTAAAGCGAAAATCGACGATTTCGCCATTCTCAAAAATCGGCTGTAGAACCTGCAAAGGTTCCTTTAATAAATTGATGATGGTCTGTAAATATTGGTTTGCCTGGGCCACCTCCACCAATTGCACTTCATGAGTCACGTCTTCGACCGAGTGGATGATATAGGCTAGTGCCCCATCAGGGCCAATTACGGGTTTATTGACCGGTCGCCAGACGCGCCATTCGGGCAAACCCGTTTGAGCATTAGGCCATTGGCGACGCTGATCGGCCATTGCATGAACCTGTCTGGTTTCTATAACTTGCTGCAAGGATTGCCGAAGTTGATCAGCAATGACCTCATAAATCCCGTCTCCAAAGAACGCATCGAATAGCCCATGCCCGACCAGGGATTCCCGTTGAAGGTTGATAGCAGCCAGGTATTCGTCCGATACCGCAGCAATGGTAAACGTTGGCGCATCAGGCCACAAGACCAGATGCTTACCAGGCATCGCATTAAGAAGATGAATGGGGATGGATTGGCCATCCGGTTCATTTACTAAAAAAGGCGTCATCAAGAACCAACCTGATAGATTTTAACGACTATTAACGATGAGTGGGTACCGCAGGAGCGAATGCAGAACAGATAAGTATCTCTATTACTGCTCTAAAATTATAAGCAAAGTAGATATTTACCTAACTTATACGTAGGAACGGTTCTTTCCAGCGCCCAGAGAGGCTTTTTACTAAAGAAAAAGGGACCGTCAGGCAATCGCATTCACTCAGAAATGAGACGAACCCGATCATTAAAAATGAAAAGTCTATAGGCTACTATCGTCCTTGCTGCTACGCTACGTCGGAATGCGTATCTTTCGGAAAAATTAAGTTTAGGCAGTACGCTATTTTCTCATGAACAACAATCGATTTTTAGTTCTTTCGGCCACCATTCTGCTGACCGTATTCACTGTCACCGTCACCACCGCACAGTTAAAAATACCGGCGGCCAGCCCTTCTCAAACCACCAAACAGAGTTTCGGACTAGGCGAAATCACCCTTGATTATTCAAGACCCGCTATCAAAGGCCGGGCCATTTTCGGCGATCTGGTTCCTTTCGACAAAGTATGGCGCACGGGAGCCAATGCCACCTCAAAAATCACGTTTTCTACCGACGTAAAATTTGGCGGAAAAGAGGTGAAAGCCGGAACATATGGCTTATTCACCATACCCGGCAAATCAAGCTGGCAGGTGATGTTGTCGAAAGATTTGAATCTGGGGGCTAATGTCGCCGATTACAAACTGGAGAACGAAGTAGCGCGGGTGGAGGTAAAGCCGATGAGCTTACCGTATAAGGTCGAAACGTTTACGATCAATATTGCCGACATCCTGCCCAGCTCGGCCACGCTGGAAATCATGTGGGATAAAACACGCGTAGGTGTTCCCCTCACCGTCGACATCGACCAAACGATCTCTCAAAACATTAAGGCGTCCATGGCTTCTGAAAAGCCTGCTTATTTTGAAGCCGCCAGTTACTATTATGAGACCAATCGGGATTTGCCACAGGCGCTGAGCTGGGTGACCAAAGCGACGGAGCAAAACCCGAATGCCTTCTGGATCATGCTGCTGAAAGCCCGGATCGAGCTAAAGCTGAACGAGAAGAAAAACGCAATTGCCAGTGCTCAGAAGACCGTTGAGCTAGCCACAACCGCTAAAAATGGCGATTACGTAAAAATGGCAAAAGACCTGATTGCCAGCGCTCAAAAGTAAATCTACCCTATATAACCGGGTAATGTAAAATCAAATAAAAACAGACCGAAGCGCTTCGGTCTGTTTTTTTTATAAACTCATACTCAACCAGCCCAGCTTTCGCGGTCGAGGCTACGGTATTGGATGGCTTCGGCCAGGTGCTCGATTTTGATTTCCTCACTAGCGGCCAGATCGGCAATGGTGCGCGACACTTTCAGAATCCGGTCGTAGGCACGAGCCGATAGCCCCAGTCGTTCCATGGCCGTTTTGAGTAGCGCCCGCCCGGCATCGCTGATCACGCACACTTCTTTCACCATCTGCGAGGGCATCATCGCATTAGAGTATATCCCCGAATTCGTCTCGAAGCGCGCCGTTTGAATTTCCCTTGCCCGAATTACCCGCTCCCGAATTACGTCACTGGACTCGGCCGGTCGATTGGCTGTCATCTGATCGAACGAAACAGGCGTTACTTCAACGTGTAGGTCGATTCGATCCAACAAGGGCCCGCTGATCTTCGCCAGATATTTCTGGACAACGCCCGGTCCGCAAACACACTCTTTATCCGGGTGATTGTAATACCCACAGGGACATGGGTTCATGCTGGCGATGAGCATAAAACTAGCCGGAAATTCGACCGCCCATTTCGCCCGCGAAATACTCACTTTCCGATCTTCGAGTGGCTGCCGCATCACTTCCAGCGCCGACCGCTTAAACTCAGGCAATTCGTCCAGAAACAACACGCCATTATGTGCCAGTGAGATTTCACCGGGTTGTGGGAAACTACCACCGCCCACCAGAGCGGCATCAGAAATAGTATGGTGAGGAGCCCGGTACGGCCGGGTAGCAATCAGATTGGCTCGTGAACCCAGCTTCCCCGCTACGGAATGAATCTTCGTTGTCTCCAGCGCTTCGTGCAGGGTTAGTGGCGGCAATATGGTGGGCAAGCGTTTGGCCAGCATGGTTTTACCAGCACCGGGTGGCCCAATCATAATGACGTTGTGCCCACCGGCAGCCGCAATTTCCAGCGCCCGTTTGATGTTTTCCTGCCCCTGCACATGCGAAAAATCCACTTCATAGGCATTTATCTGCGTCATGAACAGATCGCGGGTGTCGCTGACCAGAGGAGCAATGTCTTTTTTACCCTCGAAAAACTCAACGGCCTCCTGCATGGTCGACACGCCAATCACATCCAGGCTATTTACAATGGCGGCTTCCTGTGCATTTTCTACGGGCAGTACAAAGCCTTTATAACCCTGCTTGCGAGCTTCGATGGCGATGGGTAAGACGCCTTTGATGGGTCGTAGAGAGCCGTCGAGGGCCAGTTCGCCCATGATCACGTAGTCTTCCAAATTGCGCTGGGCCGTTATTTGCTCAGACGCCTGCAACACACAGAGCGCAATCGGCAAATCGTAGGATGACCCTTCTTTCCGAATATCGGCCGGAGCCAGGTTAACCACCACTTTCTGGCGGGGCATCCGGTAGCCGAAGAACTTAAGGGACGCTTCCACCCGCTGTTCACTCTCTTTGACGGCACTATCGGGCAAACCAACTAAATGAAAATGTAATCCCTGTGCAACAGCTACTTCGATGGTAATCAGACTGGCATTGACGCCATAAACAGCAGCCCCAAACGTTTTGGCTAACATATACGGTACAAGTAAACGGATTAGGTCTATTTGTCTCAAAACTACAGTACAGACAAACAATATAAAAGAACAGGGAGTCAGTTTCTTCCGAACGATTGACTATCGGCTTATTCCCGGTTCAGTAGCATCTGCGCTCAGAACAATTTCTGGAACTGGACCGGTACCTGTCTGCCTAATCATCCATCTGCCAATTGTATTGCCATTGCCCCCACTTGTCAATTCAAGTCAGCCTGTTGTGGATTCATACGTTTCGCCCAGGCTGGCGGGCTTACCTTTGTCTTGTTAAATCCCGGTAAGACAGGCCATTCGCCACTAAATAGAGGAGAAACTGGCCAAGTACGTGCTAAAGAAGACTGACGACGATGACCATATATCAAGTCACCGCCACCACTTTTTCTTTATTCCGCACCATCTATCAATCTAATTCACTCCCTACGGATGAAGACAATTTTTTGTACGTATTTTCAACATCAAAAGAACAGGACGACGGTATGGAACGAGGGGATTATTTCACAAAAAAAGGCGATCTAAAGCCGTTGACGAAGGGTCTTTCCCGCTTTATTGAGAAAGGATTCGACTGGCTGGTCCTGATTCTGGTGACGCTGATCGTCTTATCAGTTTTGGTGTTTTTTTAATCGTTGGAGGACTTCATCCAGAGTTACAGCCAATTGAACAGACTAATTCAGGTGGTACCGTTGTGAATTCATCTGGCTACCCTTACTTTTCGGAGAAATAGACCCAGGTTCTGCGAAAAGAAGGCCATACCGCACGAGGGCAGGTGATGACCAAATGCATTTTCGAATCGCGGCTAGCGATCTCTGGGTGGATATCCTTGGTTTGATTCACAATCAGCATGAATCGGTTGGCACTCGTGCCGTACTGATATTCCCTCTTGAAAACCTTGACTTATGAAAAAACTACGCGCCGTTATCATTGATGATGAAACCAACGCCCGGCAGGCGCTCACCAATCTGCTCCAATTGCTCTGTCCTGATGTCGATCTGTGTGGCGAAGCTAAAAACGTCGATACAGGTATTGAACTCATCAAAAGGGAGCATCCTGACCTGGTTTTTCTGGACATTCAGATGCCGGGCAAAACGGGATTCGACCTGCTGGCCTCATTCGACAAGGCTGATTTTGGGGTCATTTTCACGACGGCTTACGAAGAATTTGCGATCCGGGCTTTTCGGTTCAGTGCCATCGACTACCTGCTCAAACCTATCGACCCCGACGAATTACAATCGGCGGTGAGTAAGTATAAATCGCAGTTGGTGAGCGTGAGTCCGCAACAGATCAAAATCTTACAGGAGCACATCGAAACGTCTCACCCGAACAGCCTGACCCAACGCACCAAAAACGATCATCAACGAATTGCGCTACCTACTGCCGAAGGGATTCATTTCGTTCAGATGACCGATATTATCCAGTGCGAATCGATGGGGTCGTATACCAAGTTTCATCTGGTTGGCAATAAGCCCATTGTGGTATCTCGGCTATTGAAGGAGTATGAGGAAATTCTGGACAACTATTATTTCTTCCGGGTGCATCAGTCCAACATCGTCAACCTCGAACACATCAAGCGGTACGTGAAGGGCGATGGTGGGCAGGTCTGGCTGAGTGACAATACAGAAGTGGAAGTATCGCGCCGACGGAAAGAAGAATTCCTGACGCTGCTGTCGGAATTCTACGTCAACTCGGGCAAAATAAACTGAGTAATAGGGTACGAATTACGGGATTCGGGTTATCTTCGCATAGGGCAAATCAAGCACCGTAATTCGTACCCTGCTACTTAGTATGTCATTATTTATTACCTCGTTGAATTCGGGGAGCAACGGAAATTGTTACTATGTTGGGAATGAGCAGGAAGCCGTCCTGATCGATGCTGGTATCTCGTGTCGACAAACCGAAGCGCGTATGCAGCAACTAGGGTTGTCGCTTCGAACGGTCAAAGCCATTTTCGTCTCACACGAGCATTCCGATCACATTGTTGGCATTCCGCAACTGGCAAAAAAACACCAACTGCCGGTTTTTATTACGCCCCACACCTTACGACACGCCCGCTTACCCGAAAAATCCTTTCCGATTCGCACGCTGCAGGCCTATGAACCCGTACAGATTGGCGAACTGAGCATTACGGCATTTCCGAAACTGCACGATGCCAGCGACCCGCATAGTTTTCTGATCAGTTGCCAGGGCACTAACGTTGGCGTTTTTACCGACATCGGAGAACCGTGCGAGCATGTCATTCATCACTTCCGCCAATGCCACGCAGCCTTTCTGGAAGCCAATTACGACGACAACATGCTGGAGAATGGTCGGTATCCGTATTACCTGAAGCGCCGGATTCGGAGCGAAAAAGGGCATCTGTCCAACCAGCAGGCATTAGATCTTTTCCGCGTGCATAAGCCGTCGTACATGAGTCATGTGCTGCTGTCGCACCTCTCGAAGGATAATAATAGTCCACAGCTGACCCGCGACCTCTTCACCCCCCATCTCGACGGTACCGAACTAATTGTAGCCTCCCGCTCCGAAGCCACTCCAATTTTCAGGATTAAGGCGGAGGTAGCGAACTCAGTTGAAGCTTAATAAGCCAAAGGCGAACTTAAGACTCAAGTTCGCCTTTGGCTTATTAAGCTTCAACTGAGTTCGCCTGACCATTAACTAACGACTTAATCGTCATCATCATCACCTTCTTCCTCGTCGTCATCGTCCATGCCTTTACCCAGACGCACGAAGGCTCCCCGGCGAGGGGCAGGCATGACACTCTTTGGCCCGCGCACGGTTTGCCAGACAATTTCGCTGAAGATCAGGTCGTCGATATCGTCGGGGTGGGTCAGGTTAAATTGCATCGACCGTTTTGAGTTGTAATTGACCGCTACGTTTTTCTCATTCAGGTCGATCCCGGCTTCGCGCGATTTGAAAGGGGTTGAGTCTACTTTTTTCGAAAAACACCGCCACATGGGCGTAGCTGCTGCATCGTACTGGCTCATCGGTTTTAGTCCCAAAATTAGTTCAATGGTCCGCAGCATGCCTGAGGTCGAATACATGGTGTGATCGACATAACCCCGTTTCACAAACCCACCCGCTATAAACGCAATAGAGCGGTGGGCATCGACATGATCAGGGCCATTTTGGGCGTCGTCTTCCAGAATAAACACGACCGATTCATTCCAGATAGGGCTTTTCGACAGATGCTCGACTAGTCGACCGACGGCCAGATCATTGTCGGCCACAGCGGCATCGGGTGTGGGTAAGCCAACGCGAGCGCCCGATGTATGATCGTTGCCCATGCGAATGGTGTTCAGTTTGGGTAAGGTTCCTGCCGCCAACAACTTGTCGAAATCTTTTTCCCAGGCCTCTTCGCGTTTTACATCCATATAGCCCAGATCGAAGCCTTTAAAGTCAGCGCAGTAATGCCCCTGAAGTACTTTATCTTTCGGTTTTTCGTCGGTAAACCAGCCGTAGCTCCGATACGGAATCCCGGCCCGTTCGCAGTGATTCCAGATGAAGCCATCGCGTGGGTAGGCAATTTCTTTCTGACCTTCGTAATCGTACGTACCGCCCCGACCGCCGTAGCTGGTGACCCAGTTTTTTTCGACATAATCATTGGCATAAGCCGCCGATGACCAGTTATGTCCGTCGGCACTAACTTCGGCATCAACGTAGAAATTATCCAGCAGTACGAACTCTTTGGCTAACGCATGCTGGTTCGGGGTAACTTTTCGCGGGAACAGGCAAAGGCTGGCATCCCCATTTCCTTCCGTCATATCGCCCAGAATCTGGTCGTAGGTTCGGTTCTCTTTGATGATATAAAACACATACTTGATCGGCGATTTGTCGCCTACCCGCATCGGAATCGGGTTGCCGGTTTCCCCCTCAGCCTGAAGTTCCTTGTTTTTGGTATAGGGCGTATTGGCATACACCAGCCGCGAATAGGCCGACAGCAAACCAGCATCGGGTTTGTCGATAATCGACAGCGTTCCCTTAAACAGGCCTGCGATATACTGCACTGGTCCCGGATTGGCCTGCGGATTAGGCCCAACCTGCTGTGGCGTCCGGGTACGTACCGGGTTAGGTCCTCGCGGGTTCGCCTGCGACGAAAAGCCTTTCCCATTGGTCACGAATAGTTTTGAGCCGATGACTTTAACGGCCGTTGGATACCAGCCAGTCGGAATGAAACCACTGGACTGGCTGTGACCTTTTCGGGTTACATCAAATACCGCCAGGCAATTGTTATCGGCATTGGCAATGTATAAGGTATTCTCATCGTCGCTCAGAGCCAGGCCGTTCGGAGTAGTACCCACTGGTGCATTCGGGAAAAGCGAGGCTGTCAGAGTTTCAACTACTTGCCGTTTGGTTACGTCGATCAGGGCTACGGTATTATCATTGCCATTGGCCACAAACAGGTATTTGCCATCGCGGGTGAGCAGCAGATCATTCGGATTTTTGTTAGTGGCGATTTCGGCCGTTATGGCCAGCGTAGCCGTATTAATGACCAACACTTTAGCCCCTCCCCATAACGACACAAACAGTTCAGTTTTGTTAGGTGAAAGCAAACAGGTATACGCAGCAGCGCCCAGGTTCATTTTCTGGATGGTTTTCCGGGTTTTGGTATCGACCGTATACAGTGAGCTATCTTCTTTGGTGACGACATACAACCGGCTTTTCGCATCATCGACACTCAGACCCGCCGGAGAGATTTTCACCGGCCACGGTTTCCCCAACACGATAGGCTCATCGACCTGTAAATCGCCATTATCCAGTTTATAGACCAGAATTTTATTGTCGTTACCGCCCGACGCGTATACCCACTTTTCATCGTCGCTGAACGCCAGCCCGAGGTACGCTTTCCCGACTTTGGCCGTATCAACAATCTGTTCGGTTTGCGCATCAATCAGGGTAATGCTTTGCGTACTTTGCCCGTTGTTGGTTACGGCCAGGTACTTTTTCGATGGCGAAACGACCAGGTTCAACGGCAGGTCGTCAAGCTTTAGGCTGCGTCCCGGCGGGGTCAACGCCCAGCCATTGGGTAGCTTCACCCGCGTAGCTGCCAGTTTTTGGTAGGCTTCAGCCTCGTCTGAGGAGTTAGTCGAGGCATCTCTCCGACAACTGAATGTCAGCAAAAATGCCAGCAACCCACACAGGCAAAAGATTGTAACAGAACGGTTTGCCATGATCGAAATAAGTTAAGAAGTAAAGGTAGTCAAGCCTGAAAGCCAGTTCGAGTTAGATTTACAATAAAGTCTGCGATCAGTCTTCTCTAATCGTCGTCATCATCTTCCTCTTCAGCTCCAGCCAGTTCGGCAGGGTAGCGTTTTTTACCCTTGGCCGTAAACCATAAGATCCGGTTCAGCAGGTCATCATGGCCCCGGTCGATCTGATAAAACCCATGCCGAATGGATTGGTTAGCGAACCGAAGCGCCTGCCCTTTCAGACCGGTCGGTGATGGATTCATTTCGGCCAGATTTACCCGGTTAGGTAACGCTTTATACGCAAACGACCGGTCGGGTTGGTCGGTAAAGCAGTCGAACATAGGCAGGGCCGTCGCATCGATCACATTCATGGGCGGTAATCCCAGAATCTGCTCCATGGTTCTGACCATCGAGGTCTGGTTGTAATTGGTATGAACCGTTTTCTGCAAGCGCGAATACTGACTAACGATATACCCCGTCGTTCGGTAGGCGGATACGTGGTCCCAACCTGCCTGTGAATCATTTTCGGTAATAAAAATAACCGTCGATGCCGCAAACCGACTGTGGGTAATGGCGTCGACAATCCGGCCAACAGCCAGGTCGTTATCAGCTACCATAGCCCTGGGAACCGGAAAAGCAGGATTCAATCCAGATGTATGATCGTTGGGCAGCGACATCACCATCAGGTTTGGCAGATCAGCATTTGGGTTCGCTTCTAGCTCCTTCAGTTCCTTGATGAACGCATCGGCCCGCATCTGATCGCTGATATTCTCATTGTCGCAACCCGGAAAGTCCATCGCCAGATGCGGTCGGATACGCGAGATCGTGGTTGTGTTCGTGTAGGAAAACGGTTTGCTCTCCTGACGCATCTGGTTCAGATTTTTCCAGTTGTATTGTTTCGCATCGAAGTGGCAGGTGCAGGCTTCGCCATACAGCCGGACCGTTTTGCCATGATCCAGCGCATTGTTCCAGATCAGTCCTTTTTTGTCGTACACCAGTGCATCGTACAACACATGCGGGTAGCTCCGAAACCAGGCCCGAACGTTCTTTTCGGTATAATCAGTCACCATAGCGGCACTCGCCCAGTGGTGCCCCTCCGCCGACGATTTGCCCGATACATGATAATTGTCCATCAGCAAATAATCGCGGGCTATTCGATGCTGGTTAGGCGTAACGCTATCGCCGAAGATGCACAGATCGGCCATTCCCTTCCCTTCCGGCATATCGCCCAGCACCTGATCGTAGGTCCGGTTTTCTTTAATAATGTACAGCACATGTTTGAATACGGATGGTTCGCCAATCCGCTCAGGAACAGGTTTGGGCGCTACATTGGGTCGGGGAGCCTGCTCGGTCAGCGATAGCCGAAACTGAAGACTCTGCTGCTTTACTTTCTCGGTATAGGTACGTAGCTGGGCATCATCCGGCAGCGGGATAAACGAGACAGAAGCCAGTTGCTTGTGGGAATTGAAGGCTTTCAGCTCTTTTTTGGTCAATCCTCCCCCTTGCCCACCCTGATCAACTGGATTCGCAATGCGGGGCCCAATCGCTTCCAGGTTTGTTACATAGAGTTCACCCTTGTTGAGCACCAGTCCTGACGGATAGGCTTGGGTAGGAATGTACCCTTTAATTTGATTGCTTCCCTTACCCGCCGTCGATGCACTGCTGCCTAACCCAACGACACAAACGGCGTTGTCCATTCCGTTGGCGACATACAGCGTAGTTCCCTGTTGATCAATAGCCAATGCGTTGGGTGTACTGCCAATATAGCCGTTGCCCCGGTTGAATAATCCAACAAAGATGGAATCGGTCACCTGCTGTTTCTGTGCGTCAATTACGGACACGTGGTCGCTATTGCCATTAGCCACGTACAAAAATCGACCATCGGGACTACTAATGATGGCGTTTGGATGTAGCCCAACTGATAACTCAGTCTCAGGCTTGCCCTGTTGTATATCAATAATTGAAACCGTACCGCGTGCCATTGCCCCCGTTTTCGGATCGACATAAGCGCTGCCCCAGGGAACACCCGCCGTTTCAAAACCACTGGCTGGATCTGGTATCGGACCTGCCCAGTTCGTCACATAAGCTTTTTGTCCAAGAATAGTTAAGCCAAACGGAGCAACACCCGTGGGGGCTGTCCACACGGTCTGCGGATCTTTAACCCGAACTTTGACCAGTTGATTATTGCCATTCAGTACCGTGTACAGATACAACTCCCCGGCTTCTTCCCGAACTGCGACTTCGTTTGGCAAGGCAATGGTAGCTGGTGCCAGTGGTTCGAACGGAATAACCCGAACCAACCGGGCCTGCGATCCATTCCAGACGGCCTGCACCACATACGAATTAGGCTTCCCACGCCCTCCGGCACCCCAGAATAGATACGTCGAATCGTGGTACACAATGGCTTTTATACCCGAAAACGAACTCATACTTCCACGTAGATTCGAGCCTTTGGTATAATCCCATCGAGAAATAAGTTGGTGGGCTTTCGCGTCAAAAAAAGCAACGCCATACCGATCCTCGACCGCCACTGTTTTTCCATCGGGCAGCAACACCGCATCCAGACTGTGGTTTTCCTGACTCGCATCTCCAAAACTAACCGACTGCCCGGCCGCATCGATAATTCGATTATAAGGCATCAGGAAAGGCGATTTCAGATTATAGAGGGTACTATCATCAGTCGCGGTTTTATACGCGGATGGGCCATAGCCGATTGAAGGGCTCAGCGAATGACGACAGCCAGCTAGCAGATAGAGAATAATCAGGCTGAGTAGCCCATATAAACTTGAGGTACTATTAATTTTCATAAGATGCCGTTACCAACCGAGCCAGAAAGTTAAACAAAGAATTCCTACCTGATAGTAAATGACAATCTATAGCCTCATTAATTTAACAATCTGGACACAAGACACAAAGAATTGTCCTGAACCCCTAAATGTGAGCCAGTGAAAACCGACTGCTTTCCGCGCTAATTCTTGAAATCAGCTTAACACCTGCCGAGCAACTGTTGTCTTGATCTATGAGCGACAGGTGTCTGCTACTGACATTATGAATATAGGACTGGGTTAAAAAGTAGAGGAATTAACCTAGGCTAATTCCTCTACTTTTTAACTGTAAAATTGAGTTATCGTAAGCGACTAATTACAATTGGAAGACATCGGATTGGCGGACAAATGCAAGAAGGTGGAGCTATATATGAGGTCGAAGCTGCTTTACCGGCGTAACTTACCATGACGGTATGTGATACTCCATCTGAGGTAAGGCCACTCAGCACATAAGCTACTGAGGTTGCCCCAACTGCTACACTTACTGTGGTACTACTAACTCCATCACTGATAGTAGCTATGCCTGCTACAGCATTGGTCAGCGAGAGCGTCCCGCTAATGCTGTACTGATTGGTGGCTGACTGACACAGACCCGGGCTGACAGTCAGGCCAAGGCCGATGCTGCAACTGCTTGGAGCAATGTAGGTCATTGAGGCTAGGCCGCAGCTAGCCGCCGAGGCCGTCAGCGTGTGCAGGATACCATCCGAGTTCAATCCGACTAGGGTGAAGCTGGCCGGGCCGTTACCACTCAGCGTGAGGGTGGTACTGGTGGCGCCATCCGAAAGAGTGATGACCTGAGAACCCGTAGCATTGGTCGCTGACACGAAGCCCGTGATGCTATACTGATTAGCGGCTGAGTTACAGACGCCTGGTGTAACGCTTACGGTCAACAGACAAGGGGGAGCTATGGTACAACTGACCGGAGCTGTGTAAGAAGCCGTCAGCGTCTGATTGGCATAACTGACCGTGACGGTATGAGAACCTGTACCTGAGTTGAGCCCCGATAGGGCAAACGTTACCGAGCTGGCTCCTGATGTGATAGCCACTGACGTGGTGCTGGTTCCATCCGTAATGGCGGCCGTACCGGCAGTAGCATTCGTCAAGGAAATCGTACCGGATAAGGTGTATTGGTTGGTCACCGAGTTACAGGCTCCGGCAGTAATGGTGAGAGCCAGCGAAGGAGCTACCGTACAACTAGCAGGAGCCGAGTAGGTGGTCGAAGTAGTCTTACCTGCGTAGGATACCGTTACCGTATGGCTGCTGGCATCGGAGATAAATCCACCCATAGTGAAGGTTGCCGAAGTAGCCCCGACAGCAATGGCTATTGAGGTGGTACTGGCTCCATCACTGATGGTGGCTGTGCCTGCTACTGCATTGGTCAAACTCAAGGTGCCACTAATTGAGTATTGGTTCGTTGCCGTGTTACACACACCCGGCGTTACTGTAATACCAAGCCCAACCATACAACTCGATGGAGACGTATACGTAGTGGAAGCGGTCTTCCCTGCGTAGCTCACTGTAACCGTGTGCGAAGATCCATCCGAAGTCAACCCCCTCAGTGAGTAGGCTACGGATGTTGCCCCTGCTGCCACACTTACCGTCGTCGTGCTAGATCCATCACTGACGGTGGCCGTTCCCGCTACGGCATTGGTCAATGAAAGCGTCCCGCTGAGGCTGTATTGATTGGTTGCACTTTGGCATAGACCGGGTGTCACACTCAGACCCAGTCCGATCGTACAACTAGCCGGTGCCGTGTAAGTCTGACTCTGAGTCTGCCCATTGAAGCTGGCCACCAGCGTATGCGAACCCGTCCCCGAACTCAAGCCGGTCAGCGAGAAGCCGACCGAGGTGGAGCCAGCCGCCACCGCTACAGTGGTGGAGATGACTCCATCAGTAAAGCTGGCCGTGCCTGCCAGAGCGTTGGTCAGCGACAGCGTGCCGGTGATAGTATACTGATTGGTGGCCGATTGGCAGACACCGGGCGTAATGATGAGCCCGACCCCAAGGGTGCAGGAAGCCGGGGCGGTATAAGTAGCCACAGCCGTTTGCCCCAGGTAGGAGACGGTAACCGTATGAGAAGTTGTACCCGAGGTGAGTCCAGGCAGCGTGTAGGCTACTGAAGTGGCCCCGGCTGAAATGGCAACGCTGGTGGTGCTAGATCCATCGGTGATGGTAGCCGTTCCCGCTACGGCATTGGTCAGACTAATCGTACCACTGATACTGTACTGGTTGGTAGCGGGGGTACAACTTCCCGGCGTAACCGAGAGAGCGACGGCCACCGTACACGAACTGGGGGCCGAGTATGTCTGACTCACTGTCTTCCCTGCGTAGCTCACCGTCACAGTGTGGCTACCCGTCCCTGAACTCAAACCCGTGAGTGAGTATGGCACCGAAGTGGCTCCCGCACTGACGGAAACAGTAGTGGTACTCACGCCATCGGTGATGGTAGCCGTACCAGCGATAGCATTAGTAAGCGAAAGGGCTCCCGAAACAGCGTATTGATTGGTTACCGGGTTACATGTTCCCGCCGTAGCTGAAATGGCAACTGCTACCGTACAACTAGCAGGGGCTGTATAGGTAGTACTGGTCAGTCCACAACTACTCAGAGATGCTGTCACAGTCTGACTACCACTACCCGACAATTGGCCCGCTAGGCTGAAGCTAACCGCAGTTGTGCTGGTAGTTACTGCTGCGGTTGTACTGACAGCCCCATCGGTGATCGTCAATATCCCTGCTATCGCATTGGTCAACGAAACCGTTCCACTCAGTGTATACTGATTGGTTGCGGTACTACAACTGCCAGGCGTAATGCTCAGGCTAAGTCCTCCCCGAACCACTTGTACCGTATCGGTGCAGCCCATGCCTGCCGACAGGATAAACTTATAAGTCCCTGTAGCCGTCATGCCTGTAATCTGACCAGCCTGAGTGATCGTAGCCGATGTGGGATTACCTGCCTGAGCCGACCAGGTCTGACCATTTGCGGCTGCTGCAACCGTAGCACTGGTCGTTGGCGCACAGATACGAACATCCGTTCCGGCATTGGGTTTAACACAGTTCGGCACCAGCACCTGCACAGTCAGACTGGCGTAGCAGCCGTTGTTATCAACAGTAACCTTATAGGTTCCCGCATTGGCCGTCGTGACATTGGGGATAGTTGGATTGGGCAGAGTAGAGACAAAATTATTGGGGCCCATCCAACTGTAACTGCTTCCACCACTGGCGGATAAAGAGAGGGTTCCCCCTATTAAAACCGGTGAGTTGGAGGCCACTGTGGGGGTAAATCCGCAATAGATACCCAGATCCCAGGTCAGGTCGGTTTCATTGGCATCCAGTTGGGTAATAGCTGTGATATAGGCTGGAACTCCCTGGGAGGTCGTTAGGGTTCCATCAGAATCAATAGTATCGTCGGAACCCTGATTAGGAGGTGATACCGAATAGCTGGTGGGTGGGAAGAATACGGCATAGTAATTCCCTGCCTGTAAATTGGGGAAGAGGTATTTGCCACCATTGCCGGTAATGGTAAAGGCGATTTCGGTATCAGTAGCTGGATTAGCTACATTATCCCCATTGTCCTGATAAAGAATGACTTTGACACCATCAACCCCTTGCTCACCGGTATCTTGAAGTCCATTGTGGTTGGTATCGTACCAAACATAGTCTCCATAGAAGGCTGGTGCAGGAGCGGCAAGTTTAATGCCCACTTTAATAGGCTCAGCGGCCAGCAGTGGCGTATTATTATCCGTACGGATGGCTACAAAACCGAACGAGTTCCAGGCAATTTCGCCATTGGTAGGTGCATCGACGGGAGCCCGCATAGGCCAGGTGAGCAGCAGGGAGTCACCGGGTTGAACCACAATAGAGCCAAAGTCAAATTTGAGGGACTGGACAGTGGTAATGTCTGTAGGTGGAACTGTGGTCCAATTAGCAATGGTACAGCCAGTTGGGAAAGGCGATGGATCTGTAACCGCTTTCATTTCATCGCGACACGGGCTCTGGGCAGTGGAATAGTAAACGGTGACCCCAGCAGGAGCAGTAATAGGTCCAGCCAGGTTGGGTCTCCACTCGGAATTACGCGCACTGAGATCAATAACCCCATGATCGCCCACGAAAGGCAGAATATCAACGATAGAGATATTCTTCGTAGGAACATTACCTGTATTTCTGACGACGAGTTTGTAGTCAGCTTTGCCACCCCGGACGGTGTTGCCCGAAGCCGGATAGCGGGAGTAGTCGGTATCGAGTTGGCCCTTCACCCATTTAATTGACTCCATTTCAGCCGCACCGATTATTGACTGTGCGGCTGTATTATAGCACAGTGAGTCAGTAGTACTTCCATTGCCATTGAGGTCATAGGTATCGATTACTTTTACAGAGTTGATGCTGCTGCCTGCTAAGGGATCAAATAAACACTGCTTATTGGTACCCGTAATATATCCGGTGTTTTTTAAGCCATTTACATCAAAATAAGGCTGATTGAAAACCTGCCCATTCGTGACCCCATTATCGTTGGGCGAACCAGCCCGCATTAGGCTCGTAATGGTAGTCTTGATGCTCACAAAATACTCAGCACCGGCAGGTATTGGCGTATTCCATTTTAAACGCACCAACGTACGACCTGTACCGTTGTAATTAGGGATAATATCAACTGCATCCGCCATTGGCGTATCAGGCCGATAAAATAAACTACCAGCATAATCTGCTCCTTTAGGTAATAAATCCATAATAACTGGATTCTGTAAGGCTTGTCCACCAGCATCGTTATTAGCCGCCAGTGTCATCCAGACCTGTGTTCCTATTGGAATTGGGTTGAAATAGTTCGTATAAATGTTATTGGGGTCAGCTAACAGCAACTTGCCGATCGTTATGCCCGCAAAATTGTCGGCAGGCAGCACCGGTATCGTTAAACACAGAGCCGAGGTCGGATCAATGGTAACCCCAGAGGTCGTTGATGTGATGTCAAAACAATTCTGAATGGCCGTGGCCGAAGTGGGCTTAACCGTAAAATTAATGCTAGGACCATTTAGAGCAAAACCAGGATGTAATATGTCCGCAGTAACCTTAAAGGCAAGTAGTGTATCGCCAGCGACTGGTGTATAGTTAGGACCACCTGAAGCAAGGGTGATACTCGTATATACTGGATTATTTTTGGTCTTAACCCAAAACTTAATATTCTCATCACCAGCAGCGCCAGCCGTCGAATAATAAGCATCTATGGATGCTACATAAATGGTTGCCGGGAAACTATCTTCGAGAACGGCATTGGCTAAATCTGTATTACCTGTATTTGAGAAATAAACCCCGTAAAATCCGCTTTGGCCTACCTTTAATGAGCTACGATTGGCCGTCTTCGTTGCTTTTAATTTAGGAGCGGGTGCCTGTAATACATCACTCACTTTCAGCGAAGCGGTGCAGTTGTTGGTTGTCGCGGATTGGTATAATACACCATCCAGAAAGGTTTTGGTACTACCGTCGACCAAAACGGTAGGTGACCCACCAGGGGGCGTGTACGTGACAGAAGCCGTATTGGTAACGGTCTGGCTGGCGGCAAACGAAGTGGAGGGGTATTTTGCCTTAATGGTAATAGTTGTAATAGGTGCACCATTGCCTTTAATTTCAAAAAACGAAGCCGGAAGATTACAGGTAACTTTAGCATTAGCCGCGTCGATCGTGCAACTTCCAGACTGCTCATTACTATAATTATAGGTAGCCGACTCAATAATGGTTCCGGCGGGTAACTGATCAACTACCGTAACGGAGCCTGCCGATTGTGTTCCAACGCCCTCGTAGCCGTAACCATTGGTACCAGCGTAATAAAGCTGAATACTATAGGTCGTGGTATTGTCCAGCCCCAGCCCCGTACCATTGGATTTTATGGCACAAAACTTATCGGATGAGTGTATTTTCACATCGGTCGTATTGGTCTGGGTGATTGTACCGCCGGTTAATATGGAGGAGGTCAGCGTGCCGATGCTGTTATTGGCCGCGTAACTCGACGCGAGGGCGGTCATCTCGATCGTGCCTGTAGAACCTGACGGCAATGGTTCTTTGAAGGTATAGGTGATCGACTGCAAATCCGGTGAGATGGTGTACGAAGCAATATCGCTTGTGGTGGTAGTCCCAGTTATCAACAACGTGTTGAGTGGAAAATTACCCGTCATGGTTACGTTCGTACAGTTCTGGGCGCTACCCGAACAAGAGTATTTGAAGGTGTATATTACCGACTCACGAGTAAAAATATCTGTTTTGTCGACGGTTGTTTCCAGGCTGAGTACCTGGGCATGAACGGAAAACTGCAGCACGACTAAAATGAAGGCTCCGAAAACCTTCCATATGGCCTGATAAAGTATATAGTTTTTCATTAATAAGTAGAGTTTTGTATTAGTGGATAAGCTGGCTCTACAGCAGAACACTCCTTATTCTGGCGCAGAGATAACGTGCTAGCAAACTACTGGCTTACAGTGCATTAAAGATCACTGATTGGATTAATGACAAGCGAAATGCAGGTATAATCAAGAGGCTCTGACAGTGATGGGGCAGGGATTAAGACGAGCCATGCTAGCCACCAATAGGTTGGATAGGCCCATATAGTATTAAGGGCCATAACTAATCTGGTTTTTGTTGGCAGTAAAGTAGTTGTGCTCATAGCCCAGGCATTGTTTTGTGATACTATCAAATCGTAGTTTTAATACTTTAGCTTCAAGAGACTGCCTTAAACTGATGACCTCACCTGGAGTCTGCCAAAAAATCTTTTTAGGCACCTAAGATTTTTTTTCTACCAGGTCAATTGTTTAGTAGACTAAGAAGCTGATTAGATAGTGCTCAGAAATGACAAGGTCTATGCCAAAACGGGAAAGGGTATCTGGAAGGTAAAAAGCAAGTTTACCTAAAAATTGATCGATCACTCAACGTGTAACTATACACCATGAACCATAAATAAGTTACATTACTAGCAAAATTCATACCTATTTGATATACCATAAAAAGTATGTTTATATATAGATAAATGAAATTGCCGTTTTTACATATAAATACCAACTCAAGGCTAACGAACAACAATAAAGTTCATATATTACTAATAATCAGCAACTTACCTGATCAAGAAAAGAAATACGGTGTTTAGCATTTTTTTTGTGCCAACAAATAATTCAGGGGCTCCTGGCTACGCTTATCGTGTAGCCAGGAGCCCCTGAATTTACTAGAGTAAAAGATTCGATAAAGGGCGTTTGCACGCCCAATCTGGCAGACCGTTATTCGATGAAGTTGATCCTCGTTTTTCGCCAGACTCAACCATCGAATTTTCAATTTACCAAACCGTTTACCAATTTGCCCGGCGTAGTTTGTCGGGCTGCAGCACACGAATTCCTGCGCCCGAAATTTCGATTAGTCCGTCGTGCTTGAATTCGCTCAGCGTTCGGATCAACGATTCGGTGGCGGTGCCGATTACCGACGCCAGATCATCGCGTGACAGTTGAATCGGTGGAGCAGGTTCGCCACTGGGCAGGGGTTCCTGCAAGCGTAAGAGTGCATTCGCTACCCGTCGACGCAGCGAACTATAGGCCATACCCAGTAACTGATCTTCCCGATCGCTGATCCGCCCGGCCAGCATCCGCACAAACTCCCGCCCGACTTCGGGATGGACGGTCAGCAGATGTTTAAAATCGTCCTTAGGAATATACACCAGTTCAGAATCGTCGAGTGTCAGGGCCGATTCGGTGTAAGGCTTCTCTTCCAGCAGGGCCAGATCGCCGAAAAATTCACCGGCTCCGTAGATTCCGGTCACTAATTCTTTTCCATCGTTGTTGGTCCGAACGGTTTTTACCCGGCCGCTTTTCAGAAAATACAGGCGAGTAGGTTCATCTCCTTCGGTGTATACAAACTGCTTTTTGGCCATAAAATGGGGCTTACGATCGATAGACAGGCGTTGCAGCCCTTCTACTGCACTCACATCATCCAGAAAATCGTTAAACCCTTCCTGCTTCAGGTTGTAGCCCTCAGGCCGAATTTTGGCAAATCGATTCAGGCGCCCTTCTACCGCACTGAGCAATTCCGACTCATCGAATGGCTTGGTCAGGTAGTCGTCGGCTCCTAATTCCATGCCCTTTCTGAAATCCGTACGTTCCGACTTAGCCGTCAGAAAAATAAAGGGAATACCTGACAACTCCCGATTTTTGGTAACGATGTGCAACACGCCGTACCCATCCAGTACGGGCATCATAATGTCACAGATAATCAGATCCGGCCGATCAACGAGCGCCAATTCTACACCGACTTTACCGTTATTGGCCGTCTGCACATTGTATCCGGCCAGCTCCAGAATTTCAGCCGTGTTCTCCCGAATATCGTCGTTGTCTTCAATTAACAGAATAGTTTTCATAGGGAAATGTTATAGTTACGGTGGTGCCCTGCCCTAACTCACTGTTCAGTACAATAGTACCGCCCAACAGCTCGAGGTATTTGGCAACAATATGAAGTCCAAGGCCTGTACCCGCGAAATTGGTGGCGTTCTTAGCCCGGAAAAAACGTTCAAACAAATGCTTCTGATCATCAGCCGCAATCCCAATGCCTTCATCACGAACGGTCAGTTGAAAAGCGGTCTCATTGCAGTTAGCCTCCAGCTCAATAGTCTGATTTTCGGATGAATACTTAATCGCATTCGACAATAGGTTAACGACTATTTTACGCAACAGCGACGGGTCACTTCGGATCAGCTTCGGGCAGTTGACCTGCATTTGAATACGCTGTCCGGTTTTCAGCATATCTTGCAAATCGGTTACCACCTCGTTGATCAAACCGCCTAGTTCAACCCACAACCAGTTGGCTTCCAGACGCCCTTCCTCCAGGCGTCCGACCGACAGAAACTCTTCCAGAATGGTGTTCAGATGATAAACGGAAGCCTTGATCCGGTGAATGTGCCGGGTTCGCTTGTCCTGTTGTTCGGTTGCCGGATATTTTTCAATCAGGGCCGCCGATGTCAGTATGGCACTCAGCGGAGTTCGAAATTCGTGTGATGCCATCGAAACAAAGCGTGACTTTAGTTCACCCAATTCCCGTTCTACTGCTAAGGCTTTAGCCAGTTCATCTTTCGACTGCTCAAGTTGATGAAGCGTTGCCATCAGGGCATGCGTTCGATCGACAACTTTCTGCTCCAGTTCGGCGTTGAGCTGCTCGATTCGGGCCTTTTGAGCCAATAAAGTCAAATCAGCTTCTTTTTTGGCGGTAATGTCAATTATATAGGCAACCGTCAATAGAACCGTTTCCCGATAAAAATAACTCAGACTGATTTCGGCCGGAAAAACGGAACCGTCTTTACGTTTGGCATATAGGTCGCGGCCGTGCCCCATGGCGCGTACCTGCGGGTAGGTATTAAACGACATTCGTAACTGAGCATGTCGATGCGCAACCGAATCGGGAACCAGCGCATCGATCAACAGCCCCGTCATTTCTTCTTTCGTGTACCCAAACAGGGTATGCGCATGTCGGTTGGACGATACAATATGACCTTGTTCATCCGACACGATTATGCCGATGGTAGCATGGGTAAAAACGGCCTCAAACGAGTCGTCGAACATGGTAAACGATACAGTTAGCGTCCAGTCTTTTTGTCTGGGATTTGAACAACCTGACAAAAATTACTTCTGAGTGCAAAATAAATGGCTGTGTAGCGTAGCCGACTGATTAAAATCAGGTTCTCTGCTGATCTGTGTCACCTACTACCGGGGCCAAAAAGAACAACTTTGACCTATTAATTGGCTTATTGTCATGGTATCTTATTCGTCCATGGTAACGACAGCTCCACAACTGCCTGTACTATTGGTATTTACTTCATCGTCAGCGGTCCAGCAGACTCATGTGGGCCACCTGCTGGATACCCTGCGTTCGGTGCTTCGTCCGCAGGTGCAGATCATGCAGGTAAACGAAAGCAGTCATCCAGAAATAGTACGCAGCTTTGGCATTACATCCTTACCGGCTTTTGTCTTACTGAAGCGAGGTCTGGAGCTGTGGCGGTATACGGGCCCTATCGACAATTCTGATCTTTTCAACCAGCTACATACCCAGTTGATTGAAACACCCACAACATAGAACTACTGCAGATCATTATGAACTCAACAACTGATTCCACTTTAACACCAACCTCCTGCCATCAAAATCATCAGTACTGGCAGCAGATTATTTGTCAGCAGGCCGAAGAAATTCGTCAACTCCGCTCGTTACTGCTGGAGGTTATGAACCATTATAACAGCCGTAGCCTTCGTCATGACGCGGTTGACTACTTCGAAGATTTAAGCCATTTACAGGTAAAACTGGACCAGCTTAACCAGAATCTAATTTGTACCGGAACAGAATGCCCCCCCATCAAACAAACGCTGAGTTGCTCGGATAAACACTTCGGCCTATCGGCTGCCATTGAGCGTCATACCACGGTGCTGATGAATGAATTTACCCGTGTAAAAGACGGTTGCCTGCAATTCCTGTCGGGTATGATGAGCCTGAACATGTTGTAGGTTTGGTGGCTACGTTGCCAGGTCGTATACTTGTTGTGATCTTTTCCTCACACGATGTACGACCGGCTCCACCAGCATGTTTCGCGTCTGGTCAATCTGACCGACGATGAATTTGCTCTTCTGAAAACACTCTTTATCCCCAGGAAACTTCGCCGGAAACACTATTTGCTCCAGGAGGGCGATGTCTGCAAATCGATTGCCTTTGTGGAGAAAGGGTTATTGCGGGCTTACACCGTTGATTCGAAAGGCACGGAGCATATCCTTCAGTTTGCGCCCGAAGACTGGTGGATATCCGATATGTACAGTTACCTCACGGGCGAACCTTCGGATAGCAACATCGATGCGCTGGAAGATGCCGAGCTATTGCTGTTGGAGCGGGCAAATATGGACGTAATGGTCGAAAGCGTACCCAAAATGGAGCGTTTTTTTCGGATTACACTACAGAATAATTACCTAGCAACACAACGCCGAATCAAGAGCGCCCTTAGCCAGTCGGCCGAAGAGAAATACGCGGATTTTGTACACCGATACCCCGACATCGTACAGCGCGTTCCTCAGCACATGATCGCTTCTTACCTGGGCATAACGCCCGCTTTTCTGAGCCGTATTCGTGGCCGGAAGGCAAATCACGATTGATTTTCAATAGTTTTCGGCCTGAGCCGTGCCACGGTTCTGACCGAAAACTATTGACCTGGTACAACGTTTTTTCTTGGCTTAAGCCATCGTTTTCAGCCGTATGCTGGTGGTAATTTTGTTCTGTCAGTCGATCGAAACGACCTGACAATGAATCATTATGAAGCCAACAATCGCCATTATCGGTTTGGGTAGTACGGGTTCTGCACTAGCCGCCCGGCTGGCCGATCATACATACCGATTGCTCCTTGTCGATCAGGATGTTTCGAAAGTACAGACATTGACAGATAAGCTTGTGCAGTCAGCGAATGCTGTAGATGTTGAGCCTATCGACAGTAAAGTAACTGCCTGCTGGGAAGCGGATATATTGGTTCTGGCAGTTCCAGAATCAGCGAAGAAAGCCATAGCAGAACAGATACGGCAGGTAGCAACCTGCAAAATTGTGATCAGTTTGGCGGTCCTTTCCAATGACAACAAACTGGATACACAGGTCAGCGAAGAACTCCAGCAATGGCTACCCAATTCGAAAGTGGTAAACGTACTGATAGCCTCTTCAGAAGAGGCTACTCTATCCGACAATGCTTTTCTATCGGGCACGCACGAGGGGGCAATTGCCACTGTTTCGGACTTACTGACTGTTGCGAACCTGACACCGATTGTCGTTGAAGACTGGTCGGTTTAACCCACGACGATTCGCTATGAAGCGAGGACAATTTGTAAAAACGATTTTAACCGGGGCCATTACCATGAATACCTTATCTGATTTTAAAAAATTCACCGATGATCTAGCCGAGAAAGGACCACTGATGCCGGTTCTGTTCGTTGGTCACGGTTCGCCCATGAACGGGATCGAAGACAATGAATTTAGCCGTCGATGGAAGAAAATAGCGACCGAAATACCGACGCCAACGGCGGTTCTGGTGGTTTCGGCGCACTGGTTCAGCCGGGGAACGAAGATTACAGCGATGGATTTTCCAGAGACTATCCACGACTTTGGGGGCTTTCCGCAGGCGCTGTTCGATGTGCAATATCCGGCTCCTGGCAGTCCGACACTAGCCAAAGAAACCGCTTCATTAATTCACTCGGCGCATGTGGAACTGGCTCACGATTGGGGCCTCGATCACGGCACCTGGACCATTGTTCGGCACATGTATCCCGATGCGAAGATTCCCGTTTTGCAATTGAGTATTGATTTCACCAAAGGACCACAGTACCATTATGATCTGGCGCGCGAACTGTATGAGTTACGCAAGAAAGGTGTCCTGATCATGGGCAGTGGTAATATGGTGCATAACCTGCGGATGGTGGCCTGGGATAAAATGAACGTGCCGAACTATGGCTACGATTGGGCACTGTCGCTGAACGATCGATTTAAGCAATTGATCAGCGATGGTGATACCAAACCGCTGATCAACTACAACCTGCTTGGTCGGGAAGCGGCACTGGCCATTCCGACACCCGAACATTATCTGCCGCTTCTGTACACGCTTGGTCTGAAAGGCAGCCACGATTCGGTATCGTTCTTCAACGACCACGCCGTAGCGGGTTCGCTGACGATGACCTCGGTTAGGCTGGGTTAGGGGCATGGAGCAAGGAGCGGGGCGCGGGGAGTAAGGGGCAGGGATGGCAGGGGTTGCTTGGATGGCAAAGCTGTAACCATACGGCTACACCTGAACAATCCCCGCTATCCCAGCAACCCTTGCTCCTTGCACCACGCTCCCTGCCATCCCTGCCCCATGCTCCTTGCCCCACGCACCCTGCTCCCTGCACTACAACCCTTGCCCGCCGGATACTTCGATCCGTTGCGCATTGATCCATCGGGCTTCGTCGGTACAGAGGAATGCCACTACACCGCCAATGTCGTCGGGAAGGCCAACCCGGCCCAGAGCCGTTCGGCTGGCAATCTGCGCGTTGATCTCTTTATTGTCACGAACGTGGCCACCGCCAAAATCGGTTTCGATAGCGCCTGGTGCCACCACATTGACGGCAATACGTCGGGGGCCTAATTCCAAGGCCATATACCGCGAAAGTACTTCAATAGCCCCTTTCATCGACCCATAAGCCGACGAACCGGGGTAGGTCATGCGGGCCAGCCCTGATGAAATGTTGATAATGCGGCCACCGTCGTTGATGAATGGAAGCGCTTTCTGACTGAGGAAAAATACCCCTTTGTAATGAATGTTCAGGGCTGTATCAAATTGCTCTTCAGTAGTTTCGGCAAAGGCGCCATAGAGAGCGGTTCCAGCATTGTTGATCAGAAAGTCGAACTGATCGGTAGCGAACGTCTCCTGCAAAACAGTTTTCAGTTGCCCGAAAAATGCATCGAAACTTTTCACGTCGCCTGCATTGAGTTGTAAGGTAGCGGCTTTCTGCCCGGCCTTTTCAATTTCAGCGACTACCGCGTTTGCTTCGTCTTTTTGAGTATGATACGTTAGAATGACGTCGATTCCTTTTTGAGCGAGACTCAGCGCCATATTTTTGCCTAGCCCACGGCTACCACCGGTTACTAATGCGATTTTACTTGTGCTCATCGTTTCTGGTTGATTTTGATGAGACAAAGGTAGATCGGCCACCAGAGCAGGTGTTTGCGCGAATCAATCCGAGATTTGCAAAAATCAAATCAAGCCTTTACGCTCGAAACGTAACTGGCGAAAAGGAGGTCTGCTTTTTGAAGAAGTTGGAGAAGTGAGCCACCTCTTCAAAGCCCAGGCTGTAGGCAATTTCGGAAATGTTCCAGTCGGTTTGCTTCAACAGAATTTTGGCCTCCTGAATAATTCGGCTACTAATCAGATCAGTCGTAGTTTTACCCGTATTTTCTTTGAGCACTTTGTTGAGGTGATTGACATGAACCGCCAGCCGATCGGCAAAATCCTTGGCTGTCCGCAAACCCAGTTTCTGCTGGGGCGACTCGATCGGAAATTGCCGTTCCAGCAACTCAATAAATAAGGAAGAAACCCGCGCAGAGGCTGTATGTGTAGGATAAAGTGCCGAAGCGGGTTGTAATTTCTGACCGTAGTGGATTAATTCGAGGACGTAATTCCTGAGCAAATCATACTTATATGCATAATCTGAAGAGATTTCCTTCGCCATCTTTCGAAAGATATAGAGCAGGTCTTCAATGTTCTCATCCGACAGTTGAAAGACCGGGTAGCCACCTGGCTTAAATATCGGCAGTTCATCGAGCACAATTCCACTTTTCTGCTGAATGAGGAAATCGGCGGTGAAAATGCAGAAATAGCCCGCCAAACCCTCCTCCTGCGGAATCCAGTGATACGGAATTTTGGGCGTAGCGAATAGAAGTGCACTCTGCTCAATATCAATGACCTTATCGGCATATTCGGCTTTGCTACGCCCACGAATCAGACTGATTTTGTAATACGCCCGTCGATTGTACGGCATCAGGCGGGGATTCTTTTTAATTCTCGCATGCACTTCTTCAATATTAAATACATTGAAGTGCCCGATCTCTTTGTTAAGATCTTCGGGAATAAGTGTGGCAATCTCTTTATAGAATCCCTCCAGCGTTGTCGTCTCCATACCGCATCTGATTTGCAAAAATCAAATATAGGCATTTTTGGGCGAAGGGTAAAGGGGTAAGGGCAGGGGGATACAAGTTGACCCTTTGCCCTTACCCCTTTGCCCTATGCTCATTCACTTCGCAAACTCTTCACCGGATTTACCAGGGCGGCTTTGATGCTGTGGAAGCTGATCGTTGCCAGGGCGATAAAAAGGGCCGATAGTCCTACTAATACGAAAACCCAGGGGCTTACATCAATCCGGTAGGCATACCCAGAGAGCCATTTGTCCATTCCAAACCAGGCTAATGGAATAGCAATGGCAAGTGCGATCAGAACCAGCTTGACAAAATCCCGCGATAAGGTGACAATGATGCCGGGGATGCTGGCGCCCATGACTTTTCGAATACCTATTTCCTTCGTCCGTTGTTCGATGACGATGAGGGCTATGGCAAACAGACCGATACAGGATAGCAGAATGGCAATGCTGGACGCCAGACTAAACATCCGCGAAAGCATCTCTTCGTTCTGGTACCAGGCATCTACGTTCTCATCCAGAAATGACCCCATGAACTCCGATTGGGGAGCTATTTCTTTCCAGATCTGTTTCATTCGGTCCATCGAACTAGCCAGGCTCTGGGGGGATACCCGCACAAAAATATACCGAATCGGATCAGCATGCGAAATGTGAATAGTGATGGGCTTTGCCTGATCGGCCAGGGAATAGAGATGAAAATCGGGTACGACTCCAATAATCTGCGTTTGAGCGCCCGATGTATCGGCATCATCGTGGTAGAACGAGCCAACCGGATTCTTCTCGCTCAAAAGCTTCGCCATACTTGCCGTAACCACCACCCGATTTACCGAATCAGCAGCATAGGCCGGATTGAAATCTCGGCCAGCCAGCAACTTTATATTCAACGTTTTGAAGTAGTCATAATCAACGAGGAGCAGGTCTGACGTTATTTCACGGCCTTTGAAGGTAAACCCAACGCTACTCCGCGAACTCACGCGGTCTTTACCCTTTCCCAGATTGACATCGGTACCTGTTATGGCCAGAACCGTCGGGTCGGTCGCCAACACATTTCGCATCCGTTGGAGTACCTGCCGCCCGTTCACCTGATTCCCAACCGGTATGCTGATGACCTGCTCTTTCTGAAACCCAAGCGGCTGCTGACGCAAAAAATCGACCTGCTGCATGGCAATAATCGTAGCGCAGGCCAGCATACTCGACAACGAGAATTGCGTAACAAGCAGTGAATTGCGCAGGAAGCCGGGACGCTTGAGCGAGATTTTCCCCTTGAGTACCTCCACCGGATTGAACGTCGCCATTTGCCAGGCCGGATAGCCCCCAGCCAGTAAGGTAACGAGGACAAATATGCCTACAATCAGACCAATAAAACCGGGTTGAGTAAGGTGGGCCAGCTCAAGTCGAGCCTGAAAAAAGGCGTTAAATGAGGGTAGGAGCCAATAACTCAACAACACACCAAGGCTAAAGCCAGCCAGACAAATGAGTGTCGATTCACTCCAGATCTGGACAAAAAGCTGCGTTTTCAGCGCCCCCAGCGATTTGCGCACGCCCACCTCTCGTGCACGCATAAATGACCGGGCAATGCTCAGATTGATAAAGTTGATGCAGGCAATCAGCAGAATAAAAAAGGCAATCCCTAACAGCACATAAACCATAGCCATTGGCGCCCCTCTCCCACCCGAAACCTCCCGATCAAAGTGCGTATCGGCCAGTTTCTGCAAGCGGATAGCAAACAAATCGCCATGACTATCGGGCTTAGCGCCTTTCTTTTTCAGGTCGTCCAGACTTTGAGCCAAGTATTTCTGCGTAAACGGCTTCAGCCGTGCTTCAAACGTTGCCTGGTCAACCTCAGCCGGTAATTTCAGAAAAACCCGATGCGAATTGTCGTACCAGTTGCCTTTCCTTGCCTGATAATTTGGGGAATTTTCAACTCGAACGAGCGCATCGAACTGAATCGACGAGTTATACGGCGGAGTGGCCAGCACCCCGGTGACGATGTACTGTTTTTGATCGCCATCGCTGCCTACCAGCAGGGTTTTGCCCATTGGATCGTCGGCCCCAAATACGGCTTTTGCCATGTCTTCGCTGATCACAATACTGCTCAGATCGTGCAAAGCCCTGCTGCGACTCCCTTTGAGCATGGGAAACGAAAACATGGTCAGAAAATCCGGGTCAGTCAGTGTGATCAGCTTGTCGAAGTAATTTCCTTTATATTCAACCAGACTTTTCCGTCCCTGAACCACCTGAGCACCAGCTTCCAGTTCGGGGAAATCGGCTTTTAACGCTGGCAGTAACGCCAGAGGCATGGTGCCCGACTTACTGGGCTTCTCAGGATCGTTCGAGAAGTAATAGGTCTGAAAAAGCCGGTCCCCATCCTCGTGAAAGGAATCAAACGTAAGCTGTAAATAACTCGTCAAAAACAGGAATGTGCAGATACAGAAGGCCACGGCCAGTCCAACAACGTTGATGGCCACATGCCCCTTGCTGCGCCAGAGCGTGCGTAGGGCAATTTTGAGGTAATTCGATAACATAGACGGATGGAGTGATGAGGGTTGGGGATATTCCTGTTGCCGGGGACGCCTACGCCGAACAAAAGGAGGAATTGCTGAAAGCACATTCAGAATGTATCGCAGGCTAGCCTGTGGTTTACCAGCCCGTTGCAACCAGTATGTATACAGCTCGTCCAGATCGCCCTGCACTTCCTCGACCGTTTCAGACGGATGTAGCCAGATCAGTAGCTGCTCAGCCCAGCGAGGTGGTGATGGTCTCATAGCGCTTAAGCATTAGTCTACATTTTATCGTACAAATCAATTGCCAAAAATAAAAATAGGCTCCTAAGCGCTTAAAATGGCATTTTCCAGCTAGTTAACTGGTTAACGTCTGTCCATTAACGGACAAACTTCGTCCCTAACCGGACAGGCAAATCAGGCGTAGGGCATAAGGAGAATAGACTGCCCCTATGCCCTTACCCCCATGCCCTATACTAATTGACCTTTATGTAATCGACCTCCTGCTTTGGCGCGTCGACAGTCAGCGGAGTTACGCCCAGAATTTCATGCATATTCCGTCGGATGTTGTGGGCAATCTGATTGAGGGGAAGATCATTGCAATCCAGGCCAAACGGCTCTTCTATTTCGTCGCCGATCATCTCGATGCCAATCAGGGCATAGGCAGCCAGAGTAGTAGCCGGTATGGCGAAATAACCATACGATTTTACCAGAACGAATGGAATCAGTAGTACGTAAGCCGTAATAAATAGCTTGATGAAAAAACTATACGAGAAAGGAATGGGCGTTTTTTTGATCCGTTCGCAGGCACCGGTTATATCGAGCAACGCCTGATGGTAGAGTCGAACCGTAATCAGGTCGGCATCATTCACGATGTTGTCCTGACGCAGCATCTGTGTTCGACGCAGAATCAAAGCCGCAATTCGGCTCGGAACATGAGCATACTGTTGTAGGGACTGAAGTTCATCGTCGCCCATCTCGTCCAGTTCTGCGAAATCAACCCCAGAGCGTAAATGGCCTTTAAGCGCCAGCGCAAAATTAGATAGCGAACGGGCAAAGTACGTACGATTGGTGATGGCATCGTCGGGAAGAAGCGCATCGAGCAGCACAGCCAGGTTTCGGCTATAATTGACTAATGAACCCCATTGTCGACGACCTTCCCAGTATCGATCATAAGCTGTGTTGGTACGAAAAACGAGCAGTAAGCTAAGGGTAATCCCCAACAGGGAAAACAGCGTACCGTCGAAAGGGAGGTGAACATCAACAACATGCTGATCGACCAGCGTAAGTAGAAGGCCGTAGACACTGACATAGCCCACACGTTGTAGCAATATCTGAATACTATAACTCGTATAGAAATGCTTGAGGGCACCTGCCCAATCTTTTGCCTGATAAATAACCACGGAATATTGAGGAAGAAGGTTAAGCCGAAATATACTCATGTCACCGAAAATTCACCTGAAAGCCAGTTGAAAGATTAGCCAATGGCCAATTACCCCACTGTCAACCTCTCCCCCTTGCAATCACTTTCTTCAGCACGGCTACGCTTTGCGCCAACTCATCTTCTGTACTCGACGCAAAGCCTAGTCGTGTGCCATTAAGTTGCTGACCAGGTGGATTATGGGTTGTACCACTCGCCAGTGTCAGCCCTTCACGACTTGCCCGAAGCGCCATGGCCTCCATATCAATCGCCGAATCGAAGGTTGTCCAGACGGCCATACCGCCATCGGGCTTCGTAAATTGAACTGTATCTTTTAGCTCGGTTGTCAGCAACTCGCAGAAATGATCACGTCGGGCCTGGTAAGTGCGCAGCGATTTTCGGAAATGACGTTTCAGGTCGCCCATTTTGAATAGTTGCCCGATCGCAAATTCGAGCATGGGGTCCCCTTGCCGGTCGATGATGCGCCGGAGCTGGGCCAGTGCATCAATCAAAGCCGTTGGCGCTACGACATACCCGATTCGAAAAGCAGGGGCCACCGATTTGGTCAGTGATCCTACATAAACGACCATACCCCGCTGATCGGCACTGGCTAGTGGCAGTATGGGTCGGCTGAGGTAATGAAAATCGTAATCATAATCGTCTTCCAGAATAGCGAACCCATATTGCTCAGCCAGTTGCAATAAACGAATCCGGCGGTCGGCCCGCAGTGTAACGGTTGTTGGGTAATGATGATGGGGCGTTACAAACACCATTCGGATTGGCCGGGCGACGCTTCGCTGTTTCTGGCACAGTTCAGCCAGCGTATCCACATCCATCCCATGCTGGTCTACGGGTACAGTCAGTATAGAAGCGCCAGTGTTGCCAATGTTCATGACAGCGCCAAACCAGGTAGTTTCGCCCGTTACGACAACATCACCAGCCCGCAGGAGCGTCCGACAAGTCAGGTGCAGGCCCATAATGCTACCCCGCGTAATGAGTATATTATCGGGTTTTGTACGCAAGCCACGGGTTTCGTTCAGGTATAACGACAACTGCTCCCGCAATAACGAATGCCCTTTTGTATCAGCATAGCCAAAATGCTGCTGTGGATTTCCCCACCGAAAATACGAGCGGTAAGCCCGGCCCAGTTCCTCCATCGGTGCCAGTCGAATATCGGGGAAACCATCGTCCAGATGAAGTCCGACCGAATACGTCAGTACAGGCCGCACCAACAGGGGGTTCGTTTCAAATGAATAGCCGGGGGTTTCCAGTGATGATTCAGGAATTGGTATCGGTAGTTCGGCAAGCAACGGTTGCGGTTTTACGTCCGGGAAATGCTTGGCCACATAAGTACCGCTTCCCGATCGACTTTCGAGCCACCCCTGTGCCAGTCCTTCATCGTAAGCAGCCACTATCGTCTGACGATTCAACTGGAGTAGCTCCCCTAACTGACGCGTACCCGGCAATCGCTGCCCTGGTGCCAGCGTGCCTGCCCGAATGAGTTGTCCTAGCTGATTGCTCAGTTGAACAAATACGGGCACTGTCGATGCTTTGTCGATCTGAATGAGGGATTTGAAGGGTAGCATAACCGGACTAGTATAATTCTCAAAACTGGACGAGATCAATAGTCCGGTAAAGAACGACATTTGTTTTGAAAAGTAATGCGGCCGAACTGACGTTTCAGCATCTTGTCCGCTATGTTGTTAACCCTGCGGACAAGATGTCCGCGTTACAGTCATGCAAACCACCCGTACAACACCCAGCCGTTTAGCGAAACGCGCTCATTACGACGAAGCGACTATTCATCCTATTCTGGACGAAGCTCTCTTCTGCACCGTCAGTTACGCCATTGATGGACAACCAATGGCTATTCCTACAGCGTTTGCGCGGAAAGGCGATAAACTCTATATCCACGGATCGGTAGGCAGCCATTTTATCCGAACCATCGAACGAGGAGCACCGGTTTGCATCACGGTTATGCTGGCCGATGGGTTCGTACTGGCAAAATCGGCTTTCCACCACTCCGTCAACTACCGATCGGTCGTCATTTTCGCCAATGCCGAAAAAGTGACCGACGAAGCTGAACGGCTGGAAGCCCTGGCCCTCATCACCGATCACCTGATTCCGGGCCGCTGGGATGACCTTCGCCCAACCACCGACAGTGAAATGCGTAAAACAACGGTGCTGTCGTTTTCGCTGAATGAAGCCTCAGCCAAACTCCGTACGGGTGGCCCAAATGACGATCCTGAAGATGAACAGCTACCAACCTGGGCGGGTGTAGTTCCCTTGAAAATTGTTCGTCAGACACCTATTCCTAAAGAAGGTGATGCGGTCATTCCACTACCTGATTATCTGTTATGAGATTGGTTGAACTGACGTCAGCTAACAACTTTGGTTATCAATCTTTTATGCGCAAGGGCTTTACCCGGCACCAAGATTGTTTCCGTATTACCCCTGCCGATCAGAATTACGAATCATTCCCAACCGATGGACTACCCGACAGCTTTACACTCGGCATACTTACTGACTCTGATGAACTGGCAGGGTCGGTAAGTTTCCGTCGGGAGGGATACAATCGCCAAAAACTCCGACATAAGGGCTTACTGTTTGCCATGTATGTAGCTACTGAATACAGCGGGCAAGGTATTGGCCGTCGACTGATTGAGGAAACTATCCGCCGGGCAAAGCAACTACCCAACATGGAGCAAATTCTCCTCACTGTAATTGCCAGTAATCGTCCAGCCAAACGACTGTATGAAACGATGGAGTTTCGTTCGTTTTCATGCGAACCGAAAGCCATTAAAGACGGAGATATGTATTACGATGAAGAGCAAATGGTTCTTTTTCTGAACCAATAATCGCGTCTGTTTCTATGCTGCCTATCAACGAATTATTGCTGTTTAGTTTAGCCGCTCTGGGACTTGTGTTAACACCCGGTCCGAACATGATTTACCTGATCTCCCGCTCCATCACCCAAGGGCGACGGGCAGGAATTTTGTCATTGTCCGGTGTACTAATGGGATTCTGGGTTCATATTCTTCTGGTATCAGCGGGTCTCACGGCTATTTTTATGGCGATTCCGGTTGTATATGAGGTTCTTCGCTGGCTGGGCGTTGGTTATCTGCTTTATCTGGCCTGGGTAGCTATTAAACCAGGCAGTGTTTCTCCATTTGACGTCAAAAAAACCGTTGGCACTTCCACACACGATTCGGCAGGGAAGCTCTTTCGGATGGGTTTTCTGACCAATGTGCTCAATCCGAAAGTGGCCGTATTTTATGTTTCATTCTTTCCGCAGTTCACCCGTCCCGAATACGGTTCGTTATGGACGCAGAATGTTCAACTTGGCGTCACCCAACTGCTCATCAGCGCGACGATTAATCTGGCCATTGTGCTGTCGGCTTCTCGGATGGCCCGTTGGTTTCAGGCCCGTCCGGGTTATATTCGGGTCCAGAAATGGGTCATGGCCAGTATTCTGACTGGCCTTGCCGTGCGAATGGCCATTGATAAAGGGAAATGAGTCCGTTCGTATAAACCAGAATTATAGATGGCTCAACCAGCAAATAGCCTATTTTCGCCCGAAGATGGTGTCCGTCAACTAAAGACGGTTTCTACCGAATTTGTTGAGCTGTTCAGTCATGGTAGCCTGGTTGTTGAATATTACAAACCGGATCGAATCGACAAGCAGCAGCCTCACCAGCGCGATGAAGTATATGTGATTACCTCAGGTAGTGGTACATTTCTGTATGCGGGGACTCCTAGACCCGTCAAACCGGGTGATCTGCTCTTTGTGCCAGCCGGTGTGGATCACCGATTCGAGAATTTTACCGACGACTTTGCTACCTGGGTTTTATTTTATGGCCCTATTGGGGGTGAAACAAATGAATAGTATAGTCAAGTATTGTCAGGTGTAGTCAAGAATAGTCAAGGGTGGTAAGAAGTCGCAATACTTGACTATTCTTGACTACACCTGACAAAAATTACTTCCTCATGGCGAAGCAACATCAATACGAAATCAAGACAACCTGGACCGGAAATACAGGAGAAGGCACCAGCGGCTACCGGCAATACGAGCGGTCACATGTAATCTCGGCCGCTAACAAACCCGACATTCCCGGTTCATCGGACCCTGCTTTTCGGGGCGACAAAACCCGGTATAATCCAGAAGAGCTATTGGTAGCTTCTTTGTCTACCTGCCACATGCTCTGGTATCTGCATGTTTGTACGGATGCGGGCGTTGTTGTGGTCGATTATACTGATACAGCCAAAGGCACTATGGTCGAGACGTCGGATGGTGGTGGACATTTTACGGAAGTCACTTTATATCCCTCTGTTGTGGTCGCCGATGCGTCGATGATCGAAAAGGCCAACCAACTTCATCATAAGGCCAACCAGCTTTGCTTTATCGCCAATTCCTGCAATTTCCCAGTTCACCACCAGCCAACTTGCCGCGCCCTAAACGAATAAACCATTCTGATGACCATCCGTCTGTTTACTCAAACCGATATTGAGCCGCTTTTGGAAGTTTTCAGTAAGAATGTGCCTGCGGCCTTCGGCGAAAACGAACGGGATGAATACGCTGAGTTTCTGCAAACCTATACTGACCCTTACTTCGTCGCCGAACTGAATGGCTCAGTAGTTGGCGCTTGCGGACACTATTTTTCGGATGATCAGACTGTCGCCCACATCTGCTGGATTCTCACCGACCCGGAGTTGAATGGCTTAGGGATTGGCAGTGCCTTATTAATCTATAATCTCGGACTTATCCAGAAACAACCTACTGTCCGGCGGATCGAATGTCGGACATCACAGGTTGCTTACCGCTTTTTCGAGAAATTCGGATTTCAGATCCAATACACCAAACCCGATTTCTGGGCGCCGGGACTTGATCTGTATTTTATGGAGTTGAATAATGCATAAGACCCTCCTGCCCTATTCAGGCTGGTGATAAACCAGTACTGGCACATCCGACTTTTCGATCAGCGATGCTACAGGATTGGGATGGAATAGCTTATCTAAAAAGCCTTCCTGAGGATACAACTGAAGAACAATGAGATCGGCATGAATTGTATCGAGTTTATCTTCAGTCACTATAAGCAACTCAGCATTAAAGGCCTTCACCAGCGACTCGGTTTGATCTTCCACCAGCGACCTCGTCGTTTGGGGTTGCATGGCATACGCAATCGTCCGCACCTGCGCCGGGCGAATGGCTTCTCCTTTGCCTGTAGTTGGAGTTGGCACAATCAATACGGGGCAACGAGCTTCGTCGGCCACATCCGACACGGCGCTTCCGGCTACTCGATCGAAGAACGTGCTTAAGTCACTCCGGCCCATCACAATTAAATCGGCCGAGTGGTCACGGGCCGCTTCCAGAATACTATCGTCCACTAGCCCAATCCGCCAGTCAACATCGACGGATAACCCTTCGGCCCGTAATCTGTCAGCCAGCTCATCCAGCCGTTGCCGACTTAGTTCTTCCAGTTCCAAAGCGGCCACCGACCCTAGGCCCGGATCGCTAATACCGCCCACGGTTGGAAACGTAGTATCAGGAATCATAGGCTGATACACGTGCAACAGCGTGACCGTGGCACCCGTTTTATGGGCAAACAGGCGTACCCAATCCTGAGCCGCCATCGTATTCGTAGAAAAATCGGTAGGGAAAAGCAGGTTTGTCATAGGTTTACAGTATTCGGTTTACGGTATTCGGTGGACTGACGCATAAACGCGATGACGTGCCAGCCTACCGTAAATGGTAAACCGAATACTGTAAACTATGTTCAACGTTTTGCCGACGGTACAATCCCATTAGGGTCGCCATCATTGTTCAATTTCTGAATGGCCATTAGCTGTTGCATCGTTTTGTCCATGCCTTCGGTTGATCCATCGAGGAAAATGACGTTTCCTTTACCATTTTCGGCAAAATGCTTGATGGCTTCGGTCCAGATCGAGAACAGAATCAACGATGCATCCAGCTTGGCCTCATTCATTACCCGAGCCGATTCAGCCATCCCTTTGGCCACTTCTTCGCGGAATAACGCAACCCCTTGTCCACGGAGTTGCGAAGCTGTTTTCTCGGCTTCGGCCGAAATCTGAATGGCATTCCCTTCAGCCTGAGCGGCTTTGGTTTTGGTGATCAACAACGCCTGACCTTCGTTTTCGGCAGCCGCTTTTAGGTTCGAGGAGGCTACTACCTGCGCCATCGACCGCATGATGACTTCATCAAAGGCAATGTCATTTAACTGAAGATCAATAAGATGGTAGCCCCAACTTTCGAGCAGCGCATCGATCTGCGACTTCACGTGCTCGATAATTTCGGAACGGAGGGCTAGAATTTCGGACTGGCGCTTCGTGGCAACAAAGCTGCGAATAGATCCTTCGATGGTTCGAATCAACGCCTGCATAAAGGAGGCTTCATCGATAAATTTAAAGGCTACATTTTTGATCGTCTCCTCGGCCTGATTTAGCACCGAATAGACCAGCATGGCTTTAAAATTGACATTGGCCTGATCGGCTGTAATAGCCTGAAACGCCAGTTCGACCGATCGGTTCTGGATTGAGATACGGCGGTAAATGAATTCGATAAATGGGATTTTGAAGTTCAGGCCCGGCGTCATGACGCGGGTGTATTTCCCAAAAACTGTAACAACAGCCACTGTCCCCTGCCGGACAATGACTACAGAAAGATAAAGGACGATAATCGCCAGAATGAACAGCACTAACAGAAAGTCCATGCAATGTTTAGGTTTAGAAAAAATAAGGGATTCCGTCTCAATGTACGGAATCCCTTATTTTTTTCTGCAAACTATTGTTCAAACGGTAAGCCTCAGTGACCCGTCGCCAATTCATATTGTTCGGCATGTTTCTGGCGGAAATACATGATTACCGCCATGCCAAAGCCCGTGAGCGCGAGCATAGCACCAACCCACATTGGCGAGGTATACCCCATGCCGGCTGCAATGGGCAGGCCACCCAGATAGGCTCCCAGCGCATTACCCATATTGAACCCAGCCTGGCTCACCGACGACGCCAGCATTTCGGAACCATTAGAAGCCCGAATCATCAAAATCTGAATCGGTGCCCCCAGCGAAAACGCAATAGCCCCTGTTATGAACGTCATAACCAGTAAAGGCACTTTGAAAGGAGCTACAAAATAGACGATCGTCAGCGAAAGCACCATCAGTAGCAGAAACAAGGCCGTCGCTTTAATGGGCGAAATCAGATCGGCTGTACGACCGGCAATCAGGTTTCCGACCGCCATTCCCAGACCCGCAAGCACCAGAATCCAGGTAATCTGACTGCTCTCAAAACCGGCTACTTCGGTCAGTAATGGAGCGATATAGCTGAACCAGGCAAACAGTCCGCCTGTGCCGATGGCCGTGATGCCCAGAATCAACCAAGGCTCTACGTACGTGAACAATTTCAGATCTTTTCGAAGGTTCGATTCTCCCATAACCGGCATATCGGGAAGCAGTTTCTGAATGCTGGCCATCGTAATCAGTCCAACACCGGCAATGATCAGAAACGTCAGACGCCAGCTCATGGTATGACCAATGTAGGTTCCCAGCGGCACGCCAATGATATTGGCAACAGTAAGTCCGGCAAACATCATCGAAATAGCCTGTGCTTCTTTGCCACGACCCGCCAGCCGACTGGCAACCACCGCCCCCACGCCAAAGAATGCCCCATGCGGTAAGCCCGACAACAGCCGGGTAATCATCATGGTTTCGTAGTTCGGGGCGAAAGCCGAGAGGGCATTACAGAATGTAAACAGCGCCATCAGGCCCAGCAGAATCTTCTTCGGTGGGTAGTTTCCGGCAATACCCACCAGCAGCGGAGCACCCAGCACCACACCCAGTGCGTAGGACGAAATCAGGTGCCCAGCCGTCGGAATCGAAATATGTAAGGCAGTAGCAATATCAGGCAGAATCCCCATCATAACGAACTCGGTCATGCCGATTCCGAAGCCTCCGATGGTGAGAGGCAATAAGCTTTTTTTCATTTTGCAGCGTTCTATTTACTAACAGCTTGTGAGTGAGTCAATCTTAAAAAACTCACACTACCATTCGCCTACCGAACAGTATACTATTACGCAAATAGAAAAAGTACAAAATTGTTCCTCAGCCTACGAATGTTCAAACTTATTGGCCAGCGAATCCAATTATGACGCAGTAATAAAATAGAACGCAGGTTTCTATGATCGTTATGATTGGTTAAGATTTAACTCAGGAATTCCGTTTTCTGGATGCTTACAATACACATTTTCAGTTTTTGGGGACCCGTTTGCCCGACCTATCGCGCCCGTTCTGATGAAGAATCAGCTACCCTGTTTTTCGGCACAAAAAAACCTGCTCTAATACATGATTAAAGCAGGTCTATATTGATAAGCGTGTTTAACTATTTTCAATCACTACAGTTATCCGAACTGAGATTTTGTCATTCTGAGGAACGAAGACTCTCAAACTTCTCATGAGTTAGGCTTGAGATTCTTCGTTCCTCAGAATGACAAAGTGAGATCATTTTACCTGATCAGTGTGCCAGCAGCCAGTTTTCACCGACACCGATGCCGGTTTCCATTCGAACGGCCATGGGGATGGCGTTTTTCATAATGTCGTTAACGCGAGTGCTTAGTAACTCTATTTCATCGCGATGGGCGTCGAATACGAGTTCGTCGTGGACAGTCAGGATCATTTTTGACTTCAATCGCTCCTGCTGCATGAACTCGTGGATGCGAATCATGGCAATTTTGAGCATATCGGCAGCACTTCCCTGAATAGGCGCATTCACGGCGTTACGCTCGGCAAACATCCGGTCGGTCTGGTTGCGGGAGTTAATGTCGCGCAGGTACCGTCGGCGGCCCAGAATCGTTTCTGCATAGCCAAATCCGCGTGCTTTTTCGATGCATTGATCGATGTAATCTTTTACGGCCGGGAAACCCGCAAAATACTCCTCAATGATCTGAGCGGCTTCTTTACGGGGAATCTTCAGGCGCTGCGACAAACCGAAGGATGAAATGCCATAGATAATCCCAAAGTTGATCGTCTTGGCTTTCCGACGCATATCGCTCGTTACCTCATCCAGCCCTACATGGAAAACTTTGCTGGCCGTCTGGGTATGAATATCGACGCCGTTGTTGAACGCATCCAGCATGGTTTTATCGCCACTGAAAGCCGCCATGATCCGCAGCTCAATCTGTGAATAGTCGGCCGACATAATCAGAAACTCTGGTCCACGAGGTACAAATGCTTTCCGAATCTCCTGCCCGCGTGGGGTACGGATCGGAATGTTTTGCAGGTTCGGATTCACCGACGACAACCGTCCAGTAGCCGCTACCGCCTGATTGAAGGATGTATGAATACGGCCCGTTCGCTTGCTGATCAGGGTTGGCAGTACGTCGACATACGTATTTTTAAGCTTGACCAGTTCACGGTAGTCCAGAATCTTCCGGGCAATCTCGTGCTCTACTTCCAGCTTCGACAGGATTTCTTCGCCCGTAGCATACTGACCCGTTTTGGTCTTTTTGGCGTTCTTATCAAGCTTCAACTTTTCAAATAGCACTTCGCCCAACTGCTTTGGCGAACCGATGTTGAACGGTTCACCAGCAATGTCGAAGATCTCCTGCTGTACCTGACGCATATCGACCTCCAGCGTAGCCGACAGTTCGGCTAGCGCGTTGGTGTCGATGGTCACGCCTTCGAGTTCCAGATCGGTCAGGACGCGAACGAGCGGCATTTCAACCTGATCGAATAGTTTGTACAGGTTGTCTTTTTCGAGCCGGGGAGCAAAGGTTTCTTTCAGTTGCAGGGTAACGTCAGCATCTTCACCGGCATAATCCACCACTTTCTGAACATCTACATCGCGCATGGTGAGCTGACCTTTGCCTTTTTTACCGATTAGCGATTCGATTTCGACCGGGCTGTAGTTCAGGTACGTCATGGCCATCATGTCCATGTTATGGCGCATTTCGGGCTCAATGAGGTAGTGGGCAATCATTGTATCGAACAGTTTACCCTGTACTTCCACACCATACTTTTTCAGCATCAGCAGGTCGTACTTCAGGTTTTGCCCAATCTTATGGATGGCTGGATTTTCCAGGACAGGTTTAAACTGATCGACAACGGCCTGCGCTTCAGCCCGGTCTTCGGGGACGGGCACATAGAAGGCTTCGCCCGTGCGATAGGCAAACGATAACCCAACCAGGTCAGCTTCGACAGGGTCAATAGCCGTCGTTTCCGAATCGAAACAGATACTCTCCTGAAGGTTCAGGTAATGCACCAGACTCGCCCGCAATTCGGGCGTATCGACCAGCCGATAATCGTGCTTGACCGACAGAATCGTTTTCCGACGTTCGGGCTGGTTTTCGTCCAGTTCATAGTCTGGATAAACATCGAGATAAGCCGGTTCTTCGGTCACTTCTGCTCCCGGTTTATCGTCGGTCGTAATGGTTTCGGTAACCTTGCCTGGCGTAGCTTCTGTACCCGACGCCACTGGCACCTTAACCGGAGTTTCTTTCCCCGAACCGCTGGACCGTCCAGCCCCCCTCTCCTGTTTTGGGAGAGGGGCCGGAGGTGAGGGCTTACCATCAAAATCAAACGGCAAATCATCCGCTCCTGAGGGATTTACCGCACTCATATTTGGGAATGGTAGGAACGCCGGCGACGAATCACTCGGTGAATCGAACAGGTTCATCTGTCCCGATTTACCACCCGCTTTGAATGCTTCTGGTAGCGGTTTCTCGTCGTAATCGGCTCCAAGTAGCCGGGTTTTCATCTGCCGGAATTCCAGTTCATCCAGCAAAGCCGATAATCTCGGTTTATCGTATTCGGTATGCCGAAGTTTATCTTCATCGAAGTCGACAGGAACGTCCAGATGAATGGTCGCCAGTTGCTTCGACAGTAACCCTTGCTGGGCAAAGTTGACAACGTTTTCTTTCTGCTTGCCTTTCAGTTGATCGGCGTTGGCAATCAGGTTTTCAATCGATCCGAAGTCGGCGATGAGTTTCTGCGCCGTTTTTTCGCCAATACCCGGAATACCCGGAATGTTATCGACCGAATCGCCCATCAGGCCAAGCATATCCGTCACCTGCTCAATCCGTTCGATTTGCCAACGATCCAGTACTTCCTGTACGCCCAGCTTTTCGGCCGGTTTGCCCATAAAGGCCGGCTTGTAAATATGGATATGCTCTTCGACTAACTGACCGTAATCTTTGTCGGGCGTCATCATATACACCTCAAAATCAGCCAGTGCTGCTTTCTTGGCGATGGTCCCGATAATATCGTCGGCTTCGTATCCTTCCAGAATCAGAATCGGGATATGCATGGCCTCTACAATCCGCTTGATATACGGCATAGCTACACTAATATCTTCGGGTTGCGATTGGCGGGTAGCCTTATACATCGGGAACTGTTCATGCCGGAAGGTCTTCTTGGCCGAATCGAAGGCCACACCGATATGGGTGGGTTTTTCTTTAGTCAGCACCTCGATCATAGCGTTCATAAATCCGAACACGGCTGACGTATTGACCCCGCGCGACGAAATACGGGGCGCTTTATTAAAGGCAAAATGAGCGCGGTAAATCAGAGCCAGCGCGTCTAATAAAAAGAGTTTTTTCTGTGGTTTGGCCATTCGATAGGAGTCACAAATCAATTCGCCAAAGGTCGAAAGACTTACGGACAATCAAGCGCTTTCGAGTAAACAAATTGACGAATTCAGGAGAGAAATTACGTATGTATAAAACACCTTCCGACGGGTTTTGATTCCGTTAAAATAGGGCTTAAACGCAAAGGTGCTGAGGTTCCGCAAAGATCGCAAAGATAGATAATGTTCTTCCTTACGATCTTTGCGGAACCTCAGCGCCTTTGCGTTTAAGCCATTTACTGTGGTAACAACAGCCGGTCGATGATATGTACCACACCGTTGGTAGCAGTAATGTCGGGGCCGGTAATGTTGGAAGCGGTCCCTCCGTTGCCTTTACCCGTTATCGTCAGAGCGGTTGTGCTGATACCAGCCGTAATGGTACCTCCTTGCTGAGTTGTCAGACTGGAACCATTGGTAATCAATGGGGTATACACACGACCTCCTAACAAATGATAACTGAGAACGCTGGTCAGGGCTGGAACGGTGGCTTTTGCGATAGCTGCTGAGTCATAACCTACGGCTTTAAAAGCGGCATCGGTCGGGGCAAAAACGGTAACCGGCCCAGCGGCTGTCAGTGAACTTACGGCACCCGTTTTGGCAACTGCCGCCTGAAGCAGCTTAAACGATGCCGATGGAATCAGCAATGGAATATTTTGAATCGTTGCGGCAATATCGCCAAAGGCGGGGGGGATCAATACCCGATCAATGGCATAAACAACGCCGTTACTAGCCTGTCCATCGGCCTGTAAAATGTGGGCTCCGTTGATCGAAATTGTACTCGACGTAACCGATGTGGTCGTTGAGGAGGCCGACGTCACTCTTGACATATAAACAGGTGCACCAGCCAGGGTTTGCTGAGGTGTATTTACGCCAACGGGAAGATCGGCAGAAGCGACCCGAGTACTCAGCACATGGTATTGTAAAATGGCTTTAATCAGATCAGTCGATGCTGAGTTAATGGCATTAACATCCCCGTATCCTAACAGTTTAAACGCGGCATCAGTCGGGGCAAATACGGTGTACGTTCCGGCCTGGCTCAGGGTTGCATCAAACCCAGCTTTAGCCACAGCCGCTTTCAGCAAGGTAAACTGACTACCCGTACTAATTAACTCATTAATGGTTGACAGTGTTGGAGGATTACTGTCGTCTTTCTTACAGGCTGAAAAGAATAGTGTCAGAACGATGGCAAAGGCGCCTAACAAGCCCCAGCTTCGTAGCATGGGGGCCTGACGTTGAGTGTGCATGATTGATTGGAAATTGGTGAATGTATTCAAAACAGGGTACTCGCATTCAAAGAACGACAATCCAGTAGATTTGTTTGGCAGGCAGTTATTGATTATAACCGTTTTATAATTGCTTTGTACTACAGTAGCGAGGAGTTAGGAGCGAGGAGTGAGAAGGCTGACGCGAAAGCAATAGAATGCGACAGCCATTCTCACTCCTCGCTCCTAACTACTAACTACTTTCATTAACGACAATAAAAATGCCTCAACCAAAATTTGCCCGAGAATCCATGACGGTTATGACCGAAATGGTACTTCCCAATGATACCAACACCCTGAACAATCTGATGGGCGGGCGCCTACTGCACTTCATGGACATTGCCGCAGCAATTGCGGCTCAAAAACACTCAAATCGAATTGTCGTGACGGCTTCGGTCGACAATGTCTCCTTTTCGGAACCCATCCGGCTGGGCAATATCGTGACCATGAAAGCACAGGTAACCCGCGCCTTCAGCTCGTCGATGGAAGTATTTATCGAGGTATGGGCCGAAGATATTCCGGCTGGGATTCGAGTCAGCACCAACAGTGCCTTTTACACCTTTGTGGCCGTTGACCAAAGTGGCCGACCAATTGAAGTACCCGCTGTGATTCCTGAAACGGCCGACGAAAAAGCCCGCTACGACAGTGCCCTTCGCCGTCGGCAACTCCGGCTGGTTCTGGCCGGACGAATGAATCCGCACGATGCCACAGAACTGCGCGAGTTTTTGAAAGTCTGAACCAGGATTTATATGATTGAACTGACCGACTATGATTTTGTATTAACGCTTTCTTCAAAAGCAATCACAGTCGGTCAGTTTAATCATATAAATCCCGGTTCGGATTAATAAGCCAGTTTCAGCGACTGCCAGGCTACCATTTGCCACTGCCCGCCTTTTTTTACATAGACCGACAGATAGCGCAGGTGGTTATTGACTGGATTACCATTGCTGGTCGCTTTGAGCATGCATAGCCCGTTGATGACAGCTGTATTGCCATAAACACGGACTTTTTGCTCTTCTATATCAATGGCCTGGTAGACGGTTTTTCCATCCCGGATCGACTCGACAAATGACGTTTTGGTGTCGGATACGCCACTTGAGTGATTATAAATCATATCACTGGCCAGTACGCGATCCAGCACAGCAAAGTCTTTATCAATCTGGGCAGTAAATCGCTTTTTTTCGGTAGCAATAACTGCTTTTTCATCTGCCGATGCTGGTTTAGTAGCTGTTGAGGCAGTAGCGGCAGCCGATGGAGCAACGGGTGTCTGTGCCCACAAACCATGGTAGCAGACAGCCAGGCAAAACATTAAGATGTATTTCATAGTCAGGAATAGACCTATTGGTTAAAATGCAATGGTTCGTTTCCTTTCAAAGAATAGCCTTTCGGTATTCTACCGCACTTGACGAGTGCATAAAAAAAACCGGCCAATGGCCGGTTCGTAATCGGGTATCAGATGGTTCGATCAACTGATTGGTCATTTACGTTACTTCTTCGTACCAGTAATATCTCCCCGTTTGGTGAGGGTAACGCCCAGTTGTACGGTTTCGGCGGTTGTATTGAGCGTAAACGTTTTCTCCTGTACCACAAACTGGCCCTGAGCTACATATTGAGCATCGTAGGTTTTACCACCAAAGACAAGAGGCTCGCTGTTTTTATCCACAATCGTAAACGTAGCGTTGGTCAATTCGGCTGTCACAGTCTGCTTGGTTGCCCCATTGAAGAGTAGTTCCAGCGAAACCTGATTATCCGCCTGAGCTTTGGCAACCGTAATCTGGACCGTACCCACTTCAGGGTCACTGGCGGGCAAGGTGTTATTTATGTAAAGCGTTGATCGGTAATTTCCGGTATATACTCCCAAGTATTGATCGCGGGGATCGACAACATCAGTGCCTCCATTTTTTTTACAGGATGTAGCCAGGAAACCAATAGCCAGTAGGGCTAGTAACGTAGTGCAAAAGGATCGAACGGCGTAATGAGTAGCCATGATAGTATGATTAGCGATGGGTTATGTTCACAGCTTTTCTATCAAACGCTGTGCCATGTTTTTTAGGTATAAACAGGCCTAAAAAGTGTGAATTTATAGGCATTTTTAAAATTATACGCTACAAAAATCGGCTTTCATTAATTTATTAGCTGATAGTATAGACAATTTTATTCTTTAAGAGTTATCCTGTTCAGGCAATTCAGCTTGACATGATAAAGATCCTGCGCATCACTCTTCTTTGGGCAAGCATCCTGTTTATAACGGATTGCAAACAGGCAACTAATGATCCCCAAACGACTGGCTGTCAACCGCCAGCGACCTTAGTAGCACAGGCTCCCTGCGAAAGTGGTTACCCAGGTGCTCTGCTGGTCGCTTCTGATTATCAGGGCAACTCGTCAAATCAACTCATCTATGACATTTACGTCCAGAAAGACACCCTTTCCAATGATCTGACAAAAAGTACGTATAAAAATGCGTCGAATAATCAGATTATTATTTCCGAAACCATACTCCAAAACGCACCCAAATTCGTGGTTCAGGTTACCCTTAACTGTGGTGGGAAAGACTACCCATCTCCAGTTTTTTCGTTTGTAAAACGGCCTACAGCCAGTTCAGGCTGTTACGTCTGGGCCTTACAGAAACAGTAGCCTGCCTGTATTTCTTACTCTATCAGCTTATCGTTAACTCGCACATTTTTGAGAGTAAGTCCCCAGACAACCCGTTTGTCGATAGCCGCATTTTTGCTTTCGACCCTGAAGTTCTCGAAGGTGAAGTTGGTCAGTTTGTCGTTTTCAGAGACCGCCACATCAAAGAACGTATCACAGTTAAGTTCAATGTTTTTCAGCGTTACATGATCGGAGAACGAGATCGGGATGTCTTTACGGCCCTGTAGGTCAAAAAACTGAGTCCAGGGTTTTGCGTATAAAAGACTACGCGCCTGTCCTTTTATATTTTCCACGGTAATGTATTCATAAAGCTGTGGTGTATCGGGCCGCATCTTGAGCCACAACACCCGGCTGGCCTCGCTGACATGGCAGTTGCGCATCACAATATTCCGGTTGTGAATAGCTTCGCTTCCGCAGGTGAGCGCCGAATGGCAGAAACCAAATTCACAGTCTTCAATGATGATGTTTGTATTAGCTCCATTGTTCGGCACCCGATCAGCCCAGGGACCTTTACCACCTTTCAGGGCAATAGCATCATCATTTACCGACATATAACAACCTTTGATCAATACATTGTTACAGGCATCAATGTCAATGGCATCTGTACTAGGGGCTTTCACAGGTTTGTAGGGCGAATAAATATGGGCATCCAGCACTTTCACGTTCTGGCACTGGTAGTAATGACTGGTCCAGAAACCGGCATTGTGCAGTTTGACATCCTGCACCTGCACGTTAGTACATTTCCAGATAAACACCAGCCGAGGACGCGACACTTCCAAATTGGTGCAGTTCGGATTTTCTTTACGCCGGGCCCAAAACGCTTCCCAGAAGTGTAAACCATTGCCGTCAATTGTCCCTTTGCCCGAAATGGTAAAGCCATTCACCTGATAAGCATTGACCAGCGCGGCAAAATAATCCAGACTTTGCCCCTCCATTCGAGATGGTAACTTTGGGTAGTCGGCAATATTATCAGAGCCTTTCAGCACTGCTCCTTCCGATACATACAGATGGGTTTTCGGCTTGAAGAAGAGGGCTCCGCTCATGAATGTCCCCTTCGGAATCACGATCACACCTCCGCCTTTTTGCGCGGCAGCATCGATAGCCTTCTGAATGGCTACCGTCTGCACCAGCGTACTGTCTTGCTTTACTCCAAAGTCCGTAATCACGTACGCCCTCCCGAGCTGGGCAAGGCTCACTTTTTGTATAGTCGTAAACCAGTTGCTTATCGGACTCCCATCAGGAAAGGAGGTATTTGTTGTCTTTTGGGCTATAAGCTGTACACTTCCAATAAGCGTAAAAGCGAGCGCAATAAGGTTTTTTTTCATTTTGAATAAGATTCAGCCGTAGGATCTGCCGGATTTTAAGGTGCAAGATGGACAGTCTTGTTAACTCATCCATCCTGCACCTTCGGGTATCTTGTCGTAAGATGGCTCAATTAATCTTAAACTACGCTGTCTATAGAACTCACTAGATTTTCTATTTTTACGAAAGCAACAAATTCTAGATGCAGCATTTCCTCTATGACTTCACACCCTAACCTTTCTCCTACAGCTTTCTGGGATGTGGATATGCAGAAGCTTGACTATGAAGTTAATGCTCAGTTCATTATTGAGAAGGTAATGAACTATGGGCTATGGGCTGATATTCTTGAAATTCTGCACTATTACGGTCACGAGCGGGTTAAAGCAGAAGTTATTCAGGCTGCTTATTTAAAAAAGAAAACCCTGTCATTCTGCTGCGCCATTTTTGCTCTCTCTCCCCAACAGTTCCGATGCTACACCCGTCAACAGTCGAGCCAACAACCCTGGAATTACTAAAGCGACTCATGCAACACCCATTGCTTGATCCATTTGCGTTAGCAGGCGGAACTAATTTAGCCCTCCAATTTGGACATCGTTTATCCGTAGACCTCGACTTGTTTACCGATCGAGCCTTTTCTGAGCAGGAAGTATTTGATGAACTCGTAACTGAATTTCCCACTTTAATCAAAACAGACGAAGCCAGACATACGCTGAGTCTCCTGATTGACGGAGTTAAGGTTGACCTACTGGCCCATCGTTATCCGGTCCTTAGCCCATTTATTCAAGATGAGGGTATTCGGTTATGGTCTCTTGAAGACATTATCGCTATGAAATTAGGAGCGGTTAGTGGACGCGGAGCCAAAAAGGATTTTTGGGATATAGCCGAACTGCTCAATCACTTCTCCTTAACAGAGATGCTCCACTGGTTTATAGTGAAATATCCTAACAGCGACCCTGGCTATGTGATTCGTTCATTAACCTATTTTGACGACGCAGATCAACAGACAGACCCGGTTACCCTAAAAAACATCACATGGCCGCAAGTGAAAGACAAGGTTATACAAGCCGTTCGAACTTTAGTATAGGTTGACAAGAATGCTTTTCATCCTCAACCGATTACAGAACTCGTTCAAAAAATCCTTGTCTTGCACTATTACTGTCCTAGCCGGATTTCCTATTTTTACCAAAGGAACAAAATCCCGTTAATCAGGAAAATCATATAAATCCTGGTTCAGAAAGTTTAGACCCATGCAATTCTCCCACCTCCACTGCCATACCCAATACTCCCTGCTCGACGGGCAGGCCGACATTAAGAAGCTGATTAAGAAGGCCAAAGCCGACAATATGCCCGCCGTTGCTATCACCGACCATGGCAATATGTTTGGTGTATTCGAGTTTGTTGCCGAAGCCAGTAAGCAGGGTATCAAACCGATTGTGGGGTGTGAATTTTATGTGGTGGACGATCATACGCGCAAGCAGTTTACCAAAGAGCAGAAGGACATTCGCTATCACCAACTGCTACTGGCCAAAAATCCGCAGGGCTACAAAAACCTGGCGAAACTTTGTTCGCTGGGTTATATGGAAGGGCTTTACGGCAAATACCCACGCGTAACCAAGGCGCTAATCGATAAGTATAAGGAAGGGCTCATTGCAACGACCTGTTGCATCGGTGCCATTGTGCCGAAAACGATCCTGAAAAAAGGCGAAGAGGCTGCCGAAATCGAATTTAAGTGGTGGCTCGATCGGTTTGGCGAAGACTACTATGTTGAATTACAACGGCACGAAATTCCCGATCAGATCAAAGCCAATGAAGTGCTGGTCAAGTTCGCCCGGAAATACAACGTCAAGATTATTGCTTCCAATGATTCGCACTATGTAGACCGCGATGACTGGGTAGCGCACGATATTCTGCTCTGCGTGAATACGGGCGAAAAGCAAAGCACACCGTCGATGAAGGAGTTCAACGACGAAGAGGCTATGCCCAAGAATACACGCTTTGCATTCTTTTCTGATCAGTTCTATTTCAAGAACACGCAGGAAATGAGCACGTTGTTTCATGATCTACCCGAAGCCATCGACAACACCAACGAGATTGTCGATAAGGTTGAGGTGTTGAAACTCAAGCGGGATATTCTGCTGCCCAACTTCCCAATTCCCCAGGAATTTCAGATCCATACCGACGACGTTGCTAACCAGTGGGAGTACCTCAAGCACCTGACCTTTGAAGGAGCGAAAAAACGCTGGGGCGAAATTGACCAGAAAGCCCAGGAACGACTTGACTTTGAGCTATTCACGATCAAGACAATGGGATTTGCCGGGTACTTCCTCATCGTAGCCGACTTCATCAAGGCTGGCCGTGATCTGGGCGTGATGGTAGGCCCTGGCCGGGGAAGTGCCGCCGGTAGTGCTGTCGCTTATTGCATTGGGATTACCAATATTGACCCCATTAAGTACGACCTGCTGTTCGAGCGTTTCCTCAACCCCGACCGGAAGTCAATGCCCGATATTGATACGGACTTCGACGACGAAGGCCGTCAGCGGGTAATCGATTACGTGGTCGATAAATACGGAAAGCAACAGGTAGCCGCGATTGTTACGTATGGTACGATGGCCGCTAAATCGTCGATTAAAGATGTAGGGCGGGTAATGGACCTTCCGCTCCCCGATGCCAACGCGCTGGCCAAACTCGTGCCCGATAAGCCAACGTATAACATGACACTCAAGCGAATCTTCGAGGACCCTATCGATGGGCCTGGTGGACTTGCGAGCGTTATTCAGCCCGATGAGGTCGAGAACGTAAAACGGATGCGGGCTCTCGAAGCGGGCGATCAGTCGGTAGGGCGGGCTATGAAGCTGATCGATACGGAGAAAGTGCAGAACGTACTGCAACAGGCGCGTCGACTGGAAGGAACCGTACGAAACACGGGTGTTCATGCTGCCGGAATCATCATTGCCCCCGATGATCTGTCGAACATCGTGCCGGTATCAACATCCAAAGATACGAACCTGATTATAACCCAATATGAGGGAAAGGTTATTGAGGATGCGGGGGTTATTAAGATGGACTTTTTGGGTCTTCGCAACCTCACCATCATTAAAGAATGCCTGCGGCTCATCAAGCAAAATCACGGGGGCTTTTTTATCAACGGTGTTGAAACCGACATTGACGATATTCCGTTAGACGACCCTAAGGCTTATGAACTGTTCCAGCGGGGTGAAACCAACGCTATTTTCCAGTTCGAATCCGACGGAATGAAGAAGCACATGAAAGACCTGAAGCCTGACCGCTTCGGGGACCTCATTGCGATGAATGCCCTCTACCGACCCGGCCCAATTGCTTATATCCCTAACTACATTGCCCGCAAACATGGCCGCGAAGAAGTGAAGTACGACCTCCCCGAAATGGAGGAATTCCTGGCCGATACCTACGGCATTACGGTTTATCAGGAGCAATTGATGCTGCTGTCGCAGAAGCTGGGCAACTTCACCAAAGGGGATGCCGACGTGCTGCGGAAAGCGATGGGTAAGAAAGACCGGGCGACCCTCGATAAGATGAAGGGCAAATTTATGGACGGTTGTTCGGCCAATAATCTTCCCCTAAAAACCTGCGAGAAAATCTGGACCGACTGGGAAGCCTTCGCATCCTACGCGTTCAATAAATCGCACTCGACCTGTTACGCGTTTGTCGCCTACCAGACGGCTTATCTGAAAACGTACTACCAGTCAGAATACATGGCTGCCGTATTAACCAGTAGCTTAGGCAACATTGAAAAGATCACGTTCTTCCTCGAAGAATGTAAAAACCTTGGCATTCCCGTACTTGGCCCTGATGTAAACGAATCGGAGCGTGTATTTGGTGTGAATAACAAAGGGGAAATCCGGTTTGGATTGGGTGGTATCAAAGGGGCAGGTGATGCGGCTGTCGAAGCCATCATTGAGGAACGGCAGGCAGGTGGTCCATACAAAGACATTTTTGACTTTGCGATTCGGGTCAACCTCCGCACCGTTAACAAGAAAACCCTCGAATCGCTCGCTTATGCAGGTGCGTTCGATGCGCTTGACGAGTATCATCGGGCGCAGTACTTCGACATTCCAGTTGGGGAAACCAGTGCTTATCTGGAAAAAATAATCCGTTACGCCAACAACTACCACGCCGAGAAAGCCGCAGCGCAGCAGTCGCTGTTTGGTGCTTTGACCGGTGGCGAACCGATGCTACCCCGCCCGAAAGCGCCAACGGTGCCCGAATGGAATCAGATCGAAAAGCTAAAATTCGAGAAAGATGTGGTGGGTTTCTACATTACCGGCCACCCGCTTGATGAGTTTAAGCTCGAGCTGGAAGGTTTTTGTAATTGCACGCTCGACAAAATTTACGAAATCAAGGCTCCTGAAATTAAAGTGGCGGGTATTGTGTCGGCCATGCAAACGAAAATCGCCAAAAACGGTAACCCGTTCTGCATTTTCAAGATTGAGGATTACAGCACCTCTATAGAAATGGCCCTTTTTGGAGATGATTACGTTCGTCTTGGGCAGTATATTGAAGTCGGTCGTTTTCTGCACATTACGGGTAAAACGCAAAACCGCTGGAATTCCGAGAATCTGGAGTTTAAACCTATAACCATTCGGTTATTGAGCGAGATGCGCGAGAAATTCTGTAAGGAAGTCCGCGTATCGCTAACGCTGGATTCGGTGAATGCCCAGTTAATCAGTCAGATCAACGAACTGGTCAATGCGCATCCAGGCACTTGCTCCCTGTCGCTCAATGTAATTGACCCTATCGAACGGATCGAGGTCAGTTTACAGGCACGAACCCTGAAGGTATTCCCGGCCAACACCTTCCTGCGTGCGCTGGAAGCCATGGACGGGGTCACCTGCAAGGTGGCGTAGGATTCGGAACTAATCGGACTGAAAACGGTTTATGTGGGAGAAACAAGTTAAACTAATAAACTATTTTCACTCATGGCAGCAGGATCACTTGCCGTAGAAGCAACCGACGCGAACTTCAACGAACTCATAAATTCTGATAAACCTGTTTTAGTAGACTTCTGGGCTGAATGGTGCGGCCCTTGTCGGATGGTAGGCCCGGTTGTTGAACAACTCGCCAGCGAATACGAAGGGAAAGCCGTTGTCGCCAAAATGGACGTAGACCAGCATTCGCAGGTTCCAGCCAAATTTGGTATCCGCAGCATCCCAACGCTGATGATCTTCAAAAACGGTCAGTTAGTCGATAAAGTAATCGGTGCCGTTCCCAAGAACGTACTGGAACAAAAACTGCAAGGCGCTCTAGAGCCCGCAGCGATATAAATTTTTAGAGGAACAAGGAAAAGGGACGAAAGGAGAAAAGGAGTTGCGTTTGCATTCCTTTTCTCCCTTCGTCCCTTTTCCTTGTTCCCATTTTTATACCAACATCCGCATCGGATCTTCGAGCAGTTGCTTCACCGTTTGTAGGAAAGCAGCCCCTGTAGCGCCATCCACTACGCGGTGGTCGCAGGAGAGCGTTACTTTCATGACGTTGGTTGGTTTAGCCACCTCGCCCTCAAACTTTACAGTCTGCTTGATCGTGCCTATCGCCAGAATGCAGGAATCGGGTGGGTTGATGATCGCAGTAAACTCGTCGATGCCAAACATACCCAGATTCGAGATCGAGAATGTGCTACCTTCCCAATCTTTCGGCTGTAGTTTTTTGTCTTTTGCTTTACCGGCCAGATCTTTTACTTCGCCCGAAATGGTCGACAGCGTTTTCTGATCGGCATTGCGAATAACCGGCACCAGCAGCCCTTCATCAACGGCTACGGCAACACCGATATTCACGTATTTATATTTACGGATTTTATCACCCAGCCAAGACGAATTTACATTCGGGTGCTGTTTCAACGCCAGAGCAGCCGCTTTGATTACGAAATCATTGAACGATACTTTTACGGGACTTACGGCATTGACCGTACCACGCAACTCCATCGCCTTGTCCATGTTGATTTCCATGGTCAGGTAGAAATGTGGAGCGGTAAACAGACTTTCGCTCAGGCGACGGGCAATGGTTTTCCGCATCTGACTGACCGGAACATCTTCGTATTCGCCCCCAACGGATGTTGCAGCAGGTGTAGGCACTGCTGGTGCCGTAGGAGTTGGTGTTGCGGCCGGTACCTGTGCAGGCTGAGCCGTTGGTTGGGCTGGTGCAGGTTTAGCAGCCGGAGCAGCTCCAGGAACAAACGATTCTACATCGCTCTTCACAATACGGCCTTCCGGACCAGTACCATGTACCTGCGCCAGATTAATCCCTTTATCGGCAGCAATAGCCTTCGCCAGAGGGGATGCTTTGACTCGTCCATTTGAGCCTTGTTCGTCTCCGGAGGCACCAGCATACGATAAGTCCGTATCGGCGTTGGCGGGTACACTCGTCTGTGGATTTTGCTGAGCGGTAGCACTACCACCTTCACCGGTAGCAGCCGGAGCAGGTGAGCCACCTCCTTCAAGGAGTACTTTAAAGTTTGCTCCTTTTTCTCCGACAACAGCGATAACATCATCAACGGCTACCGACGAACCCTCTTTCACACCAATGTAAAGCAATGTGCCTTCTTCGTAGGCTTCGAGGTCCATGGTTGCCTTATCGGTTTCAACCTCGGCCAATACATCACCCGACTTTACCGTGTCGCCTTCTTTTTTATGCCAGGCAACGATGGTTCCTTCAGTCATGGTGTCGCTCATTTTCGGCATCCGAATGACCGAAGCATTTACTTTCTCAGCCGGAGCTGCTGAAACAGCCTGCTGATCGGGTAATTTTGTGGTAGCCTCGTTGCTGACGCTATTGGCCGGAGCAGGTGCTGTGCTGGAGGCAGGAGCTACTTCCTGACTTCCACCACTGGACCCGCTGAGTAACGCTTTGTAGTCTTCACCTTCGGCTCCGATCACGGCCAATACGCCATCGACCGGTACAGAAGCGCCTTTTTCAACACCGATATAAAGCAGGGTTCCTTCCTCATACGATTCGAGATCCATGGTTGCCTTATCGGTTTCAACTTCGGCCAGTATATCGCCGGACTTTACTTTATCGCCCACTTTCTTGTGCCACTCCGCAATGACGCCTTCGGTCATGGTGTCGCTCATTTTGGGCATTCGAATTAATTCAGCCATAATTTAGCTATGTGTATATCGGTTTATACGAAAGATCGGCCGGGCTGGAGAGTACAGTCAGCACCCCAGTTAAGGGTCAAAATTAAGGGAAAGGAAATTAATAGTGAAGAATGAAAAGTATAGAGTGCAGAATAAAAGGTTATAAGCTATTCTTCACTTCTATTCCACCCACAACACCAACCCCTTCAAATACCCTCCTTCGGGGTGAAATAAACTGACGGGATGGTCGGCCGGTTGGCTCAGATGATGCAGTACGCGTACCTGCCGACCCGCTTCAATAGCGGCTGCCACAATCGTATTATAAAACAATTCGCGGTCGACTACCTGCGAGCAGGAGAAGGTAAACAGGATTCCCCCCTGGGCTACCCGTCGAAACCCTTCAGCATTCAATCGTTTATAGCCCTGAACGGCACGGTGCCGGGCTGATAAACTTTTAGCAAACGCCGGTGGGTCAAGCACTACCACATCATATTGGTGATCGTGTCCTTTCAGATAATGCATGACATCTTCCGCAAAGGCTTCATGGGGGCTGTTTTCGCCAAAGTTGGCGGTTACGTTCCGATTAGTCAGGTCAATAGCTTTCTGCGATACATCAACCGAATGAACGGAACTAGCTCCCGCTTTGAGCGCATAGACGGAAAAGCCACCTGAATAACAGAAGGCGTTCAGCACCTTTTTGCCGTGTGCGTACTGCGCCAGTAAGGCTCTATTATCGCGCTGATCCAGGAAAAAACCAGTCTTCTGACCTGTTATCCAATCGACTAGAAAGGTATTGCCGTTTTCCTGAACTGGATGTGGAACAGGTGTGCGGCCATATAAATAACCATTGGTAACGGTAGCGCCGTATTCATCAGGCAATGTATCGGCGCTTTTATCATATACAGCTTTCAGCTCATCGCCAAAAACAGCTTTTAGTGCGTCGGTAATCAGTTCCCGCTCCCGATGCATACCAATCGAGTGAGCCTGTAACACAACCACACCATTATACATATCCAGAATCAGGCCGGTACAGCCATCGCCTTCCCCATGAACGAGTCGATAACAGTTGGTATCACCTGTCACAATCGTTTGGCGAATGCTACGAATATGCGATAGTTTCTCTGTCCAGTAGGCCACATTGGGCACCACAGGCCCACCCGCTGTAGCCCCAAACGAAAACAATCGTACAGCGATACTACCATCGTGATAATGGCCCGTTGCCAGGTACCGCTGCTTATTATCATACACCTCAACGACATCACCATCAGCCACATGACCTTCATAGCGACTGATAGCCCGCGAAAACACCCAGGGGTGAAACCGACGAACAGCTTCATCACGCCCAGGCTGTAAATAAATTTTGGAAAAATTCATGCACAAAGATAAAGATCAATTGAGTGATTGAGTGATTGAGCGGTTGAGTGAAAAAATTGACGCAGGATTTCACTCAACCACTCAACCACTCAACCACTCAATCACTCAATCTTTTTCCCCATCTTTACACTTTCGCTTTGTAAACTTTCAACCTATGCAACGACGTAGTTTCCTTAAGCATACCGGCCTGCTTACGGCGGGTGCTTTAACCCTTAACCAAACCAATCTACTAGCCAACGCTCCTGCCAAGACGATTAATCCATTTGGTGCTCAACTTTACAGCGTCCGTGACGTGATGCCGAAAGACCCAAAAGGCGTTATGACACAATTGGCGCAGATGGGCTATAAACAATTCGAAAGCTACAGTGGGCCACAAGGCTTTTTGTGGGGCATGCAGCCGAAAGAAATTAAATCGTTCCTTGATGGGCTGGGCGTAAAAATGGTCAGTACCCACTTCAACTATCGGGCCGAAGTTGACAAGCCGGATCAACTCAAGAAAAGCATCGAAATGGCACACGATGCCGGATTGACCTACCTTCTTTGCCCATTTTACGGCCCGCAAAAAACCTGGGACGATTGGAAGAAAGTAGCCGATCAGTTCAATACGGTTGGCGAAGAGGTCAAAAAAGCCGGACTAAAATTCGGGTATCACAACCACGACTATTCGTTCCGGCCGCTTGATGGCAAACTCCCTCAGGAATTCCTGTTGGCTAATACTGATCCCAAATACGTGATGTTTGAACTGGATTTGTGCTGGATTGATGTAGCCGGTGTAAACACCGAAGAGCACCTTAAAAAGTACGGTAAACGCTACGAACTCTGCCACGTAAAAGACTATAAAGTACAAGAAGGCAAACCCGTCCAGAATGACCTTGGCAAAGGCAATGTAGACTTCAAGAAGACTCTCCGTATTGCTATGAACAGCGGCATCAAGTACTTCCTCGTCGAACAGGAGCAATACCCCGAGTCGTCGATTATCAGCATGAAAAATGACGCTGAGTATATGAAGCAGTTGTCAGTATAGGGGTCAAAAGAGAGTTGCTCGAAGCAACTCTCTTTTCTATTTTTGAAACACAAACTCTGTCCTAATTATGATGCCAATCGATATCTATGTAAATCGTCAAATGGATGGTATTACATTCAATATGTCCCCATTGACTCGTAAGAAGTTCTATGAAGAGTTTCCAAATGCCCATCCATCAGGCAGCGTTTTTGTTAATTATGATACGAAAGCGGACTTTGAAACATACCATAACCGTGTGGAGCGTTTTATTGTACCCATTTTATTAGGCATAGATGACGATGAATCTTTAGCAAAAATTGGGCAGATTAAGTTTATTGACCCTGCTACCGATATAACCCTATATACTTATTCTTTTTCGCATGAGTAAAATGTTTAATAACTATATCGGCAAAGCCGGGCAGTTATTTGCAATGTCAGAATTCCTAATGCTTGGATGGAATGTTGCAATTCCAGAGGTTGACAGGGGCGACGATATTTTTGTAGTAAAAGATGACAATGGCGAACTTCGAAGAGTTCAAGTTAAAACAGCTCAAGCTAAAGCAAAGCTAAATGGTTATAGAGTTCAGTTTTCCTTACCTCGTCTACAGCTTTTGAATCCACCAATACAATTTTACTTCTTCTTGCTGGTAAGACAAGAAAATAGATGGAGCGACTTATTTGTAATAACCGGTCAGGATTTAGCAGTTATGCTCGCCGAGCGATTAAAACCTGGTAGGGGAGTGAAGAATATAACACACTCTCTCGTGATGAATAGTCGGGCCGATAAGGTCACAGCTGGAAATACAGATTTTACAGTGTATCGCAGTATCAAGAATTTGTTTAGCAAAATTAACCACTAATTCTCCTCCCTCGCCGAAAACAACCGTTTCAGCCAATTTTTCTTCTCTTCGACTTCCTCTTTTTGCTCAACTTCTGTGAGTTGATAGTTCGCTAAAGCTCGTAAATCGGGCTGACCAGCATCCACCCAACAGGTGTACCAGAAATCACCAACCATCTTCACCGACGCCCGCATTTGTCGCTCGACTTGTCCTTTTAGTCGTTCATGATAGCGTTTTGAAAAATCTGCCGAATAAACTTTGGTGGTTATCCCATTTCGCTCCTCGAAACCAAATTTCTGTGTTTCGCCTACTTCAGTGGTTAGTTGCTGTTCAAAACGTAGCACAGAGTCCAGAGCGGCATTAGCGTTGAAAACCGCTCGCCAGGCTGCTTTCTGTGGTGAATAAACGTATTCGGCCTGCCCCGTTAGAAAATCATAGTCGACACTGAATAACTCTGGCAAGCGCGATTCCCAAAAACCATGAATCCCCTGTTGATTGCTTAACTGCCCATTATAATTGCGCGTGGTATGTAGCGGCACATTCGCATCGGCAATGTAATGACCCAAATCAGCCGCAACTCGCAAAATCCGGCGAACATCCCGCTCCTTGAAGGCTTCAGTCAACTGATATTTCGTAAGCTGAATTTGCCAGGGCACAATACCATGTAGCGCCAGCGTATCAGCCCCATAGCGATTCGTAGCTTCCTTATAATACCGGGGCAGTGTAGCTGTTGTAGTATCCGGGTAAGCATCCAGATCGATAAAATGACGCGGGGCTTCTCCAACCACAGCGTACCGTCGCTTATCAGGATTTACTGCATTATCACTCAGATAGGTTATGTACTTTTTAAAGAAGGGCATCATCTCCGTTGGTAGCGTAAAAACAGCCAGTCGATTGATCTGCTGATGGGCATAAAATCCCCAGACAGGGCGCTTTTGAGCCGATTTCCCCACCACGATTGGGTTACCGCTTACTAAACCCCAAAAAAAAATATTGGCTGAGATGAACAACCAAATAAATCTATAGTACATTTGATCAAACATGGTACTTTACAGCGAAAAATAGTAACTATTCAATTAAAGATCCATGTTACTCAGAACAAAATTTCGAAAAACAGAAAAATATCGAATAATCATGAATGCTAAATCAAAAGGGTACGCCCTTGTCGTTGTGTTGATGTGTGCGTTTGCTTTAACAATCTATGGTGCTTACTCACCTGCGCGGAAAGCCCAGAAACAGCAAATTGTGTGCATAAAATTTAAAAAAGGGGTCGAATCTCAAGCTGTTGAACAGCATATGAACGGTTTTGCGTCCCTAAAGCATGAAATTCCACAGATCGTCAATTACACATCGGGCAAGACAATTTTGCCAAATCAGGCGGTTTCTGATTATGACGTAGTACATTATCTTACGTTTCAATCAGAAGCTGATATAAAAACTTTTGAGAAGAGCGCAGCCTATAAAGAGTTCGTAACACAGAACCAGGGAATTTGGGAAAAAACGTTGATTGTCAACGCTGATATTCGCCCATAAGAATAGGATAAAGCAAAGAAATTCGACTGGAACCTTTGGTTGTTCCAGTCGAATTTCTTATTTTTGCGCCCTCATATCGCGACAACGATCTTATTATATACCAATGGCAAACCATAAGTCATCAAAAAAAGCAATCCGGTCGAGTGCCAAGAAGCGGCTCCAGAACCGTTACCAGCATGTTACCACCCGTAACATGGTTAAAAAACTCCGTGCTACTACCGACCACGCAATGGCCGTTGAGCTGTTCAAATCGGTTTCGTCAGCGCTGGATAAACTCGCCAAGCGGAACATTATCCATAAGAATAAAGCATCTAATAACAAGTCGAAACTGGCTCGTTTGGTTAATGGCCTGAAAGCTGCTAACGCTTAATTCTGACGGACTCATTCAGATTCTCTGGATTCTATCGATTCGTTTTATGCCATTGATAGAGTAGAGAATCCAGAGGACCAATTAAATTGTCCGGACACTTCATCTAAAACCTTACCTATTTGTGGGTAAGGTTTTTTTGTGCATTTTGTCGACGGAAAACGCTCCGTAACTTACTTGCACGAATGAACTACGAAAATTCCGGCAACATCCAAAGCTGGGCCGAAGAAGACCGGCCACGTGAGAAGCTAATGCTAAAAGGCAAAGCGGCTCTATCCGAAGCCGAACTGATTGCTATTTTGATCAACTCGGGTACGGTCGATCTGACCGCTGTAGACGTCGCCAAAATCATTCTCAAAAGCGTCAACAACAACCTCAACGACTTAGCCAAGCTCAGTATCAAGGATCTATCAAAATTTCGGGGTATTGGCGAAGCTAAGGCTATCAGCATTGTAGCTGCGCTTGAACTCGGTCGTCGACGTAAAGAACAGGATCGTCCGCAACGAGCCCGAGTAACCTGCTCACGCGATGCGTATAATGAAATGATTCCGCACCTGATCGACAAACCACACGAAGAGTTCTGGATTTTGCTCATGAACCGGGCCAATGAAATTCTTCGACCGGTGCAAATCAGTTCAGGCGGCATATCGGGTACTGTCGCCGATCCAAAAATCATTTTCAAACAGGCGCTTGAACACCTGGCTTCATCGATTATTCTGTTCCATAATCACCCCTCCGGCAATCTTATGCCCTCACAGGCTGACAAAGATTTGACTCGTAAGTTGAAAGATGCCGGACGAATTCTGGACATTCCTGTACTGGACCATCTGATCTTCACCGATAAAGCCTATTACAGCTTCGCCGATGAGGGAATATTATAAAGGTCATTCGGTGGTTATTTTTGGTCATTCATTGTCATTGATCGTGGCCCACCAAAATGAATGACCACAAATGACAACTGAATGACTATACATTCAACCCCCGCATCATCACCGACCGATTTAATTCACGGATTTCACCAGGTTGCATACCTTCTGCGGTAAGACTTTCAATGGCCCAACGCACTAGTCGAAGTGTCGGGAATCCGACGGCAGCGGTCATTTTTCGAACCTGCCGATTTTTACCTTCATGCAGTGAAATCGATAACCAGGACGTAGGAATGCTGGCTCGATAGCGAATGGGCGGATTTCGTTCAGGCAGCGCCGGTTCAGAGATAATCTGAGCGTTGGCTGATAAGGTATGATACGGTTTCCCATCCACGGAAATAGTCACGCCCTTTGCCAGTTGAGAACAAGCCTGTTCGGTCAATGCACCTTCCACCTGCACATAATAGGTTCGGTGATGCCGAAACTTAGGATTCAGCAGTCGATGATTCAATTGCTTATCGCTGGTCAGCAGCAGCAAACCTTCACTATCCGCATCGAGCCGACCAACGGGGTACACATCTTTCGGAAAATCAAAATCCAGATCAGCCAACGTCGGCTTTTCACCCTCCCGCGAAAACTGCGAAAGCATGAGGTACGGTTTGTAGATGAGATAATACATGGATTAATTTTGAATGATAGAGTGATAGAATGATTGAATAAAAACCGCTTGCGCCAGCCTATTCAATCATTCAATCACTCTATCATTCAAAATTGATAACCACACCGGACAATGGTCGGCGTGGACGGCGTCGGGGAGCATCTGGCAGTCGAGGATCTGGTTGCGGAGATTGTCGGTTAGGGATGCATAATCGATACGCCAGCCCTTGTTGTTGCTCCGCGCCCCTGCCCGATAACTCCACCAACTGTAGGAAACCTTATCCGGGTTTTTATACCGGAATCCGTCGGTCATACCCGAACCAAACCAGCTATCCATCCAGGCCCGCTCTTCGGGCAAAAATCCAGTTGTATTTTTGTTCCGAACCGGATCATGAATATCGATGGTAGTATGTGCAATGTTGTAATCCCCTACCACAATGAGCTTAGAGCGGGTTTTGCGCAGGTTATCGATATAGGTATAGAAATCGGCCAGAAATTCCATCTTAACACCCTGACGTACCTCACCCGATGTTCCCGATGGAAAGTAACAATTAAGTAAAGTCAGATCATCAAAATCCGTCCGAAGAATCCGGCCTTCGCAGTCATATACGGGTAATCCACAACCCAGCACAACGTTGGTAGGAGGGATTTTCGAAAAAGTTGCTACACCCGAGTAGCCTTTTTTCTCGGCAGCATGCCAGTGGTATTGGTAGCCCAAATCTTCAAACGGTTTCAGATCAACTACATCGGCAGTAGCTTTAACTTCCTGAAAACAAAGAATATCGAATGATTGATTGGCTAGCCAGTCGATCAGGCCATTACGCATAGCCGCCCGGATACCGTTTAGGTTGTAGGATATAAGTTGCATTATAAAGGAGAAAAGGGAATAAAGGGAGGAAGGCTAGGAATCAGTCGATTCATCTTGTTTTTTAACAGCGTCGATGATTTAAATATCGTTCAAATCCTTTGTACGACGAGCTAATACCTTTACCTCCCGAAGATCATTTATGTGTAAAAAGTAAATCGTATATCCTACTTTTGCCACAAACGCTTTAGCCCTTTGTCGACAAGCCTTATAATCAAGGCGATGATGTACTTGCGTTAATACATCCATTGGAATGTCATGGATTTTTATGACCTGGGACTGTGTAAAATCGACTGAACGCATAGCCTCAATATCACTATCTTCATAACCAAAAGCCGAAATAGCTTTTAAAAATCGATCTCTATTTTCCTGCGTTGGTCCCAATCAAACATCAAAATCTTCAGTATTTCGGCGAATACCATTTAGATACATGGCAAAACCTCCAATAATCACATAAACCAATTGATTATCGGAGGCACATTTCGTAAAGTCTAGAAAATCCTGATTTGCTACATCCATGAAGGCTTATGTATGGTCAATCGCTGATCTGTCTTTTTTTTAAGACCAAACATAATTCTATTTCGTGCCCGCATTTCCATGAAACGAACATATAATTCATCAGGAGTCAGGTCCATACCATCCCGTAAAAATTGGCGATATGGATCATTTAAGTCTTTATAGATTACTATCCGTTGTTTCTTTTCCATACACAAAAAGAAAAATGAACGAAAGGAGAACGAAAATCAAAAAAATATTGCAACCAAATCCTTCTTCACTTTCGTCCTCTTCTCCCCTTCTATAAATTTCCAGTCACTAATTCTCCTTCCTTTGCTTGTGTTTTCTGTTTATCCGTAAACAGCAGCACAAACAGAATCAGCACAACAGCGGCAATACCGGCCGGAACCAGCCATACGTTCAGCCAGTCTTTGGTACCGTCGGGCCGGGTGTACATGTCCAGCACAATACCCGAAATTTTGGAGCCTATGCCCATTCCGATGCCGTAGGTAGCAATGGAAATCAGCCCCTGAGCCGACGATTTGATTTTTTCACCCGCCTTATTGTCGGTATAAATCTGCCCCGTTACGAAGAAGAAATCGTAACATACTCCATGCAGTACAATGGCAATATAAAGCATCCACTCGGAGGATACATCACCATAACCGAAGCAGATAAACCGGACAATCCACGCAATCAGGCCGACGATCAGCATCTTCTTCACACCCAACCGACTATAAGCCAGTGGAATGAGCAGCATAAAAATCACTTCAGATGCCTGTCCCAATGACATTTTGTTCTCGACATTCTGCATACCGCCATCGGTCAGCGAGGGGTTAGCCATGGCGTAGTAGAATGAAAGCGGAATACAGATCAGCACCGACGACAGGAAGAAAATAGCAAAGGAGCGATCTTTAAAGAGTTTGAACGCATCCAGACCCAGAATCTGCGAGAATGAGCTTGATGTAGCGACTTTGGGGGGGGTGTTGGGCAGAAAGAACGAGAGTACACCCAGTATGGCGGCTGAATACATCGACAGTTGGAAGATCGTTACCTTATCGCCAAAGCCATAATAGCCAACAATGTTCGTTACGATGATCCATGCCACCGTACCCAATACGCGTATGCCAGGAAACTCTTTCTCCGGACTACTCATTTGCTGCATGGCAATGGATGAGGTCAACGCCAGGGTTGGGGCAAACGTAAGGCAATAAGCCAGAATCAGGTAAAAAAACTGACTAGAATCGGTGTTCTGCGTAATAAAATACAAAACGCCAGCGCCAAGCAGGTTTAACACACCCAGTACTTTCTGAGCAGCGAAGTAACGGTCGGCAATCATCCCAACAAAGAAGGGGGCAATGATCATGGCCAGCGAAAAGGCAGCATACGCATTACCTACCTGATCACCTGTGGCATGTAGTTCGGTTAATAGGTATTTACTCATCTGACCGTACCAGGCTCCCCATACAAAAAATTGGAGGAACATCATGACGGAAAGTTTGACGCGGGTCGTAGGCGACATTATCTATTTTATCATTTAAGGTTTCAACCGATGAAGGTAGCCAACAGCCGTCAGCCCTGCAAGCCGATAGACCGCTAAAGTTGCCGACTGTGCAATAATGTATCTGCATCTCCGTCGTTATAACGAAACTTGCACATACTTTCAGTACCAGAGTTCTATCTTTGGTTAGGTTCTGACTAAACTATTCCATGAAAAAACAACTGAAAACTCTTATTGCCCTGGTGGTGTTTCCGGCCTTAACCTTCGCCCAGACAGCCGATGAAGTCATTGACAAGAACATTGCGGCTTTAGGCGGAGCTGACAAAGTAACCGCCGTCAAAACGTTGCAGTATGATCAGAGTTTGAGCATAGCAGGTATGGATCTTTCGGGCAAAGCGTCCATCGTTGTCGGCAAGTCGATGCGTCAGGACATTTCAGTAATGGGGCAGCAAATCACTACCGTCGTTGACGGCGATAAAGGCTGGACCATTAACCCCATGCAGGGTGGCACAACCCCGATGGCCCTTCCAGACGACCAGGTGAAAATGCAGAAAGGGAATACCAACGTGATGGGCGCCGACTTACTGGCCGCCAAAACGCAGAAATACCCGGTTGAATTTGTCGGGAAGGAAAAGCAGGGCGACAAAGATGTCTACAATCTGAAAGTAACTCGCCCGGAAGGCGTTGCCAATTACTACGTTGATGCATCAACTTATCAAATTGCCGGGATGAAAGCCACCGTCAGTATGCAAGGCCAGTCGGGTGATATAAAGCTTAAATATGGCGGCTACAAAACGATTGATGGGCTTACCGTTCCAACAACGATCGATATGGAGACCCCAGGCGCCCCTGGACCGATCACGATAACGATATCCAATATCGCTTTCAACCCAACCATTGATCCGTCAGTCTTCGCAATGCCCAAGTAAGGTCTGTATTGTATAAAACCGATTTTTAACCCCAAAAAGAGACGTCCTAAAAACGTCTCTTTTTAGTTTACCAAATATCCATCGGCCATTTTGCAATCTTGCCATAGTAAATGTCGATATTTGAGAATCACCGACCTGATTATTATGAGACATTTACAACTACTCAAAACAACCAGCTATGCTTTTACGCTGCTGCTGGGCGTTGTTACAACGCAGGCGCAGAACTTATCAGGCTTTGTTCCTGCCCGGCAAGCGGCTCAAATTAAGCTCGAATCCGATTTTAAGACCAAGCAGTCCTCGGCTGCGTTTAAGACTCACCTCGAAAAACTAAGTAGTGTTCCCCACATTACGGGTACAAAGGAAAACGAGCAAGTGCGCGACTACATTGCCGAAACGATGCGCAAAGCAGGCTGGCAGGTCGATATCTACCCCCACGATGTACTACTCCCCAAAGGCCCTGGCGATATTGCCGTTGAACTGGTCGAACCGATTCGCCAGCCGCTGAATATCCGTGAGTTTCTCTTCAAAGAAGACAAGTACAGTACTGACCCACGCCTGACGCCCGGTTATAATGCCTGGTCGGGCTCAGGCGATGTGACAGCCGAAGTTGTGTACGCTAACTATGGTCGGAAGGAAGATTTTGAGCAATTGAAAGCCATGGGCATTTCAGTAGCCGGTAAGATCGTACTGGCCCGCTACGGCGGAAATTTCCGAGGCTACAAGGCACAATGGGCGCAGGCTGCGGGGGCTGTGGGCGTCATTATTTTTACCGACCCTGCCGATTCGGGCTACATGCGTGGGCTGACGTTCCCCGAAGGTCCTTATTACAGCGAAAGTGTGATTCAGCGCGGTTCATTACTCACCACACCCTATACTGGCGATCCGCTAACCCCCGGCGAACCATCCCTACCGATGGATGCTAAAAACACCCCCAAACGGCTCGATCAAAAGGATGTAGCTTTCCACAAAATTCCCGTTACGCCCCTCCCCTATGGCTCGGCCACCGAAATTCTGAAACGCATGACGGGAATTCAGCCAGTTCCGGCAGGCTGGCAGGGTGGTTTACCCTATACGTACCGGCTCGAAGGGGGTAGTGATCTGAAAGTTCGGTTGATGGTCAAACAGGAAAAAACTATCCAGCGGATTTATCAGGTCGTTGGAACGCTCACCGGGGCCGAATTTCCCGACGAATGGATTATTGCGGGTTGTCATTACGATGCCTGGTCGTATGGGGCAACAGACCCAAATTCAGGTACGGCAATGCTACTCAGTATGACCGAATCTCTTGGAAAACTGGCGAAGGCAGGGCAACGGCCACGACGCACGATCAAGGTCTGTCACTGGGATGCTGAAGAGCCGGGTGTGATCGGTTCAGCCGAATGGAGCGAGCAATTTCGGGATGAATTGACCCAGAAAGCCGTTGCTTACATGAACTACGATGCGGCTGTTTCGGGCCGACGATTTGGCGCCAGTGCGTCGCCTTCCATGAAGAAACTAATTATCGAAGCCACCCAGTCGGTACAATACCCTGATTCGAACAAAACCGTTTATCAACATTGGCTAAGCCATACGGCGGCTGGCAATCCTACTCGTGTAACGGGCTCTTCGGCACCAGCTACACTGGCAGGAGAGCCGACGATCGGCAATCTTGGTGGTGGCTCCGACCACATTGCCCCCTACATGCACATTGGGATTCCGGCCCTTAGTGCAGGTACGGAAGGCCCAACACTTTACCACTCGCAATATGACGACCTCTATTTCTACAACAAATTTGCCGATCCGACTTATAAAATGGGTCCGATGATGGAACAGGTTGTCGGTACGATGACCCTTCGCCTTGCCAACGCCGACCTGGTCCCCTACGATCTGGCCCGGTATCCGGCTGATTTGGAAGTCCATTTGAAAGCGGCCGAGAAAGCGATTCAGTCGTATGCGCCGAAGTATTCAATCGCTTCCTTACTAAATTCTGTCGCTGACCTAAAGAAGAACGCAGATGCCTGCGAAACCGCTCGCCAAACCTATTTGAAATCAGGTCGTACTGACAAATTGGTAGAGTTGAATAAAGAGCTACGGCTGCTGGAACGGTCGTTCATCGATCCGAAAGGCAACGCGTTCGGAGGCTGGTATAAGTCGCTATACGCATCCTCCGATCCGTACAGTGGTTATGCCTCCTGGATGCTACCAGGTCTACTCTACGAAGCCTCGTTAAAATCTACCACTAATTTGCCTGACTTGGAAGCGCGTTATAAAAGGGCAATCCAAACACTGAGCGATAAGCTATTGGCACTCTCACAAGGCATGGGCGCTCCGGCCAGTGTGGGTAGCGGAAAGTAAGTTCAGCCCTTAAACGACCCTGTCTATATGCATACCATCTTTCTGGTTTCTGGTTGGCAAACTTTTTGTTAAATAGTTTCCATCGGTGAAACAATAGCAAGCAATGATAAAGCATATAGCAGGGTTTAGTTTACTTCTAAGTTCCACACTCTGGAGTTATGGCAATTCAGCTCAGGCACAATCCATACGCTCCAACATAACGGTTGACCCTGTTGCAACAACTTGGGCTGATATGACGGTACAGATCATGACAAAAGCCCCTAAAAACACCCCTACCTATGGGTCTCGAGCCATCGGCTATCTGGGCTTAACCATGTATGAAACCGTTGTTTACTCGTCAACTAAGCACCGCTCCATCATTCGAAGTTTATCCGATACACTAGCGCTGCCTACACCCAACCTTAAAAAGGTCTATTGCTGGGAATTAGCCCTGAGTGCTGGTCAGGCCTACATGCTCAAAGCCTTGTATGGGTATACTAAAAAAATGCAGCGTATCGATTCGCTCGAACAAACGATACACCAGCAATATGCAGTCAAGTATAGTCCGGATGTCGTGGAACGTTCTGAACAATACGGCCGGGCAGTAGCAGCCAGGATTTACGAATGGTCAAAAACCGATGGCGGGCATGAAGGCTACCAGCGCAACTTCCCAACCGACTACGTTCGTCCGCAAGGAAATGGAATGTGGGTTCCGCCAGTTATTGGTCAGTCAAATATTAAGATTCCTATGCATCCGACCTGGGGTCAGAACCGTACCTTCTCTCTGCGTAATAGTCATTTACCGCTACCTAAGCCATTAACGTATTCGACTGATACAGCCAGCGCTTATTACCACTACTACAAAGAAGTATATGATCGCAAGCAAAGACTGACAGAGACCGATCGGGCTACGGTTATGTGGTGGGGCGATGATCCCACCGAAACCTGCTCCCCTCCTGGCCATTCGTATAATCTGGCAACTATTGCGATCCGGGATAGCCACGCTAGTCTGGTAAAAGCCGCTGAAACCTATGCCCGTGTTGGTATGGCCGTTGCCGATGCGTTCGTTTGTTGCTGGAAAACTAAATTTACGTATATGGTTGAGCGACCATCTTCATTTATCCAGACAATAATTTCCGGTACTCAACCATGGCAACGATGGCTTCCTTTTTTCCTGGAGCCGCCTTTCCCGTCCTTTTATTCAGGCCATGCCGTACAATCGGCGGCCACTGCCACTGTACTAACTAATCTGTATGGCAATGGCTTCTCATTTACCGATTATACACACACAAATCGGCTCGATATGGAGTACCTCGTCCAAAATCCCCTACCAAGCAAAGTTGAAGATGCGGAAGAATTTGTGCCTTCGTTCACGACCCACAGGCTCAAGTTCCAATCGCGGCATTATAAGTCCTTTTGGGACGCTGCCCAGGAATGTGCCGAATCACGATTGATGGGCGGCATACATACCCGCTACGATAACGAGGTAGGCTTAACCGAAGGAACTAAGATTGGAAAGAACATTAACGCCTTCCGATGGCATTAGTTCATCGGAAGGCTCACTATACATAACTTGTTTAAGCGGCTCTGGGAGCGGGCTTGGCGTGTTCGGGTTTCAGCACCACCACATCGCGAACCGTACCACCGGCATTAATCTTGTCAACCATTTTATCCAATAGAGGGCCAGCCCAATCCGGAATATATTTATCCGTAGTTTGAATCAGCACCTTAGGAAAATCATACAGCGATCGGCCGAGTCCAAACTGAACCGCGCAACGTTTCATGGCGTCGCTGATACCACCTTTTACCGGCTCAACGGCTGTCCGGCTGGCTCCGTCTGTTTTTCGAACGATTTCGCCACCGGGTAACACAACCGTTATCGTACACAGAAAACCACCTTCGATTTCCTTAATTTCGTTCTGCCAGCTCGCCCAGCCAAACTGTTCATCAAAACGCTGCATAACACAACGGTTGGTGATATACGGTACGACCACTATTTTCTGGCCGTCTTTAGTCTGGCTCTGTACACGCCACTCAATTTCCTGCACCGTCAGTGGCGCATTTAATACGCTTAAATCCATTTTTATTGTTGTTTACTTTATTAAGTTGATGCGTAATAAGTATACAAATCGTACTATATCGGATACATATAATGTTTCTAGATCTGCATACCATTTATTACTATGATTTTTGGTATTGATACCTCTTTTTTAAGTCTACAATGAGGCCGACAATTTAAGCGGCTATCTGCCAGGGAGTTTCTGTCACTTTCGACAATAAATCCTGTAGTTCGGTATTAAGTCGTTGCTTAATTTCCTGGAACTGCTCAATCATAAATGTATTAGCCTCTTCGGCTCTCTGGTGCCGACGAATAGCATCATTCATACGCTTGATGTGTTCAAGCGTATGAAACAACTGTATTTCCAGCTCATCATTGATTTCCATAGTCGAATTGCAGTTCAATAATTCCCTTGGGTCGTTTCCTTCGATCGGTTCTTAGAAAATGATACCAATCTAACTCGTCGGCCCGGCTAATCTCAAATTTTGGGTGATTAACCGGAAACACTTCCACAAAATAACAATCTATCCGACCGATCCATTCTTTTTTTAGCTGCTTTAACTGGTCGACAATTTTATTAAACTCGGAATTAGGCACAAAAACGATCACATCAATATCTCCTGGCTTTTCTTGCCAACTAATAAAGCTTCCGTCAATCCATTGCCGATGGCTAACATGTAAAATACTATGCAACGCATTTAAAAAATGCTCATAATCAACCAACAACTGCTCTCGATGATCTCCTTTTCCAAATAACTGCGCAAATACCGACCAGCTTACTGAAACAATATCATAAGGTTGTAGGTAGCCATTTCGGTCAAATTTCAATGATTCTTCTTCCATCACTCTACCAATTTCAGCAGCTCATTCAGCTTTAATAGTGCTTCAATTGGGGTAAGCCGATTGACGTCAATCGTTCGGAGTTTCTCTTTGATAGCTTCGGACTTGGGATCGCCCGATTCGATGATGCGAAGGGCCAGTTCACGCTCCTGGGGTACGGCTTCCCGAATCTTTTCGCGGTTTGTTTCCCGGCCGTGTGACGATTCCAATTGTTTTAAAATCTCGCTGGCCCGATTCACCACTTGCGCGGGCATACCGGCCATTTGCGCCACGTGAATACCAAAGCTATGCTCTGATCCGCCTTCTTTCAGTTTACGCAGGAAAATTACCTTATTGCCCATTTCCTTCACCGCCACATTGAAGTTTTTGATCCGGGGGTTATCGGTAGCCAGATCGTTCAGTTCATGGTAATGCGTGGCAAACAACGTCTTGGGTCGACAATCCGTTTTATTGTGCAGGTATTCGGTTATTGCCCAGGCTATCGATACGCCATCGTAGGTGCTCGTACCCCGCCCGATTTCATCCATCAACACCAGGCTCCGTTCGCTGAGATTATTCAGAATGCTGGCCGTTTCGGTCATTTCGACCATGAACGTACTTTCTCCCCTCGACAGGTTGTCGCTGGCACCTACCCGCGTAAAAATCTTATCGATAATACCGATTTCAGCCAATGAAGCTGGTACAAAACTTCCCGACTGGGCCATGAGCACGATCAGAGCTGTTTGTCTTAATAAGGCTGATTTACCGGCCATATTTGGTCCGGTAATAATTATGATCTGCTGGGTTTCGTCGTCCAGATAAATGTCGTTCGGAATGTACGGTTCGCCGGGGGGCAGTTGCTGCTCTACGACTGGGTGCCGACCATCTTTGATAGTCAACACCTTACTTTCGTTGATCTGCGGACGAACGTATTTGTTCTTTACCGCAATCCGGGCAAACGACGACAGGACATCCAGTACCGACAGTACACGGGCATTCTGCTGAATAGCCCCAACATACTCACCTGCCGCTATCACCATCTCATTGAACATCCGGGCCTCGATCTGGAAAATCTGCTCCTCAGCGTTCAGTATTTTGTCTTCGTATTCCTTTAGTTCGGGCGTTATATAGCGTTCCGCATTCACCAACGTCTGTTTTCGAATCCAGTCTTCGGGCACCCGGTTCTTATGAGCGTGCGTTACTTCGAGGTAATAGCCAAATACTTTGTTGTAAGCTACCTTGAGCGAGCTGATGCCCGTTCGTTCTACCTCGCGTTCCTGTAACTGTAATAAGTAATCTTTCCCCGAATAGGCTATCGCCGTCAGTTCATCCAGGTCGGCGTTTATACCAGATTTAATCATACCTCCCTGGTTGGAAAGCGTCGGCGGGTCTTCGCGAAGTTCAGCCTCGATTCGATCCAGCAGAAACGACACGGGATTTAGCTGATCAGCATATTTTTTCAGCGAAGGTGATTCCGTCTGACTTAAGGCCGTAATGAGCATTTCCTTGATCGGCAACACATGCTGCAGTGACCGTTTCAGTTGGAGTAATTCTCGCGGATTAATCCGCCGAACGGCCACTTTTGAGACCAGCCGTTCCAGATCGCCAATCTGTCGTAGATGATTCACCAGTGTGTCGGTCAGGTCGAGTTCATTCACCAGCAGCTCAACCATGCTGAGCCGCTCATCGATCAAGGCTTTTTCTTTCAGGGGCAGACTCAGCCACTTACGGAGTAGTCGTGCGCCCATAGGCGTAACGGTCTGATCGAGAATTTGGATGAGCGGAACGCCCCCCTCTTGCTGGGCTGCCGTCAGTTCAAGGTTACGAATGGTGAATCGGTCGAGCCATACGTAGCGGTCCTCTTCGAGCCGCGTCACTCGGGTAATGTGCTGAAGATCTTTATGCTCCGTTTCGTTCAGATAATGCAGGATTACCCCAGCCGCAATGATACCATCGGGCAAACCCTCGATACCAAAACCTTTTAGTGAAGTGGTCTGAAAATGCTGTTTCAGAAAGTTGTAGCCAAAGTCGTAGGTAAAGGCCCAGTCTTCGAGCGTAAACGTGTGAAACTTATCGCCAAACAAAGCGCCAAACTCCTGCCGGTTGCGCTTGCAATACAGCACCTCCGACGGATTAAAACTTTGTAATAGTTTATCGACATAAGCCGCATTGCCCTGTGAAGCCAAAAACTCACCCGTAGAAATATCCAGAAACGACACGCCAAACTGATCGTCAACTTTGCCGAAGTGAACAGCAGCCAGGTAATTGTTTCGCCGGGTATCGAGCACATTGTCGTTGAATGAAACACCTGGTGTTACCAGTTCCGTAACGCCACGCCGAACAATCCCTTTGGCGAGGGCGGGGTCTTCCAATTGATCGCAGATGGCTACGCGTTCGCCCGCCCGGACGAGCTTGGGAAGATGCGTATCCAGCGAATGATGCGGAAAACCCGCCAGTTCTTCGTTAGAACCGCCGTTGTTACGTTTAGTGAGCGTAATACCCAGAATCTTACTGGTTTTCACGGCATCTTCGCCGAAGGTTTCGTAAAAATCACCGACCCGAAAGAGCAGCAGCGCGCCGGGGTATTTGGCCTTAATCTGGTTGTATTGGCGGTTAAGAGGGGTTTCGTTTTTCTTCGTTTGTGGCTTTGCTGCGGTGGCGGTTTTCACTGATTTTTGCTGGATTGTATTAAACAAATCTACAAAAATCTGGTGACATTTACGGTATACAGTTGATAAACAAATGCCTGCGTAGCGTTTAATTTTGCGGCTTCCAGTTTATTTAAAATCTGCTTTATGCCTCCTCGCAAACTCTCGCTTGAAGAATTGAATCGCCTGTCGGTCGATGATTTTAAGCAAGCCGAAAAATTCCCATACTGTCTCGTTTTGGACGATATACGTAGTCTCAACAATGTGGGTTCAGTTTTCCGAACGGCCGATGCCTTTCGGGCTAACAAGCTCTATCTATGTGGCATTACGGGCCAGCCCCCTCACCGCGATATTACCAAAACAGCTTTGGGTGCTACTGAATCCGTAGCCTGGGAATATATACCCGATATTATCAGGCTTCTCCAGCAGTTACGAACGGATGGATGGGTGATTGTTGCCGTCGAACAGGCGGAAGGAAGCAAGCTGTTGAATGATTTTGCACCAGACTCAAACAAACCGTACGCTTTTGTGTTGGGTAATGAGGTAACGGGCGTTCGGGATGAAGTGGTCCAACTGGCCGATGTCGTGTTGGAAGTTCCACAATATGGCACAAAACATTCGCTCAATATTGCCGTCACAGCGGGTATTATCTGCTGGGATTTCCTGCAAAAAAGCCGGTGAAAACTTAACATTGGATTTTTGACTGTCCAGATAATTCCGTATTTATTTGTAAATTTTTCCTACCAAGTCATATGGCAAACAAGACCCTGAAAACCAAGCAGAAGTCGCTGGCTTCCGAGATCGTAAGCACGATTGAAAATAAACTCAGCGAAGCCGGTGAAGCCACCAAGAAAATGAAAAAATCCATCGAGAAATCGGCGGAGAAACTGGCCAAAAAGCTTTCTAAATTGATGCATAAGGCGGAGAAAAAAGCGGCTAAACCAGTTAAAAAGACCAAGAAAGAAACGTCAAAAGCTAAAAAGAAACTGGTAAAAGCCGAGGCAAAGGCTGAACAAACCGCCACCAAAGCCGTTGACGCCGTAGCCAAAACAACTGCATCTGCTGGTTCTAAACCAACACGTCCAGCCGCTAAACCAGCCGCTGCCAAAACGACAACACCTGCCAAAAGCCCACGAACAACTCGTGCCAAAGCGCCTGAGACCAGCACACCAGCCACTACCGAACCAGTAGCCGATAACGCTCAATAAGCTCGCTGTTCTATACCATTTCATGAAAAGCCCGTATTAAACGGGCTTTTTTGTTAAAAAATATTGCTTTTTAGGATATTTTGGTGTGACATTTACGTAACTGCTTCGTCCATTTAAGGTAAATTCATTATTGGATTTTGCCTTTGTCTAACCCATAAAAGGAATTCAGCAGTATGCTGCCACGTCCAACTTCTTTTCTGCTTGTAACGCTTGCCATTCTATTGGCCCTTGTAACAGTCGGACTTGTCGGTGGAAGTTGGTTATTAGCCCATGAAAACCCGCAAACTATGAACTCAGCCTTACAGGGAGCGAGCCTATTTATTCTGGTTCTGATAGTGCAGGGATTAATTGGGGGGCTGATCTGGTGGTTTTTACGGCGACGGCAGCAGCCGCCTACTCAAACAGAGGTTTTGCATTCTATTGTCCATGAATTTCAAACGCCCATTTCAGCGATTCGAATGGCGGTCGATATTCTAGACTCACCTATCGCCCGAAATCATCCCGAGCGAACAGATAAATATGTTCGGATTATTCGTGAAGAAACCGAGCGGCTGCAACATCAGGTCGAAACAATGCTTACATTGGCCCGGGCCGATCGAAATACGTTAGTCTTAAATCCTGAACCAGTTCATATACAGCACCTGCTTCGTTCCATTGCGGAGCGACATGGCAATTACTTAACCCTACAGTTAATCGCTACAGACACGTACATACTGGCCGATCGGTTGCACCTGACGAACGTATTGTATAACCTGCTCGACAATGCCATTAAGTATAGTGCCGACGAACCGGTTATTACCTTACATACCAAAGCAGATACCGACGGCCTGACGATTACTGTTCGGGATAAGGGGGTAGGTATTCCACCAAAGCTGGTTGCCCAGATTTTCCAACCATTTTTTCGGGTTCATGACCGCAATCAACCCAGCGTGAAAGGATTTGGCTTAGGATTGAGCTATGTGCAACGAATCGTTCAGGCACACAATTGGACAATTTGGGTAAAGAGCGCGGTAGGTCAGGGAAGCGAGTTCATGATTCAAATCCCCCCAAAAGCAATTCTGCCCTCGACAGAGCAAGGGCAGATAACAAGTTCAAAAAAGGCAAGAAATTAATCGTTTCAGGTTTCAAGCTAGTCGACACAAGGTGCATTGATCAGTCAACTTGAAACCTGAAACACTTTATTTGGCATTCACAGCCTGTTCAGCTTTCGTCACTTTCATGACTCCGTTCATTATACGCCAGTGGCCAGGGAATGTGCACACAAACGGATAGTCTCCGGGAGTGGCCGGTGCCGTAAACTTCAGACGGTATGTCTGGTCAGGATTCACCAACGGGGTAGCCACAATGACCTGCGGGATTGAGGGCACATAGTTCCTTTCAGCCCCATCTTTTGCCGTAATGAGTTTGTCGGCTGCCGCTCCAATGATCTCCATACTTTTAGGCTTGCCAATCACCAGATTATGCTGCATGGCGTCGGGGTTTTCCAGAACGATTTCGACTTGTTTACCCGCTGTGACCGTAAACTCCTTCTTATCATACCGCATCTCTTCGCGCACCGTTTTGATTCGTACGACTTCTACATTCGGGTCAACAGGCTCGGCTTTAGTGATTCCCCACAGCTCGTATAGGCGATTCAGGCGGCTGCTATTATCGGCCGACACCGAATTATTCAGACTCGCCAGGAAGGATTTATCCGCTTCCTGAACCGTGGCTTTTTGGCGCGGGTTCCAGCCTTCGGCCACGCCTTTTACAATGGCCTCTTTTTGGGTAGCATCCAGTTTTTGCGTCTGTTTTAGTACAGCAACTACCTCATCGATAGGGGCCACTGACGCATAGCTTCGTATGGCCCGTTCAAGTGCATAGGCGCTCAGGCTCTGCGGAGCGCGGTAGGTCAGGGTAGTCGTCGTATTATTATTCTGCTCATTGCTTTCGGCAATTTTATTTTCCCGATCAAGCATAGCTGTGATCGCATACTGCCCTGCCCGCTCAAATTGAACGGCCATATCACCCACCCAGGGGCCATTGTTCGACTTACTGATGGTTACGGTTTCACCTGGTTTAATACCCGTGTTATGTGTAACGCTGACAAAATCAATTTTAGGGCCATCAACAGACCCTTTGGGGCCCTCGATCCGAACTGATAACGGAATCGGCGTTCCCTCTGGAACGGCTACTCCGCCCGCATTCATCACATCCACAAACAACAAAGCCCGTTCGCGAACCGAAGGTGATTCGGGTGTGGTACGAATGGCCTTAATCACCAGATCGGGCTTATCAGTGGCCGAGGCTGTAATCGTAGCAGGCTGGCTGGAAGCGGTTCCGTGGTCGTGATGACTCATATCGTGCGTCTGCTGGCTATGTCCTGCCTCCGAAGTCGCTAATTGAGCCAGATAGGTTTTCAGCAGACGGCCATCGTTTGCCGTCAGCGCACAGGCAAATGCATCGGGCAACCAACGGTCATTTGCTTCGGTCGCTTTCGCCAGACGAGTCAGAATGGCATTATCTACTTCAGAAGACGCGGGCACCTGCGACAGTGCTAATAATGAATTTAGCACAACCAGCGGCTCTTGGTCCTGTAGCAGATTGTTCCGCAGAATGGCCTGTGCTGCATTAGAAGCGGGCATTACCTGAACAGCGGTTTTACGTACGGCCGAAGCGGGATGCTTAAGCGCACCGGTCATAGCCTGCATCACGTCGGGCTGACTGGCGGCACCTAATCCCTGTAACGTCCACAAGGCATGAATGGCGGCAGGGTTATTACCAATTTCGTCCAATGACTGATCGTTTACCAGGGCAACGAGTTTCGGCACAACGTCTTTGTTTGCTCGCTCGATCAACAGCCGCTGGGCCGTCATCCGCCAGAACATGTTCGTATTTTTCAGCGCAGCAATCAGTTCATCCGGGCGGTCTTTGCTCAAGGCCATTGGTGTATAGGCCGGTGCATTTTTATAGCCAACCCGGTATATCCGACCATGGGTAAAATCCCGGAGCGGGGTCTCATAGGCATTACCCGAACCGTTTGTAGCACCTTTGGGCGTCGGATTGTGCTGAATAATGAAGCTGTACCAATCAACGACCCAAACTGCTCCATCGGGACCTACCTCGGCAAAGACCGGTGCAAACCACTCATCGGCACCCGCCATCAGATTGAATCCGTCAACATCTTCGTAGTCGGTGCCCGACTTTTTCATCACATTCTGGTGCAGAATATGGCCGGTTGGCTCGGACACGAAAGCCACTTTATTCCAATACTGTTGCGGAAAAGCACGGGCAGTATAGAAATTATGCCCGGCGGCTGCCGTAAACCCACCAAATACATCCACCTGTCTTACTTTAGGGGTAATGGGTTTCATATCTTTATGGGTATCGGTACTGCGGCTACCATTTTCGCGCAGGTGCGGGGCTCCGTGGAAATAATTATTCGGAATCGCCATGTACCAACCGTGCGAATTATTGGCTGTCGATCCGAAAATATCGCCGGTTTCGGTAAAGCCCAAGCCCCAGGTATTGTTGGAGGTAGCGGTTACATATTCGAGTTTCGAGCCATCGGGTTTGAACCGGAAAAATCCCTGGCTAAACTTGACACTATCGGCCCCGACTTTACCTTTAAAGCCCGAGTAGCCAACGCTTCCCCAAATCCAGTTATCGAACCCATAATGCAGGTTGCTGGGTCCGGCATGGGTATCGAACGTACCAAAGCCCGTAAAGAGGATTTTTTTCACATCGGCCTTATTGTCGCCATCAGTATCCTGTAAAAACAGCATGTGTGGTGCCTGCGACACATACAGCCCACCATTGGCAAACACCATCCCGGTCGGGATGCTAAGTCCTTCGGCAAAATTGGTAAACTTATCGGCCTTTCCATCCTTGTCGGTATCCTCGCAGATCACAATATAATCGGAACCACCTTCGGGCTTACGCTCGTTCGGATAATCCTTAGTGATGAGCGCAAATAACCGGCCGCGCTCATCCCAGGCCATCGCAATGGGGTGCATCACGTTGGGCTCGTGGGCGAATAGTTCGAGCGTAAAATCGACCGGGACCTGAATATGTTTCATCGACTCTTCGGGCGAGAGGGGCTCCTGCTGCAATTGCGCTCCAGCTCGTTTTTCGTAGTTCGGCAGGTTCGCTTCGTGATAGGCAAACGCCTGCGGTTTCAGATCGTCGTGCAGTTTCTTTACCTTGTCGCCTACAGCCCAAAGAATCCCCCGTTCCAGTAATTGTTGAAACCCGGGCTGGCTCCACGTACGCTCGTCGTGTCCATAAGCGGTGTAAAATACCCGGCCTTTGCCGTACTGACGCGTCCAGGTGTAGGGTTCTTCTTTCTGGTCGGGACGGTCTTTTGTCTGATCGGCTTTGATTTCCCGTACAGCCAGCACATTATTATCGGCCTGTAAATGGCTGTGCAGGTAGGTTTCGTCGTAGGCTTTAAACGACGGCAAACCGGCTACAATGGCATTATTCGGCTGCGTAAAACGAGTTTGGATGGTATCCATCCGATGCCGCCAGAACTGTCCGCCAACTACTTTATCGACGTACTCCGGCGAATTGCGGAAACAATAGGATGCACAGTGAACCGGAATGAGCCCATGCCCCGACGATACATAAGCCAATAATGCCTGCTCCTGCGGCTTAGGGATACTATCCCAGTTGGCATAGATCAGCAGACCATCGTACTTGTTCAGGTTATCGGCATTCAGGTCTTCCAGCTTATCGGTATAGGTAATGTTGATTCCCTTATCGCCGAGAGCTGCCATCAGTTGCGGAACGCGTTCGATGGGTCGATGGTGGCCATTGTCGCCCAAAAACAGGATTTCGGTCCGACGAGGCTGTTCTTTACCTGATGCTCCGCCAGTTTGTCGGACAGAGGTTTGGGAAGCCGATTGGCGGGCGCACTGGGCAAGAGCGACTATAACTCCAACGGCGATGAGTAGTTTTTTCATGTTAACCAAAGGAAAAGGTAATGAGAAATGGATAATGAATACTGTAGAATGAATAATAGAAGGATTTCTCCCACATTTTCCATTCTACAGTATTCATTATCCATTTCTCATTTAGTTAAAATCAGGCAATTGAATGAGCTTGCCACCCTGTAGCGCCGACTCGTGCGCCAAAATTCCCACGCTTGTCCAGTTAGCCGACTGAGCCGCGTTGGGGAATGGGTCGCGGTCTTCAATGATGGCCGATATAAACTCATGCACCATATGCGGATGCGACCCTCCATGCCCGCCCCCCTGCGTAAACGACAGGTGCTGTTGCTCATCGGCGTCATACACCCCTTTGGTCGTAAACCGCTGGATAGGCTCAGGCAGGTAGTGTGCGTAATCAGGAACCGTTACTTTCTCAGGAATTTCCGGCTCCGGTTTTTTAGCGGTATGAATCACCGGTAGCTCTTCCTCGATCAACTGCCATTCAAACGACTTTTTATCGCCGTACACTTCAAAGCTTTCCCGGTACTGCCGCGCTACATCGAACAGTGAGCGATAGACATAAGCTGATAAATCGCTGTCCTTAAATTTAATATGCGCCGATTCAACGGCAAAGGGCGAATTGTGAATTTTGGCCAGTTCTTCCCGAATGGTGCCCGATCCAAAGCAGGATACATACTCAGCTTCGAGTTTGAGCAAACCGGCTACAGGTCCCACGCAGTGCGTAGCGTAGTGCATCGGTGGTAAGCCAGGCCAATAATCAGGCCAGCCGTCCATATCCTGTTGGTGACTGGCTTTCAAAAACTGCACTTTACCCAACTCACCCTTTTCGTACAACTCCTTGACGAACAGAAACTCGCGACTATACACCACCGTTTCCATCATCATATACTTCTTGCCCGATTCTTTGGTAGCCTTCACAATCTCCATACAATCCTCCACGCTGGTAGCCATCGGCACTGTGCAGGCAACGTGCTTACCAGCGCGCAACGCTTTCAGGCTTTGCTCGGCATGATTCGGAATGGGCGAGTTGATATGCACAGCATCAACAGCCGGATCAGCCAGCAACTCATCGTAACTACTATACCGTTTCTCGATACCATAGGCGTCGCCAATCTTGTTCAGACTCTCGACGTTCCGCTGGCAGATCGCATACATGTTGGCATTCGGATGCCGCTGATAAATTGGAATAAATTCGGCCCCAAATCCAAGGCCCACAATGGCGATGTTTAACATAAGTAAAGAGCGAAAGAATGAAAGAGTGAAAGAGCGAATAGGATAGGTCAAGATGCGATAGCTTCGCTCTTTCGCTCATTCACTCTTTCGCTCTTTGTTTTTATAAACGCCAGTCCATCGACGGCCAATTGCTCGGGCGAGTCGAACATGGGACGGAAAATATGCGTGGCGGCTGCGAGTTCTGGTGGGTTTGGCCCAAAGGCTTCGATCGCAATTGGCCCGTTGTAACCCACTTCGTCCAGCACACTAAAAACGTCATCGAAATTAATATGTCCCTGCCCTGGTGTAGAACGGTCGTTTTCCGAAATCTGGATATGGACCAGATAGGGAGCACATTTACGTAAGGCTTCAGCCATGTTTTTCTCCTCCATATTGGCATGGAACGTATCGAAGGCCGCCTTACAATTCGGATGGTCGACAGCCTCAACATACCGAACCAGTTCATCAGCACAAGTAAGGAGGTACGTCTCGAAGCGATTCAGGTATTCCATCGCCAGCATCACGCCTTTCGTCTGTGCATACTCGGCCACTTCACGCATACCCGTTACCGACCAGTTCCACTCGTCAATGGTGGCGGGTTTACCTGTAAATGTTTTAAAGCCTGCATAAAACGGTCCCATTAAAATGGTAGCTCCTGCAGCAGCGGCACAATCGACAATTTGCTTTAGGTATGCAACCCCCGCCTGCCGGACAGCATCATTAGGACTGATGAGACTGTATTCTGAGCTACAGAGTGTACAAGCCTGAACACTTAAACCCAGTTCGGCAAGCTGCTTTCCTAACTGCTGCCATTTATCCAGCTTGACATCGTTAATGGGTATTTCAACGAAATCGAAACCGCTTGCTTTCAGGAATGATAATGTATCCGACAAATCTTCGTCCATCGTCATCGTCCAGACGAACAGGTTCATTCCTAGCTTATTCATATTTAGTCTCAAAAATTTACACAAAACTATTCAGTAACGAAGTGACTATCTCCGCTTTTATTAGCCAATTCTGACTCTATTTTTACATAAATTAGAAAAAAAGGGCAACATTTGTGTTAAAAAAGGAACAATGGAATGAAACAGCCTCTGCGTAAAGATCTGGAACCCGTTGCAGCCTCATTCATCGTTAAAGAATTGGTGGAATCTCATTTCGACCCGAACTGGCACTTCCATCCACACTATCAATTGTTTCTGGTCGAAGAGGGAACGGGGACGCGATTCATAGGCGATTCGATAAAGCCGTTTGGCCCTGGTGATCTGGTTTTTCTTGGCCCTAACTTACCCCACCTCTGGCGAAGCGATCAGGCTTATTTTAGTAAGCAGCCCGATCTTATTACGAAAGGAATTGTTGTTTATTTCGCCGACGATTTTCTGGGAATTGATTTTCTCAAAAAACAGGAGATGAATCTGCTGCGTCAGTTACTTAATCATGCCCGACAGGGGTTGGAATGGACAGGACCAACCCGTGCTTACGCTGAAACGGCACTTCGAAATTTAGCCACTCAACCAGTAGGTTTTGAGCGTATATTAAGTTTGCTCACGTTGCTCAATCGATTGTCGCAGGCGACCGACCATCGGTTTCTGACAAGTTCGGGCTATACAAATACGGTAAAACCCTCAGAAACCGACCGAATGCAACTGGTCCATGATTATGTACTGGATCATTTTCCGGACGAAATCAGCTTGGATACTGTATCAGATCTGGCCGGTATGACACCTCCAGCCTTTTGTCGTTACTTTAAAGCGCGAGCCAACAAAACCTTCTCTGAATTTGTATCCGAGGTCCGAATTGGCCATGCCTGTAAGTTATTGATGATAGGCAAGTTGAACATCACACAAATCAGCTTCGAAAGTGGGTTTCGAACACTCTCAAACTTCAACCGCCAGTTCAAATTCATTACCGGTCAAACGCCCTCATCATACGTAAAAACGTACCGGGATTTATAATTAGTAAACACTATATATTTTTTGCCACTTTGCGAGTCTATGAAGTCTCGCTACAAACTGCCATCCATTAGTCAGTGCGACAAAATTGTCAAGGAGAATTTAGAAGCGGCTATTCCGGCCCTGATTGAACGACTGCTGCACATCCATCCTGTAGAATCGGTAGAACTACCTGACGATTTACAACATACCAAAGAACGAAAGCCTGATGCCCTAAAGCGCATTCTTGACCGTGACGGCAATACATTCATACTTCATCTGGAATTCCAGGTTGCTGATGACCCGGATATGATCTACCGAATGGGCGACTATTGTGTTATGCTGGCCCGTACTTACCGGCTCTCGGTTCGGCAATACGTGTTGTATATGGGTGATAAACGCCCTAAAATGGTAACTGAACTCAATACAGGCGATTCCATTTTCCGGTATCGTTTGTTGTCGTTCCAGCAGTACTCTTACCAGGTATTTCTACATTCAGACAAACCCGAAGAGATTCTATTTGCGTTATTAGCTGATTTTGACAGGCAATCACCCCAGATTGTTCTGGAGCAAATGGTCAATCGAATTTATGAAACCACAACCAGTTCATTAGCGTTTGAGCGGTACATGAGCCAATTGCGGGTATTAGTCCAACTCCGTAAATTACAACCCAATTTAGAGCTAGTCATGGAAAAGCTAACACAGTATTTTAAAGAGCAGGAAGATCCATTCTTCCAGAAGGGCCAACGTCTAGGCTTTACCCTCGGTCTTGAAAGTGGCAAAAAAGCAGGATTGGAAGAGGGTAAAAAGCAGGGAATTGAACAAGGTAAAAAGCAGGGAATTGAGCAAGGAGAAAAGAAGGGACTTGAACAGGGAAAACGACTCGTTATTTTGAATCTGCTCAGTCAAACCAGTTTTTCGGTAGCTGAAATTGCTCGACTAACGGATGTTTCTTCTTCGTTTGTCGAAACGATTAAAAAAGAATTGGGTGCATAACCTATGGTATGCACCCAATTTAATGAATCCGTACTGAGTATCTTTTCCGCTTAGTAGACGGTTGTGGTTCCAACTGGCTGCCGCACCGAAACTCCTTCCAGAATAAAGGATATTAGATCCTCGTTCAACCGATCCTTCTCGGTCATGAACAACCCGTGTGGGGCTCCATCATATACAATGTATTGGGCTGTTGGCAATGCATTAGCTGTCCGCTCACCCGACGCTTCAATAGGCACTGTCTTATCCGAATCGCCATGAATAATCAGGGCGGGCACCTGAATCTGAGCGAGATCGTCCCGAAAATCGGTCATGGCAAATGCCTTCGCACATTCGACTGTTGCTCGCTGCGAGGCTACATAAGCTCGGGCAAAATCACCGTCCAGATGCGCCTGACTAACGGGCTTGCTGATCAGATTAACACCATAAAATTGCTTGCCAAAAGTTTGCAGGAAATCGGCCCGGTCTTTCTGTAGCCCTTCCAGAATTTCATTGAACACACTTTGGTCTACCCCATCCGGGTTATCGTCTGTTTTCAGCAAATAAGGGGTTACGGCGCTCACAAAGGCTACTTTGGCCACTCGTGCCCCACCATGCCGACTCATATAACGAGCCACTTCGCCACCACCCATCGAAAAGCCAACCAGGGTCACATTGGTAAGATCCAGCTCATCAAGCACCGCTTTCAGATCATCGGCCATTGTATCATAGTCATAACCATCCCAGGGTTGCGACGATTTACCAAAGCCTCGACGATCGTAAGTGACAACCCGTATACCATGGGCAGGTAGTTCGGCTAGTTGATAATCCCACATTTCGTGGCTTAGTGGCCAGCCATGGATAAGTACGACGGGAGTACCAGCTCCTAAATCCTGATAGAAAAGTTTAACGTCATTGCCCGAGGCATCCGTACCTGCTTTGATGTAGCTCATAACGCAGTAGAATTTGTTGAGTTTATCGATTAATTTACTAGAGAACTAACTCTAGGTACGAAGAATAGTTTGTCGTGGATTTTTGTTTAACCGATTTTTACCAATACCCTATTTACTGGCTAAGCAACCACCTGTCCTGGCCTTGCAAAACAAGCAAGCCAGTGGCTAGATCAGTTAGTAGAATGGCTTCTAGGTAAACCTAAAATCAGGTTACTAACTTAGTTATAGAGAATATAATCAGCCGGTACAGTATCTGTCAGCCAAACGCCATTTTCGGATTGGTAAAAAGCGTGTCCGGTAGTTGCCATCTCACCAGCTTTTATGGTCAGAATAACGGGCTTCCCGTGACGACTACCAACAGCATAGGCCGTCTGTTCATCGCTACTTAAGTGTACGTGGTGACGGTTCATTTTCTTAAGCCCTTCAGCCCGAATCGCGTCTAAAAATCGCGTGGCTGTACCATGATATAGGAATCGCGGTGGCTGCTTTTCTGTATATCCTAAATCAACGTCCACCGAATGTCCTTGATTGGCTCGAATCTGAGTGCCATCCGGGCTAAATGCAAATCGTTTTTTATTGTTTGTTTCAACGATATATTCTAGCTGATTCCGATCAATTCGATAGCCTTTCGTTCGCAATTTTGTGAGTAGCGTATCTACCTCGGTCCAGCCTTGCTCATCAAGGGTTATACCAAGGGATTCGGGTTTATGACGAAGCACTAAACTTAGAAATTTGCTCACCCGCTGAGCGTCATGATCGGTTAACATCGGAATAGAAATTTTTGAATACGAACTGGCGTTACAAACTATACCTATCTGGTTGAAATTTAGCGGAATGCTTACATTTTTTTACTTTTGTGCCGCGCAACTCTAAAAACGCGCCAAAGCTCGTTTGAAAAGCCATGTAATACGAATCGACACCACCAATTACTAAAGAGCCTTCTCACCGAAGGCCTTGTGTCTATTGTATTACCTAAATTTTTGAACGATGGCTTTATCAACCAAGTACGGGCGAACGTACCACTATCCGTTTTCGCCCGGCACTACCAGCGACGACCGTATTAATTATGACTACGCATCGGACCTGACCACAATTAACGAGCTTATTCATACCGAAAAATTGGATGGTGAAAATAACTGTCTGAGTCGTTATGGCGTTTTTGCCCGTTCGCATGCGGCACCTACCACATCGCCCTGGACCAGTGCCCTACGCCAACGCTGGGAATTGATCCGGCATGATCTGGGCACTCTGGAAATCTTTGGCGAGAACCTGTTTGCCATTCATTCCATTCAGTACGAACGACTGGAAGATCATTTTTTTGTCTTTGCCGTACGGGAGCACGATGTCTGGTTATCGTGGGAAGAAACGCAGTTCTACGCCCGGCTGCTCGATTTTCCAACGGTGCCTGAACTGGGAAGAGCAATTACGCCGTTCCAACCATATGATGTCGAAGCAGACGTACGCTTGTTTGCCAGCCAGGCAAGTCAGTTTGGCTCTGTGGATGTGCATACGGGCGAATTCTGCACGAGGGAAGGCATCGTGTCGCGGGATGCGGGTTCCTATTCGGTCACTGAGTTTCCGCATCGCGTATTCAAATATGTTCGCAAGGGACATGTTCAGACCGATGAACACTGGACACGTACCTGGAAACGCGCACCCTTGGCGTGGGAAAGGAGGAACGTATGAACTGGCAATTAACCGATCGTAAAAACTGGCCCGACTTGCTGCGCCAGTTCGATTTCGTTCGCGATATGGTGGGCGTTCCGCAAGACCCTGTCCATCATGCCGAAGGCGATGTCGCTATACACACGCGCATGGTACTGGAAGCGCTGGAATCTTTACCGGGCTATCAGGCATTACCCACCGATGAGCAGGCGATTCTTTGGGCAGCAGCCTTGTTGCATGATGTTGAAAAACGCTCGACAACGGTACAGGAAGAAGATGGCCGGATTACCTCCAAAGGACATGCCCGCAAAGGCGAACGAACCGCTCGCCTGCTCTTGTACGACAGGATTCCAACACCGTTTGCTCAGCGGGAAGCCGTCGCCAAACTGGTCCGGTATCACGGTTTGCCACTTTGGATTTTCGAGAAAGAGAATCCGCGTCAATCGTTGTTGCAGGCCAGCCTGGAAGTTAATACAGCCTGGCTTAGCCTGCTGGCCCGCGCGGATGTACTGGGCCGTATCTGTGCTGATCAGGATGAGTTGTTGTATCGTATTGATCTGTTCGAAGAGTTTTGCCGGGAGCAGGATTGCTTTGGGCAAACGTATCCGTTTGCTTCTAACCTGACGCAGTTTCAGTATTTTCGACGCGACGATCTTTCGCCCGACTTTCCGTTATTCGACGAAACCAAAACAACCGTTGCCGTCATGAGCGGCTTACCGGGCGTAGGCAAAGACTTTTACATTTTGTCGCATTACCGAGACTGGCCTGTTGTTAGTCTGGACGGTATCCGACGGCAGTATGGTATCGATCCGTTGGATCGAAGGGGTACTGGTCGGGTTGTTCAGATGGCCAAAGAGCAGGCACGAACATATTTGCGGAGCCAGCAACCATTCGTCTGGAATGCCACCAACATCACCCAAAACCTACGCGCCCAACTGATCGATTTATTCGTGACCTATGGAGCCTGGGTTAAGCTGGTGTATGTTGAAGTCCCAAACGCCCGGCGGGCCGAACAAAACGAGGACAGGAAGTACCCTGTACCAGAACCAGCCGTTAGTCGTATGTTGGAGAAACTAGAGATTCCAGCCCTCTGGGAAGCCCATGAAGTGATTTATGAGGTAGACGAATAATTCTGCGTTATAACTTCCCGAAAGCTTTGAGCTTTCGGGAAGTTTCTTATTGATTGCTCGTCCGCGATTGCATCGCGGATGATTGAGGTACGCGTCTGTGACGCTTAAGACAGAAAATCATTAGCAACCGATAATGAAATTGTTGTTTGCGTCACAGACGCGGACTTCGAACATCCGCGATACAATCGCGGACGAGCATAGGAATTACTCTTGCTGTAGTTTTTTCTGTAACGTTTCCAGTTCCAGCTTACGGGATACGTAAAACCGATGTTCCCATCCACTGGCCCAATTGACCAGAACGAAGAAAACGATTAGAGCTGTCGCTATCCACAGCGACTTACCCCCATCCAGCATACCAGCCACGATCAGTAGGGCAATCGGTAAATTATTCCAGCGCATCAGTTGGGATAGACGAACCTGGTAGGTTGTCATAGCCAGGGCATGATCCAATTCACCAAACAGCGACCGATCAAACCGATTTTCTCGCCGTATCCGACGAATTCGACTTACCAAAACAGCCAGGGCTGTAACCAGCATCCAGCCTGCCAGTAGATACATAAATAGATTATTCCCCGATTTTGACGCCTGTAACCCAAGCACCAGACAGCCCGCTCCGGCATTTACTCCGACCAAGAGCCATTCGCTGTAATTGGTTATGTGGCTGGCCTTCGCCTTTTTCGTATGAATGCGCTTGTGCAGTGCGTCTTCGTTAATCATGTACATGGGTTGTTGGTTTTGTGAGTCCCAAATTTTTTGCAATTCGTCAAATTCCATGTGTGTTCAGTTGTTTCGATCTAGAAATCAGTTGTTTCTTGATGCGGTTAATTTTTACTCCTACGTTCGATTCAGTGATCCCCAGCATGGTGGCCATTTCTTTATAACTGAAGCCATCGAGCATCAACAGGGTAATTGAGCGATCTATTTCATCGAGTTTGTAAATCTCTTCGTAGAGCCAGGTCAGGCGTTCATCGGGCGGTACTTTAACTTCCTGCAATACAGCCTGAACGGCATCCAACGATTCACGGCTTTTCAGATGTTTTTGTTCTTTACCTATCCACTTGATGGCCGTATTTAGTGCGATGCGATAAACCCAGGTGTTGACAGATGATTCTTCCCGAAAAGCAGGAATCGAATGCCAGACCTGAATGATGATCTCCTGAAACAGGTCGTCCTGATCCATCGCCGTCGAGGCATAGGCCCGCACCACCTTAAAAATCTGCACCTTGTGTTGCCGAAGCCACTGGTTGAACGTATGGTTCTGCTCTGATTCCGTCATAGCCTCATCGGTTTATGCTAATTAGTACTCGACAGGATTTACTTTCTTACAGGAAGACGCGAAAAACATAAAAATACACCGGCCCCAAACAAACAGCGCGAAGCCTGAAGACTTCGCGCTGTTTGTTTGGGGTGAGTACTGGAATTTTCTGAGTCTTTTTAATTTTTCAAAAACACGAAAAATGAACGTATTTGTCATTCCGACGCAGGAGGAATCTCAATTTGTGTATTAGTCAAGTTTGAGATTCCTCCTGCGACTACGCGTCCCGGTCGGAATGACAAAAATAGCTTTTCACAAAACGTTTAACACCACAATCACCCTACCGCTTTTTCTTACTTGAAAAATTCCGATTAAACGATGGCTTACCGGTTTTCTCTTTCTTCGGACTGCCCAACAGTTTATCCGCTAAATCGGGACGATTGAGTTTGTTCAGGCGGTTCCGAATCCAGTCTTTATATTCGGGTTTATACCAGAAGAAATAGCGGTTTTGGGCCTGTTTTTCATCCCGGGTTTTGGCCGTTTTGACCGGTTTTAGTGTGTATGGATGCACACCAGAATAGTAAATCACTTCGGCCACCGTCATCGGCGTTGGCGTAAAATCCTGTACCTGTTCGAGCTGGAAACCCATGTCTTTGGTTTCGGCCGCCAGATTGGCCATATCCTGTTCTTCGCAGCCGGGGTGTGACGAAATAAAGTACGGAATCAGCGGTTGCTTTAGGTTGTGCTTCTCCTGAATCTGGTCGTATTTTTTCTTGAACAGCTTGAAATACTTGAACGACGGCTTTCGCATGATTCGCAGCGTATCATCCGCAGTATGCTCAGGTGCTACTTTCAACCGACCCGATACGTGGCGCGTGGTCAATTGCTCCATGTATTCGTCGTGGTTACCGTCTTCGTTGTTTTTGTTGAAATCATCGACCAGCAAATCGTACCGAACGCCCGAACCTACAAACGCTTTCTTGATTTTCGGGTGCGCATCGACCTGACGATACAACTGCGTTAGCGGTTTGTGCGAGGTATCGAGGTTCGAGCAGATGACCGGATGAATACAACTTGGACTTTGGCAACGAGCGCAGATCGACTCATCTTTACCCTTCATCTTGTACATGTTGGCCGATGGGCCGCCCAGGTCCGAAATGTATCCCTTAAACTCAGGATGTTTGGTTATTTCTTCTACTTCGCGCATCACCGACTGTTCACTTCGGGAGGCAATAAACTTGCCCTGGTGTGCCGAAATAGTACAGAAACTACAACCCCCGAAACACCCCCGGTGCATATTCACCGAAAACTTGATCATGTCGTAGGCCGGAATCGGTCCCCGTTTTTTGTATTTTGGATGGGGTAAACGCGTATAGGGCAGATCGAACGACTTGTCGATTTCGGTCTCATCCATCGTTTTGAACGGCGGATTGATCACCAGCACCTGATCACCTACTTTCTGGACAATTCGGTTAGCCTGCCACTTGTTAGACTCGACTTCGACAATCTTGAAGTTGGCTGCGTATTTAATTTTATCAGTCAGGCAATCCTCATGGCTCGACAGCTCGACCGTATTCCAGTTGTTATAATCGCGAAGTTCAGTTTGCGCGTCATGCATGAACGCCACCTGATTGATGTTCCGCATGGACGAAAACGGTACATTCTTCCGAACCAGTTTCAGGATTTCACGGAGAGGCTGTTCCCCCATCCCATACACCAGCATATCGGCCCCCGAATCGACCAGGATCGACGGCATCAGTTTATCCTGCCAGTAATCGTAATGGGTGACCCGACGTAGCGACGCTTCGATACCCCCGAGCAGCACCGGCACATCGGGATAAAGCGTTTTCAGAATGTTGGAGTACACAATGGTCGCGTAATCGGGCCGGAAACCCGCTTCGCCACCGGGCGTGTACGAATCATTGGAACGTAGACGTTTGTTGGCTGTATAGTGGTTCACCATCGAATCCATACAGCCAGCGGTTACGCCAAAGAAATATTTTGGGCGACCGAATTTCTTGAAGTCGCGTAGATCGTCTTTCCAGTTGGGTTGGGCAATAATGGCTACGCGAAAGCCTTCGCTTTCCATAATACGTCCAATCACAGCCGTTCCGAAAGCCGGATGGTCAACATAGGCATCCCCCGACACCAGCACAATATCCACTTCATCCCAGCCTCTCTTGTCAACTTCCTGTTTTGTAAGAGGCAACCAATCGGTTAGGGGTCTTTCGATCATAAGTACGTGAGCTAATCTTTCTCAAAACCACTGAACCGGGGAAATGATTCACTCGAAAGCTGTTCTTAAAAGCTATTGCCAATAGAACACACCGCTCGTCCGCGATTGCATCGCGGATGGGTGAGGCCCGCGTCTGCGACGCGAACGAAAATCATAAAAAGAGAAATGAATAGAGCCTGTGACGCTAATACAAAATCTATGTCCAGCGCGTCACAGACTAGGGCTTTAACCGTCCGCGAGCTTAACCGTGCACAAGCACCTTTCATCAAAATTGTGTATTATCGTCTCTTCTAAACCGAAAACAACCATGAATAACGCTCCCGGACGCCGTCAATTTCTAGCAACTGTTACGAAAGCCGTTGGTACGTCGCTCCTGATTAATACGCCTTTTTTAACCGAAGCCAGTGCGCCAACCACAGCTACGTTTACGGTTGGGCAGGTGATGGACCTGATTCTGAAAACGATTCCGGGTGCTCCATTTTCGAAAACCGTCGATACGTTAAAGTCAGGTAGCCCATCGCAAACGGTTACGGGAATCGTCTCGACCATGTTTACGACTATTGAAGTGATCGAAAAAACCATTGCCGCCGGTGCCAACTTTATCATCGCCCACGAACCGACGTTCTACAACCACCTCGACGAAACCGACTGGCTCAGTAACGATCCCGTATTTAAGCATAAACATGATCTATTGACCAAAAACAATATTGCCGTTTGGCGGTTTCACGACTACTGGCATTCACATCGTCCTGATGGTATTCGGACCGGGATGTTGTCGGCACTGGGTTGGGAGAAAAATGTAGATCCTGAGAATCCGCAGGTACTGCTGCTTCCATCAACCACCGTTGGGCAGATTATCGCTCATGCCAAGCAAAAATTGGGCATCAAGCAGGTACGGTTAGTAGGCGATACGAGTCAAAAATGCCAGCGTGTTCTACTCCTGCCCGGCGCTGCTGGTGGCCGAAATCAGATCATGGCGATTGAAAAAGCAAAGCCCGATGTGGTGTTGTGCGGAGAAGCCAGCGAGTGGGAAACGCCTGAGTATATCCGCGATGCACGACGGCAGGGGCAAACTATATCGCTGGTTGTTCTGGGTCATATTATGAGCGAAGCAGCCGGTATGGAATGGCTAGTATCGTGGCTGACACCGCAGGTACGGGGCGTCAAGGTCAGCTATATCCCATCGGGCAATCCGTTTAGCTATGAGTGAGCGTTTACCCAGCTTATACTCTATAAATTAGAATTCAACAACAAGGTTATGCGCTACTATTTACTTCTAATCACTTTGCTGTCGGCTCTACACGCATCCGCTCAGTTGACAGTCGGTAGTCAGGGCATGCTTGTTCAGGCGAACACATCCCTGACGGTTGATGGACTGGTACTTACCCCCTCCGTCAACCTCACGCTAACTAATAATACGCTGCAAAAAACCACTACGCCTGTTTCGATGACGCCCCAGGCTAGTATTAGTCGAGTCTATCAATTCAGTGTAGCCATACCTTTTTCTGGAACCATTAGCTTTCCTTACCTTACCGCTGAGCTGAATGGGAACACCGAGAGTCGCCTGAAGCTGGCCTATGCCAATACACCCAACGGGCCTGTTTTAAATAATCCAACAAGCACGCTCAATACGACCACAAAGATCATCTCGACTACCTTTACCAGCCAGAATCTGGCACTAGTTATGGCAGCCAGTCAGTACCCTGATCTAAGCCCAACCCTAATCCTACCCGATGCCAATTTCCCCGTCAGTAGTTCCCGTAATTTTGTGATCAATGTTTTTGAAGGATCGGGTATAGCTACTTCTCAGGGAATTGTAGCAATAACTCTGACGGCCCCTGCTGGCTACAACCTAAGTTTTAATAATAGCCTTACTAGTATTGCCGTATCGGGAGGAACAACGACAACGGTTAACAACAGCCAGTGGAGCGTCATTCAAAACACAGCTAATCAGCAATTAACGCTTCGGATGAATACGGGGCAGGCGGTAGGTGCTAATGCCACCTCGACGCTGGGTTTTACCATTAGTCGTACCACGGCCAATTCGGGGAGTGTGTCGAATGTGACAGTCAATGTAACCGATGATACCAGCCGCAACTACGATGGAAATCCGGCCAATAATGTCTATGCCCGTATCATTAGTGGTTTATAGCATACAAGTTTTAATTTAGGATTAAACACAGAGGCACAGAGATCACAGAGTATAAAGATTTAAAAACTCTGTGGCCTTTGTGCCTCTGTGTTTAATTCCGATTTTACTGATTGAACTGAATGCTTTTTAGTTGAATTATACCGTCGTTGGGTTTATCGCGCTTCACTACCACTACGTACACATCATGACGTCCTGTAAATGGCGTCTCGAACGTACTAGTCACCTGTTCCGTCTTATTCCAGGCCCCAGTCGCTTTGTAAGGCACCCGACTTACTACAGGGCCAGCGTATGAATCCAGCCTGACTTCGATTTCGCCATCTTTATTCTGTGATGAATAATCGTAAGTGAGCGACTTGATAGTGGTCATATCGATGCCTTTCAGCAGCACATACGATTTGTGATTACCAGCGCTCAGGTTATTACCAAACCGGGGGAATCCAACATACGCATCGGCATTGATCGTTTTGACGTTGGCGCTACGCAGGGTGACAACTTCAGAGCCTGTCAATGGTCCAACTACCTTGCCCCCTTTGTCCGTATATGAGGCCATGATGGTGTATTGACCACGCGTCTCTTCGGGTTTGTGTTCGTTTAAGGCCAGGCTCCCCTGTAACGGAACAGTTTTCTGCTTACGGGCGTCGGTCAGCGAGAAAATATATTTCACCATCTCCTGGGCGTCCTGCACCGGAATTTGTGGGTGCGCACTCATTAAGTGGTCTTTACTCCAGCTTCCACCCCCACCTTCAATGATTTTCTTGGCCAGCCGTTCAACGCTACCTGCCTGGCCTTTGTACCGATCTGCCACCGCCAGGAATGTCGGCCCAACCGAAGGTTTGTCAATCGTATGACAGGCTTTGCAATCGCTGCCCGCCATCAGCGTTTTCCCAAGCGATCCGTTTCCAACCATCGCCAAATCCTGATGGCCTTGCTGCGGTCCCAAAACAGGTGTTCCGCGCGGCTGGGCATTGTATTCGTAAATGACTTTAATTCGTTTGGGGTCAATTTTACTATCTTCCTTGTCGGCCACTTTTACCGAATAGGTAAACGGCTTCCCTTCCCAGAAAAACGATTTATTGTCGGGTGTCGCAATCACTACTTCGGGTTGGGCGTTCCCTACTTTCACCACGATAGTATCAGCACCTACCAGACCCGTTTGGTCAGTTGCCCGTAAAATCGCATTATACACCCCCGGCTGTGTATAGGTGTAGGTCGCCATTGGCTGAGTCGAACCAACGGTTTTGCCATCGAACAACCACTGATAAGTGATTCGATCGTCTTCGTCCAAATCCGTTCCCCGTCCGCTGAATTTAACCCGCAACGGTGCCTGACCTATAGCTTCCCGAATAACCGGTGCATTTCGGCCATCAGAAGTGAGATACGAACGGGCGTTGAACTGAGCCATTGCCAGCGAGTCAACTACATTAGCCCGTACCGTAGGAGGCCGACTACCCGTGTTGTATTCAATTTTTACCAGTCGGGCATCGTCGTTATCAGCTCCATACACCGAACCGTATTCAAGCATATACATAACCCCGTCTTTCCCAAAAGCCAGGTCGATTGGCCGACGGAAATCGCCATTGCCTGCCATAAACGGCTCAGTACGGATGTAGTTGTCATTCTTATCGACCCGAACGGCCATTACCCAGTTGCGCATCCAGTCGAAGATAAACAGGGCACCATCGTAATAGTCCGGGAATTTGTTTTTTGATGAGGAGTTTCTGTCGTAGGTATAAAACTCACCGGCCATAGCGCTTCGTCCGCCCTGGCCTAGTTCAGGAAATTCTTTGGAAGCCGCATACGGATACCAGATCATAGCCGGATTGACGGGCGGAAGATGCTTCAACCCACTGCTTTTGGGCGAATCGTTTACGGGGTCATTTGGATCAAAGCGAGCTCCTATGGCGTTCGTCGCAAAATCGTAGGCCGGGTAAGGCTGGCTATTACCTATGAACAGCGGCCAGCCGAAATTGCCCGCTTTTTTCGCTTGGTTAAACTCGTCATACCCGCGTGGTCCCAGCGTGCTGTCTTTCCCGGCGTCTGGCCCGATTTCGCCCCAGTACAACACCGACGATTTGGGATTCAGCGCGATACGATATGGATTCCGTAGCCCCATCGTATAGATTTCGGGCCGGGTCTGGGCTGTCCCTTTCGGAAAGAGATTACCTTCGGGAATTGTGTAGGTCCCATCAGCCTGGGGGCGTATCCGCAGAATTTTACCCCGAAAATCATTGGTGTTGGCGGCCGTCCCACGCGCATCGGCGGCTAAATGGTCAGGACGGGCGTCGATGGGTGCATAGCCATTTGATGGGAATGGGTTGGTATGATCGCCTGTCGACAGATAGAGATTGCCTTCTTTATTGAACGCCAGTGACCCACCGTGGTGCGCGCCCGGCTCGGCAATACTGGGCACTTTCAGCAGCACTTTTTCAGATGCCAGATCGAGCGAACCGTCGTCTTTAAGTGTAAATCGAGACAGATTATAGAACGGATCTTTGTCGAATGATGGTGAATAATACACATAGAGCCAGTGGTTGGTGGCAAAATTCGGATCGAGGGTAATTCCCTGTAAACCATGCCCAAATTTGGTAGGTGCATCAAACTTATGCACCAGTTGGTTTTTATTCGTCTTTGTATCATAGACCGACAGGTTTCCGCTGCGTTCGGTAAAGAATACCCGACCATCGTTGGCAACGGCCACTTCCATGGGTTCATTGAGATCATTGACCAGAACCGTTTTCACAAACCGGTTGTCTTCGGGCATCACCACCGAGTACGACTTGCTGTAATCCAGCGGTTTGCCACTACCCATTACCCAGTTGAGAGCACCCAGAAGGTGCTGAACGAACAAGGGCTCGCTGAAACTGGAATCTTCGTGCCCGCCACCTGTATAATACGCCCGGCCTCCATCGAACTCATGGTACCAGGCAATAGGGTGATTGGCCCCGTTGATTCCTCCATCATAGGTGTTTTCGTCCAGATTTGCCAGTATATGCAGATCGGAATAGAGTGACCGATAATTGTACCATTCATCAGTACGTTCCCAATGGTCAGGAAGCATACTGGTTGAGCCGTGGCTCTTATCAAGCACGTCGACGGTAGCTTTCCGAACGTTGGAATTGCTAGGATGACTGGCAAAATAGCCACCTGCGAGTTTGTTGTACCATGGCCAGTCGTATTCCGTATCGGCAGCCGCATGAATTCCCAGATAGCCGCCACCGGCCTGAATATACCGTTCAAAAGCCGCCTGCTGCACCTGATTCAGTACGTTGCCGGTAGTACTGAGCCAGATAACCGCCTGATAATGCTTCAGACTATCATCGTTGAAATAGGCCGCATTTTTGGTAGTATCGACCCGGAAGTTATTCTCTCGGCCCAATTTCTGAATAGCGGCAATCCCGAACGGAATGGACGTATGTTTCCAGCCTTTTGTTTTTGAAAAGACCAGTACGCGCTTGGGAACAGCCGGAGCAACGGGGGCTGAAGTCGTAGCAACTGTTGTCGAGGTTGTTGTCGATACCGTTTGAGTTGTAGTTGTTTTCGGATTGCTTGCACAGGCATAAAGGCCAATAACGGCCCCTGTAACAGCCAGCCATTGGAAAATAGGCTTAGAAGGTCGGCTTAAGGTAATCATAAAGAACGTAGGTTGGGCAGTCGGTTAGCAGCACTAAATTGCCACCCATCGAGGCTCTTTCCGAGCCGAATTGGGGGCTGCTTAAAAAGTATGATGATCTCGGAAACTACCCTGCCCTGAGCCGTTCCGTATAGACTTAGGTTGGTTCCTACGCCAGAACTGTTCGTTAACTACGAATAAATGATTCCTTAATTAAGCCATCGATCGGATTCTATTTTATTCATAGAATATAAAACTTCATGGATGAATTCGATCCGTTTATGTACAATTCGCAAGGTTTAATAAACTCTCCCAAAACCGATTACTTTCCTACTTACTAAACTGTTACTTTTGAGCTACTTGTTAACAGCGATTGTTTACTTATAACGTAAGAGTATTTTACCCAGACACCACGATTGAGTCAGTCACGTAGGTTAACAAGCCACTAACTACCTGTAACCTCTGTATTATTCCGAACCTTATGACTACCATGTTACTTCCCGACACAAGGTCACTACACAATTGTCAGTCTTCTGCGCCGGTTCTATCTTAACCCGCTAGCTAACTGACAAATAGGGTTATCAAAACCTCACAAGAGTCATCTTTTCTTATTGGTATCAAACACCCATAATTATTGTTTAATTCTTGCTGACAAACTCCGTCGAATGGGGTTTATCCCACCACTATTACCATGAAAAAAAAGCTTACCATTGCCAAAGGTCATTACCGATTCGACACCAACGCCGTGCTTTACCTAACCGGTGATGCCAACTACTGCTACGTGCATATGCTCAACGGCGAAATGGTTTTGACAAGCCGAACCTTAAAATGGTTTGAGAAACAGTGGCCCTCTTTTCTGCGAGTCCATAAGCATGCGCTGGTTAACCCACAACATGCGGCTCAGGTCAATCGAGCGGCCCGATTAACCTCCCCCAGCTATCTGGTTATGCGGGATCAAACCCAACTGCTTATCGCCCGGCGACGTGTATCTGATGTAGTAGAGCAGTTAAGACCATTGCATAAGGTCGTATATGCCAAACGACGAAATGAACTGGTATGCTAATTCAGGGTTGTTGTCTATTTCTAAACTCCAGAACCATTAATACAGCACGAATACACATCCCATTAAAGACTCAATCGCGAATCAAGTTAGCCTGATTGTACTTTATACATCCAACCCATTCAGGCCAGCGGAATAGCGGCTTTATCAGCCTGACTAATCACAAACTGGCGGGCTTCATCATATTCTTCTGCTGTGCGGAGGTGTTCCAGCATCAGCGGCACTTCACGCGGCAGGGCCGTCACGTTACGGATATAGGCCAGGTAATCCATCTGCCCCCGACCGGGCATGGTTTCGGCGAAATGGCCGTCTTTCCCATAGATGTCCTTTGCATGAACGGATACAATCCAGCGCCCTAATTTCTGAAATGTCTCGTTGATGAGGGCGGTATTGTTGTAATACCGTGACGGACTATTGATGATATTGGCTATATCGATATGTGCAGCAAAGGCAGGCCGATCGATGGCTTTGATGAATTTCAGGTAAGAATCAGGGCCATCGGGCAGGCTCCACCCCATCATTTCGAGGGCAAATTTGGACCGTTTGGGCTTTACGGCATCGATCACTTTCCGGCAATTTTCCACCGTAGCATCGAAGTAGGCTGATGACAGATTTCGGGCATCGGGGCCATCCCATTGTTTTGGGTTAAACGAACCAGCAATATTCACACAGGTTAACGCACCAACGGCTTCAGCCAACGCCAGTCGCTCGGTCACATACGCCAGGTTTTTCGTTCGTTTTGCTGGATCCGCTTCCAGCATATTCACCCACGCGCCAACCTCAGCAATAAGCACATTCTGACCAGCGAAGGCTTTACGAATAGCGCCAATCCGCGTAGTATCCGCCAGTTCGACCTTCGGAACGTAAGCTGCACTGTAGCGTAACCGACGGTGTTCCCGTGCTAATTCGTCGGGATCATCACTTTTCAGAAAAATAGGACCTCCTAACCGCAATGGGTTTTGTACGGTCATTTCACCAAAAGCAAAAGGAGCCAGTAAAACACTGCTTGCCAGGCCAGCAGACGTTTGCAGAAATTTACGACGAGAGACTGTGTTCATAGCTTCAGTGCATTAACGCTTCTTCCCGTTTCCCAGCCACAGCAGCGCGTCAATCAGGAATTTATTTTGGGTTTCACTGCTGAATGAGGATGAAAGCTCTTTGTTGGTTTTGCCCTCATAGTCGATGTCATTGTGGCCCATATTTGAATAAATCATCCGGTATTTTTTGTTCGTCCAGACCACCGGATAATAACCGCTGTGCCAGATTTCGTGCGGCTTGGGCCCTGTACCCAACGGAAAGCTGGTTGAATCGATCGACATGAGGATGTCGATGTTCGGGTTGGCTTTCAGGTCGTTGGTCCACCGATACCATTCGTTGGGAGCCGTTTTGAACGTTGCGGGTAAATGCTTTGTAGCCGGATGTTTCCGATCTTCGACCCGCAAAATAGCTGATGTCGGTCGCCAGGTGTTGCTTTTGTACGAACCCGCCCCGATAAACTCATTGTGATACCAGTCCCAGTTTTGCGGGTATTTGGAAGGCGTTAGCGCGAATCCGGCAAAATGAAAGCCCAGCCAGCCTCCGCCGTTTTCCATGTATTTCTGAAATGCCTCCCGTTGGGCGGGTTCTTCGGGTCGGGTATCCAGAAATAGCACGACCTGATAGTTGGCCAGAAAAGTAGAATTCAGATTGGTCCAGTTACTGGTCGAATCGTACGAAAACCCATATTTCTCGCCCATCTTCGGAAACCACCGATTGGCTTCATGTACATAACTGATATGAGCGCGGTCGTTTTGAGCTGTGTAAAAAGCAATAACCCGAAATTTCGGATTTCGCTGAGCCTGTAAGCTGTTTGACAGGCCCAACAGACATAGCATCAGGAAGTAAGCGATCTTGTTCGGGAAGGGTAGCATGAAAATCATTCAGATACTAGGGAGTAGTACGCTAGTATCTGAATGCTGAAAACACTGATTTCTACTCTGCTCGTCCGCGATGCAATCGCAGCCGAGCGCTACTCCATTTTAAGCACGCGCCCTACCTCTTTGTGGTACAGTCGGCCAATGGGTAGTTCCTGACCAGCGACATCGACATAGTTGGGTGTGTAGGCGTTAATCTTGTCCACAGCGATGATATATGATCGATGGATGCGCAAAAAATCGGCATCGGGCAACATCTCTTCCAGTGAACTGATGCTTTGCTTAACCACCAACGGTTTTGCCGATACGGTTACGATTTTGACGTAATCTTTCAGGCTTTCGACATAGAGAATATCACGGATAAATACTTTCACCATTTTACGGTCGGCCCGAAAGTAGAGGAACGCATTTTCGGCAGTTGGCGAATTCGGCTTCTCGCTCAGCGTGTCCAGCCAGCCTTCAGATGCCGTAGTGCTGATCGTACTCGGTTCAACCCGCATCACCTTCGACACAGCCCGCAGGAATCGCTCAAACGAAATCGGTTTCAGCAGGTAATCGACTGCATCCAGCTCAAAACCATCCAGTGCGTAATCCCGATAAGCGGTTGTAAAAATGACTTTGGGAGGCTGTCGCAGACTACGGACAAAATCGGTACCGAGCAGCTTCGGCATTTTAATGTCTAAAAACAGTAAATCAACGGATGTCGACTGCAATACGCCAAAGGCCTGAATGGCATTATGGCACTTGCCCACGATTTCCAGCCCATCAATCATCGTGATGTGCGATTCGATAACAGCCAGCGCAGGCGGTTCATCATCAACCAGTAAACAACGGATTGGAGGCATGGACGACACTAACGTATGACAATAGAACGATTAATTATAGTGCTAAGCTATGAAATCAGGCGGTTTCCATCAACCGGGCAGCCCATACCAGCGGAGTTGTTTTTTCGGGTTGCAGTTCCAGTGTCAGTAAAACCATAAAGGTCTCTTCCTCTGCTACAATCCGTAAATCATGCTGGTCTTTATAGAGTAGCGTCAACCGCTTTTTCACATTCTGAAGGCCAATTCCCCCCACAGAATCATCGGTCTGTTCAGGTAGTTCTCGGCTGTTGATCACCTTGAATTTCAACTGATTCCCCTGCACCGACAACTCAATATGCATCCAGGCCTGCTCTAACTGTTCGCTAATGCCATGCTTAAAGGCATTTTCCAGAAAAGGCACCAACAGTAGCGGAGCAATCAGTTTGGTCTGATAATCGCCCGTAATGGTAAGGGATAAATCGAGTCGGTCGCCGTATCGGAGCTGCTCCAGTCCGATGTAATTACGCATGAACGCAATTTCTTTCTGAAGCGGTACTTCCGGGGCATTGCAATCATAGAGCATGTAGCTCAGCAATTCCGACAGTTTCAGTACCACTTCGGGTGAGTGATCCGATTTGTGCAGCGTGAGTCCATACAGGTTATTCAGCGTGTTGAACAGAAAATGCGGATGCACCTGCGACTTCAGTAATTGTAGTTCGGCCTGTAGCTTCTCACGCTCAATCTGCTGATAAGCCTCCTGCTTCTGATACCAGATTTTTACCAGTTTGATCGCTACGGCAAAACCTGCTATGGTCGTGCCCCCCCGCATACCCGCCATCATGGCAAAAAAGAACGAATTTCCCGAATAGCGATTATAGATAAGCATACGCACCGGATACACGACAAACTCAGCCAGGGTAGCCGACAAAGCGGCTGCTGCGATAACGAGCAGTATGGTAATTAAAACGGCCATCACATAACGCCCCTGCATCAGGTAACGCGGCACTACCCAGTACATAAGGCTGTACGACAAAAACATATGCGCCGGCATAAACAGCACCGAATCGATACCCGAAACTGTGAATCCTTTCAGGAAAGCCAGTGGCCATTCAACACCTTCATGAAGCAGTACATTCGCCGGTAAAAATCCGTAGGTCAGCGTGAAAAAAAACGCCCAGACAGACCAGAACAATCCGTGCCGGATGAGCCGCTGCCGGGGTTGATTGGAGAAGACAAATTCTTTGTTCAGGCGTTGCATGACTTGACCGATTTACTACCCGAAGATAGACAAACAGAAGCGCTTCACCTACCGAACACGCCATTAGTCGACAGACGACGTTTTGCAGTCGCTAAATGGCAGTTTTTCGCCCAAATGACATTCATAGGCCATTGGCTGACGTATAGCGATAACCCGTCGTAACCCAGCGAATTTCCTGGCGGCCAATTCGCTACGTTTCTACTTTTGATTCGGTTAACGACTAACCGTAAACACACAAAAACTAAAACGATGAACACACGTAAACACTTCCGCTTTGCCATTGCCGCCCTTTTTCTGCTGGCTACATCATTTGCTACTCAAGCCCAGTCGTTGAAAGAATCCCTTGCCCCACAAGACGGGTTTTGGGTAATCGAAACCGCCCCGAAAAGTAGTACGTCAACTGTTCGATTTTATACGAATGACCAACGGCTGATTTATCAGGAAACGATCAATCGCAAATTGAATATCCGTCGATTACAAACCAAGAAGCAACTGAATGTAGCGCTTGAACAGGCCTTATTTGTTTGGAATGCTACCCATAAAGTCCCAACCGACCGTCAATGGGTAGCGGTGCAGTTCGATAAATAGTTTGGAGAGGGCAGTACGAGGTTTATTGCTATTTACAGTTGATGGTAAACCTCGTATTCGAAACTTCAAACTATTTTTTTCTGATTTTAAAAGTAGCGACAAAGTCCCTCAGCCATAACACGCTCCTACCGATCATAAAGCCCCATCGGGGCAGAATATCGGTAGATTATGCTAAAAGGATAACGCCCAGAGCCCCGTTAGGGGCGTAACAAGACCAGAAAAGTCTGTTACGCCCCTAACGGGGCTCTGGTTTTGGTAGGATTGTCTTTTCTACCAACGTTTTGCCCCGCTGGGGCTATTTACACCCAAACCTGAAATAACTCACATTTCAGAGCAATTTATTCAGCAGCCTGCGATCCGTCACCTGGTTTATAAAAAGCTTCAACCAATTGCCGGGCCCGGAACGAGGGATGCTCGTTAAGCCAATCGATGGTATCGAACGCAGCGAGTATAGCAGACTGGTCGTAATATACATTGGCCAGATTATGCGCCGTGATTAAATAAATCGGCGAATTGAGTTCCCGGCTGAAATAGTAGGTGTTCCCTCCGGCCCCGGTAATGGTGGCTGGCAGGCTATAAATAATCACCCGGTCTGAATGCTCAACCCGGTAGAGCTGACCATCAAAAATCCGATAATCGACCCCAAGTTTTCGTTCGCCCCATAAAGTAGCCATAGCGATTTTAACCTCCTGATGATTAGGCTCATCTACTTTCACAACCGGCTCGAATAATTCATTTTTTACGCGATACCCCGGCTGACCAGTGTTAAACCCATCGGTTAAGGTATGGGTGGCAAAATCGGTGGATGATGCATAAATTCCATTGTCAGGAAAGGACACCCGATGGCTATTCTGTTGACCCAACACGGAAAAAGGCAATGCGGCAAGCACTGCAAAGACAATCGTTTTCATAGCAATTGATGATAAAATGGAAGAAAAGAAATAAACCCACTCACTGAGTGGCAACCTGCTTATACGGTTTGTAGCTCTGCATCATCCGTCGATTCTGAAGCGGCCGTGTGTTGATTTCCGCTTGCAAACTTGAGTCAACCAGATTAGCATGAACTAAAAATGACTTTAACAATCCATTAAAAATTGGTATGCCTGCCTAGCCATCCCTACTTATCGGGTAAATCATCTTGTGAACCAGCTTTGTATAAAAACCCCTCAATCTATGCAATCCAACAGACGCACGTTTATTAGAACCCTCTCAACAGCTTCGGCAATCGTCGCTACTGAGGGGCTGGCTAAGCCCTTCGGTATGCCTGCTTATATCCCGAATCTGGCGAAGATTAGTCCGAACGACAAAATTCGGATTGCAACCATTGGGATGGGTATTCAGGGGAATTACGATACCCGAGCCGCTCTGCGCAACCCGGATGTTGAACTGGTCGGTGTTGCGGATTTATATACGGGTCGGCTCGAACATGCCAAGACCGAATATGGTAAAGATAAAGACCTCTTTACGACCCGCGATTACCGGGAAATTCTGGCCCGACCGGATGTGGATGCCGTACTGATTGTAACACCCGACCACTGGCACGATCACATCACTATAGCCGCTCTGAAAGCCGGAAAACATGTGTACTGTGAAAAGCCGATGGTGCAGCACCTGAACGAAGGCAAAGCCGTGATCGATGCCTGGAAAAAATCGGGCAAGACCATGCAGGTCGGCAGCCAGCGCATCAGTAGTGCCGCGTTTCAGGAAGCAAAACGACTGGTCGAAGCGGGCGAAATTGGTGCGATCAATTACATCGAGTCCAACAACGACCGATTCAATGCCATAGGTGCCTGGAACTACTCGATTCCACCCGATGCATCGCCCCAAACCGTCGACTGGGATCGGTTCCTGGGCGACGCACCCAAGCGTCCGTTCGATGCGACCCGGTTTTTCCGCTGGCGGAATTATAAGGATTATGGTACAGGCGTTGCGGGCGATCTGTTTATTCATCTCATCACGGGCGTTCACTTTGTGACCAACACGATGGGGCCAACCCGAATTTTCTCGTCGGGCAATCTGGCCTACTGGAAAGATGGGCGCGATGTACCCGATGTGATGTCGTGCATCATGGACTACCCCAAAACCGACAAGCACGAAGCTTTCCAGATGGTGCTGCGGGTAAACTTCGCCAATGCCGGTAAAATCAGCAATGTTACGCGCATCATTGGCAACGAAGGACAGATCGAGTTTTCGGAAGATAACCTGATTATGACCAAGAAAAAGCTGCCCATTGCACCCGGCTACGGCAATTACGACAGTTTCTTTACGTTTACCGAGCCGGTTCAGCAGGAGTTTGTTAAGCAGTATGACGCCAAATATCCGCCCGACACACGAACCGCTGAGCCCGTTAAGGAAGTGAAGTTTACAGCGCCTAAAGACGATGATGCACATGCGAAACACTTTGGCAACTTCTTCGAGAATGTTCGCAAAGGCAGTCAGGGTACGGTCGAGGATCCGGTGTTTGGTTTCCGGGCAGCCGCTCCCGTATTGGCCTGCAACGAAAGTTATTTCGAGCAAAAAGTGGTGTATTGGGACCCCGTCACGATGACGCAGAAGAACCCATCGGCTCCATCATCCGCTAAACCGGCTAAGAAAAAGCCATCCATTACAGCATCTTCAAACCCAGTAACGAAGAAGTCATAGTAGCAAGTGCTGTTAAAAGCTGAGGTTTCATCCGATTCTATCCTGGTTATCCGTAGAATCGGATGAAACCTCAGCTTTTAGCTCTTTTTCCCTGCTTTCCTGACCTGCTGCATGGCCAGCCTTAACTGCTGCCGGACGGTTTCGACAGGTATTCCCAGCGACATGGCTGCTTCCTGAGGAGTACAATTTCTAAACAGAACCATATCCAGTAGCTGCTTCTGCTGCCCTTCGGCCGATCGTGTTTGAGGTCGAGTCAGGACCGTTTGATTACTTTTACCCCACATTGGCCGAACTACCGACCCTTGTTCAGTTAATTGAAGAACGGGTACCGCTGCCTGACGGCGCTCCTTAAGCGCATCCAACGCTGTACAACGGGCTATTTGCAGAAGCCATACAAACAAAGGTTGCTTGCTGGGCTTAAATTGAGGTAGTTCCGACCGGACTTTACTAAAGGTCGTTTCCAACAGCGATACAGCTTCTGCTTTTTCGGGAATTATTTTTGTAATAACACCCAGTAGGATAGCTGCGTATCGATCATATATGTCTGCGAAGACGAGTTGATTAAGCCCTTCGGCCGGGCCTATCAATCCCTGCTTTATAGATGAGGACACGAAGGTTTTCATGGGTGTGTCAAAAGGGAGTTTATACCTCAATCGATGATACGATCAGATTGGCAGTATGTTCCCCAACATTCTTCAATTTGTGTATCTGGCCAGATAACTTTTTGTTTCAAATAAAGTTTTAGTCAATTCATTAATTTTTATACCCCAACCAAATATCTTCACCTGAACCACACCAAGGCTATATGGATAGCAGACGGTTCGTTCGTACCTTTGAGTCAGTATCCAATCTGAATGTATGAAATACAAGAAGCACGTTTTCATTTGTAATAACCAAAAGCCAGCCCCAAAAAAGTCATGTGGCGAAGTCCATGGCAATGAATTAGTCGATGCATTCAAAGCCGCTCTGGCCGAACGCGGACTGCTGAAAGAAATGCGGGCTCAACGAACTGGCTGCCTCGATGCCTGCGCCTTCGGCCCAAGTCTGGTTGTTTACCCGGAAGGTACCTACTACGGCAACGTACAACTCTCCGACGTCGACGAAATCGTTGACAGTCATTTAGTGAACAATCAGCCCGTCGAACGGCTGAAGCTGGAGTTCTAAAGTCATCAAAGTCATAGAGTTGTAAAGCTGGTGCTATTATTTACCACTTTATAACTCTATACCCTTTCAACTTTACAACTCTATGAAGTACAAACACCTGTTTTTCGACCTCGATCATACGCTGTGGGATTTCGACCGGAACTCAGCCGAATGTATTGCCGAGTTGTACGAAACATTCCGACTGGGCGATCTGGGCATCGAATCGGCTGCGGAGTTTAGTCGGCACTTTATTGCTGTGAACCGAAAGCTATGGGCCGACTACGACAAAAATCTGATTGAGCACAGCTACATTCGGCAGCATCGATTTCCGATGGTGTTCCAGGCACTAGGTATCGACGAATCAATGGTCAAGGCGGATCTGAATGCCGAATACCTGAAGTTATTGCCTTACAAGCCTCACCTGCTGGAGTCGGCCCGTGACATACTGGACTACCTGAACGGTCGCTTTGTGATGCACATTATCACCAATGGTTTCGCCGAAATTCAGGCCATCAAGATGAACAGTTCTGAGATTGCCCATTATTTCGTGAACGTGATCACCAGTGAGAAAGCCAACGCCAAAAAACCCGATCCACTGGTATTTCAGTATGCGATGGAAATCAGTGGCACAACGGCCGCCGAAAGTATCATGATTGGTGACAACTACGAAGCCGATATTCTGGGCGCGAAAAGCGTAGGGCTCGACACCTTGTTTTATAATCCCGAAGGCATTGTTGTTGATGACAGACCAACCTACGAGATTCGCCACTGGAATGAATTGATGGCTATTTTGTAAAACGGTTTATTGTTTTAAACCCTACCTAATCATGAACCTAAAAAATAAAACCGCCATCGTGTCGGGGGGCGCTTCTGGCTTAGGCGAAGCCACTACCCGTATGCTGTTATCGAAGGGCGCCAATGTGGTTATTCTGGACCTGAACGACACTCGTGGTCAGGCGCTGGTCGACGAATTGGGCACTCAGGTACGTTTTCACCGAACCAACGTTACCGACGAAACCGACGTCCAGGAAGCGATTAATCTGGCAGTCGAAACGTTTGGCGGTTTACATATTAATGTCAACTGTGCTGGTGTGGCCGAGGCCCGAAAAACCGTTGGCAAAGTCGATGGAGTATATGGCGCGCATTCGCTGGCGGCTTTCCAAAAGGTCATTTCCGTCAATCTAATTGGTACGTTCAATGTCATTCGATTAGCCGCGCTGGCAATGGAGCATAATGAACCAAACGAAGAAGGAGAACGTGGGGTAATTATCAATACGGCTTCTGTAGCGGCATATGATGGGCAAATCGGTCAGGCAGCGTATTCGGCCTCGAAAGGTGGTATTGTTGGAATGACGTTGCCTATCGCTCGTGATCTGGCCCGCTCCGGCATTCGGGTTATGACCATTGCACCGGGTTTGTTCGAAACACCCCTACTCGCTAGTCTACCTGAAGAAGCCCGATTATCGCTTGGCCAACAGGTTCCGTTCCCCTCCCGACTGGGCCGACCGGGTGAGTATGCCTTGCTGGCCAAAAGCATTATCGAAAACCCCATGCTCAACGGCGAGGTGATCCGACTCGACGGGGCTATTCGGATGGCTCCGAAATAACGTCTATTGTTTAAAGTTTCAGGTTTCAAGTTGGCAGCTCGGCTCGTCCGCGATTGTATCGCGGATGGGTGAAGTCCGCGTCTGCGACGCCCAGGAAAAACTAGCTACTACTCATACGCGTCACAGACGCAAACCTCACCCATCCGCGATTGTATCGCGGACGAGCATGGGTTTCAAGTTGGCAGCCCCACTCGTCCGCCAATTTGAAACCTGAAACCTGAAACTTCTTTTACAACACCTCGCCAATAATCAGCAACTGCCCGGCGTAGCAGTTTTTGGGTGCGTATTGGACGGGGTCTGCCATCGTCTGATTTCGTTGTTTCAAAATCGCAGCTTTGTCCAGCGTTTGTGAATCGACAGTGAGTTCGATGGTGTGAACGCCGTCGGGAAGCGGGGGCAGCAGGATGTAGTTGGAGCGGTAATACGTGCAAAAACTGTCGAACCGAGGGTACAGGATTGGTTCTTTTCCATCGACCACCACCCGATACTGACCACAACCCGGCCCCATCACATCATAAATCCCAAAATGCGTTCCTCGAAAACGAACCTTCAGTTGTTCGCCAGGATTCGTTGCTTTCAACAAAAACGTAAAACGGTTTGCTAATTTCCGGGCTACCGAATCGGTTGCCGGAGTAATTACCTGCCAACCCGGCGATCGGGTAGCCCGTTCGGCACTGACCATCTGCGCGTTCTCCCAATTGTTTGGGTAGAGCGGTTGCTTCAGTTGGGCCTTTCGGCTGGTAGCCGTTTTATGCAATACGCCAAAGGCACGGATTAACGCTTCGGTATACAGTCGGTGGCCCGTTTGCGGATACGGATGCACATTATCGGCTGAGAATACAAGCTTACCGGGATGATCTTCGGGCTTACCACTAAAAATCAACTCCCCTTTTTCGGCCAGCTTCACCACTTCCAATCCAAGATGGACAGACGGAATTCCATAATGATCGGCAATGGTTTCCATCACGGAAGCCGACAGCGGGAAATAGCCTTTTGCCAAGGTAGATGCCATGGTACCTGTTAAGGTGTAAACAAAGCAGATGTCGGTTTGCGGATTGGCCCGCCAGATTTGCCGGACAATACCTTCCATCGCCACCGCAATCGGCTCGGGCTTTTTACCATTATCGTTTACGGCAAACTCCACAAAGACCAGGTCAGGTTTATGGGCTAGTACCTGTTCCTGTAGCCGAAAAACGCCCAGATCAGAACCTGTACCACCGATAGCTGCCGGAATCTGTTCAATACGGGACTTAGGATATTGTTGTTGAAACCACTTCAGTGATTGTTCTCGCCACCCTCCTCCTGCTTCGGTAATACTACCACCTAGATACGCAATGTGGACCGACTGCCCAGCTTTCACCTTCTCAAAAAAATAGGGCAGTCCACTACGCACTCTGCACTCCTGGGCTTTCACCAGCGTATCGGGTTGGGCATTTGCTGTCAGAGCAAGACAGAGCAGATTAAGCAGCAGAACATAAAAAGAAGCCGTTTTTAGCATACCGAAAAGAGATTCTGAAGTTAGCGTATTCTCAGAAGGCGTTTCCCGACAACCACCTACTCAGTTGTACAACGAAAAAAAGCCGCTCTTTCGGGCGACTCTTTTTGATTAACTTATTCAATAGTTTACTCTGTTAAAACGTAAAGTTCAAACGGGCAAACAGGAACCGGCCATTCATACCAAACTGCGACGTATTCCGTGAATACACGAATTGGTTGGAGTTCGACAAATCAACGACCGATGGGGTTGCGCTATACACAATGTTGCCACTGGCATCTACACCGGTTGGCCGTTTGGCCGACACTGGTCCATAGTTTTTGTCGGGGTAAATATCAAAGATATTGTTAGCTCCCACTACCACTTTGATGGCAGGCATGAACTGATAACCAACAGAGAGGTCTGTAATAACCCGTGCGCCCCAAATTGGATGCTCGTTTTCGACAGCCTGTCCATTTACAACAATGGCACCAATCATACCATCACCATTTACGTCAACCGTGTTGGGATCGGTAACTTTACCGAAATACACATTCCGCAGGAAGAAGTCAAACTTGTTTATCGTCAGCGTATGGCTCAGGTTGAACTTAACTCTGGGCACGGCTTCCTGTAAATATACCCGCGATGCTTCCGAATAGTACCGGTTGACCTGACCGTTATCTGCCAGAATTTTAGAGGCTTTGATATCGCCAACCTGTTTCGTTTGCGAAATCGTACCGGCTAAATCCGTTTTCAGCGAAGCTCCTCCACCAAGCTTAGCCCGGTGCGTAATCACTAAGTCAATTCCTTTCGATTGGGTATCGATGGCGTTGGCAAAGAAGGTAGCCGCCGTAGCATTAGCCTGATCGAAGAGTTGTTGCAATGTCAGCGCAGCTCCCGATACCGTACCACTAGGGCGGGCAAACTGGTCGGTCAATATAACCCGATCTTTAATTGCCACAAAATAGCCATCGGCCGTAATGGTTAAATTGGCAGAAGGTATTTTTGCCGTGAAGCCAGCACTGATGCTTTTCGATTCTTCCTGTTTCAGTTTAGGAATACCCAGCAATTCGGCTGGTTTTGATCGGTTACTAAATGTGCCTACTTCAAAAGGTACGCCACCTACAAATTGGGTTGCTGTTGAGTTGAAGTAAATCTGAGCTAACGAAGGCGCCCGGAAACCTGTTGATGCCGCACCACGAATATTGATATTGTCGGTCAGCTTATAGCGTGTAGCCAGTTTGAAGTTGGTAGTGCTCCCAAAATCGGAGTAATTCTCGAAACGAATAGCACCTTCCAGCAGCCACCGGTTGGTTACGTCCAATTCGCCATCAGCGTACAGGGCCATGCTTTGCCGGTTGGCATCTTTTGTCTCCCGTTCGTTTTCTGGTCTGAAACCGGGAAATACCTGCGAACCACCTGGACGTGCAGCGCCAAAGAAATCAGAAGGTGCTACCTGCGTTGAGGTTGTGATAACGTTTCCGTTTACGTCATAGCGCGCCCATGAGTTCTCATCACCCGCCTTGATGCGGTAGCTTTCAAAACGACCTTCTGCACCAAAAGCGAGGTTCAGGCCAGAAAGTACGTCGAGCTTACGGCTAAAGTCGAGGTTAATCGTGTTTTGCTTGAAGTTCAAACCACCAGCCTTAAATACAGTTGGCGATTTGTCGAGCAAGGTTGCATTAACGGTATTTTCTACACCATAATTAAAGGTGTTCGAGCCAAATGTATTGCTCAGGTCATAATTGAAGGCACCGAGTTTGCCACGAAGCCCCGCAGCCATCGAACCGTCGATGATTTCTGAATGAATTTCGGGCAGAAAACCATTGATAAAAATACCAGTATAAGCGCGTGCCTGGTTAGGCGATCTGTAGAAACCGGCTGCGTCGCCCGTCCGGCGACCGTAGCCCCCAAAGGCATAAAATTCATGTTTATCATTGATGGGGATAGCCGAGTTTGCAAAAAACTGAACGCTCTGTAAGTTTGACTGCCCAACGCGCATATTGAAATCGCTCCGCTGCAGGCCACGGGCGGCTACTTCAGTGTCTGTTACGTCTGCACTCAGAACACTTCGTAGATCTGTAAGGCTGGTTGCATTGGCAATGCTTGCCTGAGTAGCAGCATCAAAATAGGTCACTGCCAAAGCCCCTTTCTTGATAGCATCAATGTTGTTGGGCAAATTAATCACACTTCCACCCGACTGTAAGGTTCTGTATTCAATAGCATTATAGCGATTGAGCAAAGCCGCTGTGTTTGGCATAGCCCGGCTTGTATAGTTTCGCATTTGTGCTGAACCCGTTACGTTGAAAAAACCAGATTTACCAATCCGAACCCCATAGTTGGCATCTACCTGAACATTGCCACCATCCATGCCACCTTTGAAGTTGTTCGAACCTTGCGAGAAGTTCCCACCACCATATACTGATAACGACAGTTTGCCAGTAGCTTCCTTCATTTTTACGTTGATAATACCCGCAATAGCATCTGAGCCATACTGGGCAGCCGCCCCGTCGCGCAGTACTTCAATCCGGTCAATGGCAAAAGCAGGAATTGCGTTGAGGTCAGTACCTACCGAACCACGGCCAGGCGTACCGTTTACGTTTACCAGAGAGGAGGTGTGTCTTCTTTTGCCATTCAGCAGCACCAGCACCTGGTCAGGACCTAAGCCACGCAACTGGGCAGGGTCAATATGGTCGGTACCATCAGCTACCGTTGTGGTGTTTGAGGTAAACGACGGCGCCACCATGTTCAGAATCTGGTTCAGGTTGTTCTGGGGAGCCTGCGTAGTAAGCTGCTGTACGCTGATGATATCTACCGGAACAGGGCTTTCGGTTTTCACGCGTCCTGTGCTTCGTGTTCCAGTTACTACTACTTCTGACAATGAAGCCGTAGTTTCCTTCAACGAGGCATCGGCCACCACCGGATCGCCACTTGTGACGGTGACGGGTATACTCAGCGTTTCATATCCTACAAAACTCACCCGTACGGTATAGTTGCCCGGAGCCACTTTCACGTTATAATCCCCATTTGCATCGGTAGTAGCGCCAATGGCAGTGTTTACCAAAACAACCGTTGCACCCGGTATCGCCACTTTAGTAGTTCCATCAATAACACGGCCCCGAATCCCCTGGGCCAAGACAGCAGTAAGTGTCAGCATCGTCAGCGCTGAACTTAACAAAAAACGATTCAATTTGTAATAAGTACACATAGGTTCAATAATAATTAAACAGCGAATGTAGAATAAAATACATTCCATAAGACGTAAAACTTTAATAATGTTTCGCTTAATACTGTTTTTTCAGAATTATCAATAATTAGTCATTAATGTGTATAGATAAGTATTATTACATTTCCCACTTAAGTATATTTCTCATTAATTAATCAACTTTCTATATGTAAATGGCAATCATCATAACACTAATACAACAATCCGCAATAAATAGGTACATTACAAAATAAAGAAATCATAGTATTTTTCTTAAAAAAAAGCGACTTACGGAGCCCGCAAGTCGCTAAAAAAAATATATGTAGTCGTTATTTACTGTACTGAAACAAGCTCTATATCGAACCGCAATGGCGCATAAGGTGGTATGATATAGGTTGCCGTAGTGGAACTGGTTACACCTTTTTCGGCGTACCCTAATTTTGAGGCAAAAATGATCGTTGCTTTTTCACCTACCTTAAGTTTTGATAAGCCTTCAGAAAAACCAGGTATAAATTGAGTAGCGGTCGAAGCGAGTGTACCCGTACCGGTGCTGTCAAAAGCGGTCCCAAGTCTCAACGAAGGAGTAGCCCTTAACAACTGCCCTCTATACTTTATAACGAGCGTTTGTGTGGGGCCTGGGGTTTGGCCTGTGGGATTCGACTGTGTCTTAATGAAACGCAAACCGGTTGATGTCACCTCAGTTGGCGTCATCTTTTGGGTAGTCATATACTCATCCATCTGTTGATCTTCTGTGCGTACCCGATTGAGTTTTACATCAAACCGAACTGGGGAATTGGCCGGAAGATCGGATGTTGACCCATTACCAAAAGCCAGGACCGATGGCATAATCATGACAGCCTGATCGCCCTCATGCATCTTTAACAAACCTTCTTCCAGGCCCGGCAATAGCACCCCCTGATAAAAATTCCGGTAAACCGGTGTGCTTAAATAGGTTGTATCCAGCAATTTGTCTGTAACTCCACTAGCCCCATTCGAATTGCTTGGTCCATACAATGCGTAAAGCCGATAATTAAATTCTAGTTCTGTACCATACGTTGCAGCAAGACCTGTTGCATTCACTTTCAGCGGAGCAAAGAAAAGTCCGGTGCTGGTTGTGGTACCGGTTAGTCCTTTGGCGGTTGTATAGGTTTTGATATCAGCCAAATTGGCCTGATAAATAGTGTTGGCGTCCTGGCTAGGATCTACAGTACTATTTGAGCAGGAAGTCAATCCGCAAATGAGCAGAAGGCCTAGAAAAAAGAGAGGTATTGTACGCATGAAAAGTTGAATTGATAATTGTTTTTGGTATTGCGTCACCTGGCCGAAACCACTGTGACAGTATATATTAATGGCGTATAAGGAGCTACTCGATATAAGTAATTCCCCTTGTCGTTGGTAGTGGCTGTTTTAGTACCGGCATCTTTATACCCCGCCGAAGATGGAAAAATAAGCGTCGCCGTTTCGCCTACTCGCAATTGATTTACCCCTTCGATATAGCCCGCCAGATTTTTTACATTCGCTCCCGTCGTATCGAAGTCAACCGCCGTTTTTGCCCGAAGTTGCCTGACCACAGTCGTAGTCGTTATTACTGTTTTACCGGCTACGGCAACTCCTGTCGGATTCTTCACAGTCCGAATAACCCGTACTTTATTCGTAGTCGTTGTATCCACTATGAGCTTATTGGCAGTAATATAGTCTGTAATCTGTTGTTCCTCCGTCCGCGCCCGCACAAGTGTCACATCATAACGCACTGCCGAGTTTGCCGCTACTTTCTTATCCTCTGACCCTACACTGCCGAAAGCCAGGCTTGCGGGCATTAGCATTGCAGCACTTTCACCTTCATGCATTTTCAGTAATCCCTCCTGCAAACCTGCCTTTAGCGAACCACTGAAAAAAGGAAAAAAGGTCGACGTTGTGGCATAAGCCGAATCAACGGCCTGCGCTACAATAACATTCGTATTGCTGGTGCTGCGCGTCAGTACTGATAATGTATACGTTAACTCAAGCTCCTGGCCAAAAGCGGGAACCACCGTGGATGAACTCGCCTTTGTGGTTACGAAATACAGTCCACTCCCTGTTGCCGTGAACGACAGCGGCTGTGTATCCATATAGCTTTGAATAACTTCCAGATTAGATGTGGTTGTAGGATCTACAGAACTATCGGAGCAGGAAGCCATCGCAACCAGTGCTAAGAGGCTCAAAATGAGTAGCTGAACTTTAGGCATCAACACAATACAATATAAGAACTACGCTAATTGACCCACAAACGTGGCAAAACGTTGGGAAGATTATAAAAAGATTTCGGTATTCGGTTTACAGTTTACGGCAACAGCACCTGATCGATCAGGTGAATGATGCCGTTATTGGTGAGTACATCCGCCTGCTTCACACTCGACAGGGTAGCATTCTTCGCTCCTTTTACCGTAATCTGCCCTGCTCCTACCGTTACGATCAGTTTACTACCGCTCAGCAAGGTGTTGTAAGTCCCCGATTGAAGCTGATTGGAAAATAAGGCTCCTGGTATGACGTGATACAACAACGTATTCGTCAACGTTTGTACACTAGCCGACTCAATGGCCGCTTTCGTATTATAGACTTTATCGGCCATAAACGCGGCATCAGTCGGTGCAAATACAGTAACACCATTAGCGGCCGTCGTACTCGTCAACATATCGACCAACGCCGGACTACTCGTGCTAACTCGCTTAAGAGCCGTTGCCAGATAGGTCAGATTTGGATTACTCTGGATAGCCGCCAGCATCGTACCTGTAGCCGGAACCAGCACCCGGTCGATGGTGTGAATATACCCATTGGCGACGGTAATGGTGGTCTGCGTCAGTTTGGCATTATTGATCGATACCGATCCATCCGTTGATTTATTGACGAATGCAATGCCTTTGCTGGCCATCTCGACGGAATTGGCTCCTGAAGGAATCGCACTGATAGCCACCTGACCATACAGCACATGGTATAACACCAGCACCCGCGCCTGAGCAGGGGTCATAGCCCGAATCGATTCGGCCGTTATGCCCGACGCCTGAAATGCCGCATCCGTCGGCGCGAACAACGTCATATTACCGTCTTTGAGCGCATCGCTAACACCTGCATACGCAACGACCGCCCGAAACAAGCCAAACTGACTGTCTTCCAGCAAGCGATCAGTTATGGTTTGTGGTGCCGCAACTGCGTCGTCACGCTGCTGACAGCCAAACGTGGCCAGCAGCAGCATAAACACCGAAAGGCGGGTTAAAAACATCGAAAACGAAGTGTTCATCGCAATGAATGGAAAAAAATAGGTTCGTACCCAAACAACGTACCGCCCAACTTTATGTTTTCTCCGGGCACAAAGATACCTAACAAAGAGCGAAATCGGACTGCCGAAGCGGAGTGAATGAGTGTATGAGGGAAAAGTGCTGCCTAACTTATTCACTCAATAACTTACTCACTCATTCACTCATTCGCTCTTTGTTAGGTATCTTTGTGCCCTTAAAAACTACCTCATCAATAGCCTCCTGAATAAATTACGTTGAGTGACTGTAGATTATTCGCTCATTCACTCATTCACTCATTCGCCATTACAAATGCAGGTTCTTAAATTCGGTGGTACCTCTGTCGGTTCCGTAGAAAGTATCAAACTGGTTATCCAAATCATTGAAAATCATCGCCAAAATGGCGACCAAATTGCCGTCATATTTTCGGCGATGGGGGGCGTTACCAACCAGCTTATCGAAATCGGTCGCATGGCCACTACCGGCGAAACAGATTATATGGAACTGGTTCGGCGGATTGAAGATCGGCATTTCAACGTAATTAAATCCCTTATTCCCATTAAGGAGCAGAGCAAGGTATTTGCTCATATTCGGGGCATTATCAACGAACTGGAAGACCTGTTGCGGGGTGTTTCGCTCATCCGGGAGTTAACTCCCCGCACCCATGACCTGATTACCAGCTTTGGCGAGCGCTTGTCTACAACGGTCATCACCGAATGTGTAAAAAGTCGCGGGATACCAGCTCAGTATTGTGACGCCCGTAAGTTGATTAAGACCGATGCGCAGTTTGGTCATGCTGAAGTCAATTATACGCTTACCAATCAGCTTATTCAGGAATATTTTGGCAAAGTAACCGATCTACAGTTGATTACTGGCTTTATCGGCTCTACCGAGAAAAACGAAACTACTACGCTTGGGCGGGGTGGGTCGGATTATACCGCATCGATTATCGGGGCTGCGCTGAATGCCGAAGTGATCGACATCTGGACGGATGTCGATGGTATGATGACGGCCGATCCCCGGAAAGTGCCAAACGCCTTCAACATTCCAACTATTACCTATGCCGAAGCCATGGAACTCAGTCATTTCGGCGCGAAAGTTATTTACCCACCGAGTCTGCAACCAGCCTTCGCCCGAAACATCCCCATTCGAGTGTTGAATACGTTCAATTCCACCCATAATGGTACGGTTGTCAGTCGAACGGCCGACCGGCGGCAGTATACGATTACGGGTATTTCGAGCATCGACGATATTGCGCTGGTCAACGTACAGGGTTCGGGGATGATTGGCGTAGCGGGGGTGTCGGCTAAGTTGTTTGGTGTACTGGCTGCTCATCGGATCAGTGTCATTCTGATTTCGCAGGCGTCGTCGGAGCACTCCATCTGTTTTGCCATCGACCCACGTGGAGCCGACAACGTAAAGGCCGTTCTGGAAGCCGAATTTGCCACCGAGATCGAACACGGCCATATCGACAGCATTGCTATCGAGCGCGATTTATCGGTTATAGCGACCGTCGGTGAAGGCATGAAAAAAAGCTCCGGTATTGCCGGGAAGCTCTTTTCTGTACTGGGCAAAAACGGGGTCAATATTGTGGCCGTAGCACAGGGTTCTTCGGAGATCAACATCTCGGTGGTGATCAATAAGAACAACCTTTCGAAGGCACTCAATGCCCTGCACAATATCTTCTTCCAGTCCGAAGCCCGCGTACTGAATCTGTATCTGGTCGGAACCGGCCTCATTGGCAAAACACTCCTGAAACAGATCAACGACCAGTTCGAATTTCTAAGGACTGAAAAGTTGCTGAAGGTGTGCGTGGTGGGTATGACAAACACCAAAAAAATGCTACTCGACCCGAAAGGCATTTCGCTGGACGATTGGCGCGAACGACTGCTTACCGAGGGCGTAACCACCTCACTACCAGCCTTTGTCGATAAGATCAAAGATTATAACCTACCCAATTCCGTATTTATCGACTGTACGTCGGATAAAGATATTGTGCAGTTTTACGAGTCGCTGCTGGACAGTAATATCTCCGTGGTGACCCCGAACAAAGTAGCGAACTCAGGCCCGTACAGTGAGTATCGACGCTTGCAGCGTACAGCCCTGAATCGGGGAGTTAAATTCCTGTACGAAACCAACGTAGGAGCAGGACTACCGATTATCAACACCGTACAAGGTCTAATGACGGCCGGGGACCGCTTCCTGAAAATCGAAGCTATTCTGTCGGGTACGTTGTCATTCATTTTCAACACCTTCCGTCCTGAAACGTCGTTTGCCGATGTGGTGCGTGAAGCCAAGGAGAAAGGCTATACCGAACCCGATCCCCGCGACGATCTGAGCGGGCTGGACGTAGCCCGAAAAATCCTGATTCTGGCACGTGAAGCCGGTTTCCCACTCGAACCGGAAGACATCACCATCACGCCCATACTGCCCGAATCATGCCAGTTGGCTCCAACGGTACCTGCCTTTTTTGAGGAACTCGAACGCAATAACGCCTATTTCGAAAACCTGCTTTCCGAAGCCGAAGCCAACGGCGAAAAACTCCGCTTTGTAGCCAGTTTCGAAAACAACAAAGCAACCATCGGCCTACGAACGGTTGGTCAGGATCACCCGTTCTACCAGTTGACAGGTGCTGACAATATCGTTTCGTTCACAACTGAACGCTACAAAGATCGTCCGCTGGTGGTAAAAGGTCCCGGTGCGGGTGCTGAGGTAACCGCTTCAGGTGTATTTGCCGATGTAGTCAGTATCGGGAGTTATTTGGCGTAGCAGTTTAGCAAGAACCAAACCCTACGCTATGTCTGTTAATGAAGAAAAAGGGAGATTGTCAGATGGACGAGAACGCTACATACCTCAACGAATACCACCGGCAGCAGAGCAAAAAAATGATCAGGAAAGTCTCCGAGCAGCCCTTGATGTCATTGCAGGAGTGCATCGAGCAAGCAAAGCGGCTCAGGGACCAGCCCCTCAAACCCGTACCGAAAAAATAACGCTGGATCGGGCCTTACGAATAGGGGAAGAAAAGTTGCTGCGTAAGTGGGCTAACGCGAATCATAAACTGATTCCAGAAGAGCCTTTTACTGATGCCTGGCAAGCTCAAGGTGGAGAAGGGGGAGCCGAACATCAGGTTTACGTTCAATTCGGCGTTTACTTTAAGCGAAACAATCTCAACTATTATAGCACCTGGTTGAGCTATTTCCATAACCTGTTGCTTCATAACTGGCTTTTTCCAGAAACAGGCTATACCTTCCTGGGATTGATGGAAGTCGATGATTCGTTAATGGCAGTGGTTAGCCAAAAAGCCCTTCGCGGTGTGCGTGGGGCCACGCCCGAAGAAGTAGCGGCCTATATGAAACCGTTTGATTTCGTTCCCCTGCAAAACAATGATTATATCAATTCAAACTTCGGGATCATCGTCAGCGATCTTCATTATCGGAATGTACTTGTAAGAGAAGATGGTGAGTTATTAGTGTTTGATCCAGTTATCTATTTGCAACCAATTAAGAAGTGACTAAAATAACATCGAGAGTCTTAGCTAATATTGTTAATAACCTCCTGATTGTACATGAATAAACTGTTGCTCTGGCTAGTAACTTATTTATCTATCAACTGTGTAATTGCTGCCCCTAAGTCCACTTCACCCATAGATACCATTACGGCAGACTATGCCACAGCGGTTGATTTCTGTTTGTTTCATCAGTTTACCGACGCTGAAAAGCTACTCAAACAGATCATTCAGAACGGAGAACACCCCAATCGCGAAGATGCTCAGTCTCTGTTACTGGAAGAAGTTTATTTCAGACGACATCAATATCAAGCCTACGTTCGCTTTTGTGATTCAACAGGTTATACGGGGCCTAACCTGTCCGAAGCTCGTTTATTAACTTCTCAACCTCTTCCCAATTTCAGCATTCCAACCGATAGTATTCAACTGCCGATACGCGTACAAAAGTGGCCGATTGTGACGGTACTAATCCACGGCAAGCCCTACCGTTTTGTTATCGATACCGGATGCGAACGAACAACTATTTCAAAGCGTTTGGCCAGCCAGCTAAAGAGCAAGCCTTTATTTAATGTATCCGTGATAAACAGCCTTCACCAATCTACTAAGGCTGTCTTAACCCGAATTGATTCGCTTCAAATCGGTGAACTGACCATTATGAACCTACCCGTTTGGAAAACAACTATGACAGGTTTTCCGGCCGATGGGATGCTGGGTTGGGATGTACTACAACAGTTTCGGTTTACAATCGACTATAAAGCTCAACAGCTTAGTGTACGAAAACCAGTTTTTCAGCCAACCGCGACGCGTAACCTGTTGGGAACTAGACGACCTCTTTTAGTTTTTCATAGCTCCCTTGGACATCAACTAAATCTATTCCTGGATACCGGCTCCAATGTCGGAATCAGTTTAACACCTGTCGGAATTTCCAAAATCGGCCCGTATCAAAAGGGGAGTCGCCTGGGTGCTCAGCTAGGTATAGGCGGACGATTTAAAATTCGTAAAGAACAGACGATAAAACATACTGATTTGCGTATGGGAGCACATGTGCTAAACCTGAGAAAGACGCAGATTGAGCGTTCTAACGAAATAATATGCAGCGTCCTAAAAGATGGTACGGTTGGCAGCGGGCAATTCAGGAAAGGAAGGCTTTCAATCGACTATCTGAATAATCATTTCGATTATGACGAGTAGGTAAAAAAACCTTTCCCTTGTCTCATTCCAAGCATTTTATCGTAACTTCGTAGGCTATACTTATCACCTTTTCCGTGACCGCCGATCCCCAGCAGCAAGCTCTTATTGACCGAATTCGCGACATTGGCCATGCCGAAGCCATTCGTCGGTTTTTCGGTTTGCTCAAGGACCTGATCGATATTGTCAACTTACCGAATGGCGATGCCCGGCTAGCTTTTGTTGTAAAATCCGACAAAGCGTCGATCACGGCCAACATCAATTTTTTTCAGGCTTTGCGGATTCAGAAGCTCCGTCGGGGCGAGGCTGAATATCACTTAACGATCAAAAAGTCGTGCCAGGACCGGCTCAAAAATCTGGAGGAGCTGGGCTTTGAGCCATTAACCGAAAAGTCAGATTATCTGGCTGTCATCATTGGCCAATCGACGGCTCACTTGCTATATAACCCTACCCTGCGCACTTGCTGGGAAGATTGCCTGCTCGAACTGGTTGAAAGTACCAAGCGGGGGCCGCACCTGGCCCGGCATAATACCGACGTATATCAGGCTGCCGAAGACGAAGCCTTCCTCAGCGATATGATTCGTCTGGCCGACGACCCTAGTTTGGGGGAGCGGCTGGTAAACGGACAGTTGCTCGAAGAACCGGAAGCGCCATATGAGCCCGAGCCAACCTTACCCAATCAGCCGCACAATCTCATTCTGTTTGGACCACCAGGTACCGGTAAAACGTTTGCCTTACAGCCTTACCTGACCGATAAAAATGCGAGTCTGATCACATTTCACCCGTCTTACAGCTACGAAGAGTTTGTCGAAGGCATCCGGCCAGAGGTAGTTGACAAACAGATTAGCTATAAAATCCGTAAGGGTATTTTCTATAGAGCCTGCGTAACGGCCATTCAACAGGCTGGGTATGGCACATTGGCTGATTGTCTGCATGATTCAGCCGAGAATCGTAGCAAAAAGCTGAAACGGGCACCAGCGCATTACCTGCTCATCGACGAGGTCAACCGGGCCAACGTAGCCAGCGTTTTTGGGGATTTGATCACATTGCTTGAATCCGACAAACGACTGGGTGCTGAGCATGAACTCTGGTTGACCCTCCCCTACTCGCAGGAGCGTTTCGGCGTACCGATCAATCTGTTTGTGATCGGCACTATGAACACAACTGACCGATCCATCGCTCTGCTCGACATTGCCCTCCGTCGGCGATTTTCGTTCCGCGAGATGCTGCCCGACCCGTCCCTACTGAAGACTGTCGATGGCGTCGATTTAGCACAATTACTCCGAACGATGAATGAGCGGATTGAATACCTGCTCGACCGCGATCATCAGATTGGCCATGCGTATCTTACCAATATCGAAACCTTTGCCGATCTTTGTCAGGCCTTTCGAGATCGGATAATTCCGTTATTGCAGGAGTATTTCTTTAACGACTGGGCCAAAATCCAGTTGATTCTGGGCGACAATGCCGCCTGGGGTAAAGATCCGGATCATCGACTGGTTCGGACAAAAAAGAAATACACAGCCAATACGGCCAGCAAACTGTTTGGCGAACTACCAGACTCGCTGGATGAGGTAGTAACCTATGAAATAGCTCCCAATCTGCAACAGGGTAACTACGATCAGGTTCCTATTGAAGCATTTGTCAGGATATATCAGCGAATGAATTAGCATTTTTGTCATGCTGACGAAGGAAGCATCTTCTCACATTATTACTTATTGCTCTACCGAAGATGCTTCCTTCGTCAGCATGACAAAAAGAAATGAAAGCACTCGTTCTTACCGAATACAATCAATTCGATTTGCAAGATCTGCCGAAGCCTGGCATTCGGCCCAATGAAGTACTGGTTCGCGTGCAGGCCGTAGGCATTTGTGGGTCCGACGTTCACGGCATGGATGGCAGCAGCGGCCGACGGATTCCCCCCATTGTGATGGGGCATGAAGCCAGTGGTATCATTGCCGAAGTGGGCGCCGACGTACGCGACTGGTCGGTCGGGGACCGGGTTACCTTCGATTCGACGGTGTATGCGCTGGATGACTGGTACAGCCGCCGGGGACATTATAATCTCAGCGATGGCCGTGAAGTGGTAGGCGTGTCGACCCCTGATTTTAAACGCCAGGGAGCGTTTGCCGAATATGTTTCCGTACCCCAGCACATTCTGTACGCCGTTCCCGATAATGTCACGTTTACCCAGGCTGCCCTGGTCGAGCCGGTAGCGGTAGCCCTTCATGCACTGAGTCTAACGCCCATTCAGGTCAACGACTCGGCGGTAGTGGTCGGAGCCGGTATGATTGGCCTGTTCGTAATCCAGGCATTGAAACTGGCCGGTTGTACGACGATCATTGCCATTGATCTGGACGACGACCGACTTGCACTGGCCCAAAAATTAGGGGCTACCCACGCCATCAACGCACGAAGTGGCGAGGTAGCCAAACAGGTGCAGGACCTTACGCATGGGCGCGGAGCCGATGTTTCGTTTGAAGTTGTTGGCGCTGGCCCGACGGTTAAAACCGCCATTGAGTGCGTTCGGAAAGGGGCTACGGTAACGCTTGTCGGTAATCTGGCCCCGACGGTTGAGATTCCCCTGCAAGCCGTTGTGACGCGTCAATTACGGCTGCAAGGCTCCTGTGCCATCAATGGTGAGTACGAAGCCGCTTTGGCCCTAATCTCATCAGGCAAAATAAATGTCGAAGCCATCCTGAGTGCCGAAGTACCCCTGGAAGAAGGTGCCGACTGGTTTAAGCGCTTGTACGCTAAAGAAAAAGGCCTGATTAAGGTCGTTTTAAAACCGTAAAGTCACCTGGATAGCGCATATTGGGCAACCCAGTCTCCAATTTATAGTTCAAGGAAGGTTTTGCTCTACTTCGTTATCGTCGTGACGCGTCCTGTCAATGAAACGCATGAGGCAGTAGCACACATCTTCTGATCAGTATCAATAAATCGATTGCTTATAGCATTGGTAAACTGTCTTAAGAATACGGCACATAGGTTATCACAGCCCTATCCTGTTGAATGACTAATTCATTTGGGTTAAGCCTGATGATTTGCCAGGAAGCCCCATAAGGAGCACAATCGACCGCAGTACACATATTGTTCGGTGTCCGTTCAGGCATAGGAATGGAAGCTACGTCCTGTAAATCTAATACAGTTCCTTTGCGCTTAAACCGGGCAGGTGAACAGCAGGGATCATATTTTCCATCCTCGCCATAAAGGATTGTCCCGTTCGATGTAAACCTTACCAGCGCCCAGGGGTTGGTGGCTACCACCTCGACCGGATCACCAGTCGAGTATTGGATTTTCGTCATTCGCCATTTCCGATACAAAAGATCGCTGACGGCTACATCATCTTCCCGCTGGCAGCCAACTACCAGCATAAGTAGCACAAGTGCGCTGGGCAAATATGATTTCATTACTGTCTATTATAAATTCTAAATCAAAGCTCATTAAGGCCGAAGCACATTTTAAGCGAGCTATAAACTGCGTTTATAGAGAACATACGGTTCCGACGACCACAAACGACTCATTATCTCCTCCCGATCAGCAGCAGGTAGTTGACTGAGATTGACTGAACTCCCGTCGCAACGGTAGATATGACAACCCATACAAGACCAATGGTAAGCGTAAAGATCAATATACGTTTCCCCTTTGTAGGTAGCTGCTCGAACAACATCAACAGTTAACTGACTGATGAGCGAACGAAGCCAAGGCAGGTTTTGGGAGGGATTCACCGTACCACAGGCGATGGTAGTGGGGTAAGGTCCAATCCCTAGGCTATCCTCCTTTTTCTGGCAGGATATGGTAACCAGATTAATCAGCATCAATCCAATAAAGAGTCGTTTCATACCGCTACAGTAGTTATCATGAGTAGAAGACTCTATTTTTGAGCATTTCGTTGGAATACGGTTCAACATAATTATGCCAAATCCTCTTCGTATTGCCATTATTGGCCCTGGCAAAGTAGCGCATCTTCATGCCAAAGCAACTTTGCAAACTCCCGATACCCAACTCGTAGCCGTTTATGGCCGTACTTACCAAAAAGCCGAAGATTTCGCCAATCAATACGGCATTCGGGCGTATAGCGATATTTACGATATGGTCGACCGGGAGAACGTCGATCTTTGTCTGGTCTGCACCACGCACCCCTCGCACCGGGATGTTACGGTAGCCGCCCTAAATGCCGGTTCGCACGTGCTGGTCGAAAAACCGCTGGCTTCTACCCTCGAAGACTGCGACGCCATGATCGAAGCGGCCAGCCGAAACAATCGTTATCTGGGAACGATTAGCCAACGTCGTTTCTATGCCCCTTCCATGCGGATTCGGGACGCTATCGATACGGGCAAAATCGGCAAGCCTGTGCTAGGAACGATTCAGATGCTTGGCTGGCGGAGCGAAGAGTATTACAAAAGCGATGCCTGGCGCGGTACCTGGGCCGACGAGGGCGGTGGGGTACTGGTCAATCAGTCCCCTCACCAGTTGGATTTGCTACTGTGGTACATGGGCGACATTGAGGAAGTGTACGGTGTCTGGCGCAACCTGAATCACCCTTATATAGAGGTGGACGACACAGCACTGGCTATCGTTAAATTCAAAAATGGTGGGCTGGGCAACATCATTGTCAGCAACAGCCAGAAACCGGGCATTTTCGGAAAAGTGCATGTGCACGGCGAAAATGGCGCGTCGGTGGGTGTTCAGACCGATGGTGGAGCGTTATTTATCGCCGGCATGTCGAGCATTACCGATCCGCCCGTCAACGATCTCTGGACCGTACCGGGCGAAGAATCTAAACTCGCTGAATTCGTAGCCGAAGACACGGCCTTTTTCAATACCATTGATGCGACAGTCTATTATTTCGGTATTCAGATCGCCGAATTCCGTGACGCCATCCGGGCAGGGCGCCCACCAATGGTAACGGGTGAAGATGGTCGTAAAGTGGTGGCTCTATTCCAGGCCATTTATGAATCGACTCGTACGGGGCTTCCGGTAAAATTTTAGAAAAGGAGAAGGGGTTAAAGGAAAAAGGAGAAAAGGATCACTGTTGAGTAATCCTTTTCTCCTTTTTCCTTTAACCCCTTCTCCTGCCGTTTTAATTCGCCGGATCGGTGGGCGTACTGGTATTGTTGTTACGCTCCGTCAGCGGATACGGGAAAAAGTTACGGTTCCGCTCAGCGCCAGTAGCGCCTGGGCCTGGGCGGTTAAACCGACGACTATCTTCAAGCCGGAATCCCTGATACGCCAACTCGATTTGCCGGTTCCGGTAGATTTCGGTCAATACCGCATCGGCCGTTTGGGCACCTGAGTAGGCTGGTAAAGCGGCTCCCAGTCCGAATGCATCGGTTGTTTTGGTCAGCACTTTATTCAACGACGCAACGGCATTGGTCAGATCACCTTTGCGAGCATAAGCTTCAGCCTGAATCAGCAGAATTTCACCAGGCAGGTAAACGGGTACAGCCGCATTGTTGGCCGTATAAAAAGCCGTCGCAATAACCGGCGCTACGGCTGTATTGGTGCTTGGTTTGGTTAAAAACGAAATCCGTTTATCAGCCGGGTCGGGGGCTAGAGCACCTGTCAGACCCAGGCTGGCATTCGTAGGCTGGAATACGTTCAGGTTTCCAAATGTGTACTCGAACAGCGGGTTACGTGTCACGTCATCGAAGTTATAAACCGACTTTTTCGACAGATCAACCTTCGCAGCCGCAGCCAGGGCTTTATCGTAATCACCGGAGAAAAGTGCATAGCGGGCAATGAGCGCCTGAATGGTATTCGTGATATCGATACCCGGTACGATCTTACCGGTAAAATCAGCCGAAATGGGAGCCGAAGCAACCTGGGTTGCCGCCGATTCGAGTGTGGTGATGGCTTCTTTAAACACTTGGGCTCGCGGAACAAAAGGCACGTTCGTTCCCGTCGTTACCGGCGATTGCTCAAAAAATAGCCCTAGTGTTCCCAGCGACAATGCCCGAAAAATGGATGCGTAGCCGATAATTCCACTCTTGGTGCCCGCATCGTTCACAACACCCGTATTAGCCAGAATCAGTTCAGAATTAGCGCGAACCAGATGGCTTTGTGTCCATAGGTTACGGACAACACCGTTGATATTCGACACGTTCCCGCCACCTACGGCCAGGTTCGCTTCATCGAGGTTACCCACGTTTAAGACAAAGTCTTCGCGGGTTGTCAGTCCGGCACCGGCTGTACTCGCATACAGTACACTTAAAGCGCCACCCGTTGTATAGCGGTATTGCAGTCCGTTGCTCAACGTAATCAGACCATCGGACGAACTAACCGCCTGCGACTGGCTAATGGTACTGGGATTTAAAAACGTCTGATTACAGGAAAACTGCAGCAACAGTCCTGTCAGACAGATGGGTATGAGAATCTTTTTCATATTAGAATGTGGCTGACAGTTTAAGCTGATAAGTACGTGGAATGGGGACGTTGCCGAAATCGATGCCGCGCAACAGATCGTTGTTTCCTCCGGCATTTGTTTCAGGATCGAAGCCCGTGTACTTATCCCACGAATAGAGGTTACGACCAACCAAGCCGATGTTCAGTCGGCTAAGACCTTTCACCAACGTAGGCAGCGTATAACTCAGCGCCACTTCACGAAGCTTAACATACGATCCCGGATCGACCCGGAACTCCTGCGTGTTATAAATACCGAAAATGTAACCGCGTTTTAGGGTTCCACGAAGCTCCTGTTCAGCATAGTCGCCCAGTCCAACCCCCTGCCGTGTCCGTTTATCCGCATTGAATACATCGACACCCTGTACGGCATCCAGCAGCACATGCAGACTCAGCTTTTTATACGATACATTCGTATTGAATGAGCCGGTCCATTTGGGATTCGGGTTACCAATGATAATGTTAGCCGTTGGCTTGGTTGCGTCAATGGCTCCATCACTACCACGAGTGGCCGGAACATAGTTAATGGCACCATTATCCTGCGAAGCCGCCCGCTCCGACTGCGGAAAACCCGATGGTGACAGGAATAGCGAACCATCTGGATTCCGCGCGTACGCTGTCCCATAGAAAACACCAACCGGCTGACCAACCATCAGGTAAACAGGCGTACCAGAGGCTGAAGAGGCATCGGGGCTGATAATTGGTAAGCCGCCCAAGTCAAGCACTTTGTTCCGGTTGTGGTTGTAAATGACCGTGAAATCCCAGGTAATGTCTTTGGTTTTAATGGGTGTAACGTCCAGCACAACCTCAAATCCTTTGTTCTCCATCGACCCTACGTTGTTCACAATACTCGTTCCGCCCGTAGTTGGCGCCAGTGTCCGGTTAACGACCAGGTTACTAATTTTTTGCTTATAAGCGGTGACCCCTAAACCAATCCGTCCATTCAGAAACGCCAGGTCGATACCGCCCTCCAGTTCGCCCATTCGCTCAGGCTGCACATCGGGATTCGCCAATTGAGTGCCCGGAACCACTGTGTTTTTACCGAGGTAGCTTACCGGACTAAACTGGTAGAAACGAGCATACGAGCCAATACCCGACAGGTTACCGGCTTCACCATAACTAGCCCGTAATTTCAGGCTGTTGAAGGCGTTGCTGAACGACAAGCCTTTCCAGAAGTCAAGATCCGACACAATGAACGAACCGCTGACTTTAGGATAGTATTGGTTCGTTTGGGTTGGCGAGAATTTCGATGACTGGTCACGCCGAACAGCCCCCGTAATGAAGGCCAGATTTCGATACCCAAAGGTGGCCTGAGCAAACATACCGCTCAGACTATACCGGTCCAGATCGTATTTGATTGCATAGGTTGCGCTGGCTCCGCTAACTGTCTCGATAAATGGCGACAGGTTCTGCCCACTATTGATCGAGTAATCAGCCTGGAAATACTGATAACTATACCCGATGGCCGCATTGATCTTAAAGTTATCACTAAACTGACGCTCATACTGTGCATTCAGGTCATTGTTGAACTGAACAACCTGATTGGTAGCCGTAGCTGCAAACCCATTCGGATAACGGGCAGCAGGCAACCCAGCAACGGCCTGATACGGATACGGACGGATGTAGTTTTTACCAAACTGCGAGTACGCATCTACCCCTACAATGTAATCGACACTTAAACCTTTGAGTGGTGTCAGGTTCAGTTGCAGACTGTTGATAGTCCGGCTGACGGCCTGCGAAAACTTCATGTCTTCGATTGTAGAAAGAGGATTCACGCGGGTTGGCTCCACGGCCTGCAGGTTACCGGCCGCATCACGCTGGGTAATATCGTAGATGTTGTTCGTGATATTGACCGAGTTGATCGGGCTATAAAACACGTTGCCGTTGGCTTTCTCGTTGGACAAGCTATTGATGTAACTCAAGCCTACCGATACTTTGGCCCAGTTGGTTAGCCGCTGATCGACGCGGGCGCGAAGGTTATAGCGGGTGAAATCGGTCTGTTTGATAATACCCTGATTTTTCAGATACCCGAACGACACATAATACTGCGTATTGTCGCGACCTCCGGCAATGGAAATGGTATTGTCGGTACCCGTACCCTTCTGAAAAATCTGATCAAAGTAATTGTACCGCTGTACATCCACCAGATTCGTAGCCAGGGCCGATTGTGTTCCTTCGCGATAAATATTGGTGGTGGTCGTTCCTGGGTTGGCGGCAATCTGAGCGGCCGAGATCACTCCAATAGGATAAAGGCGGAGCGCAGCAAACCCAAACTGCTTGCCATAGGTATTCACGGGTACGCTCTTACGCAACTCATTGACATTAAACGAAGTCGTAAACGTAACGGTCGGTTTGCCAGTCTGTCCACGCTTGGTTGTGATGATGACTACACCATTAGCCGCCCGCGAACCATACTGAGCAGCCGCAGCCGCACCGTTAATTACGTTGATCGTAGCAATGTCATCGGGATTGATGTCGGCCATACGGTTCTGTCCAACGTTGGCATTGCCCACATCATTAGCCAGCGCCAGTTGCGAAACGTTGGTACTGGCATTGCTGACGATCACTCCATCGACTACATACAGAGGATCGGACGAGCCAACCAGCGATTTTATCCCACGCAGACGAATGCTGATACCACCCGCCGGATCACCCGAATTTTGCGTAATCTGCGCACCCGGCATTTTACCCTGTAACGAATTGATCAGGTTACCTGAACCCGACTGTTGCAAATCGGTTGCCTTAATGGTGCTGATAGCGTTACCCAGTTCACGCTTGGGGGCCGATAGGGTTGAACCCGTTACCACCACTTCATCCAGATTGGTTGGCGCAGCCACCATTTCGGCATCAACCGTCACCTCTGTTGCGTTACCGAGCGTAATGTTTTTACGCAGGGTTTCATACCCGATAATGGTAAAGGCGAGGGTAATGGGGCCTGGCTTAAGGGTTACAGGCAGGGTGTAAGTCCCATCTGCATCGGTGGTGGTTCCAACCGTTGTACCAACGATTACGACGGTAGCTCCCGGAAGAGCCAGTTTCTCAGAGTCAGTGACGCGTCCTCTCAGCGTATAACGCGTGCTTTGTGCCAAAGCGGTAGTACAAAGCAACAAGGTCAAACAGAACAGCCAAAGCGAGTGGGCCGATCTGCCAACCAGTACGTACCTGTTTGTCATAGGTCAGTAGTTAGTTTGTGAATGATTTAAAAAGGAATGTTAATTTATTGTGAAATATAACTATAAAACTCCGCCTAAAGACACCAACGAAGTGGGAATCATTGCACCAATCCGAAAAGCCTTTTTTTGTAAATTTGAATCTTCGATAAGTCATACTATTCTCAATGAACAACCGTAATCGACTCGGGCTGCTTTTCACGACTGCTATCCTACTTGCTCATTTACACCTGGAGCAGGCTGTAGCGCAGACCCGTCAGCGCTATGCCAATCTTCAACAGGCCTTATTTTCGGGAGGGCAGCTTGCCGGACTGCCCGGCCCCCGCTCCGTCAACTGGATTGAAGGTGGCAGCAAGTTTTCGTTTATCGATGGTCAGAATACCATCAAAACGTTTTCGCCCAAAGACCAGAAGGAAGAGATTATCTTCGACGGTGCTCAACTGAAATTTCCTAATTCGGATCGTCCTTTCGCCTACGGCTCGTTTCAGTGGTCGAAAGACTCAAAAAATATCCTGTTTCAAAGCAATTTCCGGCCAGTTTATCGGCGCTCAGGTATATCCGATTATTATGTGTATTCGGTAGCTGATAAAAGCCTGAAGCTGGTGGCCAAAGATGCCCAAACGGCCGAACTATCGTCCGATGGTCAGAAAATCGGCTACGAACGCGGGGGTAATCTGTTTGTATTCGATTTTGCTACGCAACAGGAAACCCAGCTTACCGACGATGCGAAACCAGCTTTTTACAACGGCCGTTTTGGCTGGGTGTATGAAGAAGAATTTGGTCTAGCCCAAGCCTGGGAATGGTCGCCCGATAGTAAGTTCATTGCGTTCTGGCAGTCGGACGAACGGCAGGTACCGATGTATCGACTGACGGATTACAAAGGATTTGACGAAAAATACGACTCACTCCCCTACCCCCGCGTGGGCGACACCAATCCGATTGTCCGCATCGGCGTCATCGAAATTGCCAACAAATCCAAGCAATGGATGAAGGTCGATCTTGGTGATGGCTACATTCCACGTATTTACTGGACATCGCTCGAAGGGCAACTGGCGCTCATGCACCTCAACCGCAAACAGAACCACCTGCAGGTGTACATGGCCAACGGTCGTACGGGGGAGGCTCGTCAGATTATGGAAGAAACCTCCAACACCTGGATCGACATCTTCGATTTCTTCGCAGGCATAAACCACTTGATGTATTTCCCGGCCGGTGTTCAGGAGTTTTATTGGGTATCCGACCGCGATGGCTATTCGCATCTGTATCGCTACAACTATTCGGGTAAACTGCTCAACGCCGTCACGACTGGCAAATGGGAAGTAACGTACGTGCATTACATCGACCCTAAAACCAAGAAAGTTTATTTCACCTCTACTGAAGCCTCCCCACTGGAACGCCAGTTATTCGTAGCCGATGTAGACGGAAAAAACAAACGACGATTGACCAGTGTAGCCGGACGACATGCGGTGAATTTTTCGCCCAACGGCCAGTATTTCATCGACAAATACTCGAACGTAACCACACCTACGCAGGTTGAACTCCGCGATACCAAAGGCCAGCTTATCAAGGCGCTAGAAACGAACAAGCGAGTTTGGGATTACATCGCCAGCCACGATTATGCGCATAAAGAACTGGCCAACTTCACTACTTCCGACGGCCAACCCATCGACATCTCGATCATCAAGCCCATCGATTTCGACCCGAGCCACAAATATCCGGTTGTGCTGGATATTTACGGGGGGCCGGGTGCTCAGTCGGTTTATAACGAATTTGCTACAACAGGCTGGCACCAGTGGCTGGCCCAAACGGGCTATGTGGTCGTTAGTGTAAACAACCGGGGTAGCGGAGGCTATGGTCGCGATTTTGAGAAGATTGTTTATGAGAAATTGGGTAAATATGAAAGCCTGGATTTTGCCGAAACGGCTGCCTATCTGGCCAAACTTCCCTGGATCGATGCCAATCGGATGGCCATTCGTGGGCACAGCTATGGTGGGTACATGAGCAGCTACACCATGCTGACGCATCCGGGCGTATTCAAAGTGTCGATTGTGGGGGCTCCTGTTACGGATTGGCGCTTATACGACTCCATTTACACCGAGCGATACATGGGATTACTGCCCGAAAATGACGAAAAGTATAAGGCCAGTGCCGTGACGACCTATGCCAAAAACCTGGCAGGCAAAATGTTCATCGCCCACTCAACAATGGATGAAAACGTACATGTTCGGAACACATTCCAGTTGATGAATGCCCTCGAAGATGCCGGTAAAGATGCTGATTTACGAATCTACCCACCCGGTGCCCATGGGGTTGCGTATAGTGCGAATACTCAGTTGCTTCTCTATCAGCAGTATACTACTTACTTAGAAAATTACTTAAAAAATAGCCCCATCAACTAAATCCAAAGCCCAGCCGAAAAGCTGGGCTTTTTCACGCTAAAGGCCGTTTTTGACCGGATTAGGGCATTTAAACAAATTCTAAATTAGTGGAAAACAGAACAAATGCAGACGAAGGTGGTTAATAGTTCATTCACAACACTAATTTAATTAGTAAGTAAATTCACTAAAACCATCAAACGTTATGAAAAAGCTCATCATTGCTGCTTCTGCCTGCGTCATGCTGGTAGCTGCACAAACCAGTTTTGCCCAGGCCGTTCAGGAAGGGAAAGCGGTTAAAAAAGAGATGAAAGCTGAAAAGAAAATTTCAAAAGCGCATGAACTCAATGCTAACGCCCGTAGCGGCAAAGGACTTGAGATAGCTGGTGTTTCTGATCCTAAAACACGGATGGCTAAGGCTGACCGCAAAATGGAAAAAGCTGAAAAGAAAGCAATAAAAAGCGACGCTAAAGAGCTAAAAGCTGTGGCAAAAGCCAAAACCAAAAAAGCTGCTGGCGTCAATTAAATCATTCTGAAGAATACAAAGCGAGGGGAATTCCCTCATTAATCCATCATCACACACATGACAAACGTAGTCAGACTTATCTGGCTACGTTTGTTATTTATGCCTAGCCTTGTCGTAAGGCACGTCGGATGACTTCTTCTACCGTTGAATTTGGCTCAGCTTTTAGCGCATCATCTACGCTCTTTTCAGCAGTTGCTTTGGGGAAGCCCAGCGCCATAAGCGCGGCCAACGACTCCTCCCGAACCGGGTTAGCTGTTTGCTGACGATACGTTGGCCCGTCCGGCACAATGCCCGACTTCTTCATTTTATCGCGCAGCTCCAGAATAATCCGCTGGGCCGTTTTGGCGCCAATGCCTTTAATTGCCTGCACCGCCCGAACATTTTCGCCCAGAATGGCCAGCCGTAAATCACCCGGCTGCATAGCCGACAGCATACCCAACGCCGTATTGGGACCAACGCCCGACACGCCGATCAGGTCCAGAAAGAGTGATTTTTCATCAGCGCTGGCGAATCCATACAGCGCCTGCGAATCTTCCCGAAATAGATGGTGAATGAACAATTTGATACGATCACCCCCACTAGGCAAAACAGAATAAGTTTGTAATGAGATGTGGACCATGTACCCCACGCCATGAACGTCGATAATCGTATGGGTAGGCTCTTTATAGGCAAGAATTCCGTCTAAATAAGCAATCATTCGTTAGCAGCAAAGGCCTGTTTTTAAGCCTGTTATAGAGATATAAAGATACAAAAAACCGACGACTTATCCGTTAGAAAGTCGTCGGTTTTACTATATTGAGTTCACTTATTTAAGTCGTTCCAGTAGGAGACTGAAAATTGCTTTAACATCCTGCTGCATGTCACCTTGCCGAGCTTCAAGACGAGCTTGACCCTCTTTCAATGCAGCAAAATCAGCTTCGAGACGAGCCTGACCCTCTTTTAAATCATATACATCAACTTTAAGACCGGCAACATCAGATTCAAAACGAGCTTGGCCTTCTTTTAAACTAGCCACGTCAGCTTCGAGACGAGCCTGACCCTCTTTCAAATCAGCTACATCTGTTTTTAGAATTGTTACGTCACTGGCAATCTGATTGGTTCGCTCTTCTACTAAATCGACTTTCACTTCCAGCCGGTTAATTCGTTGAATAACTACATCAACCCGCTCCCGGGTATCTGTAACATAGTCAACAATCTTACCAATCTGGAAAATAATACGTTCCTGTGTCCGAACAACGTCAGCTAAAACAGGTTCAATTTGGTTTAATCGTTCGTCAGAAGTCATGGCGGGTTAATTCATAGTCGTAAATCTAACGAATTAGACGACATGTACACCATTTGGTTACTTAACCAACCAGCAACTTTTGTCCGGGACGGAGCGAATTGGTACGGATATGGTTTAGTTTCTTCAACCGCTCAATGGTCAAGCCATCGTAGCGCTGGGCAATGTTCCAGAGCGTATCGCCATCCTGTACGCGGTGATAACGAGGCTTATAGCGCTTACTTTTGGCCACGACTTCAGCTTTCTTGTGCGCTTTGGCGGTACCCTGATGAGCCAGCCGCTCCGTATGCGTTTCGGCTACTTCTTTCAGGATCGTTAACTTCTGACCACGCTGGATTTTGGTCGAACGTAGATGATTCCATCGTTTTAAGTCGTACAACTCTACGTTATATCGATCCGCAATGTCGGTCAGGTTATCCCCTTTTTTGACCACATATGTTTGCTTGCGGGGCTTCCGCATCACAATCGTTTCAATGTCTTCCTCCGGCCCATCATCTGATTCCTCAGCGGCCAGTCTTGCCGAAACTGCCGGTGATTCGTCCAGACTTATATTAGCCAAAGGATTATGATTACGGGCAGCCCAGGCACCCATTGAATCAGCCCCATACCGAATATCTTCAGCACTTGCCAACAGGATATGCTCCATCCGTCCCGGTATCCGACTGGACGAATCCATGATAGCCTGCCGACGACTGGCAAAATAACCATACTGCTGGTGAGGAATACGTAGTGGATACCGCTTTGTATAATCCGGTAGAATGGTCGTGGTAATGGCTGGATTCATCTTCTGCAAATCGGTCAGCGGCATCGTGCTGTGTTTCGCAAAGGTTTCAAGATTGAAGTATCCTGTAACCTGAATGGTATCGTGCGGAATGGGGTATTCAAAATTTTCGGCAACGATCCCGTGATCATTCGCATGGTTGATCAGGTACGTAAACGCTACAAATTGAGGAACATAACCGCGCGTTTCTTTAGGCAGGGCATCGTAGATAGAGTAAAACGAATCGCCCCCTGTCCGGCGCATGGCTCGTTTTACGGCTCCGGGGCCACAGTTATAAGCGGCCATTGCCAGCTCCCAATCGCCAAAAATGTTGTACAGATCGCGGAGATATTTACAAGCAGCTTCCGTCGCTTTGACCGGGTCCATTCGTTCATCTACATATTCGTCCTGGTAAAGTCGAAGATCACGGCCCGTACCCGGCATAATCTGCCAGAGTCCACCGGCACCCGCTCGCGAAATAGCTCGTGGATTCAGAGCCGATTCAACAATCGAGAGGTATTTTAATTCGTTCGGTAACCCATATTCGGCGAGCATCCGTTCGTAGAGCGGAAAGAACATGGGAATCCGCTCCAGCATGGTTTGCGTGTAACTCGCCCGACGGAAGGTGAAATAATCAATATAAGCCTGTACGGCTTTATGATAGTTCAGCGGAATGTCTTTCTGTAACCTTGCCAGCCGTTCGCGAATCAAACTGTCGGGTACGGTCGGTACATACGCGATCGTGTCTTTCTTAACAATCGTACTGTCCAATTGAATCGTAGTCTCGGCGTGGGCTATGCTTACCGACCCAACAAAGGCCGACCCCACTACCGCACTCAACAGCCCCAGTCTTAACAGGCTACGGTTCAGGTAGTTCATATAATTATTAATGAATAATGTAGAATGTATAATTGATAATGTAGGATGTTGAATGAATAATGGTCGAGGCCTTGATAGCTTTATGCATTATTCATTGTTCATTCTACATTATCCATTTTTTATCATCATTTTTCTTGCCAACCCGATCAACGCTCCTTCTGAAAAAGGCGGAGCCATTAGTTGTATACCTATTGGCAATCCTGTTTCATCGGTACCGTTCGGAATCGATATAGCTGGATAGCCCACTACGTTGGCCTGAACTGTGAATATGTCGGTCAGGTACATTTGTAATGGATCCTCGGTTTTTTCGCCCAACCGAAAGGCTGGTGTGGGTGTGGCGGGCGACAGTAAAAAATCGTATTGTTCAAACAGTTGCTCGGTTTCCTGCCGGATCAACCGCCGAACCTGTTGTGCTTTAGTATAATAAGCGTCGTAATAGCTGGCACTCAGTGCAAACGTACCCAGCAAAATTCGTCGGCGCACCTCAGCGCCGAACCCTTCTGTCCGACTTTTTTTGTACAACGTCAAAAGGTCCATTCCTGATGTACCCGTCGATAAACTTCTGTATCCGTAGCGAACCCCATCGAAACGGGAGAGGTTCGACGATGCTTCGGCCGTGGTCAGAATGTAATAGGTAGGCAGCAGGTATTTTAATAATGAGATCTCGACAGGCTCGACCGTATGGCCAGCCGCTTTCAGTTGGTTGATAGTGCGCTGGGTGGCCTCGCGAATGCTTTGGTCGACCCCTTCACTTTCGACACCATCACGCAGATAAGCGATTCGTAATGGGCGCGATTCATCAACCGATGCATCTGTATACGCTGGAACAGGCTTACTGGATACCGTACTGTCGAATTCGTCGGGGCCTGCCATAATTTCAAGAAGCAGTGCAGCATCGTCAGGATTGTTGGCAATTGGGCCAATACAATCGAAGGAAGAGGCATAGGCGATTAAGCCCCAGCGACTCACACGGCCATAGGTGGGTTTGAGGCCTACAACACCACAAAACGCAGCAGGTTGCCGAACCGAACCGCCTGTATCGGAACCTATACTGGCTAAACAAAGTCCAGCCTGCACCGCCACAGCCGACCCACCACTCGATCCACCGGGGACCCGACTGGTATCGGCGGCATTTCGAACGGGACCAAATGCCGAATTTTCGTTCGATGAGCCCATCGCAAACTCATCGCAGTTTTGCCGACCAATGATAATGACATCTTCATCGATCAATCGCTGCACGGCCGTGGCTGTAAACTGAGCCGTAAAATTGTCGAGGATTCGACTACCAGCCCGTACACTATGATTAGCATAGCTGAGCACATCTTTGATCCCAATCACCATACCGGCCAGGCGACCAGCCGTACCGTCGGCCAGTTTTTGGTCGACACGATCGGCCTGCTGACGAGCTTCGTCGGCATAAACTTCGGTAAATACGTTAAGGTGCTGAGCCTCCTGAATGCGAGTGAGGTACTGCTCTACCAACTGGCGGCAGGTAATCTGGCCTGTTGTAAGGTCGGCCTGTACAGAAGAAAAGCTACGGTATAGCGTCACACGAAATAAGTTGTGGTTTACGGCCCGGCGTAAACCGAATACTGTAAACCGTGAACTAATAAAAACAGACAATCAGACGGCTTCTGAATGAAACCGCCTGATTGTCTGTATGGATACAATACATGCTTAGTGTTTATCCGACTCTTTCAGACCTTCTTCGATATTCTCGCGAACGTCTTTGGTAGCGTCTTTAAATTCTTTGATGCCTTTACCGAGGCCCCGTGCGAGTTCGGGAATTTTTTTAGCGCCGAACAACAGGAGCAACGCCAGGAAGATAAAAATCATTTCCTGACCGCCCAAACCCATAATTGCAAAAATGCTTGAAACCATGATTCCTGGAATTTGAATGTATGCAAAATTAATGAATTACGAAGTACGATTTACGATTTACGATATAAAAGTTACGAACTAAGATTGGACGTTTGCCAAATCGTCAATCGCAAGCCATACATCGTCAATCAACTTATCCGATCTTAATCGTTTCGGTTCGGCGAGGGGACTCGCTTCGTTGACTAACAACCGGGTTTTCCCACTGTCTGAACTTTTCTATATCATCCTTTATGCCACTGAATAACCAGAGCATCAGCGCGATATCGTCGGTCAGACCAACAACAGGCAGAAAATCAGGTAAAAAATCAAGTGGAGATACAAAATAGACCAACACGGCAATCATTCTAAGCAGGGTTTTCCAGGGCACTTCCCGGTACTCGCCCGATGCATAGGCTTTCAGCAAACGGGTAACTACACCCAGTTGATCACGGAAAGCCGCAAAGTTGCCACCCGTCAGTCCACCGCTTTTTTCAATTGCCTCCCGAATCAATTCGACCAAACTACGGCTGTTCCGGGCATACCGGGCGGCTCCAGCATTGGCACGCTTGAAGAAGATAGAGGATAAAATTCTGGATATAAGACTACTATTTTTCATTGGCATGTGCATTCCGAAGAATGTCTGATTAACAAAGCAGATGGTAGTGAATGTCTAACAACTTTTTTCGAATAATGTATTAACGTTGGAACTGAACCATAAGTTTTATTCCCATTGCTATTGGTTTGTGTAGAACCGGAGACTTACTTTTGCGGTCGCGTGTTAACCCTTTAATTCCGAATACCGTATGAAAGTTACAGTAGTAGGTGCCGGGGCCGTTGGAGCCACCTGCGCCGATAACATTGCCCGCCGGGAGCTTGCCCATGAAGTTGTGCTGTTAGACATCAAAGAAGGGCTTAGCGAAGGTAAATCCCTCGACATGCTTCAGGCGTCTACGTTGCTCGACTGCGACGTTAAACTAACCGGTTCTACCAATAATTACGAAAAATCGGCAGGTTCGGATGTCGTCGTTATCACATCAGGTATTCCACGGAAACCAGGCATGACCCGCGAAGACCTTATCGGTATCAATGCGGGCATTGTGAAAGGCGTTACCGAAAACATCCTGAAACACTCGCCCGACGCTATTTTCATCATTATCTCGAACCCAATGGATACGATGACGTATCTGGCGCTGAAAGCTTCTGGTCTGCCCAAAAATCGGGTAATTGGCCTGGGTGGCGCGTTGGATTCGGCTCGTTTCAAAACCTATTTGTCGCTGGCGCTGAACTGCTCACCCAACGATTTGCAGGCTTCAGTGATCGGTGGCCACGGTGATACAACCATGATCCCACTAACCCGTCTGGCCACAAAAGCGGGCGTTCCGGTCAGTAATTTCCTGGATGAAGAAACTCTGAAAAAAGTAGCGGCTGACACCATGGTTGGCGGTGCTACATTGACGGGTCTGATCGGTACCTCCGCCTGGTATGCACCGGGTGCTGCTGGGGCTTATATGGTCGAAAGCATCCTGCGTGACCAGAAGCGGGTTATTCCATCCTGCGTACTGCTCGAAGGCGAATATGGTCAGTCGGATATCTGTATGGGTGTACCTGTGGTACTGGGCCGTAATGGTTGGGAAGAAATTATTGATTACAAACTGAACGAGGAAGAACAGGCTGCGTTCAACAAATCGGCCGATGCCGTTCGGAATATGAACAGCGTATTGAGCACGCTGAACATCGGTATCTAATTCCAACGCTTGATTCCGAACTCGTTTAACTCTTATTTCTTGACTGAAAATGGTGTGAACTTGTCATTCCGACGATAGGAGGTATCTTAGAGGTCCTGAATAGTCAAGCTTGAGATTCCTCCTATCGTCGGAATGACAAGTTCGTCATACAATCGATCTCAGTTATAAAAAGTTTAAACAGCTTCTTTAACTATAAAAACCGGTCCCAACGACCGGTTTTTTGTTTTCTCCACTTCATCCAGCGTTAATGCCGTTTCATCCAGTCCCCCGTTTCCAGCCTTTAAAGCTTTCTATAACTATGCAGTGTTTAACATCCTCTTTTTATGAAAGCCTTATTAACTACTGGACTGATTCTTGGCACTCTGATAACCGGTTTTGCCCAGACGCGTGAGATTTACACAAACCCAAATTTCAAAACTCTGGCGAAAGATCATAAAGTACTGGCCATTCTTCCCTTTAAAACCACCTTACAGCTTCGTCCTAAAGAAGTCGAAAAAAATGGCGGTCCCGCTGGTGTAGCGGCTCTTGAAAAACGGGAAGGACTGGGCGTACAAAGTGCTGTTCATTCGTATTTTCTGAAGCGCAGGGAAAGCAATGATGTTTTTGTCGACTTTCAGGACCCAGCCCGGACCAACGCGATTTTAGAACGTAATGCTGTAACCTATGAAACGCTATCGAGCTTCACACCCGAAGAACTGGCCAAAATTCTGAAAGTAGATGGTATTGTATCAGGTACATTTGAAAGTACTCAACCCATGTCGGACGGAGCAGCGATCGCGATGACATTGGCCGTTGGATTTGGCGGTGCGACTAACACAGGGAAAACGACCATCAGCATCAATGATGGCAAAACGGGCGAACTGCTTTGGAAATACGACAAGACCCTGTCGCGCGGTTTTGGCAGCAATACCAGCAGCATTATTACGACCATCATGCGCAAAGCCTCCCGACAATTCCCCTACGACAAAGACTTTAAAGAACAGAGTCTTTAGTTTGCCACTTGCTCCTTACGGTGGTGTCAGATGCTCACATCTGACACCGCGAGGTTTCTCAAAACCGAGTGTATCATTAGGTCCTGAGAAATCTCGCTGTATCGGTTTTGAAACCGACGTCACACGATCAAACGTATTCTAAATAAACACCTGGTATTGCAACGTCACCTGCCCTCGACGACCGCCAGGAGCGTATTGATTGCCTGAGGCCTGGTAAAAAGGTCGATTTTGATAGTCAAGGGTAAACTTGCCATTATGCCCTTTGATCAGGTAGTTGATACCAACGTTGTAAACGCCCAGCGTCTGGGTCACGCGCTGGTAATTCGCAATCTGCGCCTGTACATAGGGCATGAGCGTACCGTTGCCGGGGCCAAACAGATCACGCTTCATTAGATAGCCAAACTGTGTATAAATCACATTTCCCGTACCAAACATTGGAAATGCATTGCCCTGTGTACTAGCTGGATAACCGGCTGCAATGCCACTACCAGGGTTCATGATTCCATTAAAGCGCAAGTAATTGGCACCATAGTCGGTATGAAAATACCCAAGGTAAGCATTTACGGCCGTCCCTTTCTCTTTGTTGACGGGCATATCCAGAAACGACGCAATCGACCACAGATTCAGATTGTGATACGCGGTATCGCCAGCCGCCGGAACGCTCACCGTTGCGTTTTTCTGAGTAATAAACCCGGCTTCCAGGTTGAGGATTTTCTTCGATCCGAGGTAGGTTCCGGTATTATAGCCTGGTGTCTGGTGTGATTCCTTATCGAAGAACTGCCACATAAATAGACCCTGATATTGCTTGGTATGGCCTTTCAAAGAAAAAATGGCGTTCGATCCGTAAGCGGGCAGAGCAGCGCCGTTGGTTTGGATCGGGAACGGGTCACTCATAGCAATTCGGTAATCCAGATGGCCAATTTGACCACGAGCATACAGGCTTAACTTCCGCGAAAACTCGTCCGTCTGGTCCACTGTTGCCTGGGCAAACACGGGCACATCCATACTCATGATGTTACTCACACCCGGTGCTGAAAAGCGCGACAAGCCATTCACAATAGTCAGGCCATAGCCAATTTTCAGGTAATCTTTATTCTTCCAGACAATGTATTCACCCACTGCATCATGGAAGAAAGGCTGAATCTTCCGGTTTGATGAGGATGTTGGGCTGAATCCACCATTGAGGTAATTGAAGTTGTTCAGACCAAACTGGAGATACAAAAAGACATGATCACTGATCTGACCAAACAACTGGATGCGGGTCCGACGCAGGCCAATATCGAACGTATTGTCTTTGGGCTCACTAATAACCGTTGTACCTGGATTACTTTGATTAAACCGGAGCCAGCTTTGATTTAGAAATGTAACCTTAAAAAAATGGGAGCCGGATGCGTTCAGTTTATACTTGAGCTCATTCGTTTCCGGCGTTTTTGCGGAATCTGGTTTACTAGTTAATTGAGCAAACGAAAGCTGACTGAGTAGTAGAAAGGCAATTATCCAGGCAGTTTTTAGGACTGAACGCATAGCAATGTTGAGTTTTTGATTGAAAAGAAACGGGCGTGAGCAACAAAAATGAGAACCGCCTAAAGATTAAAATCGAATTAAAATTAGATGGTTCATTCCTACCAACAAAGCAGAACTCGCAGAAGTGGTACAAAAATAAGCCGCCTGCTTTTTTAAACAGGCGGCTTATACTAGAAGATTGAACAGTTATTTCCAGTCGCAGTCTGGAGCGAGCCATTCCTGTCCCGTGTCGATTGGCATACCGTCAGGAGGAATTTGTGCATTGGTTGGTTTCAGGTCGGCAATATTTCCTTCAGCACGGCGTATCTGATCCAGTGCCAGCAGGTGATGAGCAGCCGTTTTCGGATTAGCTGCCGGGGCCGAAATCTTCGTTTTTAACTGGCTAAGTTTCAATAAAGCAATGCCCCTTGCCTGTGAGGTTGCTTCCTGACCATTTGCCAAATCGAGTAACTTCTGTAAAAATAATTTATCGGTCAGTCTCTTTACTTCGGCCTGGTAGCTATCGGCTGGGTCTGCTTTGTACCAGGTAGCAGCCAACAACTGATCAAGTATTCCTTCCAGACTCAGTTGAGCCGGGTCGATTGCCGACTGAGCTACTAGCCGACTTACCCGCTCCGAATTGAACAGCATCTGAAGCGTCATACCAGCAGCGGCTTCGGGTGCGGCCAATGGGTCGAACGAAAGACCTGTACGACGTTTGAATACTTCGCGTGGGTTCGGATCATACCGGAACGGGTGCGGTGGAATCAGGGCAATAATCGATTTGGGAAGCGCCAAAAATGCGGGATCAATCGTAGCGAGTAGGGCGTCCAAAGCCCGTTTTTGTTCGGCCACAGCGACCGTTGATACCACCGGCTGTCCATCGCCCCGAAGTGCATTGGTGTACACCTGCCCAGCTACAACCTTAGCAGCCGCTTCAACCTGGTAGCGATGGAACATATACATAGGCACCAGCACTTCTTCGAGCGTTGCCATGGGCGTTCCGGCAGGAATTTTCTTCTCTGTAAAGTTGGTCAGCGCCACCCGTCGAACATCGCTCACCCGCTTCAGTTCATCGACAGCATTGCCACCATTGTCCCACAGGTGCGTGCCGGGGTGAACCGAGCCTTCCGGTCGCGCATCTTTATCGGTCAGGAAGGTCAGACCCGACTTATGCATGTCGTTCACGATCTTATCCAGTGCCTGTTTCTCGTCCGTTCCACTCGGAAACTGTTCGTATCCATAGCGAATGCTCCATTTATCGTACGAACCAATCCCTTTAGCATAGGCGTCCGACAGATCAATACTGGCTCCTTTCACTTTCGCAACCATCGTCGGATAATCCATCACCGACGCTCGGCCAAACGGGCCTCCGCCCTGCGTACTGGCAATGTAATTGTGAGGCAGGCCAAGCGTATGGCCTACTTCATGGGCCGCCAGTTGACGAAGCCGCTCAATGGACATTTTCATCATTGGGTCCGAATCGGGCGCTGTTGCTCCGGCATAATCACCCACCAGACCCTGAGCAATCAGGTAATCCTGTCGAACCCGCAGCGAGCCCAGCGTCACTTTTCCTTTGATAATTTCACCCGTTCGTGGGTCGCTGATGCTACCGCCATAACTCCAGCCACGCGTTGAGCGGTGCACCCATTGCACGAGATTATACCGAATATCCATCGGATCGGCATCGGCAGGCAGCAGTTTTACCTGGAACGCATCTTTGTAGCCAGCCGCTTCGAACGCCTGATTCCACCAGGCTGTTCCTTCCATCAGTGCCGAACGGATGGGTTCGGGCGTACCGGGGTCGACGTAATAAATGATAGGCTTAACCGCTTCACTAACAGCCGCCGATGGGTCTTTTTTCTCCAGTCGATGCCGCGAAATATAGCGTTTCATAATTGGCTGACTAACAGGCGTCGCATAATCGAAATACTCGATTCCTCCATACCCGATGCGTGGGTCAAAAACGCGCGGCTTGTAATTATTATCGGGTAGCTGTACAAACGAATAGTGCTGGTGGATGGTCACAGCCGTTGGAGTTGGGACCACTTCACGCAAGTAAGCCCCTGGGTTCTCGCCCGTCAGCGTGAGTATGGCCTCAAACTCGGTATTTTGTGGAAACGATTTTGTGTTGGGCAGATAGATAGCACAGCGGGCCGGATCTAGCCGAAAAGTACCCTGACGCGTACGGGCGATTGCCTGAATGGCGCCGACCATATCCTGCATCATAAACGGCGTCAGATCGACCAGGACTTTACCGCCTTCTTCGGCAGCCACATCGAAACCGGCATGTACCGATTTAGCAAACGATTCTTCAACCGCTCGGCGCTCCAGTGGATCATTGCTGATGGCCCGGTACGAATAGTTCGGCTCAATCATCAACACTTTCGGGCCACTCCGCTGAAACTTGACAACGTGCTCCTGGCCTAGACGGCCCCGATCCAAGCCAATGTCATTGGAACCAACGCCCTGCGCCAGCGAGGGATAAAACAAAAGCTCCGTATCGAACTTGTCGATTTCGAGCCAGATTTTGCCTTTTTTAGCATCCCAGTAATAGGTCAGGTAACCGGGGTGCTTTTCCATGCCGTTCGTAAAACTGGCAATGGTAGCCGAACCGCCTGAACCACTGGCGGGTGCCTGGGCAGCCAATTGATAAATGGGGATAAGTACAAGTGAGAGAAAGGTACCTAAGCGTTTTTTCATCTGTAAGCAGGTTGTCTTTTTTGTTGACGATAATTTAAAATGGTCATTAGATTGTCATTATTTATTTCTGTCTTTGTGGAGTCAGATTCTTTAATCTGACTCTGTGAGGTTTCTCAAAACCGAACGACGCAATAGGTTTTGAGAAACCTCGCTGGGCAGGTTTAAGAGCCTGCCCGCACTAAGAAATGACTATACTTTATTTACCTCCACTGACTTTACTGGATTTAGCGTCATCAAGCTGCCGGATAAGTTCTTTCACGGCTACATTGAGCTGGGTATTTTGGTCGGTATAGCTTTCGCCAATGGGTCTGGATATGGGAATATCGACAGGGCGGGGATTTAGCTCCATATTTTTGCCTGTATTATCCGTAATCCGAATGAAAGGCAAGCGGATGGATGAGCCGTCAATCAGTTGAGCGGCTGAGGTATATATAATCCAGCCACCCGTTGGTTCTCCTACTACTTTGCCCAGCTTGAGTGACCGATACCCTTCCGTGAAATCTTCGGCATCAGATAGCGAGTGCTGATTGGTGACCAGAATCGTTGGTTTTTCCAGCGACCGTTGCCCCAGTTGGGTGCGGGCTGGTGACGCTGGCAATCCACGGGGAGTCATGGTCATGTAGCCTTTACGGGCAAATACGTCCAGCGCATAGGCATTGACAAAGCCTCCATTATTATTACGCACATCGATCACTACGCCTTCTTTAGCATGGTTATCCGCATCCAGGTCGATATATAATTGATTCAGCGATTCAGCCGACATATCGAACATATGCACGTACCCTAGTCGGCCACCACTGGCTTTTGCTACGTATTCGCGCTGTTGCTCAACCCATTGCTTGTACAATAAGCCTTTTTCCGTTGCCAGATTGACCGGCAATACACTCACTTCGCGGGGAGTAGCATTGGGAGCTGATACAATTGAGAGGTTGACCCGCCGATTAATTTTATTGCTCAACAATTCATCCAGATTCGTGCTGGCATCAATCAGTTTGCCATCAATGGCCTGTACGTAATCTCCAGCCTTGACGGTACCTAACAACGCCACCGGTCCCTGAGCCACCACTTCGGTGATGAGCAGTTTACCCGTATTCTCATACGTAATCCGATCAAAACGAAGGCCCAACCGGCCGGTTGTTATATCGGTGGCTCCCTGTGGCCCTGATACCCCTGAGTGCGATGCATTCAGTTCGCCAACCATCAGACTTAACAGTCGGCGCAATTCGTCGGGGGTACGGGCTCCAGCCGCCAGTGGTTCATAATTCTTACGGACAGCTTGCCAGTCGACGCCATGAAACTCAGGGTCATAGAAACCTTTGTTCTGTACATCCCACGCCTGATGAAATACCTGAAGTTTTTCGCTAGAGAAATCAACGTCCATTTCAGCCGTTACAGCCAACGGTTTAGGCTCCCGTTTTTCCAGCGAAATGGATTGAATGCGCCCTTGCTCCAGGTAAAATACCTCCTTGCCATCGGCCGTAAACTGAACATTACTTTTCTGACCGGGGGTTGTGGTTAACTGACGGGCTACACTCCGCTCTCCACCCGTTTCATCAAGTGAGTACGTGTATAGATTCTGCCGACCGGCCACACTGGCCACCAGCAGAAGTGTTTTACCGTCCTTACTAATCGACTGCGCGTCGACTTCCATACCGATGGGCAGTAAACTTAGTCGCTGCCGAATTCCCTCAAATACTATGCTGGTTGTTTCTTTACCTGCGCTTTTCGCTTTTGTGCCAGGCAACGTACTGGCAACCGAATCACGAGATGCCGTTTTATCGGGTGCCGTTGGCGCTATAGGTGCCGTAGTCGGTCGAATGGTTCGGGGTACTTCTTCATTGAACAGGTCGCGAAACTGATCTTCCCGGAACTTGGGCAATCGCGGCACCAGATCGACACGGGCAATCTGCGCCATCTCCGTTCGCTGGTTAGTTCCAAACAGAATGTATTTCCCGTCGGGGCTCCAGTTTACGTTTCCCCCAAACGTGTTAGCCAGAAAACTCACGGCATGGCTTTCGCCACCCGTTGCCGGTACAACCGAAATATTCCGAAACGTTTTGGTACCATAGGCAGCAAACGCCAGCCATTTACTATCCGGCGACCAGGCCACTGACCCTGTACTGGCAAAAGGCGGACGACCCAAATAGCCTTTATACACGATCCGATCTTTCTTATTACCCAACTCCATTACATGTAACTCCTGCCCATTTCGCAGAAAGGCGACTGACTGACCATCGGGCGAAACAGTGGGAGCAGCATCGTCCTGTTGGGAATCGGTCAGGCGGGTTTCTTCACGGGTCGAAAAATCGTACTGGTAGAGATTGGCAAGTCCATTTCGCGTGCTTATATACAATAGGATTCGGCTGTTGGGGGTCCAGGTTAATTGTGACTCCAAAGCGGGTGTACTACTCACCCGAACAGCATCGCCCCCCTCTTTAGCCGAAGCAGCAAACACGTCGCCATGTGCGGTAAACGCAACCTTTTTGCCATCGGGCGAAATAGTCAGGTCCCGAAACTGGCTCGTCAGTTTAACATGATCGACGGCTGGCCCGGCGGCAGCCCCCCGCAAGCGGATGGCTACAGGTGCTGTTTGTTTAGTGGTCAGGTCGTATTTCCAGATTTGAAAATCCCGTTCAAACACGATAGCCTTTCCATCCTGGCCCATAGATGGCCAAATGGCCCGTCCATCTTTAAAGGATGTCAGCACTACAGGCTGGCCTTTCAGGGGCTTAGCCCATAAATTCTGACCACCGCCCTTATCCGACATATAATAGACGGTCTGTCCATCCGGGCTCCACATCGGCCAGAGTTCTTTGGCTCCGCCTTCGGTCAGTCGTTCGTAGGATGGCTTATCGCCTTTTTTCGTGCCGATCTTGCAGGTCCAGATTTCGGACTGATCCAGGTGGCTACTGCCTTTCCGCCACCACTGGGCCGCAGCAACACCTCGCGCCGAAAAGGCCAGCGTGCTACCATCTGGAGAAGGCACTCCAAAAAATTCACTGGCATACCGATCGGCCGTTACAGGCATAGGTGTTCCGCCAGTAATAGCCACCCGATAGATGTCGTTCATGCCCGAAATATCCCGGCTGGTCGACTGAAAATAGACCATCTTACTATCATTCGACCAGGCAGTCAGGCTTTCGGCTCCATCGTCAAACGTTAGTCGACGCAGCGCACCTGTTTCCAGGGTCAACAGGTAAATGTCGCCATTCCCTGAGCGAGTCGAGCCAAAAGCCAGGTATTTACCATCGGGCGAATAAAGTGGTCGGGTTTCGTTGTCGGTATGGGCCACCAACAGCCGGGCTTCGCCACCTATAGCCGGTACTGTCCAGATATCTCCACCCGAAACAAACGCTATTTCGCGGCCATCGGGTGATAAAGCAGGTTCCGCAAACGCAAATTTAGGTGTTGGGCTAGCCGTTTGTGCTACACTTATTCGGCTTAGTCCAATCAGAGACGCCAGCCCGATAAGGGTTACACCAATAGACGTGTTCATAAAAAAAGAGGGGTTTGTTGATTGTAATCAGAAGTCGGCGAAGTCGGCAAAATACTAGTCGATAAGTATAGCAGATTGAGTAGGAAGCGCCTATACGCTTAGCTATGAAAAACGTATCTGTACGTTTCTATATGATTTTGCCCTGTCATAGCTCGGAGTATAGTTGTTGCATTTACAGAATCGATCCCAATTCGATTTATCATTCTGATTACGAAAAAAAGCGAAATAAGATTAATGCTTTTTTGCAGAAAAGACAACATACTTCTGCATGTTACGGGAAAAAGAATAAAAAATCTCAAAACGATGCTGATTGTTGCCAATAAAAAAGCCTGCTGGCTGATGATAAATCTATCATCAGCCAGCAGGCTTTGACTGGCTCAACTTAACGTATGCCTAACGCAGCCGATCCGAATCGCGCACTAATTTCTCATCCCGACGAATGAAACGATTAGCCAGTGCGTTAAACACAAGAGCGGCAATGATGGCATAAAAACCGGTCAAAAAGGTACCCTGATCATTCGGATTTCCGTATGCCTTACCCAGGTAAAGAGTCCGATACAGGATAATTCCCATTATGGCCGTAAGCATCAGTGCATTAACAGCACATAAGGCCGTCTGTGTCAGGCGATTGCGGTACTGGAAAACAGCATAAAGCGACACTAGTCCAACTAGCGCAATCAATAAGGCTAAATACCAGATTGTATCGGCATAGGTAGTTACACCCTGTTGCTGGGTGTATTGCAGGGCTGATAAGTGCGCCATCTCGGGCAGTTTTGCACCGGTTTTTTCCCATAGTGGGGTGGCTAACGCTGTACCCATTGCTACGGCAATAAGAAATAAGAATATGGTTTGAACGCGTTGAATCATTGGAGTTACTGAATAATAGACTACGACTGGTTCATGCCGACTAACGAACGAATATCTCCATGATGTGCGTTGACCAGCCTACAGAAACCGGGCACAAAATTAGCCCAAAAACGAACAGATTAAGAATAGATTAAGGTTATTCTATAGATTCTTTGGATTGTACTACTTGTAGAGCGCTTGCCACATTACTGAAGATGGATGTTAGGCCAGAAGCCACCCCTCATCAATCGCTTTTTCTTTTTGCTTATGAACGCCGATGTTCGCTTATTGATTACAGCCGACGGTTCACATACCGCTGTTAATCAAACTCTTGACAAAACATACCATTCCATTCACGGAGCTTACCAGGAATCCCAGCGGGTTTACATCGAATTAGGACTGCTTGAAGCCTTCAACCGATTTCCTGATCAGGAATTATATGTTTTCGAAATGGGGTTTGGTACTGGTTTGAACGCACTACTAACCGCCCAGCAGGCGCTCAACCATCAACGTCGGGTAATTTATACGACTATCGAAGCCTATCCAATGTCGCTTGACGATGCGCAACGCCTAAACTATGATGAGCTGTTGGGAACAGACTATCTGGGTAAGCTCCATGGAGCTCCTTGGAATCAATTGACTTCCATTAATCCGTATTTCAGCCTGTTGAAATTCAATAGTACACTACAGGAATGGTCAACTTCGGAGGCATTCCATCTGATGTATTATGATGCCTTTGCGCCTACAGCCCAGCCTGAATTATGGGAGCCAGAGATTTTTGCCAAACTGGCGCACTTATTGCTCCCGAATGGACTATTGACAACATATTGTTCAAAGAGTTACGTACAGCGTAACCTTCGGTCGGCAGGTCTGACGGTTGAAAAGCATCCCGGCCCTCCGCATAAACGTGACATTTTAAGGGCAGTACGCTCCCTTTCGTAAGTTACTTTTTTAGTAAAACTCACTCTATTCCGCTAATTTTATTGCTCCCCCGTACGTTATTAACCAAAACAACAACTTGTATGAACCGCCTGCTTCTTTTCTTTGCGGCCTTCGTTTTGTTAACGATCAGCGCATTTCGAACCTCGCTCCCCACCGATTCATCGACTGTCAAACCCACTGATGAGCGCAAGCATATTAAATGGCTAACGATTCAGGAAGCATATGCACTGACGCAAAAGAAACCAAAGAAATTTGTCATTGATGTATACACCGACTGGTGTGGCTGGTGTAAGGTTATGGACCGGAAAACCTTCTCTGAACCCGCTATTGTCGATTACGTGAACGAAAACTTTTACCCAGTCCGGTTCAATGCCGAGCAAACTGCCGACATAACCCTGGGCAAACAGACGTTTAAGTATATCAGTGGCGGCAGTAATGGTGTTCATGAGCTAGCAGCTGCCCTGATGCGAAACCAGATGAGCTATCCAACAACAGTATTTATGGATGAGAAATTTAATCTGATCCAACCCATTGCCGGATACCTGGAGGCCCGTACGTTCCATCAGATTATCACCTATTTCGGAAAAAACTATCATCAGAAAGAGCCATTCGACCAATTCAAAGCAGGTACCTATACCCGTGAGTTCCAGGCTTTTCTGGCGGGTAAATAAATTGCTAATTATGTAACGCGGGTGGAAACCCGCGATTGGTATAGGCTATTGATGCCTCCAATCGCAGGTTTCCACCCGCGTTGCGTATTTTTGTATTCTTTCTGTTTACAACTCACTCTATAAAATGAATAAGCAATTTGCTTTTCTTTCAGCTACAGCTGTGGCTGTTAGCCTGTTAGCAATCGTAGCACCCCGTAAATTCATCGATCCGGCCAATATGGATTTATCGGTCAAACCGGGCGATAATTTCTACCAGTATGCCAATGGCAACTGGCTACGTCAGAATACGATTCCAGCCTCAAAAACATCGTGGGGGACCTTTCAGGAACTGCGTGAAAAAAGCCTGGACGCTATGAAAACGCTGCTGGAAGACGCCACCAAAACCACCACTAAAGGACGCCTGTATCAGATGGTTGGCGATTATTATGCCAGTGGCATGGATAGTCTTACTATCGAAAAACGCGGCTTCGATCCCATCAAAACTGACCTTGCCCGCATTGATAAAATCAATAATAAAGCAGCTTTTCTGGATGAGCTGGCTTACCAGCGTACCCAGAGCAACGGTATGCTCTTTGGGTTTAGTATCACGCAGGACCGCAAGAATGTAACGAAGTATCTACCGCAGTTTAGCCAGGGCGGCACTACCCTACCCGACCGGGATTATTACCTTAAAACGGATGCGCGTAGTCTAAAAATCCGGGATGTCTATCGGGACCACCTGACCAAAATACTGGCCCTTATTGGTGAAGAACCCACCCAGGCGTCACAGGAAGCCGATGCTATTATCCGGCTGGAAACAGCACTGGCAAAAGCCCAAATGCCACGCGTCGAACTTCGCGATCCCTATAAAACTTACAACAAACTGGCGGTTGCTAAATTCAATCAATTAACGCCAAACATTACCTGGACCGATCAATTAACAAAGATTGGCGCTATCGGTCAGGACACCGTACTGGTCCAAAGTCCGGCCTTTTTTCACTCACTCGACAGCCTGATAGCCGCTACGCCCATTGAGGACTGGCGTACCTACATGCGCTGGAATATTGTAAAAGGGGCGGCACCGTACCTGAGTGATGCGTTCGTCAAACAGAACTTTGCCTTTTCCAGAATCTTAACCGGCCAAAAAGAACAAACCCCTCGTTGGCAACGGGTTAGTAGCCTGATCGACGGCTCTTTAAGCGATCTGCTTGGGCAACTCTACGTACAGAAATACTTCAAGCCCGAAGCTAAGCAGCGGATGCTGACGCTGGTCGATAATCTGGAAGCGTCGTTCAAAGAACATATCAAAACCCTCGGCTGGATGAGCGAAGATACCAAAACCAAAGCCCTGGCTAAACTGGTTGCCTTCCGTCGAAAAATCGGCTATCCCGACAAGTGGAAAAGTTACGAAGGGATAGCCATCAACCGGGCCGATTTCTACGGCAATGTCCAGGCAGCCGACAAGTGGCAGTACAATTACATGATCAATCGACTAGGCAAACCCGTCGACAAAACCGAGTGGCGCATGACGCCCCCAACGATTAATGCCTCTTACAGCCCCGTCAACAATGAAATCACGTTCCCGGCGGCCATCCTTCAGTTCCCCTTCTTCGATTTTGAAGCCGACGATGCCATTAACTATGGTGGAATTGGCGCAGTGATCGGTCACGAAATGACCCACGGCTTTGACGACTCGGGTCGACAATACGATGCCGATGGAACCCTCCGGGATTGGTGGACCAAGACCGACGCCGACAATTTCAAAAAGCGGGCTGATCAGGTAAAAGAGCAATTTTTCGGCTTTAAGGTCCTGGATTCCATTAAAGTTAATGGTCAGTTGACGTTAGGCGAAAACCTGGCCGACCTTGGTGGTTTATCGATTGCATATGATGCCTTCAAAAAAACAGCACAGGGCAAATCGAACGGTAAGAAAAATATGATCGATGGCTTCACACCCGATCAACGGTTTTTCCTGTCCTGGGCTCAAATCTGGCGAACGAATGTCCTTCCTGAAACCCAGGCGCAACTGATCATGACCGATCCACACGCGCCCGGTCTGTACCGTTGCAACGGCCCGGTTTCAAATATCGATGCCTGGTATAACGCGTTTAACATTCAGCCGGGCGACAAAATGTACAAAAAGCCCGACGCCCGGATTAAGGTTTGGTAAGTAGATCGTGGAGTTAACGTTTCAGGTTTTATCCTAAGCAGGTAGGAACCTGAAACGTTAAACTTTAAGCAGCATGTTCTAAAAAACCATTTTAGTTATGCATAGCCTTCGATGGTGTATAGGCAGCTTGGTAGTCGTCATGCTAGCCTGCCAGACTAAGCCCAAACAGGAAAAAGAAACCGCCGTAACAACCGGAGCCGTTCAAGAAGATAGTATTCTGGCATTAGCCACCCGCCCCGGCCCCGAAGCGCCAAGGTCAGCCGCTGATCGACTGGTTCGGGCACTCTATTTTGAGCACAGTACCAAAGAAAATCCGTTTCGTGAAACCAAAGACCGCACCCTGATCGATCAGTTTTTTGCCAAACCCACCGCTGATCTGATCTGGACTGATGCGCAAAAAATATCCGGTAAAGTCAATCGGTCGAAAATAAATTTACTTTTCAAAGCCCCCGATGCCGCTGTCAAAAAGACCTGGGTTGAACCGGCAGCAGTAGGTGGTTCAAAATCAGTAGTCTATGTAACATTTCTGAACAATAATAAACCAGGCGACATCCGGGTTGAACTCACTCAAATCACTGGAAATCGCTGGCGAATCACCGAAATGACCTACCCCGATAGCACCCGATTGACCCAATTATTGAAGTAAGATTCCTGCTTCCCTAAATTATTTTTAAATCATCTGTTGACAACACCGCAAAAACATGTAATTTTGCAACTCCAAACCGGAAACGGGGCGGAAAATGTTCTTTAACAGAGATTTTTGGGGAGTTTCCAGAGTGGCCAAATGGATCAGACTGTAAATCTGCTGGCGTACGCCTTCGGAGGTTCGAATCCTCCACTCCCCACTCATTAGTTTACAGTTCGCTGTTTACTGCCTTCTGTTATTTACGTTGAGGATAACTGAAAACAGACGACTGAAAACTGAGATTGCGGAAGTAGCTCAATTGGTAGAGCGATAGCCTTCCAAGCTATAGGTTGCGGGTTCGAGACCCGTCTTCCGCTCCAGTAGTGAATAATGTATAATGAACAATGTGTAATTTCCGCAATTAATTATCCATTTTACATTAACCATTATTCTTTAAGTAGGCCGTTATAGCTCAGCGGTAGAGCACTTCCTTGGTAAGGAAGAGGTCCGGGGTTCAAGTCCCCGTAACGGCTCAAGGCTTCTCTCGAGAAGTCTTTTTGATGGGACCGCCCAAGCGGTTTTAAGCCCAAATGGCGTCAGACCTCAAACGGTATGATTTCGCTGGGTTTAATTTTGTTCAGCGAATTCATTCAATAACAAACAACAGTTCACAATAGCGTTTTAAAAAGACATGGCAAAAGAGAATTTTGACCGCTCGAAACCGCACGTAAACATCGGTACGATTGGTCACGTTGACCACGGTAAAACGACGCTGACGGCTGCCATTACGAAAGTGCTGGCCGAAAAGGGTCTGGCCGCAATTCGGGACTTCTCCTCGATTGACAACGCCCCAGAAGAAAAAGAGCGGGGTATCACCATTAATACATCGCACGTTGAGTACGCAACGGCAAATCGCCACTATGCGCACGTTGACTGCCCAGGCCACGCTGACTATGTGAAAAACATGGTAACGGGTGCTGCCCAAATGGATGGCGCTATCCTGGTGGTAGCTGCTACCGATGGTCCAATGCCACAAACTCGGGAGCACATCCTGCTTGCTCGTCAGGTAGGTGTACCTCAGTTGGTTGTGTTCATGAACAAAGTGGACATGGTTGACGACCCAGAACTGCTTGAACTCGTTGAGATGGAAATCCGCGAGCTGTTAAGCTTCTACCAATTCGACGGTGATAATATCCCAGTTATTCAAGGTTCGGCTCTTGGTGGTCTGAACGGCGATGCCAAATGGGTAAAAACCATCGAAGAACTGATGGATAACGTTGACAGCTGGATCCCACTTCCTCCTCGTCAGACGGATCTGCCGTTCCTGATGCCGGTCGAAGACGTATTCTCGATCACTGGTCGTGGTACAGTAGCAACGGGTCGTATCGAGCGGGGTGTTATCAACTCGGGTGATCCAGTTGAAATCCTCGGTATGGGTGCTGAAAACCTGAAATCAGTTGTAACGGGTGTTGAAATGTTCCGGAAAATTCTGGACCGTGGTGAAGCCGGTGACAACGTAGGTCTGCTGCTCCGTGGTATTGAAAAAACCGATATCCGTCGTGGTATGGTTATTTGCAAGCCAGGTTCGGTTAAGCCTCACTCGAAATTCAAAGCTGAAGTTTACGTACTGTCGAAAGAAGAAGGTGGTCGTCACACTCCATTCTTCAACAAGTATCGTCCTCAGTTCTATTTCCGTACCACCGACGTAACGGGCGAAATTACGCTGCCTGCTAACGTTGAGATGGTAATGCCAGGCGATAACATCACGATCGATGTAACGCTGATCAACAAAATCGCTATGGAAAAAGGTCTCCGTTTCGCTATCCGCGAAGGTGGTCGTACCGTAGGAGCTGGTCAGGTAACGGAAATCCTCGACTAGGATTCGAATAAGTTAAAACAAGTGCATTTCTTCACAGGAATGCACTTGTTTTTTAAGATTATTTCGTAGTTTTGCAGTCCGATTCGGCACGAGCGGATTTTCTTGTCAAGAATCGTCAAGCTTAGTCAAGTATTGTTTACTAAAAAAACAACTTCTGACAAATCCTGACCACTTCTGACCAACAACGAATACGGGTGTAGTTCAAGGGTAGAATAGCGGTCTCCAAAACCGTTGATGGGAGTTCGAATCTCTCCACCCGTGCCAATCCTTACATAAGATGGACAAGTTTATTTCGTTTCTGAAAGCCTCCTGGGAGGAAGTTCAGCATAACGTGACTTGGCCTAAATTCAGCGATCTACAGGGCAGTTCAACACTGGTACTGGTAGCCTCGCTGATTTTTGCGCTACTAGTCGGGTTAATTGATTTAGTGTTTGAGAACGGACTGAACGCATTTTATCAGTCATTCTAATATATGATTTTGGATTGCGGATTTCAGGTCTAGTGGACAACTGAACACTAAGCCGAAATCATAAATCCGAAATCCGAAATTTTATAAAGATGAGCGGCATACAATGGTACGTCATTCGGGCGGTGTCGGGTCAGGAGAAAAAGATTAAATCTTATCTCGACAACGAAATTATCCGGCAAAAACTCGATGAAGTGATTCCGCAGGTTCTTATTCCAGCGGAAAAGGTGTACGAAATGCGTAACGGTAAGAAACGCGTTCGGGAAAAGTCCTTCTTTCCTGGCTACATCCTCATTTCAGCGGATTTAAGCAATAACCGGGCGCTCGATATGATTTTGAATATGCCGGGCGTATTAGGCTTTCTGGGGAATTCCCAAGCGGGCACCACCTCTAAAGTTCCTGTTCCCCTTCGTCAGGCTGAGGTTAACCGAATTTTGGGTAAGGTCGATGAAGAAACGCAGGAAGTTGTTGCGCCAACCGCTACCTATCTGAAAGGCGAAAATGTAAAAGTAGTTGATGGACCTTTTGGTGGTTTCATCGGCACCGTAGAAGAAGTATTTGACGACCGGAAGAAACTGAACGTCGTCGTAAAAATATTTGGCCGGAATACTCCGGTAGAACTCAGTTACGCACAAGTAGAAAAGGAAAGCTGATTGATCTAATCAGTTTCCCTTGGTTTGGCATCCTATGCTTCCCTCAGAGGATGACCAGCCAAAACAGTTGATTTGTTACGAAAGGTGTGCGGATTGGTTATGTGGCTAACCAGTTAGAACCTAAGTAGTGACGGGGCCGCTCAGGCGGTCGTAACTCAATTACCACAATGGCAAAAGAAGTAGGTGGCTACGTTAAGCTGCAAGTCAAAGGCGGGCAGGCTAACCCCTCACCTCCGATCGGTCCAGCGCTTGGTTCCAAGGGTTTAAATATCATGGAATTCTGCAAGCAGTTCAATGGACGGACGCAGGATAAAATGGGGATGGTATTGCCAGTTTTGATTACGTATTATAAGGATAAGTCCTTTGATTTCGTCATCAAAACGCCACCCGCACCGATTCTGCTGATGGAAGCAGCGAAGCTGAAAGGCGGATCTGCTCAGCCAAACCGCAAAAAAGTCGGCTCGGTAACGTGGGATCAGGTTCGGACCATCGCAGAAACAAAGATGCCCGATCTGAACTCCTTCACCGTTGAGTCGGCAATGAAGCAGGTGGCTGGTACAGCTCGCAGTATGGGTATTACGGTGACGGGTACATCGCCGTTTGAGAATTAATCAGACTTGCCGAAGCAAAAAAAGACATGGCTAAGTTAACGAAAAAACAAAAAGAGGCTCAATCGAAATACGATGCTTCGAAGGAATACTCGCTCCAGCAGGCAGCCGAGATTCTGAAGGACATTTCGTATACGAAATTTGATGCTTCTGTGGATATTGACGTTCGGTTAGGCGTTGATCCGCGTAAAGCTGACCAGATGGTTCGTGGCGTTGCAACGCTGCCCCACGGTACGGGTAAAACGGTTCGCGTTCTGGTGCTCTGCACCCCGGACAAGGAAGCCGAAGCGAAAGAAGCAGGTGCTGACTTTGTAGGCCTGGATGATTACATCCAGAAGATCGAGCAAGGCTGGACGGACGTTGACGTGATTATCACGATGCCGAACGTTATGGCCAAAGTAGGTCGTCTGGGTAAAGTTCTTGGTCCACGCGGTTTGATGCCAAACCCAAAATCGGGTACGGTAACGCCAGAAGTTGGCAAAGCGGTTCGCGAAGTGAAAGCCGGTAAAATCGACTTTAAAGTTGATAAGCAAGGGGCTATTCATACCAGCATTGGTAAAGTATCGTTTACGCCAGAAAAACTGGCCGAAAACGCGCAGGAAATCATTAGCACGTTGTTGAAACTGAAGCCTTCGTCGGCTAAAGGAACCTACGTGAAAACGATCAATCTGTCGAGCACGATGAGTCCGGGAGTAACGATTGATAAAGGCACAGTAGCTGGAGTTTAAGCCATGAAACGCGAAGAAAAAGGAGCAATTATTGAGGAACTGGCTGAAAAGTTTCAGACCGTTCCCTTCTTCTACATCACGGAAGCGAATGGCATGACGGTTGCTGAAGTCAACACGTTACGTCGGATGTGTTTTGAGCGGGGGATTGAGTACAAAGTGGTGAAGAACAGCTTCATCAAAAAAGCGCTCGAACCCCTTGAAACGGATTATACGCCGTTCAACGAAACGGTGCTGCATGGTCAGTCGGCGGTGATGTTTCACCCAGACAATGGCAAAGCACCCGCACAGCTTATCAAAGAGTTCCGTAAAACGAGCAAAAAGCTGGAATTGAAGGCTGCTTCAATTGATTATAGTCTATTTATTGGTGCTGATCAACTTGACACGCTCATCGCACTGAAGAGCAAGCAAGAGCTTATCGGCGAAATCATCGGTCTGTTACAATCCCCTGCCAAAAACGTCATTTCGGCGCTTCAAGGTGGCGGCAACAAATTGGCCGGTATCCTCAAAACGCTGTCGGAGCGCGAGGAAGCAGCTTAGCTGTAACGCGGCCGAGCTGGCATACCAGCATCGTGTCCGCATCCGATAAATTATTGCGGACAAGATGTCCGCGTTACTAACAAATTGTATCACAATCAAATTAAGAAAATACTACAATGGCAGATTTGAAAGCGTTCGCTGAGCAGCTTGTAGGCCTAACGGTTAAAGAAGTTAACGAACTGGCTGCTATCCTGAAGGATGAATACGGAATTGAGCCGGCTGCTGCCGCTCCCGTAATGGTAGCTGGTGGTGCCGCAGGTGGTGGCGATGCTGCTCCGGCAGTGGCTGAGAAAACGTCGTTCGACGTAATTCTGAAGTCGGCTGGTGCTGCTAAACTAGCTGTCGTGAAACTGGTTAAAGACCTGACCGGTCTGGGCCTGAAAGAAGCTAAAGAACTGGTAGACGGTGCTCCGAAACCAGTGAAAGAAGGTGTTGCTAAAGACGAAGCTGAAGCACTCCGGAAGCAATTGGAAGAAGCAGGTGCTGAAGTAGAAGTTAAGTAAGCTACACGCTCTTTCGCATATCACTCCAGATAGGGGAGGCCAGACCAACGTCTGGTCTTTTCCTGTTTGGAGCTATTTTTGTCTAAAAGCACTTGCAAAAGACAAACTAATTTTTATTGCCTTATGTTATCTATTGACTCCCCAAGGGTTGGGTGACAGCCTGGGGAGTACTGATTGACGACTTACTGATTACGATTTACGAGTTTTTTACTAAAAAGCCTAATTAATAAATTGTAATCCATACGTCGTGAATCAGATTTTGTGCCATGGCAGCTCTACGCCATGCACCTATTTTAGAATCGGTTACGCACTAAACGAAGCACAATCTTGGCGACAAACGCGAAAATCAGTACCCGCAAAAATTTTGCGACGATTCAGCCAGTGATTGGGTACCCAGATTTTCTGGATATCCAGGTAAAATCCTTCAAAGATTTTTTCCAGCTTGATACACCTTCGAACCAACGCTCAGAAGAGGGTTTGTTTAAGGTATTTCAGGAAAACTTCCCTATTACCGACTCCCGCGAAAACTTTAAGCTGGAGTTTATTGATTACTCGGTCGATCCACCAAAATATTCTGTTGATGAATCGATTGACCGGGGATTGACGTATTCCGTGCCTCTGAAAGCCAAACTGCGTTTGTCGAACAGCGATCCTGACAACGAGGATTTCGAAACGATTGAGCAGGAGGTGTTCTTAGGCAACATCCCCTACATGACCGAGAAAGGCTCGTTTGTCATTAACGGGGCAGAGCGGGTCATTGTTTCGCAGTTGCACCGGTCACCGGGTGTGTTCTTCTCGATGAGTAAGCATACCAACGGCACAAAACTGTATTCGGCCCGGATCATTCCGTTCAAAGGTTCCTGGATCGAGTTCTCGACCGACGTGAACAACGTCATGTACGCGTACATCGACCGGAAAAAGAAATTCCCGGTTACGACGCTGCTACGGGCCATTGGTTTTGGTTCTGATAAAGACATCCTTGATCTGTTCGGCCTGTCGGAAGAAATTGCGGCAACACCAGCAAACCTGAAGAAGGCCATTGGTCGTCGGTTAGCGGCTCGGGTTTTACGGACCTGGACGGAAGACTTCGTGGATGAAGATACCGGTGAAGTAGTGTCGATTAGCCGGAACGAGGTGCTTATGGAGCGCGATTCGGTTGTGTCGGTCGATGATATTGACCTAATTATGGATTCGGGTCAGAGTTCGGTTATCCTGCATAAGGAAGACATGAACATGGCCGATTACAACATTATTTATAATACGCTGCAGAAAGATAGCTCAAACTCTGAAAAAGAAGCGGTTGAGCAAATCTATCGGCAGTTGCGTAACGCCGATGCACCGGATGAACAAACAGCTCGCGAAATTATCCAGAGCCTGTTCTTCTCGGATAAGCGCTACGATTTAGGTGACGTTGGCCGGTACCGGATCAACAAAAAACTGCAGCTCGACATTTCGTCAGAAATGCGGGTGCTGACCACCGAAGACATCGTTTCGATTGTGAAGTACCTGATCGGACTGATCAACTCGAAAGCCGTTGTCGATGATATTGACCACCTCAGCAACCGACGCGTTCGGACGGTAGGTGAGCAATTGTACGCTCAGTTCGGTGTTGGTCTGGCTCGTATGGCCCGGACCATCAAAGAACGGATGAACGTTCGGGACAACGAGGATTTCAAACCGGTTGACCTGATCAACGCTCGTACGCTCTCGTCGGTGATCAACTCGTTCTTCGGAACGAACCAGCTGTCGCAGTTCATGGACCAAACCAACCCATTGGCCGAGGTGACGCACAAGCGTCGGATGTCGGCACTGGGACCCGGTGGTCTGTCACGCGAACGGGCCGGTTTCGAGGTTCGTGACGTACACTACACGCACTATGGTCGTTTGTGTACCATCGAAACCCCGGAAGGTCCAAACATCGGTCTGATTTCGTCGCTGTGCGTTTACGCAAAAATCAACAGCATGGGCTTCATCGAAACGCCCTACCGGATTATCGAAAACGGTAAGGTAGCGATGGATAAACCCGTGATGTATCTGACGGCTGAAGAAGAAGATACCCATTACATTGCGCAGGCAAATGCCGGTATTGATGCCAAAGGAAACTTCCAGGTTGACCGCCTGAAAGCACGTTTCGAAGGTGACTTCCCAATGGCTGAACCAGCGAACGTAACCTTTATGGATATTGCTCCGAACCAGATTGTATCGGTGGCGGCTTCCATGATTCCGTTCCTGGAGCACGACGATGCTAACCGAGCCCTGATGGGTTCGAACATGCAACGTCAGGCGGTACCACTGCTTCGTCCCGAAGCGCCGATCGTGGGTACCGGTCTGGAAGGACGTGTAGCCGTTGATTCGCGGACGCTGGTTATTGCCGAAGCCGATGGTGTGATTGAGTTTGTTGACTCGACCAAAATTGTTGTTCGCTATGATCTGGCTGATGATGAATTAGCCGTTTCGTTCGACGATGATCGGAAAACATACAACCTCATTAAGTTCCGCCGGACCAACCAGGATACCTGCATCAACCTCAAACCAACTGTACTGAAAGGGCAGAAGGTGAAGAAAGGGGATGTGCTTTGCGAAGGCTATGCCACGCAGGCTGGTGAACTGGCGCTCGGACGTAATATGAAAGTGGCTTTCATGCCATGGCAGGGATACAACTTCGAGGATGCTATCGTGATTTCGGAGCGTGTGGTTCGTGAAGACATCTTCACCTCCATCCACATTGAAGAATTTGAACTGGAAGTTCGGGATACCAAGCGCGGGGAAGAAGAGTTGACCTCTGAAATCCCGAATGTATCGGAAGAAACGGTTCGGAATCTTGACGAAAACGGTATCGTTCGCGTAGGTACGGAAGTGAAGGAAGGCGATATCCTGATTGGTAAGATTACCCCGAAAGGAGAAAGCGATCCAACACCTGAAGAAAAACTGCTCCGTGCGATCTTCGGTGATAAAGCCGGTGACGTGAAAGATGCGTCGAAGAAAGCGCCACCGTCTCTGAAAGGGGTCGTTATCGATACCAAACTGTTTGCCCGTCCAGCGAAAGAAGAACGCGGTAAGCATAAGGACGAAGTGAAGGCTCTGATGAAAAAATACAGCCGTGAGTTGACCGACTTCCGTGCTCGTATGATCGAGAAAACAGTAACCTTACTAGAGGGCAAAACCAGTTCCGGCGTCAAGCACAAATTCGGCGACGAAATTGTAAGCAAAGGCGTGAAGTTTAGCCGGAAAAATATTGTCGATAATCTGTTCCCTGACAAGAACGCGTATCGGGATGAAAGCGGTTATGCCGTACCGGAAGAAGCCAACCTACTATCTGACCTAAATCTGAACGACTGGACAGACGACGAGAAGACCAACGAGCTGATTACGGCACTGGTGAAAAACTACAACACCCGTCGTAGTGAAATCACAGGCCGGTTCAAGCGCGAACGGTTTACGCTTGAAGTAGGTGACGAACTGCCAGCCGGCATCGTGAAACTGGCCAAAGTGTATATCGCCAAGAAGCGGAAGCTGAAAGTAGGTGATAAAATGGCTGGTCGTCACGGTAACAAAGGGGTTGTGGCTCGGATTGTTCGCGATGAAGATATGCCGTTCCTCGAAGATGGAACGAAGGTCGACATCGTACTGAACCCGCTGGGCGTACCATCCCGGATGAACCTCGGTCAGATTTACGAAACCGTACTAGCCTGGGCAGGTCAGAAACTGGATCGGAAATATGCAACGCCAATTTTCGACGGAGCCACTGAGCAACAGGTAGCTGACGAATTGAATGCAGCAGGTCTGCCATCATTTGGTCGTACCTATCTATACAACGGCCTGACGGGTGAGCGTTTCGACCAACCGGTTACTGTGGGTATCATCTACATGCTGAAACTGGGTCACCTGGTTGACGATAAGATGCACGCCCGTTCGATTGGACCCTACTCGCTCATTACGCAGCAACCGCTGGGCGGTAAAGCGCAATTCGGTGGTCAGCGATTCGGCGAAATGGAAGTATGGGCGCTGGAAGCCTTCGGTGCTTCGAACATCCTGCAGGAAATCCTGACCGTTAAATCGGATGACGTCGTTGGCCGGGCGAAGGCGTATGAAGCTATCGTGAAAGGTGAAAACCTACCGAAGCCAAATATTCCGGAGTCGTTCAACGTACTGGTGCACGAGTTACGTGGTCTGGCCCTTGAAATTACATTAGAGTAATAGGAGTGAGAAGCGAGGAGTTAGGAGTGAGAAGCCTCCGGTAGCATTTTTTGCGCCAGCCATTCTCACTCCTCGCTCCTAACTTCTAACTCCTCTTTTAAAACCTATAATCTCCAACCAATGTCGTTCAAAAAGAACAAAAAACTCAATAGCGACTTCCAGAGCGTGACCATCAGCCTGGCATCGCCGGAGTCTATTTTGGAGAGTTCCTACGGCGAAGTGACACAGCCGGAGACTATCAACTACCGGACCTACAAACCCGAAATGGGTGGCTTGTTCTGCGAGCGCATCTTCGGGCCTGTGAAGGACTGGGAGTGTCACTGTGGAAAGTACAAGCGGATTCGCTATAAAGGCATTATCTGCGATCGTTGCGGAGTGGAAGTAACCGAGAAAAAGGTTCGCCGGGAACGCATGGGGCACATCGAACTGGTGGTACCCGTTGCGCACATCTGGTATTTCCGCAGCTTACCCAACAAAATTGGCTATCTGTTAGGTCTTTCGACCAAAAAGCTTGATCAGGTGATCTACTACGAACGGTACGTAGTGGTTCAGCCCGGTGTGAAAGCCGAAGATGGCATCAACCAGCTCGACTTCCTCACCGAAGACGAGTACTTAGACATCATTGACAAACTGCCCAGCAGCAACCAGCACCTCGACGATAAAGACCCGAATAAATTCATCGCCAAGATGGGGGCCGAAGCGTTAGAAATGCTGTTGTCGCGTCTGGATTTGGACGAACTCTCGTACTCGCTGCGTCACTCGGCAGCTACGGATACATCGCAGCAACGGAAAGCGGAAGCACTGAAACGACTGAAAGTAGTTGAAGCATTCCGGGAAGCCAACGGCCATATCGAAAACCGCCCTGAGTGGATGGTGATCAAAATGGTACCGGTTATTCCACCCGAACTGCGTCCGCTTGTCCCTCTCGACGGTGGCCGGTTCGCTACCTCCGATTTGAATGACCTGTATCGTCGGGTAATCATTCGGAACAACCGTTTGAAGCGGCTTATCGAAATCAAAGCGCCTGAAGTGATTCTGCGTAACGAAAAGCGGATGCTTCAGGAAGCGGTCGATTCGCTGTTCGACAACTCGCGTAAAGTGAACGCCGTTCGTTCGGAAGGTAACCGGGCACTGAAGTCGCTGTCCGATATGCTGAAAGGTAAACAAGGGCGTTTCCGCCAAAACCTGCTCGGTAAGCGTGTTGACTACTCGGGTCGTTCGGTTATTGTGGTTGGTCCTGAACTGAAACTGCACGAGTGTGGTCTGCCGAAAGACATGGCGGCTGAATTGTTCAAGCCGTTTGTTATCCGCAAACTCATCGAGCGGGGTATTGTAAAAACGGTGAAGTCGGCAAAGAAAATCGTTGACCGGAAAGACCCTGTGATCTGGGATATTCTGGAAAACGTATTGAAAGGTCACCCTGTTCTGCTGAACCGGGCTCCAACGCTGCACCGTTTAGGTATCCAGGCATTCCAGCCCAAGCTGATCGAAGGAAAAGCTATCCAGTTGCACCCACTCGTTTGTACGGCCTTCAACGCTGACTTCGACGGTGACCAGATGGCCGTTCACGTACCACTGGGCCAGGAAGCTATCCTCGAAGCCTCGTTGCTGATGCTGGCATCGCACAACATTTTGAACCCTGCCAACGGTGCGCCAATTACCGTACCATCGCAGGACATGGTGTTGGGTCTGTACTATGTAACCAAAGGTCGTAAGAGTACGCCAGAGTATCCGATTGCGGGCGAAGGTATGACCTTCTATGGTGCCGAAGAAGTAATCATTGGTATTAACGAGGGCAGGATTTCCAAACACGCCAACATTAAGTGCCGGGTTAAAGTCCGGGACGAAAATGGGGAGACCGTGTCTAAAATAATTGACACCGTCGCTGGCCGGTTGTTGTTCAACCAGGCTGTACCTGAGGAGGTTGGATATATCAACGAACTGCTCACGAAGAAGAAACTGCAACAAATCATTGCGTTGATCTTCAAAATTTCGGGTGGTGCACGGACAGCTCAATTCCTTGATGAGATCAAAGAACTTGGTTTCCAGATGGCTTTCAAAGGCGGTCTGTCAATTGGTCTGAGTGACGTGATGATTCCAGAAGCCAAACAAGGTCTGGTTGAAGAAGCCAAGGCCGAAGTACAGGGCGTTTGGGACAACTACCTGATGGGTCTGATCACGGAGAACGAGCGTTATAACCAGGTTATCGACATCTGGACGCGCGTAAACTCTCGTCTGACCGAAACGCTGATGAAGCAGCTCGAAGCCGATCAGGGTGGTTTCAACTCGATCTTCATGATGATGCACTCGGGAGCCCGTGGTTCGCGCGAGCAGATTCGTCAGTTGGGTGGTATGCGGGGTCTGATGGCCAAGCCACAGAAAAACCTGCAAGGCTCGGTTGGTGAGATCATCGAAAACCCGATTCTGTCGAACTTCAAAGAAGGTCTCGACGTGTTGGAATACTTCATCTCGACGCACGGTGCTCGGAAAGGTCTGGCCGATACGGCTCTGAAAACGGCCGATGCCGGTTACCTGACCCGCCGTCTCCACGACGTAGCGCAGGATGTGATTATCAGCGAAGACGACTGTGGAACGCTGCGCGGTCTGCAAGTTTCGGCGCTAAAAGACAACGAAGATATTGTTGAGCCACTGTCTGAACGTATCCTCGGCCGTACTACAGTTCACGACATTTACGATCCGCTGTCGAAAGATCTGATCATCGGTGCTGGTGAACTGATTACGGAAGAAGTTGCCGCTCAGATCGATGAAACCAGCATCGAAACGGTTGAAATCCGTTCGGTACTGACCTGCGAATCGCGTCAGGGTGTTTGTGCCAAGTGTTATGGCCGTAACCTGGCATCGGGCCGTATGGTCGACATCGGTGAAGCAGTGGGCGTTATCGCGTCGCAATCCATCGGTGAGCCAGGTACGCAGCTTACTCTTCGTACCTTCCACGTGGGTGGTACGGCGTCGAACATTGCGGTTGATGCGTCGATCAAAGCGAAATTCGATGGTCTGATTGAGTTTGAAGAAATGCGGACGGTTGAGTCAGAAGACGCCGAAGGTAACCCACAAACGATCGTAATGGGTCGTTCGGGTGAAGTTCGGATCGTGAATCCTGACGACCGGAACCAGGTTCTGATCAGCAACAACGTACCCTACGGTGCATTCCTGCGCGTGAAAGAAGGCGATATTGTGAAGAAGGGCGATGACATCTGTGCATGGGACCCTTACAACGCCGTTATCCTTTCTGAACTGACGGGTACGCTGACCTTCGATGCGATTGAAGATGGGATCACTTACCGTGAAGAGTTCGACGAACAGACGGGCTTCCAGGAGATGGTGATCATCGAAAGCCGCGACAAAGCGAAGAACCCAGCCATCGTTGTACAAGGAACAACCACGTTGACACTGCACTTGCCTGATAATGACGGGGGTCCATTGCAGAAGAGCTACAACCTGCCGGTTGGTTCGCGTCTGGTGGTAAAAGCCGGGCAGAAAATCAAAGCGGGTCAGCCGCTGGCGAAAATTCCACGTAACGTTGGTAAAACCCGCGACATCACGGGTGGTCTACCACGGGTAACGGAATTGTTCGAAGCCCGGAACCCATCGAACCCGGCTGTAGTGAGTGAAATCGACGGTGTGGTAACCTATGGTACCATCAAACGGGGTAACCGCGAAATCTTCATCGAGTCGAAAGATGGCACGAAGAAGAAGTACCTTGTACCGCTGTCGAAGTTCATTCTTGTACAGGACAACGACTTTGTACGGGCTGGTGCTCCGCTGTCGGATGGTGCCATTACGCCAAGCGATATTCTGGCGATCAAAGGCCCAACGGCGGTTCAGGAGTATCTGGTGAATGAAATTCAGGAAGTATACCGCCTGCAAGGGGTGAAAATCAACGATAAGCACATCGAAGCCATCGTGCGGCAGATGATGCAGAAAGTTGAGATTATCGACTCAGGTGACACCAACTTCCTCGAAGGTCAGGTAGTCGATAAGTGGTCGTTCCGTGAGGAAAACGATAAAGTTCTTGATGCCAAAGTGGTTATGGACGCTGGCGATTCGCCAAACTTCAAGCCGGGTATGATTGTAACGAGCCGCCAGCTTCGTGATGAAAACTCCACCCTGAAACGTCGTGATATGGCCCTTGTGACCGTTCGTGACGCAATGGCTGCTGTTTCGCAACCAACGTTGATGGGTATTACGCAATCGTCGCTGGGTACCGACAGCTTCATTTCGGCGGCTTCCTTCCAGGAGACCACGAAAGTACTGAGCGAAGCGTCGATCCGTGGTAAGCGGGATACGCTTGAAGGCTTGAAAGAGAACGTGATTGTGGGTCACCTGATTCCAGCGGGTACCGGTCTTCGTCGTTACCAGAACGCGATTGTCGGCTCGAAGGAAGAACTGGAGACCATCACCGAATCGCGCGATCAGTTTGCCCGCAGCAAAAAACGGGCGACGGTATAAGCGTCAATATAAAGTCATCGAATTAACAAAAAGCCCTGCCAGAAATGAGCAGGGCTTTTTGTTAATTCGATGATTGGTTTTACCTTTCTGTTGTTATGATTCACTCCTTTTTACAACCAAATACAGACGAGTTTAATGCCTTATGCCAACGGCATAATGTTATTCGATTATATTCTTTTGGCTCCGTGACTTCTGCGGATTGAAATTCTCTGCTATCTCAAGGACAATTTCTGTTAGTTTACGTTGAATCGTCTTCCACGTATTATCATTATCCATCACAACTTATAAACTTACTGATAAATTCAGATGTCCACCTAAGCCTACTTCAACAATTCGCTGTAGTGTAGAAAGCCGCACCTCTTTTACATTGTTTTCAATCTTTGAAATGTAGGCTTTATTTGTCCCACAACGCTCGGCCAGTTGTTCCTGCGTCAGCCCTTTTTTCAGGCGGGCTTCTTGTAGCAACGCTCCTAGTTTAAAAGCCTCAAAGCCTTCTTCCAGCTTATCCCGTTTGGAAGTACCGCGCTTACCATAGTGTTCCTCTTTAAACTCTTCAAGCGTTTTAATTTTGCTCTTTGTCTGCATAGTAGTCATGTTTAAGCCGTTGGGCTCGTTCAATTTCACTTTTAGGAGTTTTCTGAGTTTTCTTTTGAAAGCCGTTTAACAGTATGACTAACTTACCTTCATCAAAAAAACAAAGGATACGAAAAATGTCGGAACCTTGCTGAACCCGAATCTCGTACAGACCATCCGTATTCTCCAGTTGCTTTAGGTATGTTTCAGGGACAATATCTAACTGCTCGATGAGATCAAATGTCCAAATAATTTTATCCTTTACTTTCTGCCGCTGTTGGACGAAAAATGCATTAAAGTAGTTTTCGTAAATGATAATAGTACGTTTCTTTTCAGGCATCGGCGGGTGAATTAGTTGCCCTAAAGTACAACATTTATTTTATAAAACGGTTCAGGTTACTTTCTGAATCGTCCATGAGAATCGGCTATAAACTTGAGGCAGTTATTAAGTTAGATTTACCTCATGTCCAATTTTTATTCTGCAAATGTCAACATAAAGCCACAAGCAAAGCCCTGCCAGAAATGAGCAGGGCTTTTTGTTACTGGTACTCAACAGCGTTATTATTATTATCAAAACGATATAACCCACTTCCCTATCGTTTTACCTGATTCCAACTGCGCATGAGCCTGTTTGAAATTATCGGCTGTCAGACCGTATAGCGTATGGGTATGCGTAGTTTCCAGAACGCCCTCGTCCAGCAATTCCGCTACCCGGCCGAGAATGAAGTGTTGCTCAATCATATCATCAGTCTGATAAGTAGATCGGGTGTACATAAACTCCCAGGAGAAACTAACGCTTTTATTTTTCAGCTTGTTAAGGAGCACCGGAACACCACTACCCGTAATGGATGCAATGTGTCCCTGCGGTTTGATAAGCTCAACCATAGCATCCCAATAAAGATTGGTATCGACAAAATCAACGATATAGTCCACGTACTGAAAACCAGCCTTTCGGACTTCGTCGACGAGATTTCGGTGGTTGATAACCAGATCAGCACCCATTTTTTGGCACCAGTCAACCGTTTCAGGACGCGAAGCAGTGGCAATAACCTTAAGGTTCAGCAACTTTTTAGCAAGTTGAATGGCAATCGATCCGACTCCTCCTGCCCCACCAATGATCAATAAAGTCTTATTACGATCCCGTTCAACAGAAAGGCGCATACGGTCGAAAAGAATTTCCCAGGCTGTTAAAGCCGTTAGTGGAATGGCTGCAGCGGCTTCAGGCGATAGAGAATACGGTTTACGTCCGACAATGCGTTCATCGATCAATTGGTATTCGGCATTGCTACCGGGTTTGGTTATATCTCCAGCATAGTACACTTCATCCCCTACTCTGAACAGACTAACCTGATCGCCAACAGCTTCTACGACGCCTACAGCATCCCACCCAATAATTTTGGGCTGTTCAAGCACTATATCTTTTGCCGAATTCTGTCTGATTTTAAAATCTACCGGGTTTACAGATACAGCTTTGACTTTTATTACCAATTGACGGCCTTCTGGCGCTGGTTTTTCCGTTTCAAATTCAATAAAACTGTCTGCATCTGTGATTGGAAGCGACGTTTTAAACCCTACTGCTTTCATCTTCAATAACGTTTTGTTAACTAATTATTTACCCTGTACCAACCAAAGGTGGTAAAACTAGCTAATCAACCAGCGCTGCTGATACCTTAGCGCAAAGTTGAGTGGCATACCGAACAAGTAGCTTATACAAAAATCGGCAGTTATGATACGAATTTACAGCTAGTTTAAACGGCAACAATAGTCAGCATGAAAAAGGCAAAGCCCTGGTCAAACTGAGCAGGGCTTTGCCTTTGAATTCGTCATGGATGCTAAGTCTTAACCGTCTAATGAACCTGATTTAACTCGACTAAATAAGTTAGGCCAGTCTTATCCTTCTGGATGTGAAAGTTATTGGCAGGCCATCCAGCCCCTTTAATCAGTTCAATGATATCCTCCTGACTACGTTCAATCAATTGCCAGTTGGAGAGGTACTCCATAAATACGCGGTATGGGTTACCATCGGCAATGTTTGTAAAGAAAATCTTCCCATTTCCGGCGATATTGGCCCTTAAGGAACGGAGTATGCTACTAATCGTCTTATCGTTCAGGTAGTCGAATACACCGCCGATCAGGATTAGATCATACTGTTGCTGTAGCTGCCGGGCAATTCGATAAATATTCCCGTTTAAACACGTAAGTTGATCGCTGATTGCAGCCAATCGTCCGCTTGAACAAGCCAATGCGTCACGATCAATATCAACCAGGGTAATAGAAGCCGGTTTACGTTTCAACAAGTCGATATGCATAGCTAAATCTTCAGACGTTCCGCAACCGATTGACATAATTCGCGGATGCCTATTACTTCGAATGGTTTCACCAACTAGTTCGCTCTGCACCCTGATTTTATTAACATGCTGTTTGCAGATGTCAGAATGGATAAAAAAATCTTCAAGCAAATAGCCCAATGAGTGCTTAACCGCTTTATTTTTTCCATCGATGATATGCTTTATCGTTTCAAAATCGCCCTGGTAACCGCGAGGCCATACTTGTGCTCTGGCGATAAATGGTGACTCGCAAACAAGCGCCCGAAGTGAAGCCAGCCGTTGAATGATCTCAGCTCGTGAATAGACATGCTCAAGCGCCAGAATTTCGAGTTTCAACGCATTCAACAACTCCCACACCTCCTGGCTGTCGATCACACTGGCCTTGATAGCCATTGTCTCTAATCGCTTCGTGATCATATCCAACTTTGCCATCAAATTGGGTTTCGCAGGCATTTTAACGGGATATGATTGGGTGTGTAACCCTGTTGGTTTATGAATTGTGGACTTGGCTGGAGCAAGGGTTTCCATGTCGATGGTCTATTTCGGTTTATCTGATTTGATGAAACCAAAATAGACCATACAGAAAGGCCAGTGCCATTCACTTTGTAAATGGCAGATTTAGAAGAGTATTTGGTAAGGCAGAATTTAAATGGAACCGCAGGTGCTTATCGCATCAATTCATCAAACGTCAGGCTAACGTAATACATCCCACCGATTCTGGCCAGTCCGTAGCCCTGTGTGTAATAGGTATTCAGCAGATTGGTCCCTCCTACTTTAACGACCGTTTTATAGGCAGGTACTTTATACGAGATTTGCGCATCCAGGCTCGACCAGGCGGGCAACCATACGTCTCCGGCTGTAATGCCCTGCTCCCACCATACACGATCAGTCCATCGATACGTCAGTGTAGCGCCAAGCCGGTCGGTAATGTGGGGGTTGTTTAAACTGATATTGTAGCGATTTTCGGGGGTATTGAAATAATTTCGTCCTTTTTGAGCCACTTCCGGCTTGCTCATTTTACGCTTAATGATCGGAACACCCGCGTTATCATTCACTAAATTACCCTGAGCATCCCGCAGGGTAATCAGCCCAACCTGATGAACATAATTACCCGTCAGCATAAAATTTCGACCCAGATTATATTCCAGTCCCGCTCCCCAGCCATCCACAATGATGTCGCTCAGCGTATTCAAATTGATCTGTACCATCTGATAAGCACCTTTAGCCAGGTCAGCGATTTGGCCAGTATTGGGCTGGTAAAAATTTTGTGTGGTGATAAAATCGGTGTATTTGCTGTGGAAATAGAAGGCATCAATGGCTACTTTACTCTGTAACAATGTTTTATAGCCGATCTCCCACGTCCTTAACTTCTCCGTCTTAAACTCGCTAGTCGTAAAAGCACGACTTTGAAGTTGCCCTTCTGAAATACGTCCAGCCGCAAAATCGGCCACATCGCTCTCCAAATAAGCAGGCTTCGATACCAGCCCAGCCAATTCAACGGTTGAGGCTAATCCACCCACCTCGCCAGAACGTCCCGCTACCGGAACCGAAAACAACTGGCCCGGTGTCGGATTGTGAAAGGCCATCTGCCAGGAAGCACGGAAGTTGTGAGGGCCAAGACTTGCCACTGCCGATGCGCGGGGCGATAACCCGCCTGTCAGGTACTGGTTCTTATCATATCGAATTGCCAGCGTAGGTTTAACGACCAGTTTATCACCTATTTCCAGTTCTTTTGAACCCTGAATATAGGCCCCGTATTCGTTGATGGTGTATTCTGAGCCATCGGGCTTTAGAGCAGCCAGTGTGCCACCTGTATTGAGTGCATAATGCCGAACGCTAGCCCCAACGATAATATCAGCAACATCAACCAACTCCTTGAAGTTGTACATACCTTCATAATGCCACAACGATGAATTGTCACGGAAACGAGTTCCTCTGGCTCCCCGATAACCCGGTATCGTATCGGTATTATAGGCATTCGCAAAGGCATCGCGTGCGGCATCGAACCGATCGGTACCCGGCAGAAAACGCCCCCGGTCGGCAGTAAGGCGGGACTGGCCAATGGTCACTTTATTTTCTACGTACGCCTGTCCAAACTCAGCCGCCCACTGCGCCAGTGATTTCCAGTTATTGTTGATACCGAGCGCCGTTTGGCCAAGATTCCAGGCTTCGGCCATTTGCTGAGTCGTGTATGCTCGAAGAAAAAAGTTATCGCCCTTTAGTTCAGCTTTGATCTGATGGCGTTGGTAATCAGGAAAATACTCCCGAAAATTGGCCGTACGCATGAAATTTCCACTGCCGTAATTCCAGCTTACCGAAGCCTCTACATCCTCAGTCAGTTTGTAATGCAGCGCCAGGTTGGCCCGGTTATTAACCACTTTCCCATTCGTGCCCAACAAGTCCAACTCGGTATAGCCCGTGCGCGTTACTAACTTATTCTGTAACAATATATTGGCATAATTTGCTGGGAAAGTATAGGCACTTCCGTTGCCACTTACTTCATCGCCATACACATTTACGCCATCGTACTGAAAATTGTTATCTGGATTATTGTTCGGTATATAGCCTACGCCTACAGCAATTCCTCCCTTGTTACGGTCGATTGTAAAGAAACCGGAACGGGAACGGGTCAATCGATCGCTATAGTCATCGGCAAGAAAGTCGGTACCCATAAACCGCTGAATATTCACCTTAAAGGCAAAGCGATCGCCTATTTGTTTGGCATACCGAATCGCCAGATCACCAAATCCCTTTGGTCCAAAATCTGACTTCCCAACATTATTGACGCCCCCTTTCAACTGAACGCTCAATCCCTGATACGTAAACGGATTTTTGCTGTTGGTGCTCATTAGTCCCTGCACGGCATCCGGGCCGTAAAGCGCCGACGAAGCGCCGGGCACCAGCTCAATACTTTCCACATCCAGATCGGGAATACCCGCCACATTGCCAAACCCGAACCCTAAGCCCGGTGACCGATTGTCCATACCATCATTCAGTTGCAAGAGCCGGTAGTTATTATTCGCTCCGAAACCACGTAGATTGACGGACTTAAACGTCAGGCTCTGGGTTATCAGATCGACCCCTTTTACGTTTTGAAGGGCATCGAATGGACTGAAAGCCGGCGACTGGCTAAACACCTTATCTTCGAGCCGTTCTACAGTAATCGAAGCCTTTTGAATATCTTCCGGAACGCGGCTGGCGGCCCGTACCAGTTCGTCGGTAATTACCGTTTCTTCAGCGAGTTTCACCTCAATACGCCGAAAATTACTTCCGCGTACCTGTACATCTTTGCGTTGATACCCAATGGACGACACACTGATAATCAATGGCAATTCCTGACTTGTTTGTAGTGAAAACCGGCCATTGGCCTGCGAGGTAGTGCCGCTCGTTGTTCCCCGAATAATAATGGTTACCCCTGCCAGGGGCTTCTCTTTTTCATCGGTGACGATACCGGCAAGGTTTAGCTGTGCATAAGCCGTAGCTATGCCCTGTAGCGTGAATCCCAGTAAAAGAAAGAGGTGTTTCATAAGCTACAATTTTCAAAGAATGGTCAGTTAGTAACTTACTCTTGAACTACTTGTATGGTTTGATGTTTGGCAATAGCCACTTTTTCAAGATCCTAGCTATCAACTTACCCGTGATATGCAGTTCGCAAACAAGTGATTTTAACCTTTGCCCTTCAATTACGTAAACCCATACACGTTATAAAGTATTTATCCCAGAAGTAACCGCAAATATCATAAAAATAGAAAAAAGCTGTTTGCGTTACATGATACATAACGCAAACAGCTTTCGTAAAGTGAAAAAATTTATGTTCTGGTCATTGGGAGCCTAAACTTTACGTTTATTTCTGGCTCTTCTACCTGTTTAATACACTGTAATTAGAATGTATAACGGAACGTAATGCCGTAGGTTCTGGGATCGCCAACAATACCGGCATAATGTCCGGCGCTACCAGGAGCGGCCAGTAACTGCTCGTAATAGTTGGTATTGAATAGGTTTCTCCCCCATACGAATACTGAAATACCCGTCGAAGCCCTGAAACCCAGTCGGCTATTGGTTAAGCTATACCCGTCGATATTCAGGTATTGAGAAGGCGATGGGCTCGATGAAAACGATGACCGATAGAACGCGTCAAGTCCAAAAAAGTAATTACCCTTCAGGCTAAAAAGCTCACCCCGTGCGGTAACTTCACCACCTACAGAGCCTGACCATTTGGAAATTCCGGGCAATACTCCTCCTGAAATATCTTTGAATGCCTGCTCACCGCCTGTTTCCTCAAGAGGTACGGGCGCATTCTTGAACGATACGTAAATACCATCGGTATAGGCTAGTGCCGTATTGAGCGTCAACTGATTACCTACCCGTAGGTTTCCATCTACTTCAACGCCCAGCACGCGAACCTTTTCGGCGTTGGCCAGATAGCCTCTGTTTACACCTGGTTCGGGCGTCTGGACCTGCGTTTGGTAATCTTTTATCTCAGTATCGTAAACGGTTATATTCAGAGTTGAGTTGGGCGATGGTTTTGTTTTTAGCCCAAATTCGAGGTGAGTCACGAACTCAGGCTTCACTTTAGCCAGATCGAGTAATACCTGACCATTGGCGGTTGGTAATCCACCAATATTAATCCCAACCGGTTTGTAGCTAATGGCATACGTTCCAAAGGCATTAACCGCTCTACCCGCTCTGTATTGTACCGTAGCCTGCCCGGAAAAATTATCCTCTGATACGTTCGTATCGAACGCCTGATTCGTATACACGGCATTCTTTAAGGCGATCAACGCAGGATCAGTTGTTTGAAGACCACCGTATGTCTCCCGTTTATAATTGGCAACTTTCTTGTCGTAATTATATCGAATTCCGGGCAACACGTGCAGCTTATCGGTTATTGCCCAGTCAAGTTGGCCAAAAACGGCTAAACCCGTACTCTTGATGCGGTTGGTTGTCCGAATACCGAAATTGTCAAATAGACCCGGTGTTTTCCAAAGTGCACTCGTAGAACTTTGAGCAAAACGCCACTGGGCCGAGCCAGCTTCTTCGGTTTGTACAGGGTCCGACTTCAAATCCTGCCAAAGACCGAAAAATCCAATCACCCCACTCAATCGGGACGATACCTTACCGGCATACCGTATTTCCTGCGACCACTGATCGTGAATCGAGTTGCCCGATGAAATCGTGAATACTGGCAAACCGATGTAATCGCGGTCGTTCAGGGGCGTCCACCGCCAGTGACGCCAGGCTGTAGTAGAGGTCAGGGTTCCATTACCTAGTTTTATATCGGCATTTAACGATACGCCACCCAGTTTATTATCCGCTTTTGAGGGCGTGTCAAGATCGACAATACGCTCAAATGCACTGGAATAAGGCAGCTTGTAATTCAAATCGGCGATGATCGCATCGAACTGACGATACGCAGCCCGTTTGGTAGGCACTACACCGGCTACCGGCCAACCGTAGCCGTTCGGTTTCTGCGTAGACGCATCGCCGATGAGGGTGATCTTCACATTGTCGGAAGGTGTGTATAGAAGTTGCCCGCGAAAACCGATATTGTTAATATCATTGATGTTCTGCTGGGTATGCACATTGTAGAACAGACCATCGCGTTGGGTACCAGTAAACGATACGCGTGCCGCCAGTTTCTTGCTCAATGGCCCTGTCAGCGAACCTTTTGCCTGAATGAAGCCATAATTACCATAACTTAGTTCAAAGCTTCCGCTGGGTACAAAGCTGGCCGGACGAGTTGTAATGTTAAAGGCACCAGCCGTTGTATTTTTTCCATATAAGGTTCCCTGAGGTCCTCTCAACACTTCAACCTGCTCAATGTCAATGAAATCAAGGGCGGTAGCCGCCGGACGTGCGTAGTATACGCCATCCACATAAAATCCGACGCCGGGGTCGATCCCATCGTTTGTCAGACCATAGGTCGAACCAAGTCCGCGAATGTTCAGGGTTGTGTTCCGGGCGTTGGACGCATATAATTGAACCGTTGGCACTAACTCCTTCAGCCGGTTCACGTTGAAAGCCCCCGCATCTTCGGCACGAGTACCACCCACGATCGAAATCGGAATAGGCACTTCCTGGGCTGATTCCTGACGACGTCGGGACGTAATGACCACATCGGCCAATTGATTAGCCCCCTCTTCCAACTGAATTTCTGTATTGTTATCGCTAACGATAACTTCTTTGGTCTGATAGCCCAGGAAGGATACGACAACGGTAAAAGGAAGCTTTTGTCCAGTAAGCAGCTTAAACTGCCCATCCGCATCTGTCGCGTTTCCATTTGTGGTTCCTTTAATGGTCACTGTAGCGCCCACCAGCACTTCTTTTGTGCGGGCATCAATAATCTTTCCTGTTACGGTCGAATTAATAACAGGAGCATTCTGTGCTGTTGCAATTAGAGATAACAATGTTAACCCTATAGATAAAATAGATTTTAAAGCTGTATTCATGTTACTTGTGTCAATTAATACGGTTGATTAGCAGACTGGCGAGTTGTGTCTACATCTGGCAAACTGCTTTAATCTGAAATCACGTTCGTAGTGTGTTATGTTGGTTCTTGGTTATCTATTCTCCCTATAATCCCGGTTGTAGGTAGACTATTAGTACTTATAGTCTATTGAATTAGTAGGAATTGCAAAACAGGCTTAGATTTTACTTTCTTCCAAATGTTTACATGAAAAAACTGCGAAATGCACCGATTTTCTTTATTAGGGATAACCAAAGCTTTAAATAAGTCAATTCGTATTTATTGACGCGTACTAATTTTACAGCCTGACTCGACGAATTTTAAACCGCTTATAGTAAGTTATTCGCATGGTTACTATGAAGTATGGCCTTTATCCGTTTTCATGGAAAGGTACAATTGACTTAGCCTTGTGGTAGCCACTATCCTGATACTGATTTTAGCAAAATCGGGCATAAAAAAACCGGTCAGTTTTTTAGAAACTGACCGGTTTTTACAATGTATACTCAATACTGGCTAGGCAGCGCGGCTGCTGTGCGGACGACGCAGAATGGGCGACCGAAGCGATTGGGCATTGGCTTCTTCGATTACCTGCTCCGACACCATACCCAGATGGTTTGCCCGTTTCAGCACATAATCGAAAGGCATGTTGAAATAATTGGCAACTTCACTACGGAAGCTATCCGGGAAACGGGTTAGCCGCAAGCCGAAAAACTTACGAACTTCTGCTTCAGGGAGCATGGCTGCTAACGCGACTCGCTCGGCTTCGGCCAGCAGTTCTTTCCGGACAGGATACAGGTGTTCCAGTCCTATAGAAGCCGCCAGAATATTCAGAAACAGGTTTTTATACATCATTGACAGCTCAGCGGGTAAAATCACCCACCCCTGTTCCCGAAACTTGGCCGAAAATCCGGTCAGGCCTTGTTCCCCGCGAATTTCACCCGCGATGAACTCATCTGGAAACTGGAGCCGATCGTCGGTTTTCTGAAGTCGGAACACGACCGCTTCGACCGGACTTTTTTGAAACAGTAAGTTTGCCGGAAGCGCCCGGGTTGCCTCCCACTGGTCGGTCATGCGCATAAACAGACTTTCATTTATGGGCAGATTGTCGGGGTTGCCGAGGCTAATGAGCATTCGACGGAAAGCGGCCAGAAAATCGATCTGGAGCTGGGCTGGATTCGAACGTCCTTTTTTCATGCGGATTGAGTTGCCAGGTGAGGTTTTATCATCAGTTGCTGGCTCATTAGGCTTGTTGTTGTTGAAAATTGGGGTTGTAAATATACACAATAACTCACTGAAAACAAAGGCATAAACCAGAGAAAGCACGGCCGTATTATTCATTCCGGCCAAGAGTTTGTAACTTGCTTCGGCTATATAATAATTTAACCCTACAAGGACCTACCGGACACACGCATGAATGCATTCGATCAGCCCTATTCCGCCCCATCTTCACATGGACAATTGGCTGACTCCATCGGTAGCAGTCATCTGGACAGTATTTTCGAGACAGCGCCTGTCAGTATCGTGTCGTATCGAGCCATCCGTAATCAGGGCAAAGAAGTTGTCGATTTCAAACCCTTGCGGGTGAACCAACGCGCCCTAATTGCCTGTGGGCACACGCGTGAAGCCATCATGTCGTCAACCCTGTTGGGATTGTTTCCGCTATTCCGGGGAAGTGCGCTATTTGACGATTATCTGGCGGTTGTACAATCGGGCGAAAACCGACGAAACGATCATTACATTCCAGACCTTGGCGGCTGGTTCGATATTTCGGTGTCCAGTATTGCTCCCGATGAGCTATCGGCTGTTTTCATCGACATTAACACCCGAAAAGAGGCTGAGTTGACCATGCAGCGACAAGCTGAACTGTTGACTCAAATTAGTAAGTCAACACAAATGGCCGTTTCAAGCCACCTACCCATTCGGGATGAACAGGGCCGAATCATTGATTTTCAATATATATTTTTCAACGAAAAAGCCAAGGAGTGGCTTCCCGTCGATTGGCGGAATGTTCTCGGAAAAACGGTACGAACGATGGGGTTTGCCAGCCATGTCGACCAAACGATTGCTCGTATGGCTCGTGTCGTTGAAACGGGCGAAGCCGATCATTTTGATGCTACCATTGCCGACGGACGCATATTTTACAACATCATTGCTCGCTCGGGCGAAGGGACGGTTTCAACCTTCATTGATGTAACAGAACAACGTAAGGCCGAACAGCGCATTCTGGAATTAAAGGCTATTTCGGATCAGCAAACCGCTTTATTACAAAGTATTCTGGATGCGTCGCTTACGGCCATTGCCTGTTACGAAGCAGTCCATACTGAACAGGGTTCAGTTGTCGACTTTCGCTTTATCCTGGCGAATCAAACTACCTTCGATATCCTGGGCACCACAGCTAATGAACTGTATGGTAAAACGATTATTGAGCTTAACCCTGCTCTGCTCGGCAGTGCTGTACTCGACAAATACATAAGCGTTTATGATACCGGGCAATCAATGGTTATGGAACGTCAGAGCCGGGGACGTTTCTATTATGTATCGATGGTAAAATTTGGTGATGGCATCCTCTCATCGGCCATTGATATAACCGAAAGTCGGAAATACCGCGAGCAGTTGGAATCGGCTAACCTGGCTCTTAGGCAAAGCAACGACAACCTCCAAAGTTTTGCTTACGTGGCCAGCCATGATCTGCAGGAACCACTCCGGAAAATCCGGTCATTTGGCGACCTGCTCCTGAATGAATACAGTGCATCGCTACCCGACAATGGGCAGGATATGCTTCGCCGGATGCAGGCGGCTGCCGAACGGATGAGTACGCTTATTCAGGACTTACTGAGCCTGTCGCGACTGACTACACAGCAATCATCGTTTGCGGCTGTAGACCTGAATAAACTTCTGAATGAAGTATTGACGGATCTAGAAACGGTGGTGGTGGATGCGGGAGCCATTGTTGAGCTAAGTGCCCTACCTGCTGTATCGGGTGATCAATTACAACTTCGGCAGTTGTTCCAGAACCTGCTTTCCAACGCGCTAAAGTTCCGCCAGTCAGATCGCTCTCCCCGGGTACTTATCCATACCCGACAATTGAGTGCCCAGGACGTACCAGCCAGTTTGTTAGCGTACATAGCTACCAGCGACCCTACGCCAGCTCGTTTATCAACTACCATTGTCCAGACGAGTGATTCGGCCAAAACGTACCATGCCATCTCCATCAGCGATAATGGAATTGGTTTTGATGCCGAACGCTATGGCGAGACGATTTTTGGCGCTTTTCAACGACTCCACGGACGAAAAGGCAATTTTATGGGTACGGGGATCGGGCTAGCCATTGCCAAGAAAGTGGTCGAAAATCATCATGGAGGCATCACAGCCCATAGCCGCGAAGGTGAAGGGGCTACGTTCACGATATATCTGCCTGCATAAACTGACCCTTAACTGATAGGTCGGAACGCCAAACCTAGCCCTTGGAAAATTGGTCTGCTGAGATTATCTTTTCAAGAATTTATCGCCCTTTCTTCATCAAAAGAGGTTTCTCCCTAAACGCTCTATGCATTGTCCAAAATACTCATCAGCACAACGAATTAGCTTATTTTCCCTCCTTTTCATTTTGTGGTCAGTTTCAGGATTTGGCCAACCGTTCACAAAAACTGAAATTACCCGCTGGCAACAGCAGGCCAAGCAGATCACGATTACCCGCGATACCTGGGGCGTTCCTCACATCAACGGCAAAACGGATGCCGATGCTGTTTTCGGTGTCCTCTATACCCAGTGTGAAGACGACTTCGCCCGTCTCGAGACCAATTACATCGACGCCATTGGCCGGATGGCTGAAGTAGAAGGCGAATCGGCGCTGTATCATGACCTACGAGCACGGCTCTTTCTGGATTCTACACAGGCTATTGCCATTTATAAGAAAAGCCCGGTCTGGATGAAAAAACTGCTGGACGCGTTTGCCGACGGCAGTAACTATTATCTCTATACGCACCCAGCAGTAAAACCGCGACTCCTCAAACGATTCCAGCCCTGGATGCCGCTGATGTTCAGCGAGGGAAGTATTGGGGGCAACATCAGTGGCGTTTCGACCGATCGATTGAAAGCATTTTACGAGCACAACAAATTCACCTCATCGATCAACGATTTTGATAAATACGAACGGGAACCCGTCGGCTCGAATGGATTTGCCATTGCTCCGTCTAAAAGTGCTACCAAGAATGCGATGCTGCTCATTAATCCGCATACGTCGTTCTATTTCCGGTCGGAGGTACATCTGACCAGTCAGGAAGGGCTAAATGCGTATGGTGCCGTCACCTGGGGACAGTTTTTTATTTATCAGGGCTTTAATGAATATTGCGGTTGGATGCATACGTCCAGCGGTGCCGATTCGATGGACGAATATCTGGAAACCATTGAGAAAAAAGGCGATACCTATTATTTCAAATCCGGTGCGACATTAAAGCCCGTTCGGACACAACGAGTACGGCTACCTTATAAATCCGGAAATGGTATTCAATACAAAGAATTTACCCTGTACTGGACCCAGCACGGGCCGGTAGTGGGCGAGGCTGATGGAAAGTGGATTTCGGTCGCCATGATGAATACACCCCTGAATGCGCTGGAGCAATCCTACCTACGAACCAAAGCGAAAGGGTATGCAAGCTACAAAGACGTGATGAAGCTCAACGGCAACGCATCGAACAACACCGTTTTTGCCGATCGTGATGGTAACATCGCTTACTGGCACGGTAACTTTATGCCCAAACGCGATCCCAAATTCGACTGGAGCCAGCCCGTCGATGGCAGCAATCCCGCTACCGACTGGAAAGGGATGCATGCGGTCGATGAACTGGTACAGGTTCACAATCCGGCGAGTGGCTGGATTCAGAACTGCAATTCGACGCCGTACACTGTTTCGGGGAACAGCAGTCCGGCTAAAAATGCGTATCCGGCCTATATGGCTCCCGATGCCGAAAACTACCGGGGTATCAATGCCGTTCGGGTACTGAGTCAGAAATCTATATTTACCCTCGACACGCTGATTGCAGCCGCCAACGATCCCCATCTAGCCGGATTCGATGAGCTGATTCCCGCGCTAGTAACGGCCTATGAAACAGTAAAGAATGACCCTGTCAGTTCATCAACCGACGTAACCGAAGCCATTCAGGTGCTCAAAGACTGGAACAAATGCTACGGCACTACTTCGGTGGGTACGACACTAGCCATTTACTGGGGTGAAAAAATTCAGCGACTGGCCCGCAATCGGGTTCCCGCCACCCAACGGCTCGGCTTCCTGAGCTTTACCGATTTCGTGATCAATAAGACAACGCCACAGGAAAAAATTACGGTTCTGAAAGAAACCCTTGCCGAACTAACCCGTGATTTTGGCACCTGGAAAACGCCTTGGGGCGACATCAACCGCTACCAACGGCTGACAGGCAATGTTCAGGAAACCTACGACGATCAGAAACCCAGTATTCCAGTTGCGTTTACGCCCTCCGTTTGGGGTTCGCTGGCGGCTTACGGAGCCCGTACCGCCCCCAATACGAAAAAACGCTACGGGTATGTTGGTAATAGTTTCGTAGCCGTCGTCGAATTTGGTAAACGAGTGAAAGCCCGCTCCGTTGTGACTGGTGGCCAAAGCAGCCGCCCTGGTGAAACCCACTTCACCGATCAGGCCGATTTATATTGCGCCGGCAAATTCAAAGACGTCTGGTTCTACCCCGAGGACATCAAGCAGCACGTCGAGAAAACCTATCACCCCGGCGACAAATAATATAAAACTCCGCCAAGATCATTATATGTCTTGGCTTTTTGCATCTTAAACTTGCTAATCTCAAGCATAAAGCATTCTTTTATCACAAATTGGCGACAAACAAGTAATGCGAAACTACTGTCTACTGATAACCAATATGATATAGTTCCGTTTATTCGCGTACAATACTATGTTGGGTGAACATAAACAGCTGAAAACAACGTAGTGGTCGGCTTCGGTCGACAGACCGTACGGCTCGGACAGCGAACTTTAGGAGTCAATTTAGAACTTCTGTGGACACGAGAAACGCCTTGGCTGGGCCAGTTTAGGCTTCCATGTCGATCGGGTGTGCGACAGAGTGAACACCCCTGTTCGGCTTTGTAATACAAAAATCGTTTTAAGGTTATATGAGAGTTTATTTATTAACTGCGCTTAGTTTAATCACCATTAGCTGCAAAAACCAGGTAGATAAAGAACTGACTAACAAAGAATTGCCGGTAAAAATTACTAGTGGAAGCTATGTAACTTCATTAGAATATGATGCTCAAGACAGACTAGCTAAACTTGATAAAGGAACTACTTATTACCTTATCGAGTATTCAAACGATAGTAAGGTAAGCAAAGTAAGCCGCGAACTGAAAGGACAATATATTGATCTAGTTTACAGCAACAATGAAGTAATTGGTAACCTTTACGTCTACGATAGCAACTCAAATAAGTTCTATTCCAAACCGGGTGTAATATTTCATTTGACAGTTGATGCAAAAGGACAACTTGTAAAAATTACCAGAGAGGCAGCCAACTCAAATACTACTTTGCAATATGATGTGAACAGAAATTTAACCGGTGCCAAAGCATTCATTGTTAACTATTCCAGAGCCATCCTCTTCAAAGGCTTTGATAGCCGCAACAACCCATACAAGGACATTCCTCAATATCAATTAATTTATTTTCTTATTGGCTGCATGGAAGGGGCATATGATGGAGATGCTTGGGAAGAAAGTCAATTTTTAAATAATCCCAGTTATATGGGATTTGCCTTTAGCGTGAACAGTGATACGCTCTGGCAAAAAATTATTAATGAATACAACAGCAAAGATTATGTAATCAAGCGAACATACCATGATGTATTTGGCAACGCAAGAGTAGTATACAATTATACATATAAATAAATTTTAAAGGCGAACAAAACTAAATCTTCGTGAGTGTCACCTGTCTGCGACAGGATGCTCGTCCCGAGGGCGGGTTTACAGCCCATCAAACAGGGGTGTAAAGGCTGACACTACGTTTGTTGTCTTAAGTGGTCTCCTCATCCATCAACCCTTGTGGGTTTGGGTGCAAGCCAAAAAGTAAAGTGTGTTTGCGGGCTTCGTGCGACAGGCGGCACGTCCCGACAGGACAGGTTTTTGCTTGTTCGGCAGGTTGAGAAACGCCTTGGTTGGGCAGGCTTAGGTTTCCATTTCTGAGTTTCAGATGACAAGGAAAAACGCCTGAGTCTGTATTTTTTGATTGAGAGAAGCAGATCATGTATTATGCCCGCCATTTATATCTATCTGGACTGGAATGTGTTTGATAGGCTGCAAAAGATTCAGCAGTTAAATGATTCTGATAAAGAAGCATTCACATTCATCAACAATTTAGTAACGCAGCAAAAAGTAATTGTACCTTACTCAAATGCTCACATTAATGACCTTATAAGAGGTTACACGAAGAATCCAACCTATACGCATGGAGATTTAAGCTTTATTGCTCAGATCACTGGCAATTTGGCGGTTGTTCAGTATTGGGGACATGACCAGGTCACTTGGCATCAACGAGATGTGTTTCAGTTTTTCGAGGACGCTCTTGAAGAAAAAAGTAATGATTTCGATTCACTTGAAAAACTTTGTGAAGGTAATGAGTTTGGCATGATGAAGGCAATGATGGAGTTATTTAAAAGCGTGCCTCTACCTGACAACTTTCCTAAATCGTTTGAGTTTGACCCAGTATTTAATAAAATTTTTGCTACGTCGAGAGAAAAGCTGACTATGTTTTCTCTGATGGACGATCTGCTGAAGATGTCAAGCCTACTCAGAACAGATTATTCAATATATAAGTCTCTGAGAGGGTTTACAAGTAAAATCATAAAGAAATACAAAAGTGACCCGAACCTCAGAGCGCAGCTCCAAACTTTTGACAATCAGGAGGCTCCTAATTTTCTGAAAGCATCTTCGGACGAAATGTATGGATGGGCAAAAAATAAGTCATCTTCAAAAACATCTGATAACAGTGATTACAGCAAGGTAATTGATACTTATCTTAAGATTGATTGGAGAGGCTATAAATCTGATGAAAGATTTGACAATATGATTGACGACGCTCTACATACATTTTATGCTGCTCACTGCCATTTTTTTTTAACCGAGGACGATAGATGCCATTACAAAGCAACAGAGACATTCAAAGAACTTGGCATTTTGACGCAAGTGTTCAAACCGAAAGATTTTCTGAGCTTCGCCAGGCAGATTCTTAAAGATGGTGATTCTGAGCAGATTTCAGGGACAGGAGCGGGGCGAGTTTGATTATGCTAATCTGCCCAAAATCTACGCTATCGCCATCTTAGCCAAGAGTATTTTACCAACCACTCATTTCCATACTATTGCCAATCTGCGGAGCGAAGCGGGTGAAATCATTGACACCCAACTGACGTTTATTACGGTAGAATTGGCTAAGTTTAACAAGCCAGTCGCTGAGATAGAGACTGATTTAGAGAAACTGGTTTATACTATGAAGACGCTGCACACAACCGAGCCTACTCAATATCCTGCTTTCTGGAACGAGGAATGGCTGAAACGGGCCATTGACGAGTTGGACACACGAAAGATGACTCCAGAGGAAAGAGCTTACTTTGCCCGTGTGACAGCAGCCAATGCAGAAGCAGTTAAAGCTGAGAAGCAACGGATTCAAGAAGCGGTAGAGCATAAGGAAATTGAGACAGTAAAGAACCTGTTGAACTTGGGGATTTTAACTCTCAGTCAGATAGCTCAAACCGTTGGCGTGAGTGAAAACTTTGTTCGCAATCTCTCTGGCGACAGGTAGCAGGCCGCGAGGTCAAGTCCACAGTCCAACCGGCCATGTGTGTAAAGGCTCCCTACGGTCGCCATCGAGCCCCCGTAGTCGTCGTATGTTCCACTAAGCTGAAAAGGAGTGTTTTTGAATCTCTTGCTACATAAAGAAACACAGAAAGTAGTGCCTCATCTAGCCCTTACTAGCCTATAAGACTCTTCTCCCTAGCACGGGGATTATGCCTATCAATCTATTCCCTCATGATAAGCGTAGATAGTTTATCATGCAGAAAACTACCATTTTCCTAGTTGCTTTGGGATGCTTACTCTCCATGTTGAGTGTCGCGCAACGAATCGACAATACGGCGTCGTTTCGGCAAATGGGCTCCGATACGTATTTTCGCTTTCACTACGACAATGACTATTTTACGGCGACGGACCGATATTATACGCAGGGCTACAACGTCGAAGTTGTCAATCCGGCACTCCGTAAAAACCCGCTGACGAAACTGCTCATTAAACCGAAACGCAGCCATATTCAGTATGGCCTTGCGCTGGAGCATTTTGGCTTTACGCCCACTACACTCGGAAGCGACGCTATACTGGTAGGCGACCGTCCGTTTGCGGCTTGTATTCTGCTCAAAACATTCAGTATATCGACCGATACGGTGCGTCGGGTTAGGGTGTCGTCATTGTTAAGTACGGGTATGGTGGGACCAATTGCGTTTGGCTATGAAATGCAGGCGGCCATTCATCGGCTCATAAACGGTGTTGAACCGCATGGCTGGCAGCACCAGATTCGCAACGATGTCATTTTGAATTATCATCTTACGTACGAAAACCAGCTCTATGCCTATCGCCATGCACTGTCGGTGAGCGCCAATGCTCAAGCTCAGGTGGGTACCTTTGTGGATCGATTGCAAACAGGATTTGTGGTCATGGCGGGTCGATTCGACTCACCATTTGGCAACCTTGCGATCAGCAAGCGGGTACAATTGTATGTGTATGCTCAGCCACTGGTTAGCCTTGTCGCCTACGATGCTACGCTACAGGGCGGATTATTCAATCGAAGCAGTCCGTATGTAATTCCAGCCGATCAACTGGCTCGGGCTACATTTCAGGCAAACTATGGAGCCGTGTTTCGCTACAAAAAACTATACCTGGAATATTACCAGTCGCTACTTACCCGCGAATTTGAAACGGGAATGCCTCATCGCTGGGGTGGCATAAAAATCGGTGTTGCTTTCAAGCCATCCGCTACGCCGGGAAAATGAGCCTAGTCCAAGTCTGTTCGGAAAACTACTGTTTTGAGTTGCTAAGGTTAGCGGATAATAAATCTATATATAGGCATCTTGGTTAAGTGATTCATGTTACTCTATCTTCGTTGGAAATACATCGAATACATGAAAATCAGAAAAGCAGTTATTACCGCAGCCGCACGCGGAGAACGTCTATACCCCGTCGCCGATACAATACAGAAAGCCATGCTCCCCATCATCGATACCGATGGACTGCATAAACCCGTCATTCAGGCGATTGCCGAGGAAGCTTTTCTGAGCGGTATTGAGGAAATCTGCGTGGTGTGTGCGCCCGGCGATGGTGATCGCTACATCAATGCCTTCACCTCCCTGCGCGACAACCTGATTAAATCATACAAAAACGTTGACTGGGCTCGGGAAGAAGCCGAAAAAATTGATACTCTCATTAGCCGGGTCCGCTTTGCCGAACAAGCCGAACCGCTGGGCTATGGCCATGCCGTTTACTGTGCCAAAGACTTCGTAGCCGACGAACCGTTCCTCCTCCTTCTTGGCGACTATCTGTATATTTCTAACCTGACCAGCAAACGATGCGCCACGCAGCTCATCGAACTAGCCGTGCAGGAAAACTGCTCGGTATCGGCCGTTAATCCGACCATTGAACATCAGATAGGGCGCTATGGCACACTCACCGGCAAACATATACCGGGCCTGAATGGGGTATATCAAATTGAACGGCTCATCGAAAAACCATCGTTGAGTGTGGCTGAGCTTGAACTGCAAACGCCCGGCATGCGGGTCGGCTACTACCTCTGCTTCTTCGGTATGCATGTATTTACCCCAATGGTATTCAGTCTGCTTGAGAAACAAATTGATCAGGGCAGCACCAATACACCCCTGACACCGGCTTTGCAAGAACTGGCTCATGTCGAAAAATACCTGGCGTTGGAGGTGAAGGGCAACCGGTATGATCTGAGTGGGCGGCAGGGACTTTTACGGGCTCAGATGGCGCTCGGTCTGGCGGGTATGGCACACGACGAAACACTGACATCGATGGTTGAACTGCTGGCGGAGGCCAATTCGAGGAAGGCACAACTCGCTCAGTAACTAGCCGATAGCCAACCCTTCTGACCAACTAAAGCGCTAGTCTGTTTAGCCAATCTCAACATGAATATTTTCATAGAAACAATTACGTCTACCGATCCCGCTATTCGTAATCGATCCTTTTTTGACCTTAGCCGAAATCTATCGGCTACTAGTCTGTTAAAGACCCTGCGAGAGCTGGATGGCTTCCGAAAGTCAACCCCGAACTTATACGACAAAGTCAGAGCGATTCTCTTCCTGTATGCCGGTTTCCGGTTCTTCCTGATGGAGACCAGGGAAATTCCGGCCATTGGCAAAATTCCCTATGCGGGTTTCGACGATTTACTGTCGCGCCGATTCGAGCAGGCGATTGCGCTGTTTTGGCAGGAATTGGATAAACAAGGCCCTAACGCCACCTTACTCAGCGCTCTGGCCGATAGCTACCACCAACTGTCGTTCCAGACATTGGCCGATCAGGTTCGCAAAAGCGTTCGTTCCAGCAAAGGCAATCAGTGGATGTTTCGGGTAGGCCACCAGACCGAACACCCGATTCGGATTCACCCACGCCTGCTCCAACGTCTGGATAATTCCCTCTTCTACCCGATTCTGCACGAGCAAACGTCCGTGCGGATGGACTTAACCCATAGCGGCTGGTCGGACATTTTCTTTCTGGGAATGGACTACCCGGAAGGCGCTCGTGTCATCAATATCTCCATCGACCTGGGCGTTTTCGGGCGCGACAAAGACATACGTCCCCCTCTGAACTGCTACATTCGGGTTATCTCCGAGCCCGTTCTACGCCTGACCAGCGTCGATTTGAACACGACCAAAGACGTTCATGACCTCGATGATCTGTTCAACTTTGGGAATGACTACCTGAGTCTGGTCAAAGCGGGGGTTATTGCTTCCGGCCTGATTCCGCCCTCATTCGAAGGCACGAATCAATCACTGGCCGACATCCTGGCGCGTATCGTTGCACCGGGTATGGGCATTGAACTGGTCACGAAAGTGAACGATATCCCCAAAGGTTCGCGATTTGCGGTATCGACCAATCTATTAGGGTCTATCATTAGTTTGCTGATGCGGGCTACATGCCAAACGCAAAGTCTGGAAAATGGCTTGCAGGAAAGCGAACGGCGACTGGTAGCATCCCGCGCTATTCTGGGCGAATGGATTGGGGGTTCGGGAGGTGGCTGGCAGGATTCGGGGGGCGTCTGGCCGGGTATTAAAGCCATTCAGGGTACGTTCGCGCAGGAGGGCGACCCCGAGTTCGGTATCAGTCGAGGCACGTTACTCCCTCGTCACCGGGTGTTAGAAGGCGAAGAAATCCATCCCGACATTCAGGAGAAGATTATGCATTCACTGGTGTTGATGCATGGCGGTATGGCCTCCAACGTTGGGCCTATTCTGGAGATGGTAACCGAAAAATACCTGCTTCGGGGTGATAACGAATGGAATGCCCGACAGCAAACCAACCAGATATTCGATAATATCCTGAGTGCCATCAAAGAAGGGGACATCAAAAAACTCGGTCAAAACACGGCGCGTAACTGGGAATATCCCATAAAAACCATCATTCCCTGGGCTTCCACTTACTTTACCGAACAGATTATTGCCAAGGCTAAGAAACAGATCGGCGATGATTATTACGGCTTCCTAATGCTAGGCGGTATGTCGGGTGGGGGTATGGGCATGTTTGTGAATCCAGCGCATTATGAAGATTACAAAATGCAGGTGCTGGAGATGCTTCGAAAAACCAAAAACGATCTCTCCGACATATTGCCCTTTGCTATGGAGCCGGTCGTGTACAATTGGAGCATCAATAACAAAGGCACCTGGGCTAATTTGCTGGAAGGTAATCAGGCGATGATGCCCGAACAATATTACGGCATTCAGGTATCGGAGCTGGTCCGAAAAGACCCAAGTTCGATTCCGTACGTCCGTCGGGCTGAGATCGATTACTTTACCACTTACTGCGATCAGAATAATCTGGCTTACCCCCTACTACGCACGATCGTCAGTAATCTATTTAAGGTTTCTGACCCTACGTCGCAGGGTAATCGAAGCGTAGAAAACGAAAAAGCTGACCGGATTAAGAAAGAAAACGGCTTCGACTACATTCAGCACAACGAAATTCGCGAGGAACTGCAAAAAGGTCGAATTGGCTTATCCCGCAACCGATTATCGGCCGAAACTACCATCGACGATGTGTTGCCGGGCGACCTGGTTTCGCTGGAATCGCTACCATCCGCTATTCAGACAGGCGAAGCGGCAATCCGAGCGGGTAAAGTTGGGATTATGGGGCTTGCCGCTGGCGTAGGTAGTCGATGGACAAAAGGTGCGGGGGTAATCAAGGCCATCAATCCATTCGTAGAGATCGACGGCGTTCACCGGAGTTTTCTGGAAATCCATCTGGCTAAAACCCGTAAGGTTGCGGAACGCTATAATGCCCCCATCCCATACATCGTAGCCACGAGCTACCTGACGCACGAACCCATTCGGAAAAAGCTGGAGCAAACCGGCAACTTCGGGTATCAGGGCCCAACGTTCCTGTCGCCAGGTCGTTCGATCGGGCAACGCTTTGTGCCGATGGAACGGGATTTGCGGTTTCTATGGGAAGATATGCCCCAGGAAACGCTGGATGAGAACAAGCAGAAAGTTCGGGATGCCGTACGCCAGTCGATGATTGCCTGGGCCAAATCGAAAGGCGAAGGCAGCGATTATGTCGACAATATAGCCGCCCAACGATTTTCGCCCCTGGGACACTGGTATGAAGTCTCGAACCTGCTGCGAAATGGTGTTCTGGCAAAGCTACTGGCTGAGCAGCCGCAGGTAGAAACGATCATGCTGCATAACATCGATACCCTCGGTGCCGACATCGATCCGGCAGCGTTGGGCTATCATCTTGAATCAGGTAATACGTTCACCTTTGAGGTAGTGCCCCGTCGCATCGAAGATAGAGGGGGTGGACTGGCTCGGGTAAATGGGCAGCTTCGGCTGTTGGAAGGACTGGCGCAACCCCGCGAAGAAGATGAATTGAATCTGAGCTATTACAGTACCAACACCACCTGGATTCAGGTCGATCTGTTGCTGCAACTCTTTGGCCTTACTCGTGCTGATCTGCAAACCAGCGACGACGCCCAACTGGCTAAAGCCGTACGGAGCGTAGCCCATCGGATGCCAACCTACGTGACCATTAAAGATGTAAAATACCGCTGGGGACACGGGCAGGAGGATATTTATCCGGTAGCTCAAATCGAAAAGCTCTGGAGCGATATGTCAGCGCTGGCCGATGTGAAGTGCGGGTATATCGAGGTTCCTCGTTCCCGTGGTCAGCAGATGAAAGACCCGGCTCAGCTAGATTCCTGGGTCACCGACGGCAGCAAAGCCCACGTAGCGTCGTTATGTACATTTGTACCTGCTTAATGAATGCTTTTTCCTTAAATAGAACACAGATTGTTATGATGATTATGATTTATTAAGATCTGTGTAAATCATAATCATCATAACAATCTGTGTTCTATTTGGGGTAAAATCGAGCCGCAATTGCTTTTACAAAAAAGCCCCGTATCGCACACATAATCATGAGATTAACCACTACCTGTTTCTTACTTGCATCCATTGCTATCTTATCCGCTTGTTCCACTAAACAGCCTGACGCACCGCTTATTGGAACCTGGGAGCTGGTGTCAGCTACATCGATCGAAAAAGACTCCAGCTTTTCTACGTTTGATCCGACCCACAAAATGATCAAGATTATCAATCCGACGCATTTTGCCTTTCTCAATCACGCTACCAACCCACCCAAAGATTCTACGAATCAGTTCTCGGCAGGTGGAGGAAGCTATACGCTCAAAGACAGTGTGTATACCGAAAACCTGGAATATTTTAGCGATAAGGCGTGGGAAAACCACAAATTCGAATTTGTCGTCAAAATTTCGAACGATACGCTGATTCAGAAGGGAGTCGAAAAAATAGAGAAACTCGGCATCGACCACATCATTATCGAGAAATATAAACGAGTCACGAAGTAGTAATGTAATCAATTCTTATTCAGTCGATTATATTGCTTCAAGACTTTACGAACCGTTTCGTGGGGTAGTGCTGGAATAAAGTTGTCATTGATACCTTTCATGTCTTTAGCACCTACCAACGCATTCAGAATGGCTTCTTCCGTGGCTTGGGCGGTGGCGGTAAACAAAGGGTCTATCTGATCGTTCGTTAGCATCTCGACTGCCTTCGTTTTCGCTTTCCGGTCAAAAACACCAGGGTTGGCCGTTGAGAACGTCAGAAAAATATCGCCCGAACTGTTGCCGCCAACGCCACCCATTTTGCCAATACCCAGCGAAACCCGTTGGGCAATGCGTTTCAACTGATGCGGCAGTAGTGGAGCGTCGGTCGCCACAATAGCAATAATCGACCCTCGCTCGTCGGATTGTTTCGGTTTCGGCTTGCCGTAGATTTGTTCGCCATTGAGTTGCCAAGATAAGGTATCCAGCAACGCTCGCCCAACCGGTACACCCGCAATGGTCAATTGTGCCCGGCTCCCAAAATTGGCCTGCACCAATACCCCAACTGTATAGCCATTGACCACCCTCGACGACGTGCCAGTACCACCTTTGAAGCCAAGGCAGATCATACCCGTTCCACCGCCAACAGCCCCTTCGGCAACTGGACCACTTTTAGCTCCATCAAGTGCCGCCATTACATGCTCTGCCTTAACATGAAAGCCGTTGATGTCATTCAGTACACCATCGTATGTTTCGGCGACAAGCGGGTATGAAAACCAGATGTCGTTGCCTAAATCTTTATAGAACTTGTTTTTGGCTTCCCAGGCCACAGCGGCATCGCGCACGATACCCACGCTATGTGTATTCGTAATCAGGATGGGCGTTTCCAGAAAACCAGATTCGGTGATCCAGGTAGTGCCGGTCATTTCGCCATTTCCGTTGAGCGTATGCCAGTTGGCAAAGACAGGATCGCAGGTTTTGCCACGAGGTAAAATGGCCGTCACACCCGTACGAACCGGTCCCTTACCTACGTCTAGCTTACCATTCCCCGAAATAAGCGTCGTCATACCCACTTCAACGCCTTTTACATCGGTGATGGCATTGTATCGCCCTGGCGTCCCGTCGAGCGGAATACCCAGATCACGGGCACGAGGAGTGGATTGAGCATGCACGAGTGACAGCGTTAAACCAACGATTAACAAGTAAGGCAGAGTGAGCTTTGTTTGCATAGAAACATATTGAAAGCATGCTTTACAAAATAGCCGATGTAACATTAAACATAGAGGCACAGAGATCACAGAGTTTTTAAGCAAATTTCTCTGCAATCTCAGTGTCTCCGCTTCGGCGGTCCGATGTGTTTAAATCAATTTTTCAGCCTGAATCACTCTACCGTTACCGACTTGGCCAGATTCCGTGGCTGGTCGACGTTACGACCACGCATAACGGCAATGTCGTACGCCAGCAGTTGCAGGGGTACAACCGATACCAGTGGCATCAGCACCTCATGAACTTTTGGGATTTCGATGGTAAAGTCGACCATGCCCGGCAGGTGTGTATCACCTTCGGTCGTGATGGCAATAACCCGCCCTTTGCGCGCTTTCACTTCCTGAATATTCGAAACGACTTTTTCGTACGACGAATCTTTAGTGGCAATGACCACGACGGGCATATCTTCATCGATCAGTGCAATAGGACCGTGCTTCATTTCGGCAGCTGGATAGCCTTCGGCGTGGATATAACTGATCTCCTTCAGCTTCAAAGCCCCTTCCAGAGCTACGGGGAAATTAAGCCCACGGCCCAGGTAGATGAAGTTGCGGGCGTAGGTGAAAATGTAGGCGATCTCTTTAATCTTATCGGCAGCCTGCAACACCTTCTCCACTTTAGCCGGAATACTTTCCATTTCGGCCAGTAATTGCCGGAACAAGGAGTCAGAAATAGTGCCCTTCCGTTTGGCAGCGGCCAGAGCCATCAACGTCAGGACAGTTACCTGCGCCGTGAATGCTTTCGTACTGGCTACACCGATTTCGGGCCCAGCGTGGGTGTAGGCACCCGCGTGCGTTGCCCGCGCGATAGACGAACCAACCACGTTGCACACGCCGAAAATCGTTGCTCCTTTCGATTTAGCCAGTTCAATAGCCGCCAGCGTATCGGCCGTTTCGCCCGATTGGGAGATGGCGATAACAATATCGCCTTCTTTGATGATCGGGTTTCGATACCGGAATTCTGATGCATATTCAACCTCTACCGGAATACGGGCTAATTCTTCAAAAATATATTCAGCTACCAGCCCTGCGTGCCACGATGTGCCGCAGCCAACGATCACGATCCGCTTCGACTTCGCCAGCTTGTCCAGATAATCGCGTAAACCGCCCAGTTGCAGCGTTCCGGCATCGACCTGTACGCGCCCCCGCATCGAGTCGGCAATAGAGCGGGGTTGCTCGAAGATTTCCTTGAGCATGAAATGATCGAAACCGCCTTTTTCGATGGCTTCGAGTTCCAGCTCTACTTTGTGGACGTAGGGGGTTGTGGTGGTGTTATCAAGCGTAACAACTTTCAATTCACCATTTTTGATGACCGCGATTTCGTAATCGTTCAGGTAAATTACGTCTTTGGTGTACTCCACAATGGGTGTAGCATCCGACGCCAGAAAGTACTCATTTTCGCCAACGCCAATCACCAATGGAGAACCTTTCCGGGCAGCAATCAACTGCGTAGGATCACTCTCGCTCATGATCACAATGGCATAGGCTCCTACCACTTCCTGTAACGCCAGCCGAACGGCATCTTCAAGCGTTCCCCCCTGATTTTCCCAAATATCCTCAATAAACTGGCCCAACACTTCGGTATCCGTTTCACTGCTGAAAGTATGCCCTTTTTTAAGCAACGCCTGCTTTATAGCCGCGTAGTTCTCAATAATTCCGTTATGGATAATAGCCAACTTCCGATGAAACGAGTAATGCGGATGCGCGTTTACATCGTTGGGTTCTCCATGCGTTGCCCAGCGCGTATGTCCCATGCCGATGGTTGCATGGGTTTCTTTCCCATCCAGTTCATGTTCCAGGGCGGCTACTTTCCCTTTTTTCTTATAAATTTTTAAACCGTGTCCATTCATCAGGGCAACACCGGCGCTGTCATAACCCCGATATTCCAGACGCTTCAACCCTTTTATGACGAGTGGGCACGCTTCCCGGTGCCCAACGTATGCTACAATGCCACACATAATTTCAAGTGTCGTTTTTGGTACACAACAGCTAATCACCTACCTGTGATCATCTGTTGTACAAGTTGAATTCAGAAAGTAAAGTAAATGCAAAAAGCCGGACGTTCCGGCTTTTTGTTTGATTGATTTAACAACCTCTCTAAAAATGACTCTGGTTATACCTACTGCTAACCAGCCAGTTGCGTGTATAAATTGTAGTAACGATCCGTCAGATCATCGGCTTCGGCCAGATCAAATTTATGCTCCGGCATATCGTCCAGAATCGCATTCAGGCTTTCGCTCGATTCTTCATCGGCCCGCACCACGGCATCCGCATAAGCACAACCAATCCGAATAAATCCTTGAAAATCGGCGGTTTTCAATTCGGCCAGCATTTCATCATCAATGTCCATCATCCGGGCTTTTTCGATAATGTCGCCCTCAAATCGATGCTCAAATGAATTGTTGTAGACCGTAAAAACTGACTTTGTGTCTTTAAACATCGGGTCGTTTTTGTAGGTCGTTTTCAGATACAGCGGAATCAGGGCTGTCATCCAGTCGTTGCAATGGACGATATCAGGCGCCCATCCCAGTTTTTTTACGGTTTCCAGAACCCCTTTGCAGAAGAAAATCGCCCGTTCGTCGTTATCATCATAGAATCGGTTTTCTTTATCATGAAACACGTATTTCCGTTGGAAATAATCTTCGTTATCGATAAAGTAAACCTGAAGCTTAGCCGTTGGGATCGATGCCACCTTGATAATCAGGGGCTTTTCATCGTCGCCAACCGCAATGTTAATACCAGACAACCGAACCACCTCGTGCAGCCTGTTTTTCCGCTCATTGATCAATCCAAACCGGGGCACCAGAATTCTGATTTCCATTCCCCGCTCCTGCATGGCTTGTGGCAGTTTGCGAACAAAGTCGGCAACGTCAGAAGTTTTTAAGAAAGGATTGATTTCACTAGCGACATAAAGGATGCGTAATTTGCTCATAATCGGGAAGCGTGTGTTGTCTTGAGAGAATCAAAAAACTTGCAAAATTAAACAAATTTTTCCCATATTTCAATACATTTTCCCCTAAAAAAGATACGTATTCGCGTAAAAAAGAGCTGAATCATGTATCATTGCAGGCTCAAAAAATTAGCCTCATGAAGCGTTTTGAAAAAGCCGATGCCATTCGTCAATACCTGCACACATTTCGCAATGAAAGTACCATTGGTTTCGTACCAACTATGGGCGCACTGCACGAAGGCCATCTGGCGTTGATCGAAACAGCCCGTCGCGAAAATGACGTCGTTGTCAGCAGCATTTTTGTCAATCCAGTTCAATTTAATAATCCCGACGACCTCGCCCGCTACCCCCGTACACTCGAAGAAGACTGTCAAAAACTCGAAGCGGCAGGATGCGATGTAGTCTTCGTTCCATCCGCAGACGAAATGTATCCGAAGCCGCCTACCCTTCGCCTGAATTTCGGCCCGTTGGAAACGGTTATGGAAGGTGCTTTCCGGCCTGGCCATTTCAACGGTGTCGGCATCGTAGTGGCTAAATTGTTCAACATTATCCAGCCCGACCGAGCGTATTTTGGCCAGAAAGACCTGCAACAGGTGGGCGTTATCCGGCAACTTATCCGCGACCTAAGCTTTCCGGTTGAACTGATTCGTTGCCCTATCATTCGTGAAACCGATGGACTGGCCATGTCGTCGCGTAACCGCAACCTTACCCCTGCCGAACGCGAACAGGCTACGGCTCTATTTCAGGCGCTGACGCTCGCTCATGATTTGTTATTTGATGGAAAAAGTATTGGACAGGCCAAGGAAGCCGTTACTAACTTTTTCAGTAAAAAGCCTGTTTTTCGATTGGAATACGTCGAAATCGTCAATGCGGATACCCTCCAGCCCACCGATCATGTTCTGGCACCGGGCCAAACGGCGATTTGCCTGGCCGCTCATCTGGGCAACGTTCGACTCATTGATAATCTGGTGTTTTAGGGACAGAGATTCTATTTAGCCCCTTCATTAGCAATCAGCCAGGCCGTTTGTAACACTAGAGTTGCTCGTTTTTGCAGTAAATCGTAATCGATTTTATCAGCCGTGTCGGACGTCTGGTGATAGTCGGAGTGTTCGCCATCTGAGAAAAACAGCGCTGGAACGCCCGCTTTAACGAAATTGTAATGGTCGGATCGGTAAAAATACTGATTAGGGTCGGACTGGGTATCGTAGCCACCTTCATTTAACCCCAAATGAACGGATTGTTCATTGGCCTGCTTTGCCATTCGCAGAAGTTCATTCGTTTGATTTCCATTGATCAGATAGCAATAGTTCGGCTTTTTATGGTGATAGTTATCTACACGTCCAACCATGTCTACGTTTAAGTCGCAAATCAGTTGATTCAGGGGAATAGGGCTATTGGTAACAAAATACTGAGACCCTAACAGGCCTCCCTCTTCACCCGAAAAAAGCAGAAATAAAATGCTTCGGCGGGGCCGAATTCCCTGCCGCGCCAAACTGTCGAATACAGAAGCTACACCCAGAATCGTAGCCGTACCTGATGCATTATCGTCGGCACCGTGGTAGACACGCTTTCCGACTTTCCCTAAGTGATCATAATGCGCTGATAGTACGACCACCTCCTGTTTCAAGTCTGTTCCTATCAATAGACCACCGACATTATGGCTAAGCGATACGTTGTTACTGTCTTTGGCTGTGATTGGTAGTGGAGCTAATTCAAGCGGCTTATACGTTGAAGGAATTGACCGGTAGGATGATCTGCTGAACGAACCGGGCGATTGGTAAGCCCGAACGCTGCCGGATGACATAGAACCGTACATTCGTCCCATCCCAAATGGCACAGCATTGCCAACAGTAAAAGCAAATGTCTGCCGGAAAGAGCCTTGAACAGAATCAATGCGAAACGGAGCTAATAAGCGGCTTTGCCGGAATGATCGGGCACAATAAATCGATGCCTGCTGCTGCCCAATCGTACCCGTTTCGCGGCCCTGTAAACTATCGGATGCCAGCATAAAAACGTGCTTTTTAAGCAATTCGACCGACACTACAGCCGCCGAAACGTCCGACTGAGCCAACATTGGGAATTTTACTCCTAATACAATGAGAAAGGAGAGATAAGCAGCCCTCAAGCTTAGTAAGCGCATAATTGAAACCATAACGATGTAGATATCGCCACTTAGACGTCTATATCTTCCCATCGTTACATTCTTCAATCAACAATCCGAAACGCCATTTTTGCTTTCTCGCGCGAAAGGGCGTTGAAATGCCACCATTCGTATTCTATGGACGAGAAGCCTCCCTCCCGCATTGCCGTACGTAGAATCAATCGATTGTCGATTTGCTTTTGCGTTAGCTTACCAGCTTTTAACAAACTAGCTTCGCGCGACGGATAGGCCAGTTCGCCAAAGAAATCGTATTTGGTACCCATATCCAACGGCTTACCATCTTCAGTAGCCACCGTCAGGTCGACCGCGCACCCGTAGTTATGAATTGACCCTTCGCGGGGATCAGCAACATATTTTCGTCGTTCGCGTTCCGGCAGGTCGGGCAGCGCATTCCAGAGATTCCACTGGGCCGAACGTGGCCGGGCGGCATCATACACCAGCAACCGTAGGTTGGGATGGTGATCCTGTAAATATTTACTGGCTAACGCCATTTTACGGGCGGCCATCGGCTGCATATACGCCCGCGTCAGGTCCCCGTACACGTCTTTTCCGACGAAATTATCCGTCGTTGAGTATTTCAATTCCACCAGAATAGTCGGATCAACCTTTTGAACATCGACCAGCCCCTGTTTGATCATAGCCGCTTCGAAGGGTTGCGAATGAGCTGGATAAAGAGCGAAAGAGTGAAAGAGTGAAAGAGCGATGGTACAGAAGGCAATTTTCGTCATGTTATCAGAACGGCAGACTTGATTTAAGCGGAATGTTCCTGTAAACTTACAGGATTTCCAGGCAGATGACTACCGGAGCAAATGAGGTTTCTTCACTATTCGCTCTATCACTCTTTTGCTCTTTCACTCTTTATCACAGATGGCGCTTAATTATATCTGGGTTGCTTTTTTTGTTATTGCCTTTCTGGTGGCACTCGCCAAGCTTATTTTTCTGGGTGATACCGAAATTTTCAAAATCATTGTTGAGGGGCTTTTCGATTCTTCCAAAGTGGCCGTTATGGACATTGCCCTTCCATTGGCGGGTGTCATGACGTTTTTCTTAGGGCTGCTGAACATTGGCGAGAAAGCCGGGGCTATCAACTTTATGGCCCGAATCATCGGGCCATTTTTCCATAAGCTGTTTCCCGAAGTACCAAAAGACCATCCGGCCAATGGGCAGATGATCATGAACTTTTCGGCCAATATGATCGGTCTGGACAATGCTGCTACCCCGTTCGGCCTGAAAGCGATGGCTAGTTTACAGGAACTCAATCCGAATAAAGATACGGCTTCCAATGCGCAAATCATGTTTCTGGTACTCCATACATCAGGGCTTCAGATTATTCCACTGAGCATTATGGCGCAACGGGCTATTCTGGGCGCCAAAGACCCATCGGATGTCTTTATTCCCTGTGTAATTGGCACCTATGTTACGACCGTAGTAGCCCTAGTAGCGGTGGCCATTAAGCAACGAATCAACTTACTCAATGCTACAGTACTGGGCTGGCTAGGTGGCATTACGGCTCTGATCGGATTAGCCTTATGGGCGTTGTCGGGCCGACCGAAAGAAGAAATCGAAACCATTTCTAAAGTATTTGGGAATATGGTCCTGCTTACGATTGTGGTTGCTTTTCTGTTGGGGGCTCTTTGGCGGAAGGTGCCCATCTTCGAAACCTTTATTGAAGGAGCCAAAGGGGGATTTGAGACGACCGTAAAAATTATCCCCTACCTGGTAGGTATGTTGGTTGCCATTGGCGCCTTCCGGAATGCTGGGGCTATGGAATACCTGGTTGGAGGTCTAAAGTATCTTTTCTCCCTTACAGGCTTAAATACCGATTTCTCGGATGCCCTACCGGTTGCGCTGATGAAGCCCCTCAGCGGGGCGGGTGCCCGCGCACTTATGATCGATGCGATGAAGCAATTTGGGCCGGATTCGTTTGTGGGTCGTCTAGTCTGTATTTTCCAGGGGTCAGCCGATACTACATTTTACATTGTGGCCCTGTATTTTGGTTCAGTAGGCATTCGTAACTCACGGCATGCCATTCCTTATGGTTTATTTGCCGATTTCGTAGGGGTAGTTGCAGGAATTGCACTGGGCTATTTCTTCTTTCATTAAAGCTCCGCGCCAGTGCCAACTCCAGTCGTGGGCTGTAGATTACTTCATCTTATACTATCCATTTGCAGCACAAGTTGTCAATATGACTTTTCATGGATAAACAACCAACTATGTTAACCCATGCTAATAGGCTGCTCAAATAGGTATTTCAACGTAAAATACAATAATAAATGTCAAGACACTTAATTTCAGCAGTATAATATTATTCAGAATTTTATATGGCTCAATAACAAAAAGTGTCGTTTATACAGACTACTACATAATTCATGGGCAAATATTATTCGAACAAAGTGCCTTAGGTATTACAGATAAACTTAGGTATTACTACTGCTACAATCCTTCGACATTTCGTTTTTAGCGATTCAAAAATTATACAAGTGCATTGACAATGAGCACCTTAAGCAGATATACTCAGGAAATAAAAGGTTTGTTTACGGATGGTTACAAAAAGGATTCTTCGCCAAACTGGGTGCTTATTTTGAATTAAAGCGTATAAAACCAATAAATAATTAACAGAATCACAACTGATTAGGGTACATTTTCCAAAATTTTCAACAATCAGCCATAATCGTTCTAAAATCAATATTCTTCAGTACACGCACCAAGACGCATTATTAGAATATTACAAAATTTCTTCACCAAACATTAGTAGCAATTTGCATTCTATACATTAAATTTGTTCTCCAATTTTTTGGACGTTTAATATTATTTAATCTCTACTAACAAATGCGGAAAATTTTATTTGGAAGTTGGATGCTTACGTTATTATTCTGTCTGCCCGGTTTTGCACAGGAAATAACCGTGAGTGGCCAAGTCACTTCATCAGACGACGGGTCGCTTCTGCCGGGAGTGACCGTACAGGTAAAAGGTACCAATCGAGGTACAAACACCGACGCTCAGGGCAACTACCGCCTGGCCGCTTCTGCCAATAGCACTTTAGTATTTAGCTTCATTGGTTATACGGCGCAGGAAGTGCCGGTTAATAATCGTTCTGTGGTCAACGTCTTACTGAAAGGCGACACGCAGCAACTTAGTGAAGTAGTCGTAATTGGATATGGTACGCAAACCCGTCAGGATGCGACCGGAAGCATTGCTTCGGTAAAAGGAGCGACGATTGCTCAAATGCCTATACAAAGCTTTGAGTCTGGCCTGGCAGGTCGGTCGGCAGGGGTACAGATTACAGTACCCAACGGCGTATTGAACAACCCGCCGGTCTTCCGAATTCGGGGAACAAACTCCATTTCGCTGAGTTCGTATCCGTTGATCGTTGTGGACGGCATTCCGACCTTCACGGGTGATCAGGGCAGTACCAATGCGCCATCGAACCCCTTGGCTAGTATCAACCCGAACGATATCGAAAGTATGGACGTAGCCAAAGATGCAGCCGCTACTGCTATTTATGGTAGCCGTGCCGCCAATGGTGTCGTTTTCATCACGACCAAACGGGGTAAGTCAGGCAAAGTTCGGGTAAGCTATGATGGCTGGTTAGGCTTTTCGAATACCTATCGGCTACCTGAGATGCTGAATGCCAGCCAATACATTTCGTTCAAATCACAGGCAGTTGCCAACAACCCAACTGCTTCGGCCGTAAAATTCACCCAGACGAATGACGCCAACGGGAATCCGATCGATACACGCTGGTACGATTACATCTATCGGCAGGGCGTATCGCATAGCCACAGTCTGAACGTTTCGGGGGGTAGCGAAAACACCAACTATTACTTCTCGGTGGGTTATACGAACCAGAAAGGTGTTCTGAACAAAAACGATTTTGGCCGTATGAACGCCCTGTTCAACGTAGACAGCAAGTTGAGCAAGTTATTTACGGTTGGCGGCAAAATTGCCATTTCGAATGAGAAGAACCTGGCGGCAGGTACGTCGGGCTCGCTGAACGGCGAAGCGTTTAACACTGCCGGTTTAGGTCGTGTTGGTTTGGTACTGCCTCCAATTCTGTCGCCTTATAATAACGATGGAACGTATAACCTGAACGGGTCCGCCATTGGTATTGCCAATAATATTGTGGGTACGTCGGTTTCGTATCCAAATCCGCTGCCAATGCTGGATCAGAACCGGTCCAACACCGAAAACAACCATATCCAGTCGAACGCTTATATTCAGTTCAAACCGCTTGACTGGATTACACTGAGAAGTACCTATGGCATTGACTATTTATTGGTTGACAACGACTTATTCCAGTCGCCCCAGTCGAGTGATGGGTATAGCTCAACCGGTAATGCCACCAGCAACTTCCGCAAACTGAAAACCTGGTTGTGGACCAACACAGCTCAGTTTGAAAAGTCATTTGGTGGAGCGCACAACTTCAACTTGCTGTTAGGCCAGGAGCAACAACGTACAACGACCCTGGGTTATGGTATAAACCGCCAGAACCTGTCTGATCCTAACTATACGGTCATTCAGGCTGGTTATACGGTCAATAACCCATCCAACATGGCTTATGGCGAAAACTACCTGCTGTCGGGCTTTGGCCGTTTGAACTATAACTACAAGGAGAAATATTTCCTGAGTGGTAACGTACGTCAGGACGAGTATTCGGCTCTGGGTGAGAAAAAAGGCGTTTTCTATGGCCTTTCGGCTGGCTGGGAAATTACCCAGGAAAACTTCTGGAAATCGGCTTCGCTGGACAATATCTTCAGCAGCTTCAAGATTCGTGGTAGCTATGGTAAAGTGGGGAACATCGGTGGTATTAACGATTATTCGCCTTATTCCCTCTATGCATCTGGCTTATACGGTGGTGCAGCTACACTGGCCTTCAACGTTGTTGGTAACCCAGCCCTTAAGTGGGAAACGAGTACCAAAACTGACATTGGCATTAACTTTGGCCTGCTGAACAACCGGATTTCAGGCGAGATTGCCTACTACAAGAATGACATCGACAACCTGATTCTGAACGTAGCTCAGGCACCATCTACAGGGATTCCAGGTACATTATCAAGCGTTGCCTTTCCTCCGCAGAACGTTGGTACGATGTACAACAAAGGATTAGAGATTTCGCTGAATGCGCGTGTTATCAACACCAAAGACTTCCAGTGGAGCTCGAACTTCAACATTACCTTCAACAAAAACGAAGTAACGGCATTGGCGCCGGGTCTGAGCGTTCTGCAAACCGGCACCTCGAGCCTGGAAACAGTCAACCAAACGCAACCAGGTTATTCGCTGGGTTATTTGTGGGTTGTGAAAACCAATGGAGTTGATCCAGCTACGGGTAAGCGAATCTTCGTCAATTCGGCTGGCCAGAACGTGTACTTCCAGTACTACGCTCCTAGTGGTGAGTTCAACTATTCGACGACTCCCGATGGCAAAACCAAATACGTAAGCCCAACGGGTGGCACATCGATCACCCAGGCTACCGATGGCGTGATGTATGCTAATGTAGTGCCTAAGCAGTATGGTGGCTGGGATAACAACTTCAAATACAAAAACTTCGATCTCGGCGTTCTGCTGACCTATCAGTTAGGCTTCTCGGTTTACTACGGTACCAACGCGGGTCTGCACGATCAACGGTTCTGGAACAATGCGACGGATGTGCTGACGGATGCCTGGCAGAAAGAAGGCGACACGGGCAAAAAATATGCGAAGCCTGTGTTCAACGACAACACATCGAACGGTTCGGCTTTCCCGCTTGACATCAACGTCTTCAAAGGTGACTTCCTGAAAGTTCGTTCGGTTACGTTCGGCTATACATTGCCAAACAGCCTATTGTCGAAAGTAAAAATGAGCAACCTCCGCCTGTATGTCAGCGGTCAGAACCTGGCGGTACTTACCAAATACCCAGGTCCAGATCCAGAAGTATCATCGAATGGATCGACCACTTCAGGAAATAGTGCTCAGGGAGTCGACAGAAACACAATCGGTAATGCTCGCACGATCACCTTTGGTATCAGAGCCGGATTCTAATTCAAGAATAAGAAACACATGAAACGTTATTTCAACTATATAGCCGTTGTTTGTCTGACGCTAGTGGGAGCCAGTTCCTGTAATCGGGATCTGCTCACCCCAATCCCGCAGACATCCGTATCAGACGCATCCGCTTTCAGCACCGCCACGCGGGTACAAACTCAGCTTCTGTCGCTCTACGGCGCCTTGAAAGATGGTAACTTCTACGGTGGCCGGTACGTAATCTACGGCGACATTCGCGGTGAAGAATTCATCAACGAAACCTCTAACCTCGTAACGGGTTCCGACGTTTGGGGCTTAAACGCTACCAACAGCGCTACGGCTGTAGTAAACCTATGGTACTTTGCGTATCTGACCATCAATAAGTGTAACATCTTCCTGGATGGTATGGCCGCCGGTGGTTCCAATGTAGTGGGTACCGATGTTGCAACCAAGTACATTGCTGAAGCCAAGTTAATCCGGGCACTGAGCTATTACAGCCTGCTTCAATATTATGCTCGTCCGTATGCAGATGGCAATGGCAGCAAACCAGGTGTACCCCTACGCCTGAATGGCATCAAGGGAGTAGGTCAGTCGGATCTGGCACGTAGCTCGGTCGCTGATGTCTATGCGCAGGTATTGAAAGACCTGAACGAAGCCGAAGCCGGGTTGCCTTCTACCTATACTGCGGCTTCCGACAACGTTACTCGTGCCCATAAGAATACAGCCATCGCGTTGAAAACACGGGTGTATCTGAGCATGCAGAACTACTCGTCAGTAATTACAGAGGCCAATAAGATTGTAAGCGCAACGGCTCCCTTTAAAGCGTCGACCGGCGTAGCCAATCAGCTTGTACCTGACGTTACTACCTTGTTCTCAACCTACGTGAACTCAGAATCGATCTTCTCGATGCCAATGACCTCGACATCGGGCGATTTCCCAGGTACGCAAAACCAGTTGGCATACTACTTCTCGCCAAACACAGCGAATGGCGGGGTAGGTAATGGCGAATACTCGCTCAACGCAAAGGGTATTATTGCTGAACCCACTTGGACAGCCACTGACAAACGGCGGACGTTTATTAAGCAATCAGGAACAGGCGCTAACACCAAAAACTGGTTGATTAAATACAAAGCGCCAAGCCCTTACACGGATTACGTTCCGGTTATTCGCTACGCAGAAGTTCTGTTGAACTTAGCTGAAGCTAAAGTTCGCAGCACCAATACCGTCGATGCGCAGGCCGTAGCCCTGCTGAATGCCGTTCGGAATCGCTCGGATGCGGCAACGACATTCACTGCTGCCAACTTTGCCACATCTACCGATCTGATCAATGGAATCTTACTGGAACGCCGGATTGAATTCCTGGGAGAAGGTTTGCGTAACAACGACCTGGTTCGCCTGCTGCAGACAATTCCTGCTAAAGGAACGGTACCTGCTAAAGCGGCAACTGAGCCTAACTACATCTGGCCTATTTCAGCTTCAGAATTAGCCCTGAATAAATTGGCTACTGACAACTAATAACGGGCTGTTCAATCATCTTAAAGGCGGTTAACCTGATCAGGTTAACCGCCTTTATTTGTCAGTTATAAACAGAAATAAGTATTCATTAGAATAAGTTATAGCCAAATCCATTCATCAATTCATCACCTCACTCTTTTTATTAATTGGCAGGTAGCCTATAAATCTGGTTTATAGAACGATTAGCAACTACTTTAAGCGAATTTTGTTTAATTTTTTAAGTGAAAAACAAAATAGATGCAACATCGCCATAAACAAAATTGTCTTTTAAGATTTTCCTAAAAAACAAGGCAAATAGTTGCCATTTGCCGACAAACTATCTAAAAAAAGCGATATTTTTTTTACAATTTGTTAATATATAGGTAGTACATTTGTTGCCATTTAAAATGATTTAATATCAGTTAATCTCTACTCACAAATGCGGAAAATTCTATTAGGAAGCTGGTTGCTTTCGTTACTGTTCTGCTTGCCGCTTATGGCACAGGACGTTACCGTGAGTGGCCGCGTCACTTCATCAGATGATGGTTCCACGTTACCGGGCGTGAGCGTTCAGGTAAAAGGAACTACCAAAGGGACTACTACCGATGCCAACGGACGTTATCAAATCAGCGTACCAACTGCAGCCCGACTTATTTTTAGTTTCATTGGCTACACCAGCCAGGATCTTGCAGTCGGCAATCAAACAACGCTCAATGTTGCTCTGGTGGCTGGCTCCCAATCGCTCGACGAGATCGTTGTAACGGCGCAGGGTATCGAACGTGACAAGCGTTCACTAGGCTACGCAACCCAGGAAGTAGGTGGCAATATTCTGTCACAGCGCTCAGAGCCCAACCTGCTAAATGCCCTTCAGGGTAAAGTATCAGGGGTTCAGATCAACACACAAAGTGGTGCACCGGGTGCTTCGACCAACATCAACATTCGGGGTATTACGTCGTTCAACGGATCAAACCAGCCACTGATCGTGGTAGATGGTATCATCTTCAGCAACGATGTAAACAACACGCAGAACACCCTGTTTGGATCGCAACCGTCGAACCGTCTGGCCGATGTTAACCCCGAAAGTATCGAATCGGTCAACATTCTGAAAGGGCCAGCCGCTGCCGTATTGTATGGTTCGCGTGCATCGGCTGGGGCTATTGTCATCACCACGAAGTCGGGCCGGAACAACAACAACAAGACGGAAGTGACGGTGAATTCGTCGTACAACGTGCAGAACGTATACGGTATTCCCAAATTCCAGAACGACTACGGTCAGGGCGCCAACAACCTGTTCAATTCGACATCGACCAACTCCTGGGGGCCACCTTTTGCCGGAGGGCCAACGTCAGTAACGAACACGCAGGGGGGTGTAGTTCCTTATCAGGCTTATCCCAATAACGTAAAAGATTTTTACCGGCAGGGGATGATTCTGCAAAACTCGGTCAACATTGCATCGGGGGATGCCAACCGCAATTACATCCTGGCCATTGGTAATACATTACAGAACGGGATTGTACAAAATACGAAGTTTAACCGGACCAATGTTCAGTTGGGTGGCGAGACAAAACTACAGAATGGCCTGCGCATCAGTGCACAGGGTAACTACGTACAAACCGTATCGGCAGGCATTCCGGGTGGTAATGGTGCCAGTGCGTTCGGGCAAATTACCCGTATCCCACGCAGCTATGACCTGGCGAATGAGCCTTATCAGGATGCTACCGGGCGAAGCATTTATCTCTTGCCAACACTTAACAACCCACAGTGGAGCGTAAATAACGAAAAGCTGGACGGACAGGTTGACCGCTTCTTCGGCAACTTCCAGGTTGGCTATGATATTACCAAATGGCTGAACGTAGCCTATCGGGTTACAGGCGATACCTACGCTGACCGCCGTAAGTTGACGCTGCCAATTGGGGCCGGACGTGCTCCCCTGGGTGAAATACAACAGGACAATTTCTTCCGCAGCGAACTCAATGGCGACCTGCTGATTTCGGCTCGTAAAGACAATCTGTTTATGGAAGGTCTGAATGCCAACCTGCTGTTGGGTAACAATATCAACCAGCGTAAATCGCAGGAACTTTATACCGATGCCGCTTCTCTGACGATTCCAGGCTTTTATAATGTCAGCAACGGTACAGTATTTACAGGTAGTGGCGAAACAAGCACCCTCCGTCGATTAGTCGGGTATTATGGTCAGTTGTCGTTGAACTACAACAACTACCTCTTTCTGGAATTGTCAGGCCGGGCCGACCAGTCGTCGACGCTGCCGAAAGCCAATAATACTTACTTCTACCCGTCGGCAGCCGTAAGCTTTGTTCCAACCGACGCGTTCAAACTGAATTCAGACATTTTATCGTACGCAAAAGTACGGGCCAGCCTTGCCCGGGTAGGACGTGATGCCGATCCATACCTGCTCAACTCGGTGTATGTTTCCCAATCGTATGGTAACAACGTAGCAAGCATCACATTCCCGCTGTCGATTGCCGGTGCCAACATTCCTGGCTTTGGCGTCAGCTCACGTATCGGTAACAACAACCTGACGCCTGAGTTTGTGACGTCCTGGGAAGTAGGAGCTAACCTGGGCTTCTTTAAAAACCGACTCAGCATCGATGCTACGTACTTCGAATCGCGCAGTACAGATCAGATCTTCAACGTAGCCATCTCCAACTCAACGGGATATAGCACCCGGACGACCAACGTTGGGGAACTGCTAAACAAGGGGGTTGAACTGGTTGTCAATGCAACGCCTGTGCGTGTAAGCGGTTTCAAATGGGATCTTACCCTGAACTACACCCTGATTCGGAATAAGGTAGTTTCTATTGCCCCAGGTGTGAAATCAGCCAATATTACCGGTAACTCATTTACAGGTATTGCGCCGTCTATCTACGAAGGATTTCCGTATGGTGTTGTTGTAGGGACTGCCAACGCCCGCGTGCAAACCACCGATCCCAATGGACAATATTATGACCAGACGGGCCAGTATGCTGGTCAGTATATAGTAAATGGAACAACAGGCGCTTTTGCTCCGGGTATTCCTAATTCGGTGATTTCGACACCGCAACCGAACTATACGGCTGGTCTGACGAATACCTTCTCGTATAAGGGTATTTCATTGTCGGTACTGGTCGATACGCGTCAGGGTGGACAACTGTACTCGTTCTCAATGGTAGACCTTAAGAGTAATGGTTCTCTCTACGTAACCGGCCTCGACCGCGATCAACCTCGTATTTTACCGGGTGTTATTCAAAACGCCGATGGTACGTTCCGGCCTAATAACATTCAAGTACCCGCTCAAACCTACTGGGGAAATCTAGGTGGTCTGGCTTCAGAAGCGGCTGTATTCGATGCCACGGTTTATCGTCTGCGCGAAGTAGCTCTCAATTACACGCTACCCAAGGTGTGGTTCAATAAAACACCTTTTGGAGCGGTATCGGTAGGTGTCAGTGGACGTAACTTATACTTCTACGCGCCCAACTACCCAGCCGACCCTGAAATCAACACGCAGGGAGCCGGTAACATCCAGGGGCTTGACCTGAACGGCCCGCCAAATACCCGCAACTTCGGTGGTAACATTCGGCTCACGTTCTAATCAACTTATTCTTCCTTTAAGTCATGAAATTCATCAATTATAAACGCTACCTCTTAATACCCTTTCTGCTGGGTATGGGAGCTTGTGGCAAGTACCTTGACGTCAACGTCACGCCCAACAACCCAACATCGGTTACACCCGCCGTATTATTACCGGGTGCTCAGGCCGGTACAGCTTTTGCTAATGCCAACGAGCTAAACCGATTTGCCGAAACGCTGGTGCAACATTTGGCAGGTGCGGGTAACAATCCGGCTACCTACGATATTTTCCAGACCAACGGAGCTGATTTTGGCAACCAATGGACTACGGAAATCTATGGTGGTGCGCTGGTCAACTACCAGAAATTAATTGAGTTAGGCGACGCAACCGGCTCAAAGGCGTACACTGGTATTGCCAAAATTCTGAAGGCATACACGTTCTCAATCGCAACCGACGTATGGGGTGATGTTCCTTATTCGCAGGCTTTATTGGGCGAAACGTTTATTAATCCTCGTCTCGACAAACAGGAGGATATCTACAAAGGAAACTCGTCGCAGGGCATTCAGAGCCTGTTCGATCTGGTACGTGAAGGGATCAAAGATCTTGATTCGCCTTCAGCCCTGAAGCCAGGAGCCGATGATGTTATTTATGGTGGTAATCTGGTCAAGTGGAAGCAGGCAGGTAATACGCTGTTGCTCAAATTCGCTACGACCATCAGCCGTAAAGAACCAGCGCTGGCAACCAGCGTCATTAATGAGGTACTGACTGGCAACAACTACATTACGGCCAACGCAAACGATATGAACTTTACGTTCGGAGCCAGCGTAGGTAGCCAGGACCCTCGATATACCTACTCGTTTATTAGTTCGTTCCAGAACGACATTATTCTGAGTACCCGGTATCTGAACCTGTTGAACAGTCTCAACGATCCACGTCTGCCGATCTTCTTCACCAAGCCTGGGGCCAATTATGTAACCATCGACAATGGGTTCCGGGGTACGCTGCCGACACCTGTTACCAACTGGTCACGGTATAACAAGTACGTAACGGGCAACTCGGGTGAAGGCCCCGTACGCTTAGTAACGAATTTCCAACGGGCATTTATCCTGGCCGAAGCGGCTCTACGGTTGGGCACTCCCGGCGATCCGCAGGCGCTGTACACCGAAGGTATCAAAGCCTCGATGACGCTGGCCGGACTTACTGCCGATCAGGTCAACGCTTATCTGGCTGCTAACCCAACGGTGGCTACACTCTCGGGGACTAATGAGCAGAAAATTGCTCAGATCATCACCCAGAAGTACATCGCCTGGACCGGCAACGGGCTGGAAGCCTGGAATGATTATCGCCGTACTGGCTACCCAGCTCTGCAACCTTCGCAGAACGCAGCCGGTATCGATGGCACCCGACCTGTTCGGGCCGTATATATCAATAACGAAATTCAACAGAATCCTAACTTCCCTAACCCGGCTCCCCAATCGAATGTACGGGTATGGTGGGATGTGGATTAATCGAACAGACTTACGAACATGAAAAAGATATTGATGAATCTGTTGTTACTAGCCATAGTGGCTGGTGGCAGTCTCTCCTGTAAAGATGACCTGGTGTACAGCGATCTGGTTCGGGACAATCGTCCGGCCATTCCGGTAACCTTCCCCGGAACGACTACCTATGGTTTTAACCCGTTTATTATCAGCTCGCTGGCAGCAGGTGGACCTATTGAGTTTACCTTGTCGATTCCAGCCAGTAGCGGTCGTACCATCAAGGAAATTACTAAGGTGTTGGGTGGCGCTACAGGTATCACGGTGGGTAACCTCAACTCGGCTACAGCAGCCACGTTGATGAATGCAGCTCCGATTGCAGGTAGTGGTACTACAGCGGTGTTTACATCAAACATCGCAGCCTTCAAAGCCAAGTACCCTAGTGTAGCCACGGCACCGATTGCTTTACCGAACTACACCGAGATTCAGTTTTTGTTCCTGGTGACACTAGACGATGGTACTCAACTTGTACCTGAGCCTGTTCGTGTTCGGATTGTCAATTAAGCTGACGATTTAATACGAATCAAAAGCCCTCCTATGGTTTGGAGGGCTTTTGATTTTTAGGGAGATGACACATTACGATTAGTAATTACGTATTTTAACCAAACTATTCATCAACCTGCTATGGATCTGCGAAAAGTCGCCTTGCTCTTAATTTCAGCCGTATTTTTTTTGGCAATGAGCGCACAGGCACAATTACCGCTTCGAAATTCCGTCTGGACAGGCACTGTCCGTACGCCCAACGAAGTTCGTGTGCAACTCGCTTTCCGAAACGACACAGTACTGGCGACCACCGAAGCGAATGCAGACATGCTCGAAACGATGTTTTATGAACTGGTTGGCGACACGCTTAGGTTACAAAAAATTACGGGTCAAAGTCCTTGTGGAACTGAAGCCATCGGTCTGTATCGCCTGATTTATACTAACAACGGCGAACTATTTTCTCTGAGGGCTATTCGTGATGAATGCAGTGACAGACGGAATGCCTTAAGCCAGATCACCTCATTCAGTCGAAAACGGCCCAACCCTAACCAACCACCCCGCAACTGGCCTTACCTCGACCCACAGCGCGACTCGATAGCCGGTATCAGCCTCTACCAGGCCTATGACTTGCTGAAAGGTCGCTCATCAGTACCTGTTATCGTTGGCATCATGGATTCTGGCGTTGACCTGACACATGAAGACCTGCGTGATGTGGCCTGGGTAAACCCGAAGGAGATTCCCGGCAACAATACCGACGACGATAAAAATGGCTATACCGACGACCTCAATGGCTGGAATTTTATGGGCGCCAAAGACGGTACGACCTATGAATCTGATCAGCCCGAGGTAACGCAGGTGTATGTTCTTTTTCGGGACAAATACGATAAAGCGAATCCTGACAATCTAAACCCTCTCGAGAAACGCCAGTATGCTACTTACCAAATCGCGAAAAAGCAGTTCCTGCAACGTTACCGAGCTATTCAGCCCAGACATATTGCCTTTGCCGACACGGCTCAATTCTGGAAAGTAGCCAGCCAAATCCGGTCGAAATTACCCGATACAATCACCACGCCAACGGCTATTCGCAGTATTGATTTTGGAACCGACTCGGTAGCTAACGCTGTCCGGACAGTTCTGGCCGATGCGTACATTCCACAGTACGGCACCTTCCGAACGTATCTTTCTCTGGTCCGCCTGAACTGGCCACGGTTTCGGCAAATAATGGGCAGCGAAGCCGATATAGCTTATAATCTCTCTTACAACCCACGGCAAGCGGTAGGCGACGATCCATCCAACCCAAACGAGCGTTATTATGGCAGTCCACGCATGCTAATTGGTCAGTCGCAGGAGTTGGCAATGCATGGAAGCCATGTGGCGGGGATTATTGGAGCCAAACGAGGTAACGGACGTGGTATAGATGGCGTGGCCGACAATGTTCGGATCATGCCCGTTTCGATGGTGCCATCGGGTGGCGATGAACGGGACAAAGATGTAGCCAATGGAATCCGGTATGCAGTTGAAAACGGCGCTAAGGTGATCAACATGAGCTTTGGAAAACGATTATCGCCTTACAAAGAGCAGGTCGATGCAGCTATCCGATTTGCCGAAGAGCATGATGTATTGATCGTTCATGCGGCTGGCAACAACGGCGAAAATTATGACTCGATACCGGCCTACCCAACGGCCCATTACGAAAATGGCAATCTTGCCAAAAATGTATTGGTCGTTGGCAATAGTACCTGGCGTCTTAGCGAAGATTTACCCAGCCGCTCATCAAATTACGGTATTCAAACGGTCGATCTGTTTGCTCCTGGTACCGCCATTCTGTCGACACTGCCCCATAATCATTACGCCAGCTTATCCGGCACTAGTATGGCATCGCCCATGACGGCTGGTGTAGCCGCTTTACTCCGCTCCTATTTCCCGAAACTCACGGCTGTTCAGGTCAAGGAAATTCTGATGAAAAGCAGCTATCATCCCAATATCGCTGTTCGTAAACCTGGCCGATCTATACAGAAAGTTCCCTTCAGCGACTTAAGCCGCTCAGGAGGTCTGCTCAATGCCCGCAACGCCGTTAAAATGGCAATGGAGCTAGGGAAATAGCGATTAGTGGATTAGTTAATTGGTTTATCAGTTGGTTAGATGGTTGATGACTACACCAAGGAACGGGCCAGCCAATCAACCAATTAACCAGCCAACTAATTAACTACCTCACCAATCAACTTCCTGCTTGTCGTGCCAGAATTTACCAGTTGCGGTCTGAGGGGCGTCAGTTGCTAGCCAAACGATGGTTTCGGCCCCTTTCTCAACTGGCCGATTGGCACTAGGCCCACCCATATCGGTACGTACCCATCCCGGATCAACACAGTTTACAGAAATATTATTGGATTTAAGCGCACCGGCAAACTGTTTGGTTACGGCATTCAGGGCAGCTTTTGAAATACTGTAGGCTGGAGCGTAGGTATTCATGTCTTTAATGACCCCTGCCCCACTCGATACGTTGATAATCCGGCCACCATTAGGGCTTTTTTGTAAATGCGTCAGAAAATCCTGAATCACCAGAATAGGCCCGGTCACATTGGCTTTGAACGTTCGTTCGAGCATTTCGGCATTTAGTTTCAGAATCGTCTCGCCATGATCTTCGAGTACACCGGCATTGTTGACCAGCACATCCAGGTGATCGGCTTTCTGCGAAAAGGTGCCACAGGCCGTACGAACACTAACGGGGTCAGTTACATCGATCTGAATAAATGTGGCTTCATAGCCCGCTTTGCAAAGCTCTTCGGAAGCTTCTCGTCCTTTGGCCATATCGCGGGCGCCAATAAATACCGCAAAGCCCTGCTGAGCGAGTTGTATGGCAATTTCTTTTCCAATACCTCGGTTGGCCCCGGTAATGAATGCTGTGCGTTGGTGGTGAGTTTTCATACGGTATTCGTGGATTTAGTAAAGCAGTGGGTACCCACTGCTTTACTAAATCCACGAAACGTGAAAATGTTTGTGAAAAAAACAACCGTATGCTCAAGCAACTGACCGTTTCCTCAGTGCTATGCAGGAATTTAGTAGTTTAGCGGCTAATCTTACATTATGGATTCGCTAATCCTGTGCCCCATGAAACTGTTGTATTACTTTTTTTCGATAGCCTTGCTGACTAGCCAGTTATCCTTTGCGCAATCGGGTACGACTAACCAGGCAACAACTCAACCCAATTCCCGAACGGTTGTAACGAACCGTCAACAGGAATTATATGATCAGTATCACGGCATTACAAAGAAACCGGCTACATCAGCACCTGTTGCAGTAACCACAGCAACCAACAATCGTAGAGTAACGGAGCAACAAGCAGCCAGTAGCTCGACGACACAACCTCCGGTAGCCGACGAACCCAGAAAGGCTATGACGCGGGAAACGATGACACGGCCAGAACGGATTGCGCTGGACGGTACTTCATCAGGCTTTCGAATTGGCTTTCGGGGAGGGGTTACGTATCCCTTTTATACCGAAAAGGTAATTGGCATTGACCCAGCTGTAGGATTTACAGGAGGAGTAGTTCTCAATTTTGGCAAAGGCTCTATTTCGTTTCAGCCTGAAGTCAACTACACGCGTTATAGCCAGAAAATCAAAGATTCTTTCTCAACAGATATTTATTCTATAGCCAGAGACTACCTGGAAGTACCGCTTTTCCTGAAAATTTCATCAGGCACCTATGCGGGAAGCCGCTTTTTTGTGAACATTGGCCCATATGGATCTTATCTGGCTAGTGCCAGCAGTGATGGCAAAAAAACAAATATTAGTAATTCATCAGGGCGCTTTGAGTTCGGTGGAGCCTTAGGAATTGGAGCTGCCTTAAAAGCCGGGCCAGGACATTTTACAATTGAAGCAAGAGGCCTTTACCCATTGGGAGATACCGATGGCGGCTTTAATACTGACTCAAAAATAGTTTGGGGACAGGGTGCTGTAGGCTATATTTTTCCGCTATAGATATAAACGTAAAATTTCTCATAGAGTGGGTTTTTGGAATGGCGGCAATCCCCTGGGTGCCGCCATTTTTGTAATGATTGAATGATAGAATTTTGAATGATAGAATAGACTAACGTAAGTGCTTTTCATTCATTCTATCATTCAAAATTCTATCATTCAATCATTAAAAGAGCAGCTTCCAGCCGTTAAAGAATAAATCCTTACCGGGTTGCCCTGACCACTGCTTATTGTCGGCGGCCAACGTTTCATCATCTACGTCGAGCGTCCGCCCTTCTTTTTGCACGACAATAGCTGAAATTCCCTTTTCAGCCAACGACCGGCAAATGGCTTTCGTGGTACTTGTGGGGTTCCCCGATACTAATCCTATGGTTTCGTTGGTTTTCATGGTTATTGAGTTGTTGTATGTGCAAACAAATTTTTCTAAAACGTATTAGGCAATGTCTCCTAAGACTTTAGAGGCCTTAAGGATCTGTTGCGTAAGCTGGCAAACGTTGGCTTCGCCCAGTACCTGCGAGTAACGCTCACTAACCCGGTCCCAGGCGGCAGAAATATCCGGCTGAATCGCTTCTCCTTCTTCTGTTGGGTAAATCAGTGTCTTTTTCCCTTCCGACTCCCGGCGAACCAGTCGCTTCAGTTCCAGTTTTTCAACCAGCCGCGTAATCGTAGACGGCGTCAGGCAGAGCGTTTCGCTCAATTCGGACGGTGTAACACCCGGCTGGGCAACCACTTCGCAGAGCATATAGGCGTGGGAATAACACAACCCAAAACGACCAAATTCTTCGTCACCAATGGCTGTAATGGCCCGCGCCAGCGCATTTGCTGAGAACAGCAGACAAGCACTGTACCGTGATGTCGATGAACGTTCGGCAGCAACAGCAATCGTTTTCTCTCCCTTCATCTTCTTCTGATACGAATGACCATACAAAGGTAGCAATGATATTTGTATGTGCAAACAATATTTTTAAAAAGTAGTAGGAGCGAGGAGTTAGAAGAGAGAATGGCTGACGCAAACTATTGCTTTCGCGTCAGCCATTCTCTCTTCTAACTCCTCGCTCCTAACTACTTCCTCGGAAGATGTACTTCGGCAATCATGCAGCGAGCGGATCCACCTCCGTTACCTTCAATCATCGATAGGTCGAAGTGGAACAGGGACGCGTAATCATCTAGCTGGTCAATTTGGCGAGCGGTTAGCGATTCAAAAGCGCGCGTCGACATGACCAGTACCTTCTGCCCTTTCTTTGTAAGAACCATGAGCATGTTACCGGCAAAGCTGGCCATTTGCTCCAGCGATATTTCAATGATACGCTTACCCAGTTTTTCCAATTCATGGCGTACCACCAGCCGTTCGTCGGGGTCAATGATTGCTGACAGGCATATCACGGCAAACGTATCAGCAATACACATAACCACATTCGTATGATAAACTGCTTTCCCGTTGGCATCAGCAGCCCGAAACGACACTGTCCGGTAGCCGGTCTGTCGGCCGAATTCAGCCAGCACATCAGGGTCTGTACGCGGAGACAGACTGGCAAAGGCCACTTTATTCATTCGGTCAAGTACCAGGCTCCCCGTCCCTTCCAGGAACTTACCCTCCTGCTCAAAATGCGTCAGATCGACCACGCGGGCTACATGAAACCGTTTGGCAAGATCATCGATAATATCCTGCCGCCGTTCGAGCCGACGATTTTCAGCCTGCATGGGATACAGAACAACCGTACCACTGGCATGGAAGGAAACCCAGTTGTTTGGAAAAATCGAATCGGGTGTATACGGGTCAGCCGTATCCTCATAGACCATCACCTCAACGCCAATTGCCTGCAACTGACGCACCATTTCATCAAATTCCTGTAAGGCATCTCCCTGAGCAGTATCCTTCGTTTGCGTAGCCAGCATACTATCCTGAAACGCGTTTGATTCGGCGGTTTGCTCATTGAACCCAAAGCGAACCGGGCGAATCATCAATATACGGGAGGTGGCCTGTGATTGCATGCACGTAGTCGATCAGTTGGAAAGCCATTATGGCCAAATCGGTTAGCAAATTACTATTGATGGCGCAATTGTTCAACAATTCAGCGAAAGAGTCCTACAAGGTTCGAGAAATCGACTCATTTTCAGTGATTATATCTCTTCGCGCCATAACGGCAAACTCATGCAGTGTGAACCGCCCCGCGCCCGGCTCAGTTCGGCTGATGGCAACATAATAAATGTATTTTCGATGGTTTCGGGTGAAGCTTCGTCCGTTTCGAACCGCTCCAGTAATTCTTTTGCCCCTACTACATCAAACCCTGCGGTTCGGAATGCTTCTGCGGTTTTCTCGTTTCGATCATAGCCAATCACCACGCCATCTTTCAAGGCCAGCAGGTTACACGAATCTGTCCATTGCTCACGAGCCCCGAACGGAAATTCGTTATTGCCCGAATAAATAAACTGTATGGGTTCAGTGGCGCCCAGGTCGTTTTTACTTATATCGGTCAGGAGGTCTTCAAGGTTTTCTATTTCGATTGGTTTATGTTCCAACCCTTTGATGAACTGCAGAATTTTTAGATCTTCCGAAACGTCTTTGGGTGCGAAAAAATGGATCACATCGCGTTTTTTAGCCTCTTCACCCGTGCGGGCCAGTGACCCCAGCAACACCCAAACGTTCCGTTTTACCTGCGTGAAAATGGTATCGATATGCATGTAATCCCGCTTTTTCGGAATTTGCAATATTGTTACCGTATCCACCAGATTTTTACTAAATACGATACGCATCACCTGCTGAGCAGCATATAGTGTTGTCCGTTCGCTAACCCCGATCAGCAAATGCCGTTTGGCAATCATCATTACATCCCCCCCCTCCAGCGTGGAGCGGGTCACATCACGATTGGTATCGATATCCGGCAATAAAAACGCGTATTCGTTGTCAGGAATTTCAATGATTTTATCCCGATAACCGGCAAACAAAGGATGGTGAAAGAAGATGTACTGCGTTAAAAGAGCCTCACGAGTTCGGGCTAGTTTAGCGGGTTTATTGAGCAGGATGTGATCATTGATAACAATCCCAATATCGCGGGTAAAAATAAAGTTGGGCAATGGTGCAAAGAGCATGGTTCGGTCGGGCAACGAGCCCGAAATCATAATCTTGGCCAGCTCCGCAGGATCGTACTGACTCAGTTGCTGCTGCGTACGGAAGGCAGCTCGTTCGATTCCACAGATGGTCGCAATAAGGCGGGTACGAATGCCATCATCCTGCAAAATATCAGCCAGAAGAGACTGAATATCAATCACTTTATCTGACTTAAAATACTCAACATGATCGGGTTTGAAGAATGAGCGATCAGCCCCAGGCCCCAGAGCGTCAATTTGTCCACGGACTTTATCCGGGTCCAGAAAATACAATAGAATCTTAATGTAATAGTCGTATTCATCCCGACGCATCATATCCAGATGCACGATGTCTTCAAAGAGCCAGTCCTGTGCTTTGGAAGGGATCACTTTACCCAGTCCACGGTCAGGGCTATGAATCAATAAGCGTCGGAGCGTACCTATTTCGGAAGCGACCTGAATATGAAACGGCTCAGTTTCAGACATAGTACCTCCTTTATTCATAGTATACGTATTTGTTTCATGCTCGTTTTTCATAATTCTTCTCTCGGCCATTGGGCTTGAGTGAATTGCAAGGTACGAGTTTGAAAACGGAAAAGAAACGCAAGTACTATCTCCAGATGATTTACGGCAACCTTATAATTTATATAATAATTTCAATATAACGTAATAATAAATAAATATAAAGGCAAATAATCAACTATTAATCAACATAACTACATGATTTATATAATCTTTTCTAAAAACAATGGCATACTATTTGAACAACAGCCCCAATTTATTATATCAAAAAATAAACATATATCAAACATAAATTTTGCACACATATTTGTAATCACTTACCGATATTTTATCAACAATTAGTCGTTACGGCATACTTTTTGACAACCGAGTACACGTGTTGTATTGATCTACTCGCAACCATAGAATATATGCCTACGTTTACTACAAAATCAACAAGTTGGCTTTTACTTTTTTTTATAATAAGTATAGCACCAGCTCTACCTGGTTTAAGCCAAACCATTACGGGTACCGTCTTCCGGGATTTCAACGCCGATGGTGTTTATACTGCCATGCCTGTTTCTGGCAGCTACACATTTGGTGAACCGGGGGTTGGCGGAATAACGGTTACTGCTTATGATGCCTCTGGCCTGGCTGTAGCAACGACAACCAGTAGCACCCTGACTTCCTCGCCCGGCAGTTACACGCTTACAGGATTGAGTAGTAGTACAGCTACGGCTTACCGGGTAGAATTTACGAATATCCCTTCGGGCAATTACGAAGCCTTTCGCGGAGCAGGAACTAGTAGTAGCCGATCATCGATTCGATTCGTCAATAGTGGGGCTACGGTCAACTTCGGTATAAGCTCCCCAACGGATTATTGCCAAAGTTCACCTCCATTAGCTGTTCCCTGTTATGTGAGTGGTGATCCGCTTTCGGCAACAGCAACAACCGCCCTTAAAGATGCTCACGTACTGGTTTCAGTCGCCTACGCATCCACAGGCACTTCGGTGACGGCTACTTCCTTAGCCAATGCTGATGAGATCGGTAGTGTATGGGGATCTGCTTATCAACGCGAAACCAAGAAATTATTTACGGCTGCCTTTCTGAAGCGGCACGTCGGTTTAGGGCCCGCAGGTCTGGGCGGCATTTATGTAACCACTACGACGGGCTCACCGACCACATCGCTTTTTGTTGATCTGGAAAATGCTCCATTTAGCCTTACTCTGGGCGCTTCTCAACTGGGCACTCGAAACTTACCGGGCAGCCCTACGACCTCCAGTACCGACCCAAATTCACTAAGTTTAATAGGCGCTGCGGGGTTAGGAGGTTTAGCTTTATCGACCGATGGTAAAACCTTATATGCAACCGACCTGTTCAACCGTCAGCTATTGGTTATGGATGTGGGCAATCCTGCATCAACGTCCTTAGCGGCTGGGGGCTTATCGTTTGTTGCGCTACCTAATCCAGGCTGTACTAACGGCGTTGCCCGTCCGTTTGCCTTGGACGTATATAATGGTAAATTATACATAGGCGTTGTCTGTACGGGGGAGAATGGCGGAACAAGCAGCGATCTTTATGCCTATGTCTATGCGATGGATGAAGGCAGTACATCAATACCAACAACGCCTGTATTCAATTTTCGCCTGAATTACGGCAAAGGGCGTGTTCACACGGGTGATGCGGCTATTGGAGGCCCCTGGGAAACCTGGGCCACGACATGGTCTCAAATCCATACAGGAACTTCATCGACGGCGGGGCTTCGGGCAGCTAGACCACAACCTATGCTTACGGATCTTGGCTTTACGGATAATGGCGACATGCTGCTCGGTTTTACGGACCGGGGAGGTCATCAGTTAGGGTATAAACAACGTGCCCCAACCGACAATGGTCCTACCGCTACGACCCTTATCAACGGCTACATTGGTGGAGACCTATTAAGGGCTCACTATGATGGTTCCAGTTGGGTTTTAGAAAAAAACGGTACAGTTGGCTCTTTAACTTCAGCAGGTGCCAATAATGGACAGGGACCGGGCACACCCACCAGCACGACCTATACGACTCCATCCGGTGAATTCTATTTCATGGAGAACTTCCAGCAGGTAGCCGGTACTGACACGCACCAGGAAACTTTTATGGGAAGCGCCCTGTCGATTCCGGGTTTAAACCAGACGATTGTTACCCTGATGGACCCTACAGATGTATTCACGGGTGGTTTTGGTTGGTTTAATAACACCACAGGCGATGATGATAAACGCGCTGAACTCTATAGCTCGGGCGATGATCTGATAACCTTCGGTAAGGCAAACGGGCTGGGGGTGATTAAAGCACTTTGTAACCCAGCCCCTATCCAGATCGGGAATCGGGTCTGGCTCGACTCGAACAATAATGGCATGCAGGATGCCGGTGAATCTGCCCTGGCAGGCGTAGTGGTTACCCTCCAGGGTACCGGTCTTGCTTCTCCCGTCAGCGTAACGACCAATGCAGCTGGAGAATATTATTTTTCGAATTCAACCAGTGGTACAACCACGACTGGCTTCTCCTACAGCTTAACAAACCTTACTTCTGGAGGTTCTTACACTCTCACATTCCCAACGAGTGTTAGCACTTCTACCCTGAGCAGTAAACCCAACTCAGCCACTGGCAGCAACGCTGACAATATCGATACCGATGCCAGCGCAGCAGGTATAATCACATTTACGCTAGGCTCATCAGGGCAGAATAATTTTTCGTATGATGCGGGCTTTATTCCCTGTTCATTCACAGCTACAGCTCAGGCTAATGGTAACTTGGGTAGTACGACCGTCTGTCAGGGAACTTCAGCAACGTTAACGGCGCAGGTCAGCCCAACCGACAGTTATACCTATGCCTGGAGTGCACCAGCTGGCGTTACACTAACGAATGGCACAACCGCTACAGCTACTACCTCAGGTTTACCTACAGGTACACATACGTTCACGCTTACCGTAAGCAGCAGTCCGGTTTGTTCGACAACAGCGACCGTTTCGGTGGTAGTCAATGCGCTGCCCACGCCTGCATTTACGTCAGCTACTATTTGTGCTGGTCAGCCCGTGACGCTAACCGCTAGTGGTGGTACTAGCTATACCTTTAGTAATGGCACAACGAACACAACAGGGCTACTGATAGTGAGTCCTACCAGTACCACGGCGTACTCCGTCACGGTAGCCAACGCCAGTGGCTGTATAAGCATTACGACCGCCACGGTGACCGTGAATCAATTGCCAACACCTGCCTTGACATCGGCGACTATTTGCGTCGGCCAGTCGGCGACTCTGACCGCTACCGGAGGTACCAGTTATACATTCAGTAACGGCACGACCAACACCACAGGCTTGTTGATCGTAAGTCCAACCAGTACTACGGCTTATTCAGTGACGGTGGCTAATGCCAGTGGCTGTATAAGCACCACGTCAGCCACTGCGACAGTTAACCAGTTGCCCACCCCGGCTCTCAGCTCGGCCACCATTTGCGCCGGTCAGTCGGTTACCTTAACTGCCACCGGAGGCACAAGCTATACCTTCAGTAATGGCACCACCAACACCACGGGTCTGCTGGTGGTGAGTCCAGTAAGCACGACGGCTTACTCCGTCACGGTCGCCAATGCTAGCGGCTGTAAGAGCACCACCACTGCTACAGTCACAGTAAATACCTTACCGAATCCAACCTTGACTTCGGGCACTATCTGTGCCGGTCAATCGGTAACCCTGACGGCAACGGGTGGCACCAGCTATACCTTTAGCAATGGCACCACCAACACTACTGGCTTACTGGTAGTGAGTCCAACTAGTACGACGGCCTACTCGGTGACGATGGCCAATGCCAGTGGCTGTATAAGCACAACTACCTCCACCGTAAACGTCAATCAACTGCCCGCAGCGACCTTATCGTCAGCTACCATTTGCGTTGGTTCGTCGGTGACGCTGACCGCTAGTGGTGGCACCAGCTACACATTCAGCAATGGAACAACCAATACGACAGGTTTATTGGTCGTGTCGCCTTCCAGCACTACAGCCTATAGTGTAACCGTCGCCAATGGTGCAGGTTGTCAGGCTACAGCAACAGGAGGAGTTACGGTAAACAACAACCCTATCGCTACGCTCTCCTCGGCTACCATTTGCATCGGCCAGTCTGTAACGCTAACAGCAACAGGAGGTACGAGTTATACATTCAGCAATGGTACTGTGAATTCAACTGGCCTATTGGTGGTGAGCCCAACAAGCACCACGGCGTACTCCGTAACAGCTAGTGGAGGGACCAACTGTTCAGCTTCAGCTACCGGAGCGGTAACGGTAAATTCGCTACCAACGCCTGCCCTTGGTTCGGCCACTATTTGTGTGGGCCAGTCCGTGACGCTAACCGCTAGTGGTGGCACTAGCTATACCTTTAGCAATGGCACAACGAACACAACGGGGCTACTGATAGTGAGTCCTACCAGTACCACGGCGTACTCCGTCACGGTAGCCAACGCCAGTGGCTGTATAAGCACTACGACCGCCACGGTGACCGTGAATCAATTGCCAACACCCGCCTTAACATCGGCCACGATCTGTGTAGGCCAGTCAGTAACCTTAACGGCGACGGGGGGCACCAGTTATACATTCAGTAACGGCACGACCAACACCACAGGCTTGTTGATCGTAAGTCCAACCAGTACCACGGCTTATTCAGTGACGGTGGCCAACGCCAGCGGCTGTAGGAGCACGACTACCGCTACGGTGAATGTCAACGCATTGCCCATCCCTGCCCTGAGTTCAGCCACGATCTGCGTGGGTCAATCGGTCACCTTAACAGCTAGTGGAGGTACCAGCTATACGTTCTCAAACGGCACGACTAATACAACGGGGCTACTTGTGGTGAGTCCCACCAGCACGACGGCCTATTCTGTAACGGTTGCCAATGCCAGCGGTTGTAAGAGCACCACGACCGCTACGGTGAATGTCAATTCGTTACCCACCCCCGCCCTCAACTCGGCCACCATTTGCGCTGGCCAGTCGGTAACCCTGACGGCAACGGGTGGCACTAGTTATACCTTTAGCAATGGCACCACCAATACCACGGGTCTGCTGGTAGTGAGTCCAGTCAGTACGACGGCTTACTCCGTCACGGTAGCCAATGCCAGTGGCTGTAAAAGTACTACTTCGGCTACGGTAACGGTAAATTCCCTACCAGCAGCCGCCTTAAGTTCAGCTACTATCTGCGCAGGTTCGTCGGCGACATTAACGGCTAGTGGAGGGGTTAGTTATACCTTTAATACTGGTGAGATAAACACCGACGGATTATTGATTGTGTCGCCTTCCAGCACTACGGCTTATAGCGTAACGGTAGTTAGCAGCGCAGGTTGCCAGGCTACTGCCACAGGTGGAGTTACGGTCAACAACAATCCTGTTGCAAGCCTTTCTTCTGCCACTATTTGTGAAGGCCAATCTGTCACCCTGGTCGCTTCTGGCGGCAGCAGTTTCACCTTTAGCAACGGTACAGTCAATACCACCGGTCTGTTAGTAGTGAGCCCAGCAAGCACTACGGCGTACTCGGTGACCGCTAGCGGAGGGGCCAACTGTTCAGCTTCAGCTACGGGTGACGTTACGGTTAATCCGCTACCAACGCTACAAACTAGCGTAAGCTGTAACGGGTTAGCGACTTATGATGTCAGCTTTACAGCTACCGCTGGAGCCTCGGTCAGTGCGTCTGTTGGATCAATCACCGGCTCAGTCATCAGCGGTATTCCTTCTGGCCAAACAGTTACTATTACGGTTACCCTGGACGGATGTAGCATTACTCAGCAGCTTACTCAAAACTGCTCGTCCAATGCAGCTAGTCTGGGTGACTTTGTGTGGCTCGACTCGAACAAAGATGGTATTCAGGACAGTGGTGAACCCGGTATTGAAGGGGTAACAGCTATCCTCTACATCAACGACGTGGCCTCCGCTACCACGGTCACTGATGCGACCGGCTTCTACTCTTTCACGGGCTTAACACCGGGCAACAGCACTTCCTACGTAGTGGGCTTCAGTGCCCCGACAGGTTACACGGCCACCACCCCTTACAGTGGTACGGATCGCACAGTAGACTCCAACGCGGATCTGATCACCGGCAAGACTGAATCAGTGACCCTGGCACCGGGTGAGTTCAATCCAACATTGGATGCAGGTTTCTATATCCCTTCGGCTGGGTTAGGCGACTTTGTGTGGCTCGACTCCGACAAGGATGGCATTCAGGACTCAGGTGAACCCGGTATTGCTGGGGTAACAGCTATCCTTTATGTTAATGGGGTGGCCTCAGCGACGACGGTCACTGATGCGACGGGCTTCTACTCTTTCACGGGCTTAACACCGGGCAACAGCACCTCCTACGTAGTAGGCTTCACCGCTCCAGCAGGCTACACCGCCACTACCCCTTACAGTGGCACGGACCGCACGGTAGACTCCAACGCTGACCTGATCACCGGTAAGACTGAGTCAGTAACCTTAGCCCCCGGTGAGTTCAACCCCACTCTGGACGCTGGCTTCTTCATCCCTTCGGCTGGTCTGGGTGACTTCGTCTGGCTGGACTTGAACAAAGATGGTACTCAGGACAGTGGTGAACCCGGTATTGAAGGAGTGACGGCAATACTATATGTCAACGGGGTCGCATCCGCTACCACGGTAACTGATGCGACCGGCTTCTACTCTTTCACGGGCTTAACACCGGGCAACAGCACTTCTTACGTAGTGGGCTTCAGTGCCCCGACAGGTTACACGGCCACCACCCCTTACAGTGGTACGGATCGCACAGTAGACTCCAACGCGGATCTGATCACCGGCAAGACTGAATCAGTGACCTTAGCACCGGGTGAGTTTAACCCCACCCTGGACGCTGGTTTCTTTATCCCTTCGGCTGGCCTGGGTGACTTTGTGTGGCTGGACTCGAACAAAGATGGCATTCAGGATAGTGGTGAACCCGGTATTGCTGGGGTAACAGCTATCCTTTATGTCAACGGTGTAGCATCCGCTACCACGGTAACTGACGCTACCGGCTTCTACTCCTTCACCGGCCTGACGCCCGGCAGCAGCACTTCCTACGTGGTAGGCTTCACCGCCCCAGCAGGCTACACGGCCACCACTCCTTACAGTGGTACCGACCGCACGGTGGACTCTAATGCTGACCTAATTACAGGCAAGACTGAGTCAGTCACGCTAGCCCCCGGTGAGTTCAACCCCACTCTGGACGCTGGATTCTATATTCCAAGTGCGGGTCTGGGTGACTTTGTGTGGCTGGACTTGAACAAAGATGGTATTCAGGATTCAGGCGAACCCGGTATCACCGGCGTGACCGCCGTGCTGTATGTCAACGGGGTAGCCTCGGCAACGACTGTTACCGATGCTACCGGCTTCTACTCCTTCACTGGACTGACGCCCGGTAACAGCACCTCCTACGTGGTGGGCTTCACCGCCCCATCGGGTTACACGGCTACCACCCCTTACAGTGGCACGGATCGGAGTATCGATTCCAATGCTGATCTGATCACCGGCAAGACCGAGTCAGTGACCTTAGCCCCCGGTGAGTTCAACCCCACTCTGGACGCTGGCTTCTTCATCCCTTCGGCTGGTCTGGGTGACTTTGTCTGGCTGGATACAAACAAAGATGGTATCCAAGACTCAGGTGAACCCGGTATTGAAGGAGTAACGGCCGTGCTGTATGTCAACGGGGTAGCCTCGGCTACTACCACTACAGACGCCACCGGCTTCTACTCTTTCACGGGCTTAACACCGGGCAACAGCACCTCCTACGTAGTGGGCTTCACCGCCCCAGCAGGCTACACCGCCACTACCCCTTACAGTGGCACGGACCGCACGGTAGACTCCAACGCTGACCTGATCACCGGTAAGACTGAGTCAGTAACCTTAGCCCCCGGTGAGTTCAACCCCACTCTGGACGCTGGCTTCTTCATCCCTTCGGCTGGTCTGGGTGACTTCGTCTGGCTGGACTTGAACAAAGATGGTACTCAGGACAGTGGTGAACCCGGTATTGAAGGAGTGACGGCAATACTATATGTCAACGGGGTCGCATCCGCTACCACGGTAACTGATGCGACCGGCTTCTACTCTTTCACGGGCTTAACACCGGGCAACAGCACTTCTTACGTAGTGGGCTTCACCGCCCCAGCAGGCTACACCGCCACTACGCCTTACAGTGGCACGGATCGGAGTATCGATTCCAACGCGGACCTAATCACCGGCAAGACCGAGTCAGTGACCCTGGCCCCCGGTGAGTTCAATCCAACATTGGATGCAGGCTTCTATATTCCAAGTGCTGGTCTGGGCGACTTTGTGTGGCTCGATTCCGACAAGGACGGCATTCAGGACAATGGTGAACCCGGTATTACTGGTGCAACGGCCGTGCTGTATGTCAACGGGGTAGCCTCGGCAACGACTGTTACCGATGCCAGTGGCTTCTACTCCTTCACCGGACTGACGCCGGGTAACAGCACCTCCTACGTGGTGGGCTTCACCGCCCCATCGGGTTACACGGCTACCACCCCTTACAGTGGCACGGATCGGAGTATCGATTCCAATGCTGATCTGATCACCGGCAAGACCGAGTCAGTCACGTTGGCCCCTGGTGAGTTTAATCCAACATTGGATGCTGGCTTCTATGCGCTGCCTACCCTGTTGACTCTCGACAAAGTAGTCGACAAGTCGAAAGCCCAAATCGGTGACGTCCTCAGCTATACTATCGTACTGACAAACGTGGGTTCCACTACCGCCACCAATGTGACTGTCCGCGACTCGACTACCACCGGGCTAAGTTATGTGGCCAACTCGGCCTCGGCCCCAACCGGCACTACCTTCACCCAGGGCTACCCCATCAGTCTCTGGCAAGTGACCAGCCTTAGTCCGGGACAAAGTCTGAGTCTGACATTCCAGGCCAAAGCCGATAGCAGTGGTATTCTCTACAACACGGCCACTATTCCTGGTGATACAGCCAAGGTATGTACCTCCATCCCGGTGCGTATGTGTGCCGGTGATGACTATGCCTTTGAACTGACGGCTCCTGCCGGGCGTAGCAACTACAAGTGGTTCAGGGATGGCGTCGAAATCGTGGGCGCTACGACGAATGTGCTGAGTGTAACGGCGGCTGGTACCTACTCGCTGGTGGTGGATGGCAACAGTGGCCAGTGTCCTGACTTCAGTTGCTGCCCCTTCATTGTCGAAGAGGACACGCTGCCCAACTATAAAGCCGTAGCGGTGCCGGTGAGTTGTGTAGGCAACACGCCACAAGCCAACGGACAAATCGTGCTGAGTGGATTCGGATCGGGTCTGACCTATCAGTACTCACTGGGGGCCAGCTTCAATGCAGGAGCATCCTTATCGGGGGCTGCTCAGGTGATCCCGGCCAATGGGTTGATCGCCAGCAATCTGGTCAACCCAGGGACGGCTCAGTCGTACACAGTGCGGGTGTATACGGCAAGTGGGTGTTATAAGGATGTGACGGTGTTGCTGATGCCAACGGTTTGTGGTTGTCCAGCCGACATCTGTGTGCCGTATGTGATCAGCCAGACCAAACGTCCACAACGCATTGGTGACCCTCGATAAGTACGAACTACATAAACAAAGAGGGGCACGACAACGGTCGTGCCCCTCTTTGTTTATACACAACATAGAAATATAAATGAGTATTTTGTAAGTAATTTTTAACTCAAGCAGATATTTAACACACTACAGTTAACCAATAATGCTTTATAATAAATCATATGTTTTACAATTGAACAATGACTTTTAACCTGCCAGGAACGAAAAATAGTGAAGCCGCCTGAAATGAGTTGAAAATCCAATTCCCTAGTGTACCAGAATCCATCCTATCCTATCTGATGAATTAATCATATTGAATCTTCAAGCTCAACAAACTATACAGGACAAGTTCACAGAGCAGAAGTGGTTATCAATACAGTATGTTGACAACCAAAATCATTTACAAAATGAATATAAAATACACTATATGCAACCATTTAATATAATTCGTAAATAATATTTTTATAGCATTCACATTGGCCTATCTAATTCAGGGATCGTAAGTAATAAATCAGATAAAACATAGTATAATCTGAGCAAAAACAATTAAACACAATCAACATTACAGTCACATTAAAGACCATATAATATAAACTATCAAACAATCAATGGTATTATTTAAATTATAATTAGCTAAACCTTAGCTACTGGCATAGCATTTGTACAACGGCTATTTGTCAAATGTAACCGAAGCGGGTATAGGAAATATTATTACTATATCATGTATCAGGTGCGACAGTTGAGTTGATTTTAAGAAAGCCTACAAACACAAATTAGAAAGCCTCTTTTGCTTGTGTTTTATCATGGTTCCTGCTAATCATGACCAGGCTTTGTCAAATGTAGCAACTCGATTAGACACCACATACCATCGGTTTCATCTGCCAAAGCCAACGGGCATTATCCAACTAGATCTAACAAAGACATCCAGGCGTCATTAACCCATCAACCGATGGATTGATATGCTATTACTTCAACGTTTCGCTGAAATCATTTTTAATTTTTTTCTCTATGCCTACCTGTACTATCGCGTCGACCACGCAAGTAATTCAGAAACGGCCTCTTTTCCCTGGCAGACTGGCGCTAATAGCCTGTCTTACACTGTCTTTGTTAGTTCTTTCACAGTTAACCTCTACGGTATTAGCTCAGTGTGTTTCCAACTCAACATTAACTGTATCCGAAGCCAACGCGAATGACGATGCGGTAGAAACTGTTGGCAGTTCGGTCTCAGTTATTACCAGTACAAATCTGGCATTTTTCAATCGGTATATAGGCGTCCGTTTCCCATCAGTATATATTCCGAAATCAGCTACGATTACCAACGCCTATATTCAATTTACCGGCAGCAACGCGACCCAGGCTACCGGTATATCCAATGTAAGCATTAAAGGGCATAGCGTTGCCAATTCAAGCTCATTCACAGCGGCTACGGGCTCTACCGACATTTCAACGCGGTACAACACGGCTCCAACATCGGCTTCCGTCAGTTGGTCAAATGCAGCCTCCTGGTCAAGTGGAGCACAGACAGCGAATCAACGGACACCTGACCTCAAAGCCATTGTTCAGGAAATTGTCAATCGCTCGGATTGGAAACCCAATAACGCCATCGCTCTTTTGTTTGATGCCACATCATCAGCTACTGGACCTACGGCCAATGCGTATGCCTCACTCAGTAGCGGAAATCCACAATTAATAATCACCTATCAGGCAGCTACTTCAGTAACTATAACCCCAACCGTATCAGGCTGCTACAACACAACAGCTGGTAGCCGGGCTACTGTCAGTGTAGAAGTAAACTGGACAGATGCCCCAGCAAATGATAACCTGGTCGTGACGTTGGGTGGGCAGAGTCGGCAGATTACGCCCGGTATCAATACCATTAGCTTTTTTGACCTGGACTCATACGAAATTCCCGTTGCGGTCGAAATTTCGTCTCCTCAGGTATTCACCTTTGAGATTCCTGCCGATGGATCAATGGGTACAGTAACCGCTTCCTTTGCCAGTAATACGGTCTGTACGACAACTGCCTCATTCACAGCTCCGGCAGCCTGCCAGCCTTTGACCTGTACGCCCGGAACCGACCTGAGTGGAACAGCCTTCAATGATTTTAACGGCGACGGTGTAAAAAATACAGGCGAAACCACAGGCATACCGGGCATTACGGTTACGGCTTACGATTGCGCTGGTACCGTCTATACAACCACTACCGACGTAAACGGCCAATATAAATTAACAATACCCGCTGCCAATTACCCTGTCCGGGTGGAGTTCACCAACCTGCCTGCCGCTTATTCGGCACAGGGAACGCCCAATGGTACGGATGGCCGCACCACGGTTCAATTCATCACGGCTCCCGATTGCGGAGTCGATTTAGGCATGTCGGACCCAACCGATTTTTGCCAGAATAATCCCAAGATTTTTGTTCCCTGCTATGTCAACGGCAACCCACTGGCTGGTGGAACAGCGGGCAGTATGGACGCTTTTGTATCGGTCAATTACACTGATTTTTCAACCTCAACGGGGTCTGGTAATTATACAAACTCCGCCAATCCGGCTCATATAGCGAATGCCTCACAGGTAGGAGCGCTTTGGGGTACTGTTTACAACAAGCAAACCAAAACTATTTTCACCTCGTCGGTGCTGCGTCGGCACGCGGGTGTGGGACCATTAGGTTTAGGTGGTATTTATGCCATTAACCCAACCACCAACGCCGTAAGCAATTTTCTGGACGTAACCACTATCGGGATCAACGTTGGATCAACGGCTGTAGGTAGTAACGTCAGTCGGGGCCTATCGGCTAGTGCTACGTCTTTTAGCCATGACTCGGCTGCCTTTGCTCAGATTGGTAAAGCCGGTATCGGCGGGTTAACAATTTCATCGGACGGCAATCAGCTTTATTTCGTCAACCTGTTCGACAAAAAAGTTTATCGGCTGGACATTTCGGCCTATAACGCCGGAGGAGCCGCACCTACCACGTTTACGTCATTCACCACGCCGAGTGGCTGTTCCGCTGGCAATGCCCGGCCCTGGGGTATTAAATATCAGAAAGGGAAAGTGTATGTCGGTGTTATCTGCGATGGATCAGCAACAGGCAGCCGATCCGATATGCGGGCATTTGTCTATGCGTTAGACCCCGTTGCTGGTACCTGGAGTACTATTTTTGACTTCCCGTTGACGTATCCGAAGGGCCCTGCTCTTCTGAACGACGATCCTGACGCGGCTGCAGCGTCGAACAACTGGCGTACCTGGACGGATGACTTTGATCAACTGGTGTACAGCGATGGTCATTACCTGCTTCGAAGTCAGCCTATTCTGTCGGGTATCGAATTCGACATCGACAATTCGATGGTACTGGCCTTTGCCGATCGAACCGGCCTTCAGGGGGCTGCCGACAATTACAGCCCACACGCTACCGACACCAAACTTTACTATGCCATTAATGGTGGCGATATACTTCGTGCGGCCAACATCAATGGTGTTTATATTCTTGAAAATAATGCAAAAGTAGCTGGCATTACCGGCGCTTTACCGAACAACAGCCAGGGCCCCGGCTCAGGCGAATTTTATAACGACGACTTTGTTCAAGGCCAAATTCTGGTCCATACCGAGAATGCAATGGGTGGTTTGGCCATCCGTCCGGGATCTGGCAACGTGATTGCTTCGGCAATGGACCCGCTGAACGAAGTTTCTTATGCGAATGGGTTCCGGCAGTTTTCAAACGCGAATGGTTCGGTACAGTCGGCCTATATCGTTTTTCAGAACGGTAGTTTTCAAAAATCAGTTGGACTAGGCGATTTCGAGCTAGGGTGTACGACGCCAACTTTCCTGGAAATCGGTAACCGGGTCTGGTTCGACAGCGATAACGACGGCATTCAGGACCCCTGTGAACAGAGTTTATCTGGCGTTAACGTCTCCCTGTATAAGTCAGGAACGGTCATTGCCACCACCACGACGAATGCTTCCGGCGAATATTATTTCTCCTCAAAAAGCAAGCTAACCAGTGGTACCTGGAGCGCAACAGGAGCCGATACCACACTGCTACCCAATACGGCCTATCAGGTGGTGTTCGGAACCGGAGGCCAGTTTGCCAGTGGTGCGCTGACGATTGGAGCTAATCGCTACCAGCTTACCCAAGCATTGAGCACAGCCCCAACGGCCAGTACACTGAACGATTCCAATGTTCAGTTGGCAACGATTGGCGGCAACAGCTTACCTGCTATCAGCTTTACTACTGGAGGAGCAGGTACAGTGAATCATACACTCGATGCAGGCTTTGCCTGTGCAGCGGCTGTTATTGCCAGTGTCAATGCCACTCCGGCAGTTTGTGTAGGCCCAACGGTAACCCCCAACAGCGGCCGGATCGATCTGACAGGTGTTCAGAACGCCGACAAAGCATTCCTGTACACAGCCGGACCAGCGCCCTCATACACGGCCGTAGGTGGTCAACCTGTATCTTCGTCAACCGTTTCATTTACGGGTCTGGCCGATCCAGCCAGTTCGGCAGGTCAGAGCTATTCGATTATTGTCTATAACGGTCCGACCTGTTCAACGGTCGTATCGGTAACACTTGCCAAAGCGGTTTGTGGTACTTGTGCCGTTGCGTTAACGGCAACTCCGAGCGCCTGTCAGGCTGCTACCAACAGTTATACCGTCACGGGCACCGTTAGTCTGACAAGTGCCACTGCCGGCATTGTTACGGTGACGGATGGGAGTAGCACAACGTCGTTCAGCGTTACGGTTGGTCAGATTTCTGCAGCTTACTCGTTAACGGGCCTGACGTCAGGCACAGGATCCCATACCGTAACGGTTACCTTGCCAGGATGCAGCACCGCCACGACGACCTATACAGCTCCCGCTTCCTGTACGGTGGCTCCAGCATGTGGGCTTGCCCTCACGGTTACGCCCGGACTCTGTAGCTCGGCAACGAATACTTATACCTTATCGGGCACTATTGCCTCAACCAATGTACCAGCCAGCGGCACACTGACCATCAACTCAGGAGCGTTCACGCCCAGAAGCCTGACTCTGCCAGCCGGTAATGCTTCTGGTACATTCAGCTATTCAGGATTAGTAAGTAATGGCCAAACCTATACGATTACTGCCAGCTACTCCAACTCAGCCTGCGCACCTGTCAGTCAGACCTTTACAGCACCGGTCTCCTGTTCAATCGCTCCCCCCTGCTCCATCAGCGCGGTAGCTACGGCCGGGCAATGCGCCACAGCTACCAATACCTACTCGGCTACGGTGGTGGTTAGCTTAGCCAATAGTCCAGCCAATACGGTAACTGTTAGTTTATCGGGTACAACACCGATCAGCCAGACGATTGCGGCAAACACGCCGACTTTTACAGCTGTGTTCAACGGACTGGTTTCGGATGGGCTCAGCCATACGGTCACCATTAGCCTGCCCGGTTGCGGATCAACCACGGCCAGCTTCACCGCTCCGACCTCCTGCTCAGTAGCGCCAGTTTGCTCTGTTAGTGCAGTGGCTACCGCCGGGCAATGTTCCACCGCAACCAACACCTACTCCGCTTCGGTGGTGATTACGGTGCAGAATCCCGTTACAGGAACGCTTAGTGTGAGCCTGGCTGGAGGGTCTCAGACCTTCACTACGACAGCCAATACGCAGAATACGTTTACGGCTATCTTTACTGGCTTGTCTTCGGATGGCCTGAGCCACACGGCTACTATCAGCCTACCAGGCTGCGGATCAACCACGGCAACGTACACCGCCCCCGCCAGTTGCTCAGCAACTCCGGTTTGTTCGATCAGTGCCGTGGCTACGGCCGGGGTGTGCGCAACAGCAACCAACACCTACTCGTCAACGGTAGTGGTTACAGTGGCCAATCCGGTGTCGGGCACGCTACTGATTACGGATGGCGCTCAAACGCAGCCTGTGGCGACTACTGCCGGGGCTTCCAACACCTTTACAGTAGTTTTCCCTGGTCTGACCTCCAATGGCAGCAGTCACACAGTGGTCGCCAGTCTACCCGGCTGTTCTACGACAACCACTACTTACACGGCTCCGGCAAGTTGCTCAGTAGCCCCTAGCTGTAACCTGAGTGTAACAGCCAGTGGTGCCAATTGTAACCCGGCTACGAACCAGTATGTACTGAGTGGTACAATAGCCATCGCCAACAGCCCCGCCAGTCAGACCCTAACTCTGACGGATGGAAGCTATGTTCGCTCCCTGACGGCTAATGCGGGCACATCCTCTATCGCTTTCAGCTATACAAGCCTGCAAAGTGACGGGGCCATACATACCGTAACCGTCACCAGTAGCGCATCGACTTGTGCAACAGCCAGCACAACGTATACCGCCCCGGTTAGTTGCTCTGTAGCGCCGGTCTGTTCGATCAGCGCCGTGGCTACGCCAGGCTTATGCAGCACGGCCACCAATACATTCTCCAATACGGTAGTGGTTACGATGACCAATCCAACGGCGGGGATTCTGACCGTAACGGATGGTGTCAATAGTGTAACCTTTGCGGTACCAGCTACTACAGGCACCACCACAGCCGTAGCAACGTTCAACGGCATTGTGTCCAATGGAGCTTCGCATACGGTAACGGCAAGCTTACCCGGTTGTGCCACAACAACGACAACCTATACGGCACCGGGTTCCTGTACGCAACCCACCGGCACACAACTGGCACTATCAAAATACGTCAGCAAAACAAAAGCGAAGCTTGGCGATGTACTGACCTATACGGTTGTGCTGACGAACTCCGGCAGTACAACGGCTACGAACGTTGCGGTACGTGACTCGGCATCGACCGGATTACGTTTTGTGAGTGGATCAGCTACGGCTCCGGCAGGCACAACTTTTAATCAGGGCACACCTGTCAGCATCTGGACGGTAGGCAGTATTACCCCTAATCAAAGCCTTAGCCTGACCTTCCAGTCCATTGCCGATAGTTCAGGAATTCTGTATAACAAAGCGACCATCCCCGGCGATACAGCTAAAGTATGTACGACCATTCCCGTACTGGTATGCACCGGTGATGTCTACCTTTTCCGATTGACGGCTCAACCGGGTCGTACAAGCTACAAGTGGTACAAAAATGGCGTATTACTAGCCGACCAGACGACCCATACACTTGACATCACGACACCAGGAAGTTATAGTCTGGCGGCTGATAGCCTGTCAGGTCTCTGCCCAGATTTTAGCTGTTGCTCCTTCATTGTCGAAGAAGATACCTTACCTACCTTCCAGGCAATGGCCATAGCGGCTACCTGTTCTGGTTCTGTAGCACAGGCAAACGGTCAGATTGTGCTGAGTAATTTCAGAACAGGCTACACGTATCAATATTCGTTAGGCACCGATTTTAACGAAACGGCTCCTTTGTCGGGAACGGCACAAGCTATTCCGGCTAACGGGATTATCGTCAGCAACTTATCGAATCCAGCTTCGGCACAGACTTATACCGTACGGGTTTACAATAGTAGTGGTTGCTATACAGATGTTACAGTCACATTAAACCCAACCTCCTGTACAGTAGCGCTACCCTGTTCGATCAGTGCCGTAGCTACCGCCGGACAGTGCGTGCCAGCCACCAACACCTATTCCGCTTTGGTCGTGGTCAGTCTAAGCAACTCCATCAACGGCACCGTAACGGTGAGTATTCCAGGCGCGGCTCCCGTGAGCCAGACAGTAGCTACCAACAGTTCGGTAGTAACCCTAGTTTTATCCGGTCTGCCTTCGGATGGGGGCATTCATACCGCGACAGTAACCCTACCCGGTTGCTCGACCACCACCTCAGTCTACACCGCTCCAGCTTCCTGCTCAGTAGCGCCAGTCTGTTCGATCAGTGCCGTGGCTACGGCTGGTCAGTGTGCAACGGCAACCAACACCTACTCGGCTTCGGTCGTGGTTAGTTTAGCCAATAGTCCGGCCGGTACAATCACGGTCAGTCTGCCCAATGCCACGCCAGTGAGCCAAACCATAGCCGCCAATACGACCTCGTTCACGGCCGTCTTTAACGGACTGGTCTCGGATGGGTCTAGTCAGACAGTCACCATCAGCCTACCCGGTTGCGGATCAACTACCGCCAGCTTCACCGCTCCAGCTAGTTGTTCAGTAGCGATTCCGGCCCTGGCCTTGACCGTCACACCCGGCACTTGCCAAAGCGCAACTAATCAGTATTCTATTTCGGGAAGCCTTTCGCTGACCAATGCGCAGGCAGGTATGGCCGTCTTCACCGATGGTCTGATAGCTACGACCGTATCGGTGAGCGCTGGAGCCACATCGGCCCCTTATACCTTAGCAGGCCTAACCAGTGGAACAGGTTCGCATACCATCACGGTCACTTACTTGGGTCAATCCGTCAGTGCTACCTATACTGCCCCCGCTAGCTGTTCAGTGGCTCCGGTTTGCTCCATGAGTGCCGTGGCTACGGCCGGTCAATGCAATCCAGCTACTAACACCTATTCGGCTGTGGTCGTCGTTAGCCTGAGCAATCCGATCAATGGTACGGTCACGGTCAATATACCAGGCGGGTCACCGGTTAGCCAGACAGTGACTACCGCCAGCTCTGTGGTAACCCTAGTTTTATCCGGTCTGCCTTCGGATGGGGGCATTCATACCGCGACAGTAACCCTACCCGGTTGCTCGACCACCACCTCAGTCTACACCGCTCCAGCTTCCTGCTCAGTAGCGCCAGTCTGTTCGATCAGTGCCGTGGCTACGGCTGGTCAGTGTGCAACGGCAACCAACACCTACTCGGCTTCGGTCGTGGTTAGTTTAGCCAATAGTCCGGCCGGTACAATCACGGTCAGTCTGCCCAATGCCACGCCAGTGAGCCAAACCATAGCCGCCAATACGACCTCGTTCACGGCCGTCTTTAACGGACTGGTCTCGGATGGGTCTAGTCAGACAGCCACCATCAGCCTACCGGGTTGCGGCTCTACTACGGCTAGCTTTACCGCTCCGGCTAGTTGTTCAGTAGCGATTCCGGCCCTGGCCTTGACCGTCACACCGGGTACTTGTCAGAGCGCAACTAATCAGTATTCTATTTCAGGAACACTCTCACTGACCAATGCGCAGGCAGGTATGGCCGTCTTCACCGACGGGCTAGTGGCCACTACAATTTCGGTGAGCGCAGGAGCTACCTCAGTCCCTTATACCTTAGCAGGTCTGACCAGTGGAACAGGGTCGCATACCGTTACGGTCACTTACCTGAGTCAATCCGTCAGTGCCACCTACACCGCTCCTGCCTCCTGCTCGGTAGCTCCAGTTTGCTCACTGACAGCCGTGGCCACCGCCGGGCAGTGCGTTCCAGCCACCAATACCTACTCAGCACTGGTCGTGGTTAATCTGAGCAATCCGATCAATGGTACGCTTACAGTTAATATTCCAGGCGCGGCTCCGGTTAGTCAGACAGTAGCGGCAACTAGTTCGGTTGTAACAGTGGTAGTGCCTGGTTTACCGTCTGATGGAACTATCCATACCGCTACGGTGACCTTACCCGGCTGTTCGACTACGACATCGGTATATGCTGCACCAGCTTCCTGTTCGGTAGCTACTCCTGCGCTGGCCTTGAGTGTGACACCTGGTAGCTGTCTGAGCGCCACCAATCAGTACTCTATTTCAGGAAGCCTCTCGCTCACCAATGCGCAGGAAGGTACCGCCGTCTTCACCGATGGATTAGTAGCTACGACTGTATCGGTGAGCGCTGGAGTCACGTCGGTTGACTATAGCTTGGCAGGTCTGACCAGTGGAACGGGCTCGCATACCGTTACGGTCACTTACCTAAGTCAATCTGTCAGTACGACTTACACCGCCCCCGCTAGCTGTTCAGTGGCTCCGGTCTGCTCATTGACTGCGGTAGCCACCGCCGGGCAGTGCGTTCCGGCTACCAATACCTACTCAGCTCTCGTGGTCGTTAGCCTAAGCAATCCGATCAATGGTACAATCACAGTCAGTATTCCAGGCGCGGCTCCCGTGAGCCAGACAGTGTCGACCAACAGTTCTGTTGCAACCATAGTAGTACCCGGTCTGCCGTCAGATGGTGGTATTCATACAGCAACGGTGACCCTGCCGGGCTGCTCGACCACGACCTCAGTGTACACCGCTCCGGCTTCCTGCTCGGTAGCGCCGGTCTGTTCCATTAGTGCCGTGGCTACGGCTGGTCAGTGTGCAACGGCGACCAACACCTACTCGGCTTCGGTCGTGGTTAGTTTAGCCAATAGCCCAGCCGGTACAATCACAGTCAGTCTGCCCAATGCCACGCCCGTGAGCCAGACCATTGCCGCCAATACGACTTCGTTTACGGCCGTCTTTAACGGACTGGTCTCGGATGGGTCTAGTCAGACAGCCACCATCAGCCTACCCAGTTGCGGCTCTACTACGGCCAGCTTCACCGCTCCGACCTCCTGTTCGGTGGCTCCGGCCTGCTCAACGAGTACAATCGTAACAGCAGGCATATGTCAGTCGGCGACGAATACGTTTACGACGACGGCGATTATCACGCTGGCCAACCCAATAACTGGAACGCTCACGGTAACGGATGGCCCCAACAGCATGACCTTCGCTACCGTATCAGGTGGTAGTACGTCGTTTACCGCTACGTTTACTAACTTGATTTCCAATGGTTCCAGCCATACGGTGGTTTCTTCGTTACCCGGTTGCTCTACGACCGTCAGCACCTACAGCGCTCCGGCTAGCTGTAGCCTTGGTATGAGTATTTCGGTAACTGACCCCGGTGTTTGTCAACCCAATACCAACACCTATACGACAACGGGTGTCATAAACCTGACGAATGCACCTAGCGGGATCATGACGATAACAGACGGCATTCTCAGCCTGACCGTTTCGGTTAGTGCCGGTACTACCTCAGTGCCTTATTCGATGTCGGGTCTGCTGAGTGGCTCTGGCCAGCATACCGTAACGGTTAGCTTTGCCGGACAAACGGCTCAAACAACCTACATGGCCCCTGTTCCCTGCTGCGTATCGCCAGTCTGTGTTCCGATACGAATCAAGCGGGTACGATAAAAATGTTCTGACTGGGCAACTCTGCCTGATCGCCATTCACAAAGCCCTCTGACTATCTGGTTGGAGGGCTTTGTGTTCTTCTGCGTAAAGAATACCAGAGGAATTTTGGATTAGCGGCCCGCACGTCAACTTTTAAGTAGCTGATTTTGTTACCCAAACAGAGAGATACTGATTCATCTGTTATCTTTGCGGCTCATTTGCCAGCGAGGGCATTACAACCTATTATGTTATCCATCAGTAATTTACAAGCCTCTATCGGCGACAAAGAAATATTACGAGGTCTCAATCTGGAAGTCAACTCCGGTGAGGTTCACGCGATTATGGGTCCTAACGGTGCCGGTAAAAGTACCCTGGCATCGGTATTGGCAGGTCGGGAAGACTATGACGTAACGGGCGGTAGCGTTACCTTCGACGGAAAAGATTTACTGGACATGGCCCCTGAAGTGCGGGCGGCAGAAGGTATTTTTCTTGCTTTTCAGTACCCGGTCGAAATTCCTGGCGTCAGCACGACGAACTTCCTCAAAACGGCGATGAACGAAATCCGAAAATATCGGGGTCTGGACCCGCTCGACGCTGTGCAGTTTCTGAAGTTGATGAAGGAAAAAATGAAACTTGTCAACATCGACCAGTCTCTGCTGAGCCGCTCACTGAACGAAGGCTTCTCGGGGGGCGAAAAGAAACGGAACGAAATTTTCCAGATGGCCATGCTTGAACCCAAACTAGCTATTCTGGATGAAACCGATTCAGGTCTGGATATCGATGCGTTGCGGATTGTGGCCGATGGCGTCAATAAACTTCGGTCGCCGGAGCGGGCTACAATTGTTGTTACGCACTATCAGCGTTTACTCGACTACATCATACCCGATTTCGTGCACGTTCTGTACAAAGGTCGTATTGTAAAATCAGGTCCGAAAGAGCTGGCCCTTGAACTGGAAGAAAAAGGCTACGACTGGATTAAAGCTGAAGCGGTATAATTTAATGATGAGTGATGAATGATGAATGATCTATTCTGAAATCATTCATCATTCATCATTCAATCATTCATCATTGACAATATGACTCCCTCTTACGCATCCTATAACGAATTTAAGGAGCAACTGCTGGCGGCTTTTCGCGACAACGAAGAGCGCATGAATGGTGAGCGAAAAAGTTCGGTGCACCAGATTCGGCGAGCTGCCCTTAAACAATTCGACCAACTTGGCTTTCCAACCATTCGGCATGAAGAATGGAAGTATTCCAGTGTAAATGGGCTCCTCAAACAATCGTTTGAGTTGGATGAGACCACCACGCTGACGATGGACGATCTGGCTCCACTGGAAATTCCAAACCTTGACGGAAACATCATTTACTTCGTCAATGGTCGTTACCATGCCGAACTATCCAAATTGGTTAGTCCGACCGATCAGGTTCAGATCATTAGTTTTGCCGATGCGATAAAAGCAGAGCCCGAGCTGATTGGCAACCACTTCGCTCACTATGCCGACTATCAGGAGAATGCCTTCACAGCCTTGAACACAGCGCTGGCCAGCGATGGCGTTGTTGTGCGTGTGCCAGCCAATACCACTGTAGAGCAACCGATTATCCTACGGTTTATTACCGACACTCGAACCAAAAACATTACCTCGCAACCCCGTAATCTGATTCTGGTGGGTAAAAACGCAGAAGTGATGATGGCCGAATCGTATCGGACGCTGGGAGAAGGTACTAGCTTTGTCAATGTCGTTACTGAGATTGTACTCGAGCGCGATGCCCGCATGCAATATTATAAAGTCCAGAATGAAACCGACAAGGCTTACCACGTTGGAACTATCCAGGTGAACCAGGCCGATAACAGTCATTTTTATTCGGCTACGGTCACGCTCAATGGTAGCTTTGTGCGCAACAACCTGAATATTGTCCTGAACGGTCAACAGGCCGAAGCGTTTATGTATGGTCTGTACATGCCAAACGGCCGTCAGCATGTCGATAATCACACGCTGGTAGATCATGCCATGCCGAATTCCTACAGCAACGAACTGTACAAAGGAATTCTGGACGACAACAGCACAGGCGTGTTCAATGGCAAGATTTTCGTTCGGCCCGATGCGCAGAAAACCAATGCGTACCAATCGTGTAAGAATGTAGTGCTTTCGCCGGGCGCGTCGATGAACACCAAGCCTCAGTTGGAAATTTTTGCTGACGATGTTAAGTGCTCTCACGGAACTACAACCGGCCAGCTCAACGACGAAGCCCTGTTTTACATGCGTTCAAGAGGGATTCCGAAAGATGAAGCCCGAACACTATTGCTGTATGCTTTCTCACAGGATGTGCTGAGTCAAATCAAAATACAACCTATTCGCGAGTATCTGGAGAAGGTTGTGACGCAGAAGCTGACGAAGTAAATCAATCCTTACGATATAAACATAAAAGGCTCATTGTGAGCCTTTTATGTTTATATAGGCACTGTAAATAGTAGCATATCCGATGCGCTTTTGGACAAATAACGTACATCAAATAGCCACGACATGCGAACGGGAACGCCAACCCAGGCCTAATAGGACCTGTCAAAAGGATAAACGCTTATTGGAGTTCCTGCTGTGCTAATCGAGTACCGTCAACCCGAGCTTTGATTTTGGCGAAAGCAATTTCCCGAGCTGTTGATACGTCATCAGCAAATGGAGAAAAACCGCAGTCGTCTGTCGTGCCAAGCTGACTAACAGGGATAACCTGAGCCGCTTCCAGAATCAAATTGCGAATTTCCTCAGCCGTTTCCACTCTTGGGTCCAATACGTTGGTAACTCCCAGGAACACGCGCTGATTCGGCTTGAGATTGGCTTTAATAGCGGCTAACACACCAGGTTTATTTTTCTCAGCCGCATATTCCAGATAAAAGTTACCAGCCTTTAGATCAAATAAAGAAGGCAGAAGATCATCATAACTAATATCGGCACTATGGGTCGAATCATGATCGCCACCTGGGCAGGAATGGACACCGATTCGAGTTTGCTCATCCGGTGTAAAGCGAGCCAAAACCTGATTATTTAAGTCAATAAAAGCGCTTAGCAGTTGTTTGCTGGGATCTAATTTGAGCGCTAGTCGCCCTTCGGTGAAGTCAATTTGAACATTGTAGGCCCCCGCATTCAGACAATTTCTGATTTCCTTTTCTGCTTCGTTGACCAGATCAGCTAAAAATGCATCCCGGCTGTACCCATCGATTCCGTTCTGTGGGTAAAGCAAACTAAGGGCGGAAATAGCGATCACAGCCTGTTTAATGGGGCGATCCGTAAAATGCCGAGCCCGTTTAAGGTAGGCGTCGGCAGATGTTGTATAACGGAATGGTCCTTTGGAAATGACTGGTAACTGCCGGGTATGACCATCGGCAAAGGGAATCACAACGCCATCAGGCAACAAGCCGTCCAGTCCCGCAATGGGGTACGTAGCAAAGCTGGGTTTGACCTGCTCGCCGTCGGTGATCACAGGCGATCCTGTCTGTTCCAAAGCGGAGATGGTTTCCTGAAGGGCTCTATCAGTCAGTTGATCCAGTTCCTGTTGAGTAATCTGGCCATTGGCAAAGGCTACCATAGCCTCCTGTAAATAGGCAGGACGGGGTACACTGCCAACGGGTTCAGTCGGTAAAATAGTCATAACAGTAGAGAGAAAAAAGAGAAAAAGTTAAACAACAGATCGACGCTGGAATCGAGCGAAATAGGCAAATAGGCCTAAATCGGTACGTAAGCAAACACAGCATCCATTGAGCAAGCACATCTTCTTGAGTTGCTATAGGTATTTAGTAGTTCGACTAGTATGTTTGTGAAGAAAGATGTCCTCACCAGCAACATCTGGTGAGGAACATGAACTACCAACCTATCTTTTAGTATTTTCGAGCCGGACCAATACACTGTATTGGTCCGTTTTGTTTTATCCAAGTGCGTGCAATTCAGGCTGCATAACACCCTTTGAGCCAGTGTCGGTCTGGCTTTCGCAGAAGTCATTAACTGATCGAATCTGGTTGATCGCTACCCGCTACATACTGATTATCGCTAGACAAGGTAATGCCTGGGCAAATGGCAATGTAGTGTCTATGGAAGCTGACAGCGAGCTCACGCAATGGCATGGTGCACATTTAAAATGCACGCCATATCAAGCTAAATGAATCACAAAGGCCCATATTCAGCATGGCCTATACGGAATCATCGGCTTTACGACTAACCAATAGTAAAAACGGATTGAACACGAATTGAATGACCCTAGATCTGGCTGATAACCGTACAAACGAGTACAGGCCAGGGTAGTCTACAGGGCACCAGTTCGTTAGATAGCCCATTCAGGCGGAGGGGAATGAATCGGCGCAGAACGCGTAACGAACGAAACGAGTTGATCAGGAATCCTGACGGATTGACTCCATAAGCGCTGCCGTAGCTGCAGCGTGACGGCAGAGCCTGGCGAATACTCTTTAAGCAGAAATTTCAGGAGTTGACCTGCTTTTTGATTAGTATCGGAAGAAGTACTCAGGTGGTCATTCAGAAAGGCCAGCAGATCGTCCTGCCACAATGAACGGCTTTTGGCCTCGATACCGGCAATCAGCAGCGTATCACCCTTGACCTCCAGGCTAACAACATTGTAGTAGTGTCCGCGATAGCGAAATCCATCTTCTGTGGTGCGAGCGATGGATTTTCCATCAGTCTGGTCTTTGAGCGGAATTTGAAACTCTACCAGACTATCAACCGAACGATACACCAGCAGTCGCCCGGAAAGATCATTCTCGGCTTGCCACCAACCCACAATTCCCACAATCGCACTCGACAGCGTGTGGCATAGCAGGAGGACAAATAAGCCAATAGAGACCTGTTTTGGTAGCATGATCATACCAGATTCTACGCAAAAGTAACATATGCCAGCAATAGTCAACACAGGTGTAGGATTAAATCCTGATTTTTTTGAGTCATTTTATTTTCTGGATCAGCTTACAAGTTGGATAAGTGCTCTGATTAAACCACGTGTAAGCTTTCTGTTAAAAGATATTACTACTGGCAAACTTTTTGTAACGCTGGTTCTAAGCACAAAATGAAGCTAATGACAATCCATCATTTACTGAAACGGCATACCTGGCAGGTCTGTTGGCTATTGGGGTTTAGCCACTCACTGCTTGCCCAATCCCAACCTGCTGCTATAACCGGTCAAGAGATTGCCAGTAACTGGGCCGATATGACCGTTCGCATCATGACTAAGGCCCCTAAAAATACACCCACCTACGGTTCGAGAGCCATTGGCTATTTGGGATTGACTATGTACGAAACCGTTGTGTATGCTTCTCCTAAACACCGGTCTGTAATCCGTAGCTTATCAGATACCTTGTTGTTACCCAAACCAGATAGTCATAAAACGTACTGTTGGGAACTTGCCCTAAATGCAGGACAGGCATACCTGCTTAGAGCGCTATATGATTATACACAAAAAACAGGGCCAATCGATTCCCTGGAACAGGCGATCCACCACTATTATGCTGCCCAGCTTGGTCAGGATGTAGTCGAACGTTCGGAGCAATTCGGCAAAACGATCGCGACCAAAATATATCAATGGTCGAAAAATGATGGTGGTCACGAAGGTTACCAACGTAACTTCCCTGTCGATTATGTACGGCCAGCCGGTAAAGGCATGTGGGTACCTCCCCTGGTTGGCCAATCCAACACGAAAATACCTATGCATCCAACCTGGGGGCAGAACCGTACCTTTTCTCCCCGTAATAGTCAGTTGCCCCTGCCCAAACCGCTGGTTTATTCGACGGATACAACCAGTCAATATTACCAGCAGTATAAAGAGGTGTTTGAACGTAAAAAGGCACTAACCCCAACCGACCAGGCTATTGTGATGTGGTGGGGCGACGACCCGACAGAAACCTGCTCTCCGCCCGGACACTCCTATAACCTGGCTACGATTGCTATCCGCAACAGTCACACCGATTTAGTCAAAGCGGCCGAAACTTACGCCCGGGTGGGTATGGCCGTGGCCGATGCCTTCATTTGCTGCTGGAAAACCAAATTTACATTCATGGTCGAACGGCCTTCTTCCTTCATCCATACGAGCCTCTCACCAAATAAAAACCAGAAACCCTGGCTACCATTCTTTCTGGAGCCCCCCTTTCCTTCGTTCTATTCGGGCCATGCGGTACAATCAGCCGCTACAGCTACTGTTTTAACCGAACTGTATGGGCCCAGCTTTTCCTTTACGGACAATACGCATACAAATCGGCAACCCTATACATACTACGCAGAAGAGGTCATGCTTATTAAGCCAGTATCGGCGCAAAAAGCCTATTACTATCCCAACTTAGTAAAGCATACGCTGCTTTATGAAACCCGGCATTATCGCTCATTTTGGGAGGCTGCTCAGGAGTGTGCCAACTCCCGATTGATGGGTGGTATCCATACCCGTCATGACAACGAAGTAGGCTTGTCGGAAGGCCGTAAGATCGGCCGAAACATCAACGCGCTCCGATGGCACTAAAGAAGTAACGGTCATTAGTTCTTTGCCAATAATTTAGAACTAAATCGAAACCATTCTAATACTTACCGTTACCAATCACAGCCTGTTTTGTAGGCTGTGATTCTTTATGTAAGGGCTTTTTACCATCCGGCATTAACTAGTTCGTACCCTTTTATCCACGTATAAAGCCGTTAATCATTTATTAGGCAATGCAAGCTACATGGTTTTGCATAGTACATCGTATCTATTTATGTTTGGTGGTGTTTTCAACGTTAAATCCTTTTGTAGTATGAAAAATCTAATTGTATTTACCGTTCTGTTTCTGATTGCCAGCCTAAGCTTTGGTCAGTGCGATAAGGAAGTAACTCTTGTTTCTGCCAAGACCGAGTATCTCGACGGCTCGGGAGTAGTACAACGGACCGTGGATGAGCAAAGTACTGTAGTGATTAGTCAATCACAGGTTATGATAACTCCCGGCAATGCAGATCATAAAATGGTTGGCACGATTCAATCCACTACATGTACCTGGGGAACGCCTTATCAGGAAGGAACAACTGTTCTTAAAGCCACCTTTGACGATCCATCTGGTACACAGCGACACGCAACCCTAACTATAGCCGGAAAAGCGGGCCTGGTAACCCTATTGATGGAAGTAGCAGAAATGCCAGATAGAAAAATTCGGGTAGCCGCCACTAGCTTTAAAGAAACCAAAAAGCAGTAGGCTTACTGGTTTGACTGATCCGTAATAACCTGACTGTAAAATGTCAGGCTATTATAGCGGCAGTTCAATGATAAAGGCGGCCCCCTCCCCTTCCTGACTCTCCACCAGTAGTGATCCACCATGCCCGTTAGTTACAATATCATAACTCAAGGACAAGCCTAGGCCCGTACCTTCGCCTGTCGGTTTGGTGGTAAAAAAGGGTTGAAAGATTTTCGTTTTCACTGAATCGGAAATACCCATACCGTTGTCCTGTACCCGAATCGCCACTTTGTCGTTAGTGCGAGTGGTAGTAACCTTAATAACAGGGCGGTAGGCAACTGGGGCCAGTTTCTGTTTTTGCTGAACGGCATAAAACCCGTTGTTATACAGGTTCAACAATACCCGTCCAATCTCCTGAGGAACCACATCAACTACGCCTAAAGTAGCATCGAACTCAGTAGTTAACTCACAATTGAACTGATCTGCCGAACCAGCTTTGTCCTTCGCCCGAAAGCCCTGATACGCCAGACGCAGATACTCGTCGGCCAAAGCGTTCAGGTTAGTAGCCTGATGTTCGCCCGTACTGGTGCGGGAATGTTCGAGCATCCCTTTTACAATAGCAGCAGCCCGATCTCCGTGATGCGTAATCTTTTGTAGATTCTGGGCCAGATCATCAGCGATGGCTAATACGTCGTTGGCATGCCCTGCCTGGGCTTCCTCCTTTAGTTCGTCGATCAGTTCCGTACTTACTTCCGAGAAGTTTTTGACGAAGTTTAATGGGTTCTGTATTTCATGAGCAATTCCGGTTGTGAGTTCGCCTAATGAGGCCATTTTCTCCCGCTGAATGAGTTGGGTTTGCGTAGCTTTCAGCTTCATTAGCGCCGTTTCGGCCTTCTGTCGTTCGGCATTAATTTCGTCACGCTGGTGCTGGAGCAGCCGATTAGCTTTTTGTTTATGGCGGTTGTTGCGAAGCAGAATCAAGGCAATGATCATAAAGGCTCCAACGCCACTGGCCAGCAAGTACATCAGAATGCGGGTCCGATAGGTTTCCTCCAGCCGTTTGGCATCCTCCTGGCGCATTTTCTGATTGAACTCAATGTTCTGGAAGTTTTTTATCTTCTCCGCATTTTCCAGACTGTCTTTGGCTGCTCCTGCTATTTTTAGATACGCCAGCGCCTGACGAGGTTCAGGCGTATCATACATCTCTGACAACAACGTACTGGCTTTCAGGATGGTATTGAGCATATTGGCCGACTGGGCCAGTTGCAGCGATTTTCGGGCATACACAATGGCAGAGTCGGCCTGGTGATCGGCTCGAAACACCTCCGCCATTTCCAGATAGGTTTGGCTCAGCGTACGATCGTTTTTAAGAGCCAAAGACGTAGGAATACTTTTTCGATAATAGGTCAGTGCCAGACCTGAACGGTTCATACGCTTATAAATATACGCCAGGATCATCAGTTCAATCTGAATATCCTGAGCTTTCAGTTGAAGCGCATCCCGATAAGCAATACGGGTATAGACCAGAGCCGAATCGAATTTATTAAGAACCGCATACTCCGATCCGATATTCGAGAGCGCAATCCGCTTTAGGTTCAGATTGGCCAACTGAGAAGCTAGTGCACTGGTTTTCTGATAATAGGCAATGGCTTTGGGCGAATTTTTCTGCTCGGAGTACAGATTACCCATGTTATTGTAGGTACGAGCCAGCGCATCGGCATCCCGATTAGTCTCGGCCACTTCTACCGAAGCCAGATGTGCTTCCAGCGAACGGTCGTAATTACCGGTAAGTCGAAAAATAGTCCCGATCCGGTTCAGGATACGCGCTTCTCCTCGTTTAAAGCCCACCTTACGGGCCAGGGTCAGCCCCTCCTGGGCATGCTGCATGGCCACAAATGGTTTCGAATACATCAGCGACCGACTCAATTGGTCAAGAACCTGAATGCGGGTGGTATCCGCAATGGGTTGCGTAAGCAGTCGTTGCAGACTATCGGACAGGCTCTGTTGGGCTAATAGGTCCCAGCACCAGAGACAAAGCAGACAAAGAAGTATTGGCCGTTTCATAGGGCGAGGAATTCGCGCCAAATATACATTTATCAATACGTTTTATATTGATTGTCAAATAGTTTATACTTGAGGAGCCTAAACTACCCGTCAATCATCCAATGAAAATCCTTACCATCCTTGCCCTTATTGTTGGCTGTTTTCCTCTTTTTGCTCAGTCGATATCGAAATCCCAGCCACCATCTCCCCAACTACACGTTATTTTCTGTACGGACCAACGCGACGTAGAGTTTGGACGGATCAATATGGAAAATGATACGCTGATGAATGGCTTCGTCAATAGTATACGCTGGACAGCAAATTACCCAATGCAAATCCGACGACTGGACCCAGCCAATTTTACCAGTAAAGCGTTACGCGACACGATTGCAGCCCTCAAAACCTCTCCTCAGGACATGATCATTCTGTATTACTCCGGCTATGGAATAGCGCCTGCCAATCCTGCTGAAACGTTTGCAAACTGGCGACTGGATAAGGAAAATAAAACCGGCTTAGCTGTCAATGAAGTCGAAAACTGGCTAAGGGCTAAAAACGTACGTCTTGGCTTGCTTATCGCCGATTGCAGTACGCAACGGATAGACCAAAAGCCGATTGTATTGTCAGCTTTAACAACACTTGGTATAAGTATGAGCACTCAGGTGATTCAAAAACTGTTCCTGCGTACAAAAGGTATCATTAAACTAGGAAGCTCTACTCCGTCAACCCCCGGCTATATCAATCTATTTGGATGGCCAAAACTTTATTCTGGCACAGTATTTACAAATGCACTTTGCCAGACACTCAATTCGCTGGTAATGACCGCAAGTCCTTCCTACTTACCCTACATATCTATTGAATCACTCTGGGGAGGAACAGAATACGCCATAAAGAATATGCTGGGAGATTCACCTTATTCCCAGACTACTGTTTTTGAAATTAAAAACTGGGATGGCTCTGTTTCTGTTCGAAAACGAGACTTTGCGAATGTTATCCCAGCAGGTGCACGCTGGCAGGGCCTCACGATCAACGAATACGACTACGAAACACTCCAGCAAAAATGGCTCCCTCAGCCAATCAAACGATTGCCAAACCGGACTGACCTATCCAAATATGCCCCTCCGGTTATCGATCAGGGCGATAAAGGTATCTGTGTAGCGGTTTCAGTCGGCTATTACATGCGGTCGATACTAGAAGCGAAACGACTCGGCATTACCAATAAAGATGAGATTTTAAAACACAGTTACTCTCCCTTCTACCTATACAACACACATACCTTCGCCTTTAGGTTTTGTTATTAAAAAAAGTGCAACTTCGGCAAAGCCATTGGTGAGTAGAAAAAGCGCGAACCCAACACAAATGCGTTCTGCTGGAACGACATAGCTTGTGTGGCTTGGC